>NZ_CAMPPT010000020.1:0-1302 GCF_946902305.1 Clostridium sp. Marseille-Q5894 | reverse complement strand
ATGAATATTTTGCTATTCATTACTAGCCACACGATTCTCACTATTTGTCAATAGCTAAATAAAAAAGTCTCTTTAAATTACATTAAAGAGCTTTTTCAGTATTTTAATGCCTAACTTAATGACATTGAGAATCAACTTGTTTTTTTCTTTTACCAATACTACCCAACTTAAGCTCATAAGATTTTATTTCAAATATTGAATTAAACAAGTTAACATTATCTAATATAATCTCCAAATATTCACTTTGACAAAAAATACAATTTTCTGTAGCATAGTGACCATTTGTAAAAAACATATTGTAGGAATCATAAATATCGTTGAACAATTCTACATCATTCATACTTGCAACAAGACGAGCAAATTCAATCCAGTTTTCAAAATTAATCCATATATCACCCTTATCTTTCCTAAATTCAAATTGATTGTGATACCATCTCAATTTTATTCCATATTCATCGTGAAGATATCTAACCCCATTAACTGAACGATATTCAACCACATAATCAAGAAAGGTTTTTCCAAATTCATCGCTATGTGTAAGAATAGATTTTCCATCCTTTGCAAGTAATAAGTCGAATTCTTTTTTATATAATTTTGGATCATCTAAATATGCATAATATCTCAATCCTTTATCGAACGGTACATTATCTTTTTCTATAGGTAATTTGTACGCATCTTCCTCTAATAATCTTGCTAATGAAACACCGAATATTTTTTCTAAGGGAATAATAAATTCATATTTAAGTGGTCTTTCTCCTTTTAGCATTTTTGAAAAATTGGATTTTTCTTTATTGACAAATTCATATGCTTTTTGTCCTTTAATCCCTAATTCGTGCGCAATGACAACTAGTAAACGGCTATACGTCCTGATTCCTTTTAATTTCATGTAATGGTCAATATTGCTTTTTAAATTTTCCATATCTAAACCTCCACTTCTATTGTATTTATTATATAATAAATACAATATTTTAGTAGTCATTTATGACAATTTTTGTGGTCTATTTTGACTTTTGTTATAATTCATGTAAAAAAGTATACAGTAAAATTGACAACACATTTCTAAAAAATACTTAATATAGAAAATAAAAAAGACGATATTTTTCAGCAAAACACCTACGAGAAAAATAGCGGAGATGTCACATACCGTAACAAGCGGAAAAACTGTATTGACAGTTTATGAAATAATCATTTTAAAATGCCAAAATAAAAAGTTATTTACAAAGCAGTAAACAACTTTTTATTTTATGATAATATGTTCGACTTTTAACCCTGTATAATCAAAAAATCCTGAAGACGAATATC
>NZ_CAMPPT010000019.1:0-6710 GCF_946902305.1 Clostridium sp. Marseille-Q5894 | reverse complement strand
GAAAGGTGAATATTTGTATAACTTTTTTATCGCTCCACCCGCATAGCAGGTGGTTTTTTATTTCGCATACTTCGTATGCTCAACTGACTTAAGTCTATATATTCATACAAGTATGAATATTAAAAATCAAAAAGCACCTTAAAGGTGCTTAAAAACTTTAATTATTTTCATGAACGATTTTCAACACTGCACTTAAAGAGCGAATATCGATCTGCCCTGATGCAGAAGAATCACGATCTTTACCAAAAGTAATCGCTGAACCAAACTGTTCACCTAAAAATCTTGTTGCTATCCCTAGTTTAGACATAGACATTGTAACAATTGGTTTATCATAAATTTCATTAGCACGTAATGTCATTTCCAAAAGTAATAAAACATCTTTATAATCTTCTGGCATAACCGCTAATTTGATTATATCAGCTTCTAACGAATCCATCTGCTTAGTTTTTTCCAACATCGTATCTAAGCTGGGTGTTCTAGTAAAATCATGACTAGACATAATAACCTTTCGATTTGCCTCATGAATCATATTATTTAAAGTAATAATCGCATTAGTTCCGCTTGATAACTCAACATCATAAATATCAAAAGCACCACTTTCCAAAGCTAAAGCATAAAGATCAATATATTCTTCATGACTTAATTCACCTAAACCACCTTCTTTAGCACTTCGATACGTTAAAATAAGAGCCTGCTTCATTTCTAACGAACCAATCATTTTAAATAATTCTATTAATTTTTGGCGATTAGATAATTCTTTAAAATAATCAATTCTTAATTCAATTAAATCAATTTCAAGATCTTTTGATCTAATTAGATCTGTAATAATAGATTGATGATTATCACTTATAACTGGTACACAGATTTTTGGAATACCCTCACCAATTAATATATCTTTTACTTTACATATTTTACTCATATGTCATCCCCCTAAAAACCATGCTTAATCTATAATCAAAGCAGCATATACATAATAATTACCTTTTATACTATACCATTATTGGCGACAATATGATACTTTTTTATTTAAAAAATAAAATTATTTTTTCATTTAAAACAATATTTCACTATAACAACAAGAAAAAGAGTCATGTTAGACACGACTCAATTAACTTAAATATCTTTTTTTAACATCGTTTTAAATGATAAACCATATAAAATAATCGCTGCTCCAATATAACTAATTATTATAACTAAACTATTTAATGTATTATTAATATCATAATAACTACCATTAATAAGTGTCACATCAATATCAATAGCTTTAGGTATATACAAATTAGTAAATACCGTAAATATTCCATCTATACTTTGTGACAATGTTAAATCTTCCATCAATCTCAAAAAATTATTAAAGATTAGTCCAAAATGATAATTTAGGTCAATCAAATATAAATGAAACTGATTATAGTAACCCAATTGTATTAGAATCACCCTAATAATTGGGATAATTCCAAAAATCAAACCACTTAATGCCACCATAATTAAAATAGCCGGTACTTTCTTTTTAAATATCGTTGATAAAAACGTTCCTAGTCCACCAATTATAAAGATTACTAAAACACCATAAACAATAAATAAACTCGTTCCCTTTATAACCAATAATAAGATATCTTTTTCCACCCCGCTAAATAAACAAAAGAACAATATAAATACTGCAAAACTCATAATAAGATATACAACACTTCCCAAAAGCATTCCTAAAATTTTTCCTGTCACTAACTGAAATCTTGTAATTTCTTTAGATAATAATAATCGCATTGTTCCTTCATGAATTTCATTTGCAAATAACCCTGAAGAACTATTAGCACTAATCACCCAAATCATTATTCCAATAATCAACATAAAAGCTATCAAACTATAAACAGTTAATATATTACTAGAAAAACGATCATAGGTTAAAACACTTTTAGATAAATTATTATAAATATATGCGAATAAAAAACCCAATCCACCACTAATTAAACCAATAATAGTAACAGGAAGCACTTTAAACATTTTTATAAATGTTTTAGACAATAGTACTTTCATTTTCTTTATCCTCCATAACCTGTTGATATAATTTTTCCAAAGTTATCATCTCTTCTTTAAATAAATTTAATTCTATTTCATTTTCATAAATAAATTTAATGATACTTTGTTTACATGCTTTTTTATCCTTGGTAGCTATTCTAAAAACACCTTTTTCCAAACTATAATTATAATTATTAATGTCTAAATATTTTTTTAATAGCTCGTTTTTCTTTGTCGATACTAATATTTTTTCTTGATTAAATTCCTGCTGGACAATATCAATAGGCTGATTTAACACAACATGTCCTTTATTGATCATGACAACATGATCAATTATCATCTCTAACTCGCTTAAAACATGAGAACTTATCAATACTGTCATTTTACGCTGAGCTACTAATTTTTTTAAACTTTGAATGATTTCGCTGCGGCTTGTCGGATCAAGATTAGCTGTTGGTTCATCTAATAATAAAACTTCTGGATCATGAATCATCGCCTGAATCAATCCTACCTTTTTTTTCATTCCTGTCGAAAACTTTGCTACTTTTTTCAACTTATAATCCATTAAATCAAATTCCTCTAATAGCTCTAAAGCTCTGTTAAGTGCCGTATCATAATCTAAGTTTGATAATTGTCCCATATATACTAAATATTCTAAACAGCTCATATCACTATAAAAATTAGGGAACTCTGGTGAATATCCCATCAGTTTTTTTGCCTCATTAGAACCTAGCGGATGACCCTTTATTGAACCACTACCACTGCTAGGAAAAATAAGTCCCATCAATAATGACATTGTCGTTGATTTACCAGCACCATTAGGTCCAATTATTCCATAAATCTTTCCACCATCTAATTCAAAAGACAAATCATCAATAGCCTTAAATGAATTAAAATATTTATTCATATGCTCAACTTTAATTATTTTTTGCATATTTAGCACCTGCCTTCTTTTCTAAACGATATTTTGGATATACTACAAGTAATGCTCCTATTAAGATAATAACTACTGAAAATAAAATAATTAAATATTTAATAAAAGAAGATTTATTTACCTCTATTTGTTTCGTTATATGTGTAATCTTACCTTGACCATCATCATAAGAAAAAACTAACCGATGTTTTCCTTCCAATAACTTTAGATCAACTTCTGGTTTAGTGCTAGTTGCAATCAATACCCCTTGATCATAAACACTAATTATACCTGACTTTTCACTTTGATATTTAATCGTAATATTACCACTATGATACTTTTCTTCAAAATCAACTAATTTAAAATCACATTGATCATTAAATGCATATAACTGTCTATCATTACCCTCAATCAAAATCCGACCATCTGCTAAAGAACTTGCACTCTTTACGTCGATTTGGCAACCGGCAACTAATACTTCATCTTTATAATCATAAATTTGATTATGATTACTATCTTTAATTATTATCTTATTTTGTCCCCGAACAGGAATAATCGTAGAATCATAAAGATCAGTGTTATCCAAACTACATGTTTTTAACTCTTCTAAATTTTTTCCATCTAGAATTTTAAATTTAATATTATCATAACTATAGTCATAACAGCTATAACCAAATTCTTTAATTCCATCATTATTAAAATCTTCTAATTGATAAACTTTACTACCATCATCAATAAAATTAATTGGTATAACTTCTTCTAAAGCAGTTGGTGAACTACTTCCACCATCATAATCATCTCTAGCTATTTCTTTAATTACACTACCATCTTTACCACTTAATATTCTTTGATTACCCTCTGGCATATTAAAAATCAAATCATCGATACCATCTTGATTAAAATCCATCTGGGTTATCATAAATGACTCACCCCAGTCATACACCCCTTCTTCCATTAGATTAAATCTAACCGATAAATCTTTGGGATTGATTACCTGATAATATTGACAATCATTACTATTACGAGCATTTATCACAAATAGATCAGCACCATTATGATCTAGATCATCAATAACTTTAACCTGTTGATTATTCAACAAATTCTTATCGTATTTTTTTACAATATTAGTTTTTTGATAACTTATCTCAAAACCATTCTTACTTGAATAATAAACACGCATTTCTGTTTCACCAACACTTACAAGATCACTGATTCCATCATTATTCAAATCACCTACATCAATAATCGTACCATTATCCTCTACCATCTGTTCATACTGTGATCTATAAGCAAAAGTATTTCCATCAATTATCTTATCATCTACTAATATTTCCTTTTTGCCATCATTATTTAAATCACTAAAATACTTGATTTCACTACCAATTAAATAATTTTCAAAATATTTATTATTTTCATCGATTCCTTTTTCCAATAATACTTTTTTATCAGCAATAATATTACCATCATTTACATTAATTATTAATACATGACTAGCAATAATTTCTCCTTGATTATTTACTTCATTAACTAATGTTAATACTTGATTACTGTCTTGATCATAAGTGATTCCTTCAAAACCATTATTTAAATAATTTGATGGTACTCTTACCTGCATCAAAATATCATCTTTACCATTTAATCCTAATTTACATATCTCATCAATTTTGCCATTTTGATTATTAGAAACCAATATTCCATCATTTAAATCAATAATTTTATTAACGATTTTTGAACTTCCTAATGATCCAATTGTTTTTAAATCATCATATAAAATATAACTACCACCATCATTGATCTGCAGTAAATAATTATTTTCGTACTTATTGATTCTTACTTTTACATTTTCTAAACCAACACCTAAATTTTTTAAATCATTTTGTCCAATCAACTTACCACTATCAGCTGAGTAAATAGAAATTCTTAATACTCCTTTATTAATACTGCTTGGAATTACTAAAACCTCTTGACCTTGATAAGTTGTTAAAAGTGCATTGGAACTAGCTAAATTATACTGTTCTAGCTTGATCTTAGTTTTAATTTCTAAATTTTCTGTATCGATCAACAATAATGCTGGTTCTATTCCCTTATTCAAATCCCCAAACTCTTCAAGCGAATAATAGTTATGATCACCTAAATATGCTTCAACAAGCATCAAATTATCTTTGAGCATTTTCATTTTATAACCGTTAAACGCTTTAGAAAAAACTCCCGTTGAAAAAACACTTAATTCACCATCATTATAATTATATGTTGTTTGTTCTGTTAATCGTTTACTAAGTTCATCTTGATCCACTATCCCCAATTCTAACTCTTTGATAACATTACCATCATTACTATTTATTTGGTAAATTTTATCTTCTTCACTACTAACATACAATTTGTCATCTACATATAAAAGATCCCATAAATTTAAATTTACTTCTTGAGTTTTATTATATAATTTATTCTTCGCTTCAATTGGTGTAGTTAATGACTGCCGATAATTTTCACTTCCATTTATCTTATCAAGACTAACCAATTGTCCCTGCTGGGTAGTAAAAATAATTTGTTCTTCAACTATTGCCATCTGCCAAATATTATCAGATTCTTCATGATCAAAAATAACTTTCTTTTTATTAACATCGATTGCTAGTAAATGATGATCGTAGATCAAATAAACAATATTTTGGCTGTATAATATCTCTCTGATTATTGAATTTTCTGTAACTAAATTATTATTTGTATCAATTGTTTTGTGAGTTAATGATTTTTCATAAAGAATTTTAGAATTCTTAGAACTTATTATTCTAAAATTAGTATATCCACTATTAGCCTTTACATATACTGCAATATCTTTTATACCATCATTATCAATATCATCAATTACCTCAAAAAGTTTGACCGGCTGATTGATATTAATCACAAAATCATCATTATCAATAAACTTTAATCCTTCATTATTAACAGCTAAAGTTCCCTTTAAGTTATCGCCTAGATCAACCTCTTTAGCTAAGCAATCACCTTTAATTTCATCGCCCTGACTATAAGCATCAATACTTGTTGTTTTATTAACGGCTTGAACCGGTATTGGCACAACCATCGCTAAAACCATGATCAATAATATAATTTTTTTCATGATATCCACTCCTATCTGTATTATCCTAACTAGTACAGTTTTATTATAACATCTCATTAACTGTATTACAATAGCTAGTACACTTATATTATAATTTATTAGTCATTAATCAAAATAATTTAAAATTCACAATAATTTTACCCAATTAAACATTATTCCCCAGGAAATATCTTATAATATTACTATTAAATAATTACCAACAATGTTAAAATATGAATATACGATTCATTTTAATAAAAAGGAGGTAAATAACATGGATCAACTACTTAAAGAAATCGAAGCAGCAAAAAACACCAATAATAAATTAATCTTAATTATTGGTACCCCTGGTAGTGGCAAATCAAAACTTATTCACGAATATAGTAAAGAAAGCGGCACTCCTATTTTAAATTTAGATAATATTTTTAAAGACAATTCTACTGATTTAGTCAAAGTGATGAATGATTTTCTAAAAACATACGATAAAGACGTATTATTATTAGATAATAAGAGAATTCTTTATGCAAAAGATTCTAATATTGATATGTTAGCATTTTTAAAAGAACTAGCTAATAAAATTGTCGTTGTAGCAACATGGAATGGGAAAATCGAAAATGATAAATTAACCCATATTCGTTCTAAATTACCTACAGATTTAACATATTCACTAACGAATGAAAACATAAAATT
>NZ_CAMPPT010000018.1:0-7454 GCF_946902305.1 Clostridium sp. Marseille-Q5894 | reverse complement strand
AACATTATTGTTATTATCGATAATAGTTTTTTCATGAATCATATTTTTTCCTCCTCATTATCTTTTACAATCTAAAAAGGAGAATTACTTTAAAAAAACATGTTTTTATTTAATATTTTAAAAAATGAAAAATTAGAAAAATATAATTTTATTACTATTAGTGTAATTTTGATACTTTGAAGATTTTTAATGAGAATTTAAGTATTAGTAATTAATCAAATCGTAAGTGTTTTTCAATCATTTAATTTTTTCTTATATAAAGATAAAATAATAACAGTAGTAATTAAAACAAATGGTCTAGAGATGATATTAACAATGTTTATATCATCAATATTGATGATAAGGGCTATAAGTGCAAAAATTAAGCCACATAATAAACTATGGTAAATAGCATTTTTAGAAAATGTTTTAACGATCATAAAGCCCCAGATAACCATAATAATTCCTGCAACAAGATTGATGATTGTGTGATAAATAAAATTAGATAAATGAATAAAACTAATAATACCGGCTAAGATAAGACTAGTGATCATAAAGGTAATTAGGATGAATAATGCAAATTTTAAATATATTTTTAAATATGATTTCATATTTCCTCCTTGTTATCTTAATAATATTATATTTAAGGATTGGTGAAATATGAGTATCTTCGAAGTATTTATGATAAGTCTTTGTATATATATTTATTTAAGTGTTTTACTTAGAATTTTTGGAAAAAAAGAATTTAGTCAATTAAACGTTTTTGATTTTGTTGTATTTTTAATTATTGCAGAAATTATGACCGATACAGTTGGTAATGAGGATTTTACTTTTTTTCATGGTGTAATAGCAACTGTTACATTGATCGTAGTTGATCGCTTAGTTTCCATGGTTACATTGAAATCAAAAAAACTTCGAGATATTTTTGAAGGAAGGCCAACATATATTATTTTTAAAGGAAAATTGGATCAAGAAAAGATGAAAGAACAGCGTTATACTGTAGATGATCTTTCGCATCATTTAAGAGTAAATGATATTGATAGTATTTCTAAAGTAGAATTTGCTTTACTAGAAACAAATGGTTCATTATCTATAATTCCTAAAGATGAGTGTTGTGTTGAATTGCCTGATGCTTTGATTTGTGATGGAATTGTTGATGAAGATAATTTAAAGTTACTAAATCGTGATCTCAATTGGTTAAAAAAAGAGCTAAAAAAACAGCATGTTGATCATATTGAAGATGTTTTTTATTGTATTTTAGAAAAGGATAAATTACTTGTAATAAAAAAATAGAACTGTAAAAACAGTTCTATCCTAATAACATTCGGTCATTAGCAAATTCTTCACCACTAGCTTCTTCGAATTTATGAAGCAGATCTTCGACTGTTAGTTTTTTCTTTTCTGCACCTTTTACATCATAAATTATTCGTCCATTATACATCATAATTAATCGATTACCAACGTCAATGGCATCGCGCATATTATGAGTAACCATCATAGCTGTTAGATTTTGTTTTGTAATAATTTCGTTTGTTAATTTCAAAACTTTTGCTGACGTTGCAGGATCTAAAGCAGCAGTATGTTCGTCTAATAAGAGTAATTTAGGTTTTTGCAAAGTAGCCATTAATAATGTGATTGCTTGTCTTTGACCACCGGATAATAAGCCCATTTTTGTCGTTAAACGATCTTCTAAACCTAGATTCAATGATTTGACAAGTTCACGATATTGTTCTTTTTCTTCTTTCGTAACTCCCCAAGATAAACCGCGTGGTTTTCCTCGGCGATTTGCAAGAGCTAGATTTTCTAAAATCTGCATATCTCCAGCTGTACCTAACATAGGATCTTGGAATAAGCGACCAATTTTTTTAGCTCTTTGATGTTCAGGCTGTAAAGAAATATTTTCACCGTCTAATGTAATAGTCCCACAATCTAAAGGATATAATCCAGAAATCATATTTAATAAAGTTGATTTACCAGCACCATTTCCACCAATGATAGTAACAAAATCACCCTTGTCTAATTCCAAATTGATTTCGTGAAGAACCTTTTTTTCATTAACAGTTCCAAGATTAAATGTTTTACTTACTTGTTTTAATTTAAGCATTATCATCAATCTCCTTTGTTAATTTTTTATACATTGCAACTTGTTTTCGTTTAGAAAGCATAATTGGAATTGTTAAAGCAATACCAACAAGAATAGCTGTTAATAATTTTAAATCATCAGTATTCAATCCTAATTGTAGTACTAAAGCTACAATGATACGATAAATGATAGAACCAATAACAATTGAAACTAATCTAATTGCAAAACCGCCTTTTTTTGCAGAAATAACAACTTCTCCAATAACGATCGAAGCCAATGCAATTACGATAGCTCCAGTACCAACACGAACATCAGTTGCTTGGCCATATAGTGCATATAGAGCGCCAGATAGTCCCACTAAACCATTACTGATCATTAATCCTAATAATTTCATAGTATCAGTATTGATTCCCAGTGATCTAGCCATTTGTTCATTATTTCCAGTAGCTCTGATTGATGAACCCATTTCAGTTCCAAAAAACCAGTACAGTACAGCAATAAAAATAATTACAAATATCAACGCTACGATAAGAGTGATATAATATTTATTAATATTTAAAGCTGTTGATAAATCAGCAAATAAAGTATTTGCAGTAGTTAGTGGTAGATTAGCACGGCCACCCATAATTCTTAAATTAATTGAATAAAGACCAATCTGTGTTAAAATACCAGCTAGAATGGCAGGAATCTTACATTTAGTGTGTAAAATTCCTGTAATCGCTCCAGCAATAAAACCAGCAATAATTGCGATTAAAATAGCTAATAATGGATGAATGTTGTTTAAAACACAAACAGCACATACTGCTCCACCAGTAGCAAAGCTGCCATCAACTGTTAAGTCTGCAATATCTAGTAAACGAAAAGTAATATATACTCCTAGTGCTAAAAATCCCCAGATCAAACCTAAATCAACGGCACCTAAATAAGTATAAAATAATCCCATTTTTTAACTCCTATTCTTCAATAAATGTTGCATCAGGATAATCATCTTTATTAATTGTAAGACCACATGCTTCTGCTACTTTTAAATTAATACATAAAGTACAATCTTCAGCCTTTAATTGAGCTATTGGAGTATCTGCTGCAGTTTTTTCACCTTTTAGAATTGCAACTGCCTGTTTACCAGCTTCACGTCCTAAATTTTCATAGTTGATTCCATAAGTTGCAAATCCACCAGATTTTACCATCCCTTCTTCTCCTACGATACAAGGAATCTTAGCAGGGGAAGTGATTGCTTCAACACTGCTCATATAAGTTGCAAGAAGATTATCAGTAGGAATATAAACTACATCATTTTTATCATTGACGATTTGACTAGCAACAGCTTGGATTTCGTTAGAATCAGACACTTTATAAACTTTATATTCGTATCCTTTTTCTTTGGCTGCTTCAACAGCTAGATTTCCTTGGAAAATAGAATTATCTTCACTACCACAATACATAATAGCTACTTTTTTGGCATCAGGCAGCATTTTTTCCATTAAATCAAATTGATCTTCTACAGGTGTTAAGTCACTAGCTCCAGTAACATTTCCTCCTGGTTTATCATTGCTTTTAACAAGTTTAGTGCTTTCATAATCAGTTACAGCACATCCAACAATTGGAATTTCAGTTGTTGCTGCAGCCACAGCTTGAAGTGCAGGTGTAGCAATTGCATAAATTAAATCATTACCACCATTAACTAATTTATCAGCAACAGTAGTACAGTTAGATTGATCACCAGCAACTTGATAATCAATATTATCAGCATTTATACCTGCTTTAACTAATTCATCTTTAAAACCTTTGTATGAAGCATCAAGTGCGTCATGTTGCATTAATTGGATAACTCCAATCTTGACTTCAGATAAATCTTTTGCTTTAGCATTATCTTCGTTACCAGTACCACATCCAGTGATAACAAGAACAATGGCAAAAGCCAATAAACCTTTTAATAGTTTTTTCATAAATAATCCCTCCATATTTTTAATTATTAAACAAAAAAAGTCCTCCAAAGAGGACGACAGAGTCGTGGTACCACCCCAAATTCATTATTAGTTCACACTAATAATCTCAGTAAGTATAAAACTTAACTACGATAACGGCTAGTAACCGATGATTACCTACATATCAGCATCCGACTCCGTGATGAATTCAATATTCCTTAACGCATTGTTTGCACCATCCACAATGTCTCTGATATCTAAGTTATATTTACTAGTTCACTTCATTGTCTTTGTTTAATAAATTGTTACTATTATGATACGTTATCATTATCGATTTGTCAATAAGTGATAAAAATTAAAAACATTAAGAAAGTAAAATATCAAGTGACATCATAATGACAAAACCAACCATAAAACTAATTGTCCCTAAGTCGATTCCTTCTGTTGCATTAGCTTCAGGAATTAATTCTTCAATACAAACAAACATCATCGCTCCAGCAGCAAAACACAAAGCAAATGGTAAGATACCATTTATCAGTGTCGCAAAGGCATATCCTAGAAGTGCTGCTGGTACTTCGACAAGAGCCGAAAACTGACCATACATCATTGCTTTAAAACGACTTTTTCCACATTGATGCATTGGTAAAGATATTGCTGTTCCTTCAGGAAAATTTTGAATGCCAATACCAATTGCTAAAATCAAAGCAGCTAAATAATTTTCATTTTGACATCCTGCAAATGCTACACCAACTGCTAAACCTTCAGGAATATTATGCAATGTCATCGCTAACATCAACAATTTGTTTTTAGAATAGTGATCAGGGTTGATTCCTTCTTGAACATGAGACATCATATGTTCATGGGGAAGTAATTTATCAATTAACATTAATAAACTAACACCACAAATAAAACCAACCGGTATGATCAATAAATTTAATTTACCAGTGCTTTCAAGTTGTTCTTTTGCTGGTAAAATAAGAGAAAAAAATGATGCTGCAATCATAATTCCAGCGGAACTGCCCAAGGCTATACAAACTAATTTTTTGCTAGCGCTTTTGACAAATAATACTAGTGATGCGCCTAAAAATGTCATTAACCAGTTAAACGTTGCTACGATCAATACAATAATAAAAGGACTTAATGATAGGATATATTCCATTATTTCACCTCATTTATTATTATGTAATTAATTTTATAGCATATGGGCATTTGTGTTTGTTCCCTCTAAAATTATGTGGTATGATTAAACAAATGAGGTGATTATAGATGGAAGAAATGACGATTGCTATGCAAAACTATTTAGAATTGATTTATGAATTATCTTTAGATGGAAAAAAAGCCCGTGTGAGTGATATTGCTAGACAGCTGGGAGTTTCTAAACCTAGTGTTAATAATGCAGTTGTTGTATTGGCCAAAAATGGTTATGTTGATTATGAAAAATATGCAGATATCAAGTTAACAGCTAAAGGTAAGAAGACGGCAAAGTTTATTTGCAGTAAACATCAGACAATCAAACAGCTGTTTGTAGAGGTTTTACATATTGATGAAAAAATTGCTGATAAAGACGCGTGTTTAATTGAACATGTTATTTCTGATGAAAGTATTAAAGCAATGAGGGAATATATGAAAAAAGATTAAAGCATCAAAGATGCTTTTTTCTTTAAGTATTTTTAAGTATTTTTAAGTACATGTATTGAATTATAATTATTTTTAAGTATAATAATGGTTAGGAGGTGGAAAAATGAAATATCAATGTGTATTTAGTGATATTGATGGAACTTTGTTAAATTCTCAACATGAAGTTACAAATAGGACGAAAATGAAAGTTCATGAGTTAGTGAATCAGGGGATACCTTTTGTTCTGGTTTCAGCACGAACGCCAAGTGGGATAAAGACAGTAATGAATCAGTTAGATATTCATATCCCGATAATCAGTTATAGTGGTGGATTAGTAATCAACAAAGATAATGAGATTTTATATTCAAGAGGAATATCTGTAGAGAATGCCAAACAAATTTCTGAATTTATTGAAAAAAATTATCAAATCAGTGTTAATATTTGCAGTAATGATCATTGGATGAGCAGTGATTTAAAAAATCCTTGGGTTAAACAAGAAGCTGATATAACAGGAATCACACCAGAGAAATTAGATTTTAGTAAAATCGATATTGTTCATAAGATTTTATGTATGGGTGATAAAAATACTGTTGATTTAGTTGAACAGGCATTGTTAAAGAAATATGATTTCTTATCTGTTTATAAATCAAAAGAGACTTATTTAGAGATTATGGATAAAAGTATTTCAAAAGCTAATGCCATAAATATATTGTGTGAAAGGCTTAATATTGATGTTACAAAGACTGTTTCATTTGGAGATAATTATAATGATATTGACATGCTTCTAGCTACAGGGAGTGGTTTTGTTATGGCTAATGCACCGCAAGATGTTTTAAACCAAATTGCTAGACATACGAAATCTAATGATCAAGATGGAATAGTTTATGCTTTAGAAAATTTAATTGATAAGGAATAGATTTATAATGTATCAAGAAGAAAGAGTTTATCAGATATTGGAATTATTGAAAAAAGAGAAAACTTTAACAAATCAAGATATTATGAATAAATTTAATATTTCTAGAGATACTGCAAGAAGAGATATTATCAAATTAGTTAATGAAGGATTGGCAACACGTACTCATGGTGGAATAACTTTAACTTCATTACATAGTCCAATTGATAATTATCATAATCGGCAAGTTAAGAATAAGGAAATAAAAAAGGAACTTGCTATTAGAGCAATTAAATATCTTAATGGTCATAAAGTTTGTTTTTTTGATGTTTCAACAACGATTGAAGAAATGTGTGAAATGGTTCCTAATAAAATAGAAGCTTATAGTCATTCACTTGATAACATTGAAAAACTAGCTAATTATTGTAGTGCTCATATGATTGGTGGAAAATATAATAATTATAATCGTTATATGTATGGAAGTCAGGCATTAGAAATGCTGGATAATATATATTTTGATGTTGCTTTTATTGGTGCTGCGGCAATAAAAGAAGATGGTATATATGTTGAAGAATATGAAGATGCTGCAATAAAGAAAAAAGTAGCATCGAGAAGTGCAAGTGTTTGTTTAGTTGTCGATGATAGCAAGTTTTTAAAGACAAGTTCATACAAAGCTTTGAATTGGAATGCAATCAATTTTATTATTACTAATACATTATTACCAGAATCATTGATGAAAAAAATAACTGAGGCAGGATGTATATTAGATATTAATTAAATAGCAGATGTTATTTTTTGAATAATATTTTACTAAAAATTAATTATAAAATTTAAATTTATAAAAGTAATTCTCCTTTTTAGATTGTAAAAGATAATGAGGAGGAAAAAATATGATTCATGAAAAAACTATTATCGATAATAACAATAATGTTAGCTTTAGTAATGATCTGTTCTTTAA
>NZ_CAMPPT010000017.1:0-8966 GCF_946902305.1 Clostridium sp. Marseille-Q5894 | reverse complement strand
ATAAAATAAAGTGCGGATATTGTCTAAAATAGTATAACAAATTTAATTAATCGTGATGATTTTACATTTAATACTGTCTAATTTAATTTGAAAAAAGTTAGTTAAATTAATTCGCTAAACAACAAAATGACATTGCCAACATATTTATTTGATTATCTTTCAAGAACGATCAGGATATTGATTGAAACAGCTTGCGACTGTTTTGAAAAAGAGTATGAAGAGTCATACCGAAAATATCACTGATGAGACTTTCGTAGTCATAGATCAAATGAATGAAGAAATGCATATGATATTTATTTTTTAAAAAGCTGAATATCCTTAAATAATATGAATATTTTTTTATCCAGCGGTAAAGTGTTGAAACAGATATCTGAAATATATTGACGATTTTTTCAATGGTCAATGAAGAAAACATCTTCAAAGAGAGGACATGAAGTACAAAAAATATGGAATATGATGAATGAGGTATGATAAAAGAAGCAGGCAAAATAGAATGAAAATGACCGTCATTACGGCAGTACATCACAGGGACTTCAAGCATCTGATCATCAATTTGGCCATTATGAAAAGAGATATAATGTCTCTGATAGGACTGATAATATTTGATATTGGAAGATTTACAGACGATGCCGTTATGAGTATGTAAAGATGACAGCTCCAAATGATTGAGACAGTAGAATTCGAAATCGCGGATTTGTGAAAAAGAAGGTTCATTATAGAATTTAATATTTTGAGAATCAAAAGCTGACTTGATATTGAGTATAAAATCCTGTATCATATAATTTGTATCATCAGTATCAACTGACGATTGAAAAGGGACAGTGTTAGAGGGTGAGAAGCTTTAACGGGCTGTTTCTTTTCTTTTTCCTTTCATAATATTGATCGATAGATATCATACACTATTCTGCAAATAAAAAACAGATTAAGGTTGATGCAGTGCAGTTTGAAACGGCATCTTTCTTAATCCGTTTGTTTTTTTTATTTGCAGTTTTTGTATTATTTTTTTTGTAGAGAATTTGCGGTTTAACAGTTAAGAAAACTGTAAACAGATTCTGTGACATCTACACGCTTATTATCTTCATGACGATGATAGAACCAATGAATCATTTTCTTATCATCATCATAGTTTACTATCCTGCTTTCAGCCATTATTGGTCTGCTGGTATAACGGGTTATATATTGAACACATTTTTCAATGTCGTCCTTAGTCTGTTCATCTTTGATTTTTGGAGCATAGACATAGAACCCTTCCTCGTATTTTCGGTAGAACCAGCTTTTAAGGCTTTGAAATTCTTTGTCGTTGCCAATGTGTCTGTCAAGATAGCTGAGTAATTGATAACGCCATGTCTGGCGAAGTTTTTTATAGTCCATATAACTGAAGTTTTTGATTTTGTCATCTTTAGAATCATAAGCATCTTCGCATACCAGAACATGGATATGCGGATTCCAGTCAAGAGGTCTGCCAAAAGTGTGCAATGAGGCAATGGCACCAAAGATCACATTATCAGTTGTATCTTTGTAAAGATATTGAGATTTATTGCTTTTTTTATGATAGAAGATACCTTTCTTTTTTTCAAGACGCTTTTGTCTGCGATATTTTCTGTCGTTGAAAAGGGAAGCCAGAGTATTTCTGGCAACGACAAAAAGACCATCAAGCAGTGATCGGTTTTTGATAAAGTAGAAGCGAAGCTGAGCAGGGATGGTAAAGACGATATGACGATGTTTGGATTTAAAAGCCATAGAGCTGACATAAGCAGCGCGTCTTTGACTGGATTTAGAACCACATTTGGTACAGTATCTGGAACTGCAGGTATGAGCAACAATAGTTTCATTGCCGCAGTTAGGACAGACAAAGAGATCATAACCAAGATGGATAGAAGAACAAAGGATAGTTTTTTGAACATTATCAAAAGAAACATCCCTGAGTTTGCCTTTATCATGTAGATTAATGATATAGTCGTAATTGTCAAAGAAGATATATTTAAAAGTATTTTTACCGTCTTTTTTAACAAACTGCTTAAAATTAAAAAGACCTAATGTATCAGAAGGAACAGATAAATCGATCATAAAGTCATCTCCTAAAATCATTATAATACCAAAAAGGATGAAAGGCATTTAAAATGCACTATCACCCAGGTGGACAAAATTTATTTTGTCCCTTTTTTACTGTCCCATCAGCGTTACTCATAATATATACTATTTCTTCTTTGGCAGAATCATTTTCAGCAGCAAATATCGGAATTGTAGTATTTGTTGTCATTAAAATTGCAAGAACTATAACAATAACTTTTTTATATATTTTCATTTTGTAATACCTCCTTATGTTTTTTTATAACTAATCCATCAAAAATATATAGTAAAGCTGGCAGAACAAAAAGCACAATGATAAGAGAACAAACTGTTCCTTTTCCAAGAAGGAATCCTAATTGTGAAAGTAGTCCATGAGTGGAAATGTTTCCCAATAAAAATCCCACGATTGTCAAAACTCCGCCAGAAGTTAAAATGGAAACGGTAACAGAAGAAATTGTACTAATTATTGCTTGCTTTTTATTGTTAGTGATTCGTTTTTCTTTATACCTATCTGAAAATAGTATTGCATAATCTACTGTTGCACCTAGTTGAATAGAATTGATGATTAAGTAAGCAATATAGAAAATCGTACTATTTGTAAAATAAGGAATAGATAAATTTATCCAAATTGCTGTTTCAATAGCTAACACTAAAATAATTGGTAAAATAATAGATTTTGTTGTCAATAAAAGTACTAAAAATACAGCTCCAATAGCTAATAGATTTACTTTTTTCATATCAGAAGTAACTGTATCCATTAAATCATAGGTAGAAACCCCTTCACCTGCAAGATACCAGTCTTTTTTATAATATTTTTCAGTAATATCACGAATATTTTTAACTAATTTAAAAGTCTTTTCACCTTCATAATCTGTTTCAACAGATATTATCATTCGAGTATAATTGTCTGAGTTTAATTTTGAAATTGTTTCTGAATCAAGATATGATTCTGGTATTTCAACACCGACAGTATCAACATAAGACATGATATTTGTTACTTGAGGCAAATTTTTTAATTCATTGGATAAATCTTTTTGTGTTGCAGTACTTTCTTTAGGAATCAATAAGACATATGTGTCATTTTTGCCAAATATAGAATCTATTTTTTTGATGTTTGAACCTAATTTAGTGTCTGGACCAAAGATGTGTGATGAACCATAATAAAAATCATTTGCATTAGAAGCTAGATAGCAGGGAATGATTAAAATAACAAAGGCACATAATAATGGAAACATTGTCCGAAAAACAACTTTTCCAAAACCGTTAAAAGATGGCATAAAAGAACGATGTGTTGTTTTATCGATCCATTTATATGTATAAAGAATAAATACTGGCATAAATGTAAATACTGTAATTAAACTTATCAAAACGCCTTTAGCTAATGCTAAGCCTAGATCTGGACCTATTTGAAATCTCATTAAGCAAAGTGCTAAAAATCCAATTACTGTTGTTAGACCACTAGAAAGAATAGATGTTGTTGACATACAGAGGGCATTTACCATGGCATTTTTTACATTTTTTTCTTTTTTACGACATTCTTCAAAACGATGAATCAAAAATACGGAGTAGTCTAAGGAAACTGCTAATTGCAGGATACTTCCGGCAGCATTTGTAACAAATGAAATTTCGCCAAAGATAAGATTACTTCCAGCATTAATGATAACAGCAACACCTAATCCCAATAATACAATAAATGGTTCAGCCCAGGAAGTTGTTGTTAAAATGAGAATCAACAAAACAAGAATAATAGCAATGATAACAATTTTTCCAATTTCGCTAACAGTACTTGTTGTCGCTGCTACAGTTGAAACAGCACTTCCCATCATAGAATTTTTATCACCAATGATTTCTTGGATGTCTTCAATTGCTTGAATATTTTTATCTTCTTCAATAGTGATAGAAAGTAAGGCATTATTATCTTTATAATAAGTTTCAATAGTCTTTGAATCTATTGTTTCTAATGGTTCTGTAATATCAATGACATCATCAAGCCATGTTACATTACTAACACCATCTATTGATTTAATGATGTTTTTATAATTTAAGGCTTCTGGAATCGAAACATTTTCCAACATGACACGAGCATTAGGAATTCCGCCATCATATTCTTTTTTCATAATGTCAATTGCAGTAGTGGAAGAACTATCTGGAGGAAGATAATCATTCATATCATAGTTTACGGTAATAAATTGTCGTGAAATTAAGCAAATAATAAACAGAATTGAAAATATTATTAAAATTATTTTAGGATGATTAATAATTTGGTTATAAATTTTTTTCATTATGTCTATCCTCATTTCGTTATTGATATGTTTCATAAAAAAATATTTTTATATGCAAATAGTCTTTTTTATGTATATTAAATATATTAAAATAAAATCCTAGAAACAATGGACAATTATCTTGTTAGTGGGTAAATAGGGACAAATCATATTGATTTGATGGGTAAATTATAATTGAAAATATAGGAGGTTGATTTCTAATGACGCACGATGAAATATCATTACAAACCAAACAAAAACTAGCGACATCATTAAAAAAGTTTATGACGTTAAAAAGTATGATTTAATGGTTGATTATAAAGAAGCGATTATTTTTGTGATGAACTATATTGAAAGTAATGCACATATTTTAGCTTGTGCATACGATTCTTTAGGTAGAGAAGAAATGCGCCGATTTTTATATCATGATTTTACTAGTATTATTGAAACACTTATTGATAATGTAGAAAAAGAATTAGGTCTTTGTGTAAAAAAAGAGTTTAAATATTTTGTATGCAATCTTTATACAGAGTCGTTAGCTGGAAATTTAATAGAATGGTTTAAAAATCCACAAAATCAATGTAAAGAACAAGTCGTAGAATATTTATCGATTATTTTTCGTTCATCTTTACCAGAAATCTTGAAAAATGCCCCTAAATATTAGTTATATAATTATATTTGTAGTTTGTTGACAAAGTTGGATTTTGTACTTTGTCAATTTTTTTTGCTTTAATAATTGTGTTTCATTTTTAAATTTTAATTTTTATAAGATTTGGATATAGAATAAAATAATTTTATAAAAAATTTTTTACTGCGAAAATCACTATTTTAGTTAAAAATCAAACTATTAACATTAAAAATTTACGATTAAAGATTGTTTTATATGTTGTATAAAGAATTAGTATCCTATTTTAGGATAAAAACATAAATTGAAAAAAAAGTTAATAGTGGTATAATGTTTAATAGCGATATTATGTTAAATTATGCTGATTTATAGAGGATAAATTGTTGAGGGAGGATCATAATATGAAAATGAGAAGAAAGATTATGGCGTTATTATTAGTGTTAGTTATGATTGTGGTTGTTTTACCACTACCAGTTTTAAATGTAAAAGGGGCTGACAATATAATTAATCTTAATGAGTTAGCACCATTTAAAGGAAGAACAAAGCAGGAAGTAGCTGCAAAATACCAAAATGTTAAAATTAATGAATACTATGATTATGGAACTAATGAGGATTATTATAAAGAAAAACCATCGTTAGTGGCACCATATGCTGGTGGTGAATTAAAAGAAGAAGTCCATCAGGCAATGAGTGATATGGTAAATTATTATCGCTGGTTAGCTGGTGTTGATAAATATGAACAAAGATCTGTTCATAGTGAAAGGTTACAAGCTGGAGCGGTAATTCAAAATTTATATTTAAAAGCTGAAGGAAAGTTAACGCATAATTTAGCTACTGATTGGTCAAAACCTGATAATATGGATCAATATTTTTGGAATATAGGTGCATATGCTAATCATAATATTATAGCTTATAATTATACTCCTCAAGGAGCTATTGAGGGCTGGTTTAATGAAGGATATAATATTGAAAATAAATCTTTTGATACTATTGGACACCGTAAAGCCCTTTTATCATATACAACTACAGGTGCTGATTTTGGGTATGCTGGTGATATTGCATATGGATTAATAAAATCTCAAGGAACTACTGATTTACCTTGTGCTGCCTATCCTGCACCAGGTGCTTATCCAAGTAATAATATTGAACCTAATGTTACAGCATGGTCAGTAGAATTAAATCTTGATAAATTAAGTTATAATTCTTTGAGCGATGTAACTATTCGGGTTACCAATTTAACGACTAATGAATCATATGATTGTACAAAAGCAAATAACAAATTGATTGAATCAGACAATCAAAAAGGGCAATTAGTGTTTGTTCAGCCGACAGTTTCTACAAAAACATATGAAGATCCTTATAAAGTAGAAATTTTAGGATTGAAAGATGAGAGTGGAAATACGAGTGTAGTTGAATATCAAATTGATTTCTTCGATGTAAATACTTTAGTTCCTTCTACTGTTGATCATGTTAGTACAGATTGTTTAAATGTATACATGGGAGTAACTGCAAATAACCCTTCCTTTACAACAATAGAATCAATTTTACCAAAACAAGTAACTATAACTACTGATACTAATCGAACAGAAGTAATTAGTGTTGAATGGCAATATAATGAAGAGACAAATGAGTTTATGGTTAAACCAGAATCTTATATGTTCCCAGATTTAATAAACGATAATAATCATGTCTTAGAAAATTTTGCAATAAAATATGAGACCCAAAATACTGTAGATAATAGTCGTACCCTTAATTATACTGTAAATGAAAATGGAACTGTTAGCATTGAGGTAATTCCATATTGGTCAAATGCTGATATATTTTACTGGTATAAAATTTCAGATAATGGATCAGTATCATTGCTTGATCAGACATCAAAAGTGTTAACTATTGAAAATGTAAGTATGGATGATGCGGGGCAATATTTTGCAGTATATAAATATAGTTATGGCTCAGATGTGTATGTAACTCCTATTAAAACATTAAATGTAATATCATCAAAAACACTTGCAAGTATAGAAATAACACTGCCTGCAAAAACTCAATATTTTGTAGGAGAAGATCTGGCTTTAGATGACTTGAATGTAAAAGCAATCTATAGCGATAATAGTAGTGAAGTGGTCGATAATTCGCAAGTTCAAATTAGCGGTTTTGATACAACCATTCCTGGTAAAAAGACAATCACGGTTACTTATCAAAATAAAACAGCAACATTTGAAATTGATGTAATTGAAAAAGAAGTAACTAGTATTAAAGTTACACCACCTGCAAAAGTGCAATATCTTGAAGGTCAGGAATTAGATTTAACAGGTGGAAAGATAACAGTTTTCTATAGTGATGGCAGCAGTGAAATAATAGATTTAACAAATGAAGGAATTGAAATTACTGGTTATGATAAAAATGAAATTGGTAGCCAGCAAGTTACAGTTATATATAAAAATGCGTCAGCTACTTTTACAGTTAATGTAAAAGCTAAAGAAATTACAGATATCAGCATGAGCAGTTTACCGGATAAAGTGCAATATGTTAAGGGGCAAGATCTAGAATTAGCTGGTGGAAAAATATTAGTAAGATATAATAATGGAACGAGTGAAGAGATAGATTTGCTTGATTCTCGAATTACAGTAACTGGTTATCAAAAAAATAAAATTGGTAATCAGAATTTAACAGTGCGTTATGGCGGAAAGACAACGTCAATGACGATTGAAGTAGTTGAAAAAGTTGTTACAAGTATTTTTGCAACAGCACCAACTAAAGTTCAATATATCGAGGGTCAAGAAATAGATTTAACAGGTGCAACGATAACTGCAACCTATAACGATGGAAGTATTCAAGAGGGAATAGCTGTTACTAAAGATATGATAAGTGGTTATGATAGTGCGATTTTTGGTAATCAAACGATAACAGTAACTTATCAAAATCAAATTTCAGTATTTAATGTAAATGTAAAAGCTAAATCGGTAGTTGGAATTGAAATGCTTAATAATCCAGCTAAATTAGAATATATTGAAGGACAAGAGTTAGATTTAACAGATGGAAAAATAAAAGTAATTTATGATAATGGTTCATATGATGAAGTAACAATTAAATTATCGATGATAAGCGGCTATGAAAATAATAAATTAGGAAACCAAAATATTAGAGTTTCTTATGGTGAGTTTACTACTCAATTTACAGTTAATGTAATTGAAAAAGTTGTTACAAAATTAGAATTGATTTCTTTACCTAATAAATTGAGTTATGTAATAGGTCAAGAGTTGAATGTCGAAGGAGCAATGTTGCAGGCAGAATATAATGATGGTGAAGTTAAAGATAATATTGTTGTAACTAATGATATGTGCAGTGGCTTTGATAGTTCAAGTTTAGGAACTAAAACAGTTAATGTTAAGTATGAAGAAGGGTCAATTGCATTTAATGTTAATGTTGAAGAAAAGAAACTGGTAGATTTGAAAATAACAGCACCAAATAAAACTACTTATATTGAAGGACAGGAAATTGATTTATCAGGATTAAAAGTACAAGCAGTTTATAATGATGATAGTGAAGGTTTACTTGATTTAAATGATGTTGTGATTACAGGATATGATGCTAATAAAATTGGTAAACAATTGATTACAGTTACGTATGGAACTTTAAATAAAAGTTTTGAAGTTGAAGTGATAAATAAAACAGCGGAAAAAATTGAAATAACTTCACCGTTAAAATTAGAATATGTAAAAGGGCAAGAATTAAATCTTGATGGAATGACAATTACAGTAACATATAACAATGGTGAAAAAGCTAATCTAAATATTGCTGATGTTGGAATTGTTGGTTATGATAAAAATAAGACTGGTAAGCAAATAGTTAGTGTTATTTATCAGGATAAAATTGCTGTATTTGAAGTAAATGTGATTGAAAAAGTAGTAACAGAAATTTCTATAAGTGGGAATGTCAAGAAATTTGTGTAAGTAATTTTATTAAATTGTCAAAGAACTATAGAAATGACTTATATCGAGTATATATAGGTC
>NZ_CAMPPT010000016.1:0-10025 GCF_946902305.1 Clostridium sp. Marseille-Q5894 | reverse complement strand
ATAATTGCATTCTTTTTTTATTTAACAGATAACAAGTTAAAATAATTTGCGGTTACAATTCAAAAAGTATAAAAATCTGATTATTTTAATTTGCAGTTGCAAAGTGGGGAGAGTTTGCAGTTTAACACTTTGATTGGCATACCAGTATCTTTTAATCGTTTAATAAAATCAATCCATTTTATATCACTATCTGAATAACAACGACGGATCGCAGCAGTACGTTTGGGTATTATCAAATTTTCTTGTTCATAATAACGCAATGTATGAATACCTAATCCTGTAAGTTTTGAAAATTCACC
This sequence comes from Clostridium sp. Marseille-Q5894, assembly GCF_946902305.1. Classification (NCBI taxonomy): domain Bacteria; kingdom Bacillati; phylum Bacillota; class Clostridia; order Eubacteriales; family Clostridiaceae; genus Clostridium; species Clostridium sp. Marseille-Q5894. The sequence continues at coordinate 9,726 of NZ_CAMPPT010000016.1, read as the reverse complement.
TATTGAATAATCCAAAAAATCACCTCTTATCTCTTGACATAGAGTGAACTCTACATTGTATGGTTTTATTGTATCAAACAAAAGGAGGAATGACAAATGGTAAATGAAACGAATATATATACTGTTATTACAGGAGCAAGTTCTGGTATCGGTTACGAAACAGCGAAAGCCTTTGCTTCATGTGGTAAAAATGTAATTATAATTGCCCGCCGTAAAGAAAAGCTCGCTAAATTAAAGAAAGAAATTTTGGAGAAATATCCGTCAGTAAAAGTTATTGTCAAAGCAACTGATTTAACTAAATCTAAAAATGTTTATCAACTTTATGATGAATTAAAATCATATCAGTTGGAAACATGGGTAAATAATGCTGGATTTGGGAATTATGGTAGTGTTGCGGAGCAGTCCTTAGAGAAAGTAGAATCTATGATTCATCTGAATATTGAAGCACTTACTCTTTTTTCAACACTTTTCGTACATGATTATAAAGATATTGAAGGAACACAGCTTATAAATGTTTCTTCATGTGGAGGTTATACAATAGTTCCAACTGCTGTTACTTATTGTGCCACAAAATTTTATGTAAGTACCTTTACGGAGGGATTGGCAAGAGAGTTAAATAGTTCTAATGCAAAAATGCAGGCTAAAGTATTAGCTCCTGCTGCTACCAAAACTGAGTTTGGAAAAATAGCGAATGATGTTACAGAATATGATTACGATAAACTTTTTGGAACATATCATACAAGTGAACAAATGGCGGATTTTTTAATGCAGCTTTACAATAGTGATAAGGTTGTTGGTGCTGTAAATAGAGAAACTTTTGAGTTTAAAATGTTTGCCCCGTTGTTCGATTATGCAGGTAATTCATCTCATAATCAAAAACTATAGTATTTTTCCTAAGGTATCGACTTATTTTATGGAATAAGCAAAGTGGAGGATTATTCGTCCTCCACTTCTTTTGACTTGATGATTCCATCAGCAACACTTTCCATAATAATCAAATTTTTATCAGACAGATTGTTATATATCGACTATAGAAAAATAAAGTCATTGGTAGTAAAATGTCCAACAGGAGATGATGAAATAATGAAAATACGAAAAGATTATACCTGCCCTTTAGAATTGGTTCATGATATGATCAAAGGTAAATGGAAACCAATTATATTGTGGAGACTTAGATTAGGAGCAACATCCCTTTCAAAATTGCAACAAGACATTGAGGGAATTACACAGAAAATGTTACTGGAGCATTTAAAAGAATTAATAGAGTATGGATTTGTTGATAAAAAAACTTACTCTGGATATCCTTTACATGTTGAGTATTTTTTAACTGAAAGTATGGGTAAGGAAATTTTAGAAGCACTAACAATAATTCAGCATATTGGTATTGAATATCTTAAAAACAACGGAAAAGAACAAGAATTGATTGCTAAAAATGTTGTACCATATTAATACCAACAAAAAAGTGGGTAATTTACGTCTTTTCATTCCCCTGTTATTATGTTTGTGAAAATCATAAAAACTAGGAGGTCATAAAGATGTTTATTTCAAGTACAGGAATTATTGATGGAATTATTAAAAAAGATTATGGTGGTCGTGGTACATATTTTAATGAGAATAACGTTCCTACCTACTCATTACCATTTAAAATTGAAGAAATACCAGAGAATACAGTTTCTTTCGCATTTATATTAGAAGATAAAGACGCTTATCCAGTTGTTGGATTTACATGGATACATTGGTTGGGAGCAAATCTCAAAAGAAATGAAGTCAAAGAGAATGAAAGTCAAAAAGCAGCTGATTTTGTACAAGGTGCTAATAGCTGGATAAGCATACAGGGCAATCAGCAATCAAAAGAACAAGCTAGTTATTATGGAGGTATGACACCGCCAGATAAAGCACATACATATGAACTTCATGTATTTGCCCTTGATAAGACCCTTGATTTACAAAGGGGATTCTATCTCAATGAACTTTATCAGAAAATGGAAGGACATATACTTGCAACATCCGTATTAAAAGGAATATATGAAAAATAAATCATTTAAAATAGGTTTAAGAACTGTTAAAACAGTTATTTCGATATTCCTTTGTTTTTAATAGATAGCTATAGAAGCAATAGCGTACCTTTTTATGCAGCGATTGCAGCTATACTATGTATTCAGCCAGACATAGAGAATAGCATGATTATTGCAAAAATAGAGAAATTTCAACAATAATTGGTGGTCTATGTAGAATGGTAAAATTACAGGTCTTACATGGAAAGATATGATAATTGATGAAGAATCCATTGCTACAAGTAATGCAAAAGTAATCATCAACAAAGAGTTTTCAAGAGTAAATGCAGAAATTGAAAGAAAAAGATATTATTAAGATTTTTCTAATACAGAAAGCGCATTGTACTACAAGACTTGTCTTGAAAACATCTAAGATAAAAACAAGTAACCATGTTGTCTGGTTACCTAAAACGGGTGCTGAATTATTGGTATAGTGGAAGTACGTATAATGATTATAATCTTGTCATTGCATTAGACAATAGGAATCCTGTAGAAAGCCGTATTGTCAGAGATAGGTTCCAAAAGCTCTGTGAAGAAAACTATTATGAAACTGTCGTATTCCACAGCTTATGCCATCTAAGTACAGGTTACAAACTTAAAATGACAAACGGTGATGCTAAGTCAGTACAGGGTGATACAGGTCACGCAGAAGCAAAAATGGTTACAGATGTTTATTCTAAAACCATTGATGAAGATAGACGTTTCAATGCACAGAAGATGGATAAAGAGTTTTATTCTACTCTTGATGATGATATGAATAACCAACAGCAAAACACAGGGTTAACGGACAGCGATATGGCACTGTTAGAATTGCTTAAAGTTTTTTCGCCAAAGATGAAAGAATAGCTCTTAAAGCAGACACTTCAAAAGTGTTAGCAAATTTTCAAAAATAAAAAAGACTCTATTATTTACGTAGTTCTTTCTTACTTTAGGGTAAACATTAAAATGCCATTTCTTAAAAGACTAATAAATACCGTCATTTTTAAAAGCTTATCTTTTTAATTACCCATTATCGAGTAAGAACCATTTACGTTAAAGAGTCTTTTTCAAGTTTTAATGCTTAACTTAATGACATTGCATACAATAGTTCTTCTCTTTTCTTTGAAAGAATTAAATCTACTGTTATTGATGTTTTTAATTCATTACCTTTTAATAAGGTCTTAGGTCGTGATTTTTTTCCATTTGTAAAACCGAGAGTTATTTCTTGGTCCGACGCAGCTAAAGCACATACCACTTTATTTTTTCTAAAATCTTCTTCAAATAATAAACAACTACTATAAAACAATGATTTTAACTTTGGAAGACAGTTTATTTTTCTTCTCACTGACCCTTTTACAGATTTTTCGTCATGATGTGGTTTAACAAAATCAAAATCGTCTTCTTTTAGTGTTCCTAATTGACATCTTTTAAAAAAATCTTTTGCACTTAAATCAGTATTCACTCCAATTAAATGGAGATAATTATCTTGTTCAGCAGATAAAATATAATACTCACTATTTTTAAATTGAGTAGAAAAAATTAAATACGTATTTTCTACATACATTTTTTGATATGCATTAGCTTCTAAAATTGCTGTATTTTTTACTCGTTCTTTAAATGATATATTTTCTGCCATAAATTCCCCTTAATAAATTAAAAGGCGACGAATCGCCTTTTAGATTTTTAACAGTTGTTCTCTGCAATGGAGCAGGTTTTAGGTCTCTGCTCCGACCAATTGGATATGGGTTTAATAAGTCTCCATTCCGACCTTTTTCTTACATTCATATATTACCATAAAATGAGGAAATGGTCAATCCAACCATTCATATTATAGTTTTTTAATTATATTCTATTCCTTTGTAAATCAAAAAATTATAAATCTATAAACATATATTTTATGCTATTCTTTATGTTAGGATTTCATAAAATTATACTCAAAACTCATTCTATAATTGTCTCCATTGTGAATTGTCGCGACAATGTCGTGACTTTTTTAAAACGTTTATTTAAAATTGATTTTTATTTTTAACTCTAATTATTCTGCTTTTTAAAATATTACTGCAAACTGTATCTATATTATCAGAAAATAACGTTTCTTCAGATATTCCCATAATTTCCAGCTGAATTAATAATGTTTCTTTTAACTGATGAGGGATAATAATACGTTTTTCTATATGGTCTTTGTCTTTTGGTATAGAACTTATATATTTTTTAAAATACCATTTGCCTTCATTTGGTTTTTAAATGAGGTTTGGAAAAAGAATATATTGTCCTTGTTGCATTTTTTGTCTAAGTGTTTCTTCAGAAGCGTGAATAAAAATAGTTTTATTATAGCAGTCTGCTATCCATTTTCCTCCTTGTATATCATCCTTATTACAGTATTCATGATCAAATCTTTGTTCAAGAAAATATGGTTGCTTAATAATAGAACTATAAAATAAAGATAGAGATTAAGATGTACCAATAGCAAACTTATATAATTCGGCTATTCCATTAATAATTGGATATGGTGCTATATCATATTGATCATCCTTAAAAATGATCTTTCTGACATCTGGAAAATCCTTTAAAAACTGCTCTAATGCTATTGGTGTCTTAGATAATATTTCACTATCCTTTCGAGGAATCTGAACTCCACCAAGAGATAAGATATGATAGTCCTTATAATTTTTTCCACGCATTTTTAAAAGAGTGGCATAGGAAAGAGCGTCAACCAGGGATTATTACCCATTCTTTTGCGAGTTTCCTAGCTTTTGTATAAGAATAGCCTTCATATGTATAGGCATCAATCTTATCATCAAGTAATTTTTGCTGTTCTTCACTCGTTCTGTATCCTTCAGCAACAAATAAATGTATTCCATCTGCTCTGGTGGCGTTCATCATCTTTTGAAGATCAGGATAAATTCTAGAATCTACCTTTTTTCCATTCGACAGTTCAGTGAGTGGAAATTTATAATCTTTTGGAATGGTATTTTCTCTATTAATTAATATAAGATTCCATCCTAGTGATGTATCTGCAACTTGAATATCTGTTGTTAACTCTTGGAGATGGTCTATTAAGACTTCACCTGTTGAATATATTTTGTTTGTAAAAGGGAACATACCAAGAAATACAATTAAAATGACAATAGTCTTTTTTTTCAATTTACTGTTCTTCATTTATTTCACTTCCAATTTCTTATAAACTTGATAAATTAATGGAATAAACACTAATGATAATATGAAATAACAAGGGAAAAGGATTCCATAAACACTTGTTATATGTCCACCGACACTATAAAGTAGAAAGCTTTTGAATTCCATATTGATTCTAAGCAGCATATCCGGGAATAATGTAATGATTCTTGCAAAGAAGCTGATTCTTCCTAAAAACATAGGGATACATGCAAAAATAAATGGAATCGTAATTGCAAAGACTGTTGATCGACTGACTGCTGAAACAAACATTGATAACATAAGAATAAAGAAGCATCCAATATAACCACCAATCATAACGAGCAAATAGGCTTGTAAATATGTCAGATTATACATACTGAACCAGTTTGTTGCTCCTGATTGTATTGTACTGTCCATACCATCAAATCCCAATGCAAAGAGGATAATAAGAGAATACAAAATCATGCTAGCCCAATAAACGACTGTAATTGTTAAACAACCTGCACCCATCTTTGACATGATTGCTTTGTTTCTTCCCAACTTTGTAGAATAAAATATTGATTCAGCTTTATATCTAAATTCATCAGAGAAAATTCCTGATACTAAGAAACCAATACCTACGACCACAATTAATAGTAATGTAGGAAGAAAAGGGGAATCTAATAATGCTTTCCAGCCTTCCGTATATTCATAGTAGAATGGTGTTTCTAACTCTTCAAACTTATCAATAAGATATTGTTCTTCCTCTTGTGTGAATGTTCCTTTCACATCTTCGCTGTTTAACCAATCTTTTAAACCTGATATTCTTTTTTCATAAAGATTTCCAACCTCATTTTCTGAAATGTTATCAGCGACATAATAATCATAATTATTCATACCAGAGAAAGATACATTAATCATTTCTCCAATTCCATCAATTCCCTGTTTTTGTCTGTAAGCTTCATCACCACTGCTTTTTTTATTGATTTCATCATTCTTCTGAATGACTTTCTTTAACAAGTCATCATCTAATGTTCCTTCCCACTTTTCAATATCTTCTCTTAAATGTTGTCCAGCAGAAATGCCAGTTAACTGTTCTCCACTGTTTGTAATATATTGAACATCTTTAATTGCGAGAACAGCTCCTAACACTGTTACTGCTAATAACACACCAATAATAATTTTATTTAATGGTTTAAGAAAAATCTTTTTAATTTCAAATCTAAGCATTATAATCACCAGCCATTTCTCCAAAATAATTTAAAAATACATCTTCCAAGTTTGCCTGTTCCAATGTTGCAGATTGGTGAGGCATTTGTTTAGAAATAATTCTTAGTTCTACTTTTGAACCCTCATTCTTTAAATTAGAAATCTTATATTGTTTCATCATATAGGGAACCTCTTTCTTTTCAACATAGCATTTCCATACATGCTCGTTCATTGATTGAATGATTTGTTCAGATGTTCCATGCTGTAAGATTCGTCCATCTTTCATCAATAAGATTTCATTTGCGATGTATTCAACATCTGAAACAATATGTGTAGATAACAAAACTAATCTGTCTTCTGCTAATTCACTGATGAGATTACGGAATCTGACACGTTCGTTGGGATCAAGTCCAGCGGTTGGTTCATCCAATATTAATACACGTGGATTGTTCAACATTGCTTGAGCAATACCTGCTCTACGTTGCATACCGCCAGATAGTTTTTTCATTTTTCTGTTGGCTACCTTTTCAAGTCCAACCTTAGCAATCAATATCTTAACTCGTCTTTTTGCTTCTTTTTGTTGGATTCCTTTGATAGAAGCAATGTACAATAAGTATTCTTTAACGGTTAAATCAGGATAAAAACCAAAATCTTGTGGTAAATAACCTAATACATCTCTATATTTATCTTGCATAAATTGAATGTTCTTACCATTATAAGTGATTTGTCCACTTGTAGGACGAAGTAAGGTGCAAAGCATCTTCATCAAGGTACTTTTTCCTGCACCATTAACTCCTAAAAGTCCATAGACTCCATTAGTCATGGTCATGTTTAAATGGTCGACTGCAATAAAACCATGAAATGATTTTGTTAAATTGATGATTTTAAATTCCATTTATAATTCCTCCTGTATATTTTTTTATGTTTTATAAATAAGTTATAGATAGATGAGCTTGCGTTTGTTTATCATTCCTTTCCATCAGCGCTATGATGAATAACATCACATCTTTTACATTTTTCATTATACTGATAACTTTGACTTTGTTTCATGGGTGTCCTTGAACCCTGTCTTTTATGTCCTCGAATTCAATTTTTTTGGTATTTATACAAAAAAAGATGCCTCAATTAGCATCTCTCTATAATGTAAACTATTCATTTGTCATTTTTGGAACATGTTTTTTATCTTTTATTGTGCTTCATAGAACAATAGAATAGTAACTGTAAATTCATTTTCATGATTTTCACATTTCATAGAACCATTATATTTTTCTATGGTCGCTAAAACACTTGGCAAGCCCCAGCCATGAAACTCTTTATCAGCTTTGGTTGTATTAGGAAAGTTCGTGAACTCTTGCTCATTTGATTTATTGGTATTGGTTATTTTCATAATAATAAAGTGATTAACCCTACGAATGACAAGTGATATTTTTTTCTCACCATCAATTTTCTCAGTTGCTTCAATGGCATTATCTAGTAAATTAGCCAATATCGTACATATATCATTTGAGCGTATATTGGAATTGTTAGGGAATTCAACATCAATATCTGCTTCAATCCCTTTTTTTCTCATTTCCTCTAATTTACTGTTGATAACCACATCGACCACATCAATTCCTGTCCATATGATATTTGACAGTTTTAAAGTAGGCTTGCTGATTTCCTGAATATATTCTTTGGCTTCCTCTGTATTTCCTAAGTCTATTAATTGATATAGTGCATTCAAATGATTATTCATGTCATGATAAAGTTTTGCATGACTCATGTATAGATCATTAATGACATTATAGTTTTCTTCTAATAAATGATTCCTCATTTCCACAAATTTCAGTTTCATGTTTTCTTGTCTGTATCGAGATAGAAAATACACCATAAACGAAATAAGAGAAATACAACCTATCAATAATAACCATGTTGGTGAAATAGGCTGATGTGACACTATCAGTGATTCATTAACAAAATTAATAAATCCCAATGTTTCAATGAAAGCAGTTAGTATAAAAACATATATCTTTTTCTTGTCTTGTAGTAATTGAGTCAAAAGTTTTTTTGTCATATAAAATAATATGAACAAAATCAATATCATATAAATCATATAAAAGATACTAAAGAAACTAGGCTTAGAAATCATATTTTTGACATTATTAATGCTTCCATTAAAGTTTGATAGAATGATAATCGTTATCATTTCAACAAAAGTAAGACACATTCTATAAAAACTGGAAATGGAAAGAAATGCAATTATATTTGCTTTATACAAGATCAAAGCACCTATACTCACATACCATATAAATACCAATCTCGTAAAATACATAATCATTGTCGTATGACTACAGATCTGTAATAAACAGGAACCACAGAAAGCAATAAGTATATCTAGATTTTTGACATCATTTCTCTTTTTGTTATACAGTACAGTTTCAAATAATTTCATTAACAGGTATATCTCGATAAACCATGATATAAATCTGATGATTTCACTTATAATACTCATGTTTGCTAGACTCCTTTAACTCTCACAGTCAGTAATGAATATACAATAGGTTCTATCATAAATGATTTCCCCAAAATCTATTTAATTGAGATTTGATTTCTTCTAATCGTGACATATTCGTTTTAAAAACAACACCATCTGAAAGCTGTACTGTATCTTTTTTGATATTCATGATTTGAGAAACATTGATGATTGTTCCTCTATCTACATATACAAAATCTTCAGAAAACAATTCATCATAAACTTTAATAAGACTTTGTCGTACTTTTGTCTGTTTCCCGTCTTTCATTACAAAAATCGAATTTTTACCATCTTTTTGAATATATACTATATTTTTGTAAAGGATTTTTTCCATCCTTGTTGCAGTCTGTATAATATAGCTTTGTTCTGATTGCAGATTAATTCTTTTTATAACATCATCAAGTGTTTTCTCTAGCTTTTCTGTCAGCAGATTTTTAGGAATATATCTAAATACCTCTAATTCGAAAGCATCGATCGCATATTTAAGATAGGAAGTAACCAATACAATAAAGGAATCAGGTAATACTTCTTTTATACGAGATGTAAGTGTCATACCATCAATTCTAGGCATTTCTATATCCAAAACAATGAGATCGAAATATATTTTCCTTTCCACAATATCAGAAAACAGATTTTGACTTCTTGTATATGTCAAAATGTTATAAGTCAGTTTTCTTTTTTGCATATAATCTTCGATTAATTTTTTATGGATATGTTAACGTTCAGCGAAAATGTCACCAAAAATGAAGAAGGGTTCAACTAGTGAGAACCCTTTGTTTTATTGTCTAATTCTTGGATGAGATTATTTAAGTCTTTGTGATTGTTAATCACAACTTT
>NZ_CAMPPT010000015.1:0-10551 GCF_946902305.1 Clostridium sp. Marseille-Q5894 | reverse complement strand
CGGGGGAGTTGGAAAAGGCTCGAGGGAACGTAGGGAGAGTTGGGAGCGGGGGGAACCAGCAGCGCCGGAACGTGGCGGTGGGGCTGGGGGGGGGGGAAAGAAGAAGAAGGCAGACGAGAGAAGGAAGAGGAGAGTGGGCGCGGAGATGGGGATAAGAGACAGATTTTTCCCCATAAATAAATTTGATAAAAATATGCCAGTAATTGAGGACCAGTCATTAATTGACCAAACCATGGGTATTTAAAAGATTTACCACCAGAATTGATTAAATCGATTAATTTTTTATAATCAAACAATTTAAGTAAGATATTGTCTTTATCTTTTAACGACTCTTTTAATAAATTTACAATTAAATCACGATAAAATGGAGAATGAGTTTTAGGATAAGGATTCTTTTTACGATCATAAATATCATTTGGTAAAAAATCTTTGAAAGCATCACGTAGCAAACCTTTTTCAATGTTATTATGATACATATAGTGCCATGGAACATTATATAGATAAGAAACAATATCTTTGTTTGCAAATGGGACTCTAAGTTCAATGGAACTACGCATTGTTTGACTATCTGAACGTGTTAATAATGTTTGCATAAACCATTCCATATTCAAATAAATCATTTTTCTTTTATTTTCATCTTCAAAAGTATTATCGTGATAATCTATTTCATTTAAAGTTTGATGATATTTATCTAAAACATAGTCTTTAATATTTAAAGCTTTTATTTCATCAGAGAAAAGTTCCATCCGTTTATCTAGTTCACGCATCCAAGGAAAACCTTCAATGCTTGTTAGCTCTTCACGATAAAACCAAGGATAGCCACCAAATATTTCGTCAGCACATTCACCTGAAAGAACAACTTTATGATGTCGAGAAATTTCTTTTGAAAAGAGTAAAAAACTCGAATCAATATCAGCCATTCCTGGAGCATCACGAGCAATTAATGATTCTTTTAAAGCCATGACTAATTGTTTTTGCGATAAAGTTACAGTTGTATGATTAGTATGATAAAGCAAACGCATTTCATCAATATAATGATCATCTCTTGTAGTTTGATATTCATAGGGCTGAAAATATTTTTCTTGATCTTGATAATCAACACTGTATGTTGATAATTTAGAAATGTACTGGCTAGCGACACCAGTAATAATGCTTGAATCTAGACCGCCTGAAAGCATACAAGAAACAGGAACATCGCTTAATAACTGCTGCTGAATACTGTGATTTACAAGACAGCGAATATCATAAACTGTTTCTTCATAATTACGATTATGGTTATAACGTTCTAATGCCCAATAACGATTGATTTCTTTGAAACCGTTATAGACATTCATATAATGGGCTGGACGTAAACTGTAGATATCTTTATAAATTGTTCTTCCAGGAGAAACGCTAGGACCTAATCCCAACAGTTCTTTTATGCCGGTTTTATCGACAACACATTGTTGCAAATACATCAAGATACATTTTATTTCGCTACTAAAAATAAATAGATCATTTTTTTGATAATAAAAAAGTGGTTTTACTCCTAATTGATCTCGTGCAACAAATAATTTTCCTTGATAGGAAATAACGAAAGAAAAGATTCCATTAAATAAATTAAGGCATCGCGTTCCATAAGCTACAAAGCTGGCTACAACAACTTCAGTATCACTCTGACTAGTAAAATGAAAGCCTTCATTGATCAATTGCTCTTTAATTTCATTCATATTATAAATTTCACCATTATAAACAATGGTATATTCAATTTTATTATGAGTATATTTAAAAGGTTGTTTACCACCGTTTATATCAATAATTGATAAACGACAATGTCCTAGTATAACGTGTTTGTCATTGCAAACATTGTAATCATCAGGACCACGATACTTTAATAAAGAAAGCATCTTATTAAAAGTTGGAACCTGATTTGATAAATCAATATTATGATTGTACATACATAAAAAACCACACATCTTAATCACCCCGTATATTATATGAGATGTTTTTTTTAATATGCCATTATTGGAATACAGAATTTAAAAGATATCGAAAGTGTTAAATGCTGTTGATTAGTTAAGTTTGCAAAATAAGTTCGTTTGTTGAGTTAGAAAAATAAAAAGATGATGAGTTTTGACTCATCATCTACTTAACTTTTTTATCACTTACTAGTTCTTTTAATGAAGTAGCAAGACCGGCAACTCCTTGAATTTCACTTGGAATAATAATTTTTGTAGCTGCACCTTTTGATAATTCTTCTAAAGCCTTAAATCCTTGTAAAGTTACATAAGCATTATCAGGATTAGCCTGATTGATATATTCGATACCTTTAGCTTGAGCTTCGTATACTAATCTTAATGCTTCGGCTTCACCTTCAGCTTTAGCAATTGCTGCTTCTTTTTCAGCGGTTGCTCTTAAGATCATAGATTCTTTATCACCTTCAGCATTTAAGATAGCTGCTGTTTTTTTACCTTCAGCTTGTAAAATAGCTTCACGTCTTTCACGTTCTGCTCGCATCTGTTTTTCCATTGCTTCTTGAATATCGCGAGGTGGAATGATGTTTTTGACTTCGACACGATGTACTTTAATTCCCCAAGGGTCAGTTGCTTCATCGAGAATACTACGCATTCTAGAATTAATAATATCTCTTGATGTAAGTGTTTCATCTAATTCAAGATCACCAATAATATTTCTTAATGTTGTTGCAGTCAAATTTTCGATTGCGTTAATTGGACGATCAACACCATAAGTAAATAATCTAGGATCAGTTATTTGATAGTAAACAACTGTGTCGATTTGCATTGTCACATTGTCTTTAGTAATTACTGGTTGGGGTGCAAAATCAACAACCTGTTCTTTTAAAGAAACACGATTAGCTACATGATCAAAAATTGGAATTAAAATATGCAATCCAACATTACAAGTACGATTATATGCACCGATCCTTTCAACTACATACGCTTTTGATTGTGGGACGATTCTAATTGTTGAAGCAATGATAAAAATTGCAATCAAAGCAAGAAAAATCCATAAAATAATAGTAATAATACCATTCATTTTTTTAACCTCTCTATTCCTCTATTTTTTTGACAACTAAGTGAGCTCCTTCAACTGCAAGAATCTCACAATAATCACCTTCATTAATTGTTGTATTGTCAATACTTGATGCTAACCATAGCGTTGACATTACTTTAACTTCACCTTTAGTATCAGCTGTAATTGTTTTAGTTATTAAACCATGTTTACCAATTACTCGATCAAAATTGGTTCTTTCAATATTGCCACGCATATATTTTTTAGCAATCGGTCTAACAACAACTGCAGTGATTATGGCAATAATAATAAATGCTGCAATTTGAATTGACTGATTTATTCCTAATAAACATAGAATCAGAGCAATAATGCCACCAGCAGCAAACCAAACACTAACCAAGTCAACCGTAATTACTTCAATAACGATTGCGGCAATTATAATACCTAACCATATTGGTATCATTTTAATTTTCCCCCCTAATTTAAAGATTTACTAGTAAAATTTGATGAATCACATCAAATCTAGCAACATATTTAAAACATTTATTATTACTTAAATCTAATTTATATTCTTTTGATAGTTCGTTGATAAAATTTTTATTTGATATTCGACCATAACTTTTTCCTATTGAAATACGATGTAGTTGATCTTCGGGATAAATTTCTTCGTTCAATTCCTGTTTGCCAACAGGTTTAATTCCTAAAATATTATTTTTGCGATCTAAACCTAACAAAACATAATTGACATCTTCAAAATGATGACATGCAGCTTTGTTTAAAGTTAGGTTTGTACTATATATAGTAACTATTTTTTTTGCAATATCATTAGTTGACCACTCGAATTCCATCTTTAATCATCCTTTCTGTTTACATTATATTATAAAAATTATTTTTATTCAATAAAATTATTAAAATAATAAAAATATTATTTGATTATTTTAAGATATTTATCAGCTTGGGGATTAATAATATAGTTGTAGAAATTAGTTTTGATTTTCAATAATTGATATTTGCTAAAATTATTTTATTGCAGTTAATATGAATAAAAACACTTAAATATAGTGAAAGTATAAATATTTAGTAAATATATTAAAATTTTGTTATAAATATAAGTAAATAAAAAATATAAATATTTATACTAAATGTGTAAATAATTTAAAATATAAAAATGTTATACTAATGTTGGAAGGAGTGTTGATACGCTATTTAAGAGGAGTTAAGTTGAAATGTAAAAATGGTTTGTTAATTATTTATGATTTATAAGACAATTTAAAGAAGATAATTACCATTAAATTGGGGAAGGTGATTAAAAAGGATGAAAATAAAAAAATTATTCAGTACAGTATTATCTTGTTCCCTAATAGTAAGTGGTCTAACTGCTGGTATTAATACTGTAGAGGCAACTAATGATAGTGTTATCACGCAGATAAGTGATGATGTTGTATCTATTGGGAATGATTACATTTCAAGAGAATTTTCGATTAAAGATGGCACAATTTTAACTAGTTCGATTTTAAATAAACGTATCAATAAAAGTTTAGAACCACAAAAAGGTTCAGAAGATTTTGTTATTAATACTCTTAGTGAAGGAAAAACTGATGAAGATGACAATGAAATAACAAATGATCCTGAATGGGTTTATCCTACTCCTTTATCTAGTGACGGGTGGCAGGCAACATTAAAAAATGCATCTGGAACAGCTTTTCCAGATAATGAGGTAGCTAAGCTATTTGATGATGATTTAAATACTAATATTGATTATTATCAAGTAAGTGGTCATCCTTTTACATTGGATATTGATTTTGGAACAACACAAACAATCACAGGTATGTCAGTAAATAAACGTCCTGGATTCTCAAGTGCTTCATATGGTATCAATGGTACTATGGGTGGCTATGAAGTTTGGGTAAGTGCTGATGGTGATGAGTATACTAAAATAGCAGAAGGGGAGTTTACCGAAGAAGATTATAATCTTCATAAAGTTGGTGACTTATACAATGTTGGCGACATGGTATATGTAAACTTTGATGAAGCTGTAGATACTCAATATGTACGAGTTGTTCAAACTAGTGTTGCACTTGGGACTGCTCAAGAATTTACAAGTGCTGAAATTGATTTCTATGATCAAGAAATCGTAAAGACACAAAAAGTTGTTGAGCCAACTGAAGTGTTAGATCGTAGTAATTGGACAATGACAATAAAAAATGCTAACGGATCTGCTTTTAGTGAAGCAGCAGTAGCTAAAGTAATTGATGGAGACTTAAATACATATCCTGATGAATATACTGTAAGTGGACATCCAATTACTGTTGAAATTGATTTAGGTGAAGAACAAACTGTACGTTCATTATCAATTGACAAGCGTCCAGGATATCATGATGCAGCTTATGGTACTAATGGTACTATGGGTGAATTTGAATTGTATGTTAGTGCTGATGGTGTAAAATGGAATTTAGCAGGTGCTGGTAATTTTACAAGTGAAGCTTATAATTTACATGATGCAGACGGTTTACACAATGTAGGAGATCGTGTCTATGCAAACTTCTATAAACCTTATACAACTAGATATGTACGAGTTGTTCAAACAGGAGTTGCTTTTGGTAGTGCGCAAGAGTTTACAAGTGCAGAATTAAATCTTTATACTGATCAATATTATGGACCAAATTACAATGTTGCAGTTAC
Organism: Clostridium sp. Marseille-Q5894; assembly: GCF_946902305.1. Classification (NCBI taxonomy): domain Bacteria; kingdom Bacillati; phylum Bacillota; class Clostridia; order Eubacteriales; family Clostridiaceae; genus Clostridium; species Clostridium sp. Marseille-Q5894. The sequence continues at coordinate 4,857 of NZ_CAMPPT010000015.1, read as the reverse complement.
ACCAGTTTCAGAAGATGCAATCGTATCTAGTGATTTAGTATATGCTGGTGCTAATGTTGAAAACATTGAAAATGGTAAAAAATTAACAATTTCATATGAACCATATGAAATTAATGGTGTTACTTATAACATCGATCAAGTAGTAGTACTAACAGCTGGTGATCACTACATGCGTTCATTCTTAGAAATTAGTGTAAGTGATAAGGATAAAGCACAAATCGATTACATCGATACTGATAGATTTGTGTTACCAGAAGATGCAGAAGGTGTTTGGTCACATCCTGATGATAGTCAAATTTCATCAATGTGGATTGGTCAACATGAATTAATGTTAGGACAACCAATTTATGTAAATGGTTTATTTATGGGATCTGAATTCCCAGCAACTGACACTATTGTCAAAGATAATACGACACAAATTCGTTATTATTCAGGTAAAACATTTACACGTTTACAAGAAGATAATCAACTTACAACAGATGGTAAGTTTGTTACTTGGCAGAATGTTGTTGGGGCTGCACAAGGGACAGATACTTCAGTAGTTCAAACAGATTTCTTTGAATATATTGAAGATATTGCAACACCAACAGATTTTAGAAAACAGTATAATTCATGGTATGATAATATGATGAATATTACTGATGAAAGTATTGCTGATTCTTTCTATGGAGCTGAAAAAGGATTAACAGAAAATGGTGTAGAACCATTAGATTCTTATGTAGTTGATGATGGATGGAACAATTATTATGATGGTACATACACAGCAACTCCAGGAAGTTCTCAAGGAACTACACCTAACCAGACAGGATTCTGGGAATTTAACGCTAAGTTCCCTAATGAATTGTATACATCTTCATCTTTATCTAATAAATTACAATCAACATTTGGTTTATGGGTAGGACCTCAAGGTGGATATAATTACTTTGGAACATTTGCTCGATATTTAGAATCTAAAGGAACTGGATATGTACAATCAAATTCTGCATTAGGAAATGTTATTTGTACAGGTTCTCGTAAATATTTGAAGAATTTTGAAGAAATGGCAATCAATTACCAAGATCAATTTGATATTGATTATTGGAAATGGGATGGTTTTGCTTCAAGACCATGTAACAATGCTAGTCATGATCATATGACTGGTGGCGATCAAAATATGTACTTTACTTCTGATATGTGGGAAGCATGGACAGATTTATTTGATAATGTTCGTGAAGCTCGTGCTAAAGAAGGAAAAGGATTATTTATCAATGCTACATGTTATATCAATTTAAGTCCATGGTTATTACAATGGGTAAATACAATTTGGGTACAAGATTCTGGAGATACTGGTCAATTAGGTACTGGTGAAAGACATCAACAAAAGATTTATTATCGTGATCAAGTTTATTATCAATTATATAAACAAAATCAAATTCAATTCCCATTAAAGAATATTTATAACCATGATCCAATTTATGGTGTATCAGATGGAAGTAGTGCAACTACTGAAGTGTTTAGAGAATTCTTATTCGCTAATGCTGTTCGTGGTACAGCTTTCTGGGAATTATATTATTCACCATCTATTATGGATGATGCTAAATGGAAAGTAACTGCTGATGCTCTAGCTTGGGCTGAAGAAAATCATGAAGTATTAAAGAACGCGAAGTTATTTGGAAATCAGCCAAGAAATGGTGTGTATGGATATTCTAGCTGGAATGGAAATGAAGGAATTATTTCATTTACAAATCCAACTGATGAAGAACAAACATATTCTTTACAAATAACAGACGTTGTTGGTGCTAAAACAACTTTAAAAGATGCTAAGGGTGTTCAAGTTTATCCTTATGCTGAAGGAAATATTGAAAATACACTTTCTTATGGTGATACAATTACAGTCACTTTAGCGCCACATCAAACAATCATTCAACAATATGGACATGTTGATAATGATAAACCTGAAATTATTTCTGCTAAAGCAACTGGAAATAATGAAATCACTTTAAAATTCAGTGAAAGAATTCAAGGTGGTACTTATACAGTTGCTGGTAAAGAAGTAACTGCTGAATTAAAAGAAGATTTCAGAACTGTGGTATTAAATACGACAAGTCTTTTAACTAATGTTAATGCAGTTTCTGTATCAGGAGTTAAAGATTTCAATAACAATGAATTATCACAAGATATTAATGTTGCATACTATGAAAATGGTGTTGTAGCAAGTGTGTCTAGTGAAAATGATTTAAAAGATGCTAGTGGAATTGAAGCTTCTTATAACGCTAATCAAGATACTGTTTGGTTAAGTGGTATTGATCAAGCGTATACTGTTGATACTGAAAATAAATTTACTGGAACTACAGATTTTAGTATCAATTTAGGTGTGGAAACAACTGCTACAAATGTTGATTTGGTTAAATTAGGTGATGATGTATCATTATCGATCGATAATGATGGTTATGTGGTATTTAAAGTTAAAGATCTTACTTTAAGTTCTAAAGAAACTGTTACAACAGTTGTTGAAAAAGCACATGGAACATTTGGTACAGATGAATATGTTCCAACATCTACAACTACTACATTAACTGGAAATGTTAATGATGGTAAGCAACATTCTATTAATGCGGTTCGTGAAGTTAATGGAATGCTTAAAATTTATATTGATGGTAAATTGTCAAGCTCATTATATGATGCTGATCATTTAAATGAAGCTGTTCAAGGTGGTAATATTATCGTTGGGGATAATGATTTCACTGGAAAATTAGCACAAGTTACTGTTAAAAATAGTGCAGTTGGATATGATGAAGTACAAGCATTTACTACTGATGTAAATGAAATGATTACGCCATCTCATGAAAACTGGACTGCAACGGCATGTTCAGAAGAAACTGGTTCTACTGGTGATGCTAATGCAATGGCTGCTATTGATGGAAATTTAAATTCATGGTGGCATACTAATTATCATGGTTTAGAAACATGTACAGATAATCACTGGATTGCAGTTGATTTTGGTGGTGCTGAAACATTTGATAAATTCTTATATACTGGACGTGGAGCGTCTTCTAACGGATCAATTAAAGATTATAGATTAGAAATTAAAGATGCTGATGGAAATTATACAGTAATTAAAGAAGGTACTTTCTCAAGTGAAACTAAAGAAAATGTTATCCAACTAGATCAAATGTATACAGCATATGGTATTAGATTGACAGCGTTATCTACTCATAATGGTAATAATTTTGCTGCAGCTGTAGAAATCGATGTTGCTAGAGATGATACAGCAGCAACAGCTGAAAAGATCGCCGAAGTAAAAGCAATGATTCTTGATGATGCTAAATCAATTAATTTAGCTGATTACTCAAAAGTAACTGCTGATCCTTTAGCTTCACTTTTAGCAAAAGTAGAAGTAATGGATTCAGCTTCTGAAAATGCTTTAGAATTATTAACAGCTCAATATAATTCATTAAAAGCAGCTTTAACTAATGTTGCTGAACTTAATAGCGCAATTAGTGAAGCAAATAAAGTTGATGCAGATTTATATACTGCTGAATCTTATCAAGTATTTGCTGATGCGCTTGCAAATGCAAAATTGGTAGCAGTAAATGCTACAACTGCTGAAGAAGTAAGTGCAGCAAAAGATGCTTTAGCTAGTGCAAAAGATGCATTAGTTGAAGTTGAACCAGCGAAAACAAATAAAACAGCATTACAAATAGCTGTAGATACAGCAAATATTTTAAAAGCTCAAGGAGCTTTAGATAATGTTGTACCAGCGGTAGTTGATGAATTTAATGCAGCTTTAGAAGAAGCTCAAACTATTTTAGCTGATACTAATGCTAGTCAAGTAACAATTGATGCATCATTTACACGTTTATCAACAGCAATTCACATGTTAGAATTTGTAAAAGGTGATAAGACTGATCTAGAAGCTTTGATCGATGTAGCTGAAAAATATGAAGAAGGAAATTATACAACTGATTCATGGGCAGCATTTAAAGAAGCTTTAGATGCAGCAAAAGATGTAATGGCTGATGAAAATGCTTTAGAAAGTGATGTTAATGAAGCATTAAATAACTTAACAGAGGCAATCTCAAACTTAGTATTAAGTGCTGATAAATCAAAATTACAAGCATTATATGATATGGTTAATGGCTTAGATAAGAGTCTATATACAGAAGCTAGTGTAGCTGGATTAACAGAACCAATGGCAACTGCTAAAGCTGTATTGGATAATTCAGATGCAACACAAACGGAAGTAGATGCAGCATATGAAGCGTTAATCAGAGCATACTTAGACTTAAGATTAATTCCAAATAAGGATCTATTACAAGACTTAATTAATCGAGCTCAATCATTGAACGTAGCAAATTACAGTGCTGAAACATGGTCAGTGATGATGGAAGCATTGGAAGAAGCTCAAGCAGCTTTAACTAATGGTGATATTGATCAAGCTGGTGTAGATGCAGCCTATAAAAACTTAATGGCTAGTATCAATGGATTAGAAGTAGTTAAATCTGGAGATACAACTGCTGCAATAGATACAGGCGATACAACAAACTTATTATATCCACTTGCAGGACTTGCAATTGCAACTCTAGCGTTCTATGGAAATAGAAAAAGAAGATATAGATAAAAAATAATTTAAAACAAGACTTACGGTGTAGGTCTTGTTTTTTTGTCTAATAGGAATTTCGATTCGTTTAGGTATAAAATAAAAATATCCAACCATAAGGGTACATTTATTGGCTGGATATTTTTATGTGGCGGGAATGTCAAGAAATTTGTGTAAGTAATTTTATTAAATTGTCAAAGAACTATAGAAATGACTTATATCGAGTATATATAGGTCATTTTATTTTTCTAAATATTTTTGGATTCTTGTTGAAAATC
>NZ_CAMPPT010000014.1:0-39381 GCF_946902305.1 Clostridium sp. Marseille-Q5894 | reverse complement strand
ATTTTCAACAAGAATCCAAAAATATTTAGAAAAATAAAATGACCTATATATACTCGATATAAGTCATTTCTATAGTTCTTTGACAATTTAATAAAATTACTTACACAAATTTCTTGACATTCCCATGAATAGCCAAAAACTATTCATTCGTTACAGCCCCTTTTTGATTAAAAAACTAAATATATTTATTTTACTACTATATCTTTTATATTTTTAAGAATAATTCGTGTCATTCCCCGTTCATCCATTTCCCGGGAAATATCGACACCCTCAAGATAATCCTCAACACTTAATTCAATAACTCGATCATCATCTAAAACTAATTTACAGCGTGACATCCGATCTAAAGATACGGGTACATTGACAATTACATCATCTTCTTCAATACCTAAATCTTTCATTATCGTCTCAACTTCTTCGGTCGCGTTATAATCATTGCCCATAACTTTTTTAGCTAATTCCATTGGTTTTACTGGACGATGTTCCATTACTAACTCTGCCAATTCTCTTTTAACAACTGGTAATGGATCACCTTCAATAACCCCATATTCACTATCTACCTTTTTTACTACCTTATTAACAATACTCATCTTCTGCTTATCGGTTAATTTAGGTTCTCCTTTAATATATTGCTCATTTAAATAATAGCCTGGCTTTCCATCAATCATAAATCTTTTTTCGATAATTGACAAAATACCATCTTCAATATTTATAATTATTGCTTCTTCAACAGCCGTTGTCTTATTTGGTAAAATCTGCTGATTCACAAAACGAATACTACGAACTCCATTATTTTCTTCAATTAAACTCATTGGCATAGTTTTATAATTTAATTTAATAATTAAAATGTATTTTTTACCATCAACTTTACATTCAACAAACATCAAATTTGCATTAGGCATTTCTTCGATTTTTGTACAAAGATCAAATAGATCCTGGGTAATTTTTATTGATTCTTCTTTAAAATTGTCATCATTTTCTATCATTTTTCTTCCTGATTGTAATAAATGATGTTCACTTCCGATTATCAGTTGTTTAATTCCTGAATTTTCTAAACATTTTTCAATTTTTTTATCATAATATTCCGTTGTTCCTTCGGTCAAATTAATAAAAGTATCCGAATAAACTACTTTGCTATGTTCTAAATCTAACATATGAATTAAAATTTTATCAATTATAATTGTATTATTCATTCTTTCATCACCACGACAAGTATATCATATTTTGATGATTTAAGGTATAATAAAGTGGGTGATAAAAATGAAAATAATTATAGCGCCTGCAAAGGTAATGAAAACTAAACAAATTAATATCGAAAAAACAGATTTGCTTTTTTCTAAAAAAACAGAACAATTAAATAAATATTTGAAGCAATATACTATTAATGAATTACATGATTTGATGAAAATATCTTTTAAAATGGCTGAAACTGTTTATACTTATTATCATGAAAATTATGAATCTACGCCTGCTATTTATTGTTATCAGGGAACTGTTTTTAAGCAAATCAATTTAAATACTTATAATGATAGTGATTTTAATTATTTAGATAAATATCTTAATATTATGTCTGCTTATTATGGTATCTTAAAATATAATACTAAAATTACACCTTATCGTTTAGATATGATCATGAAATTTGATTTAAATTTATATGATTTTTGGCAAGATGAGGTAAACAACTATTTTAAGAATGAAGATTATATCATTTGTCTTGCCTCTAAAGAGTTTGTAAAAATGATCGACCATCCCCATTTAATTAATATTGATTTTGTTGAGAAACGAGCTGATAAGCTAGTTCGTAATTCAATGTATGTTAAACAGGCTCGTGGTAAAATGTTAGATATCATGGTCAAAAACAAAATTATTTTATTAGAAGATTTAAAAAAAATCACTTTTGATGAGTATCATTACAATGATCTTTTATCAAATACTAATAACTATGTATTTATCAGAGATGCTAAACAACAATATAAAAAATTATAACAGATGGTTATCCATCTGTTATTTTTTTAGATATTTAGTTAAAAACTGCAACATCACTTCCATTTGTTCATCTGTTCCAATTGTAATTCGCAGATATTGCGCAATTCTTTCTTTATTCCAATGACGAACAATGATCCCTTCTTTTCGTAAAGCCTTGAACAGTTCTTGACCATCTATGTCAGGATGTTTTACAAATATAAAATTAGCATAACTATCAGGAACAATAAAGCCCAATTCTTTCAGTCTTTGTTTTGTCATTTCTCTAGTTTTAATTATTTTAGCACACTTAGCTTTAGTATCTTGATCATCTAAAATACTTGCTAAAGCTATTTGCTGGGTAATGTAATCGATTGGATATGAGTTAAAAGAATTCTTCACATCATATAAATGACTGATTGCCTCTTTATTTCCTAGTGCAATTCCTAAGCGAATTCCTGCTAACGATCTTGATTTTGAATATGTTTGAATCACTACCAGATTTTCATATTTATTAATTAATGGTACACAGCTTTTACCCCCAAAATCAATATAAGCTTCATCCACAACAACAATACTATCAGGATTATTTTTTAAAATAGTTTCAATAAAATCTAAATCTTCTAATAATCCCGTTGGTGCATTAGGATTAGGAAAAATAATTCCACTATTTGCTTGTAAAAAATCATTAACATTCATTTTAAAGTTATCATCAAGTTTAACTAACTGATAATCAATTTGATATAGATCACAATAAACAGGATAAAAAGAATATGTAATATCCGGAAATAAAACAGGCTCATTCCCATTAAAAAATGTTAAAAAAGTTAATGCTAAAACCTCATCAGAACCATTACCGATAAATACTTGTTCCTCATCTAAATGATAATAATCAGCTAAAGCTTTCCTTAAATCAACAGCATCGCTATTAGGATATAATCTTAACTTATCAATATCTATATTACTAATTACTTCTTTAACTTTCGGACTCGGTCCATAAGGATTTTCATTAGTATTCAATTTAATCATATTTACAATCTTAGGCTGTTCACCTGCCACATATGGTTCCACTTTACGTAATTTATCTTGCCAAGTCATTTAATTTCCCCCTTAAATTATTTCTGCAATCAACTCTGATAAATTTTCAACCTGCCGATAACTATATTTCTTGACTTCATCACTTACACGATTGAAGGTATAACCATAATCAGCATGCTCAAACATACTAATATCATTATATGAATCCCCAATTGCATAACTAATTAAATCACCATTAATTAAATTAACCAAATTAGTAATTCCTGTTCCTTTAGTACAATTACTTGGGGTAATATCTAAATAATGTTGATTTAATGTTCCTTGAGCATCACTATTATAATTTTCAGCAATAAAATTCTTGATTTTTAAAACATTATCTAATTGTTGATCATCCTGATGTATCGCTATTATATCAAATTCTTTTGTCTTTGAATATTCCTTTAAAAAGTCATATTCTTTAACGGCAATCATCCCCTGAGCACTATATCTATATGTTTGATTACGATAATATGCCAATGTCTTCTTTCCATCAAAAAAGTAAACCCACAAATTATTATATTTTAAACACTCTTCAATAATTCTAACTCCAACTTGTTTTGAAATTGCCTGTCGATATAAAACAGCCTCATCTTTATTCATGATTTGAGCCCCGTTATTTAAAATAAGATAATCATAAGCTAAGTCGTGTTTATTAATTTCGCCCCTGACCTCTTCAATATTTCTACCAGTATTAAAAACAAATATATTTCCAGCATCTCTAAATCTTTTTATCATTTCTTTATCTTTTGAATAAAGTAATCCTGATTCATTAATAATCGTTCCATCCATATCACAAAACAAAATTTTTTTCATCTTAACCTCCTAAACTAGATCATCAAATAAATGATAAAGTACTTCTTTACTTTTATTAGTTTCTTTTAAAGCTTCTTCTATTCCTTTAGCTATAATTTCACTGTTTTTTAAACAAACGCATTGACCACTTTGCCTTTCAAGCAACAGTTCAATTGCTTTACCAGCCATTCTTGAAGCTAAAATGCGATCTTCTGGAACTGGTGAACCGCCTCTTTGAATATGCCCTAAAACAATTGCTCGACTTGAAAAACCAGTTTCTTGATTAATTCTTTTAGCCAATTTATCAACATCAAAAATTTTTTCACTAGCAATGATAATTGCATGCCGCTTATGATAAACAGTCTCATTTTTTATCATTTCAGAAATAACAAAATCTTCATCATATCCCGTTTTATTAGTAATAACTAATTCACTGCCACATGAAATCGCAGAATAAAGTGCCAAACTATCTGCATTGTTTCCCATTACTTCAATTACAAAACAGCGATGATGTGAACTTGAAGTATCTCTTAATTTATTTACAGCATCAATAATATTTGATAATGCGGTATGAAACCCAATCGTTTCATCAGTTCCATTAATATCATTATCGATCGTCCCTGGTATACCAATACAGTTTATTCCTTTTTTACTTAAAGCTAAAGCTCCACGATAACTACCATCACCACCAATTACAACAAGACTATCAATGTCAAATCTTTTTAAATTTTCAATTGCTTTATCTTGTACTTCATCCAATTTAAATTCAGGTAATCTTGAAGATCCTAAAATCGTTCCCCCTTTAGCTAAAATCTCTGAAACATCACTGTACCCCAGTTTCTTTATCTTCCCTTCTACAAGTCCCTGATAACCATCATATACACCATAAACTTCAAAACCTCTTTTAATTCCAACTCTAACTATCGCTCGAATTGCTCCATTCATTCCAGGAGCATCACCACCTGAAGTTAATACTGCAATTTTTCTCATTCCTATACCCCCAAAAAATTTTTATATTAATGATTATAGCATAATCATTAATGAATAATTAATTATTTCTAATTTAAAAAATAAAAAATTAAATTAATTATTATTTTTTAAAGTAATTCTCCTTTTTAGATTGTAAAAGATAATGAGGAGGAAAAAATATGATTCATGAAAAAATATTATCGATAATAATAATGTTCGCTTTAATAATGACCTGTTCTTTAAATATCTGCTTTCCAGGGACACTTTAGAATCTATAAAACTGAGAAAGTTTATCGTTAAATCCGTCACCCATCTTGACTGTCAACAGATGATCGTTAAAAATCCGGAAATCAATCAAAATACGGTTCTCGCTAAAAACATCATCCTCGATATCTGTGCTGTTGATGAAAAGGGCCGAATCATTGATATCGAAATGCAGATGGCCGGCAACAGTAATAGCGAAAGTACCCGCTTTCAGTTCTATGGGGCCAGACTGTTAGTAGAACAGATCGATACCGGTGAAAAATATCATCAGCTAAGACCGGTATATCAAATCATCTTTATCAATGAAGATGATGATCGTTTGATCAAAGATTATGCGTTTCGAGATGATCAGGGAGAGCTGGAAAAAGAAAATCTCAACTACCGCTATTTTATCAAGATGAGACATATCGATAAGATCATCAAGGAAAAAGGAATCGCAAGATTAAATGATCTAGAAAGGTTATGTTATTTGTTTATAAAAAATGAATATACTGCTATAATGAAGGAAAGAGAAGAAGATATAGTGGAGATGGTGATAAAGATGTATGACAAGTTTAGAAGTAATGAGCCGATATGGTCATTAGCGAATCAGTTAGCCTTAGCGAAGCTTAGAACCGAATCCTTAGAGATGGAGCGCGAAGAAAAGACAGCCAAAAGGATTGAAGAGGGAATCAAACAAGGTATCGATCAGGGTATTGAGCAGGGAATTGAGATTGGAAAAAACGCAATTCTACAAAAAAATAGAGAAACATGTATTAGAATATTAAAAAAGCACTATCATATTGATTGTGCAAAATGGGTTGCTGAATTAAACGAAAAACAGCTCGAAATGATATTTGAATATGCCTATGATGAAGAGTTTGAAACTCTTAAACAAAAAATAGATAATATATAAAGAGCCAGCATTCCTTTACACTCTCAAAACCCCACAGTTGACCAAAGTTATGAACTTATCCTAAATGGATAAGTTGGGAGTGTAAAATAAAGTGTGTAAGTAAGTAATATGTGTTATATTACTGCTACACACTTTTCTTATTATCAAAATTAAAAATATGGAGGTTAATGAAATATGGCAAGAATAAAAAGAGATCCAAAAACAGTAGCTTTGGCTCAACAAATTATTGATACTTATAATCCACAATCAGCACAGGATATGGATGAAGCTTTAAAAGATATTTTTGGACCATTATTTGAATCAATGCTTCAGGGAGAAATGAACAACCATCTTGGTTATGCATCTAACAGTAAAGAAGAAAAAAAGACATTAAACAGAAGAAATGGTTATTCTCCTAAAAAAATAAAAACATCAAGAGGAGAATTAGATATTAATATACCTAGAGACAGGGAGGCATCTTTTGAACCGCAAATTATTCCTAAGAGAACGAGAGATGTTTCGGACATTGAAAATAAAGTCATCTCAATGTATGCAAAAGGAATGTCTCAAAGAGATATATCAACCACAATTGAAGATATCTATGGATTTTCGGTTTCTCATGAAATGATTTCCGATATAACCGATGCTATCATTCCTGAACTGGAAAACTGGCAAAACCGACCACTATCTCAATGTTATGCATTCTTGTTTGTTGACTGTTTATATGTGACAGTAAGAAATGATTATGAGGTAAAGGAATATGCTGTATATGCTGTTTTAGGCTATGACATCAATGGAAACAAGGAAATACTGGGGTTATGGTTAAACGAGACAGAAAGCAAGCATAAATGGATGCAGATTTTTGATGAAATCAAAGCGAGAGGTGTGGAAGATGTTTTCTTTATATCTATGGATGGTGTTAGTGGACTTGAAGATGGTGCGAAAGCAATATTTCCCAATGTTGTGGTACAAAGATGTATTGTCCACCTTATAAGGAATTCTATTAAATATGTCCCAAGCAAGGATTATAAGCGATTTACACAATCATTGAAAAAAGTTTATGGAGCTCCTAGTTTAAAGGCGGCCAAAAACGCATTTGAAACATTCAAGAATGAGTGGAAACAATATCCGGGAGCAGTTGATGTATGGGAAAGGAACATTCATCATGTAGAACAGCTGTTTGATTATGGATCAGCCATCAGAAAAGTTATGTATACAACCAATGCAATTGAAAGTGTCAATTCAAGTTTTAGAAAGGTCATAAAAAAAGGAGCATTTCCAAATGAGACAGCGGTATTAAAAGTGTTATATTTAAGAGTTCTTGAATTATCGAAAAAATGGTCAGGTGGGCGTGTATCAAATTGGGCAATGGTTATGAATCAATTAATGATGGATGATAGATTTTCAACAAGAATCCAAAAATATTTAGAAAAATAAAATGACCTATATATACTCGATATAAGTCATTTCTATAGTTCTTTGACAATTTAATAAAATTACTTACACAAATTTCTTGACATTCCCGATAAGTTCATTTTGTATATTTTTTATATAAAATTATTTTAGTGAAAAACACAAAATTTGCTTTTTAAATCGAGAATGTGTATTTATTACTTTAAAAGTAATTTATGCTTTTATTATATCTTCAACAAGCATTTCCAAGTATTTTTACCAACAATACCATCAACTTGTAAACCATTATCTTGTTGAAAGCTTTTAATTGCTTTTTGCGTATTATTACCATTTATCCCATCTATTTCACCACAATCATAACCTAAATTATTTAATCTTTCCTGCACTATGGCTGTAATATTTCCTTGAGATTTATTTAATAACAAAGGACATCCTTCTAATGTAACTGTACCAGCAATGCCATCAACATCTTGATTACTAAAGCCTTGATTATTACATTCTGATTGTAAACGGGCTATCCAATTATCAATGTTATCTACTTGCTGGTATTCGATATAAGGACTTTTTCCATGTTTTAACCATTTTCTCTCTTTTTGACCATTGCTAATATTTTTACAGGTTGTGATTTGTACTCCATTATTCCATTTCGGTGTAGCCTCAATTACATAACCATTACCTATATAAATACCCATATGCCCTTCTATCCACACTATTTCCCCGACTTCAATATTACTAAAATCATTACTTACATTTAAACAATTTGAAATAATTGTATCTGCATTTTGATCTAATACACCATTTGATGCATATTTACCATTTTCTGGATAGCCCCAAAGAATGCCTTTTAATAAACCACTACAATCCCATTGTGTTTTCCCATTTGTTTTTTTATTACCAAATGTTCCTAATTTATATTCTGTAGCACTATTAGCCACAGACTTTACTTTTTCTACTAATTGTATAGCTGTCATTATCATCTTATTTTTCTTCCTTATTAATCATTTTATCCGCAACCTCTAATCCTTTAGTAAATATCATCGGAATATTATAGCCAGCTTCTACTAAATTCTCTACAATACTTCTAAGTTCATTTATTGCTAGAGAGGCTAACACGAACCATCCTAACAATGTCGTAATTTCTAGATTAATTCCTAAAGTATTTCCAATTTCAATAAACAAAACAGATGCCAAAAATGAGATCATAATTATGATCCAATATCCTAATTTCTTTAAAAGACCCATTACCCCTACTACAGAGTTTATCTTATTACTCATTTTAGATTTCATCCAGCCTGTTATATAATCAATAACATTGAATAATAAAAAAATTGCAAATAAAATCCAATGTTCTCCAAAAATAAAACTTAGAAATGCGATAATAGCACCTATAACTGCATTATATGTATCCATATAATTTAAGTTCTCTAAAAAATTCATTTTTTTTCCTTTCTGTTTTTATATTTATAATTATTTTTATCTTATATCATTCATCTAAAATGCCATAAAGTTACAAAGTTACTCTAAAAATTTTTGTAAATAAAATTGGCTGATTAAAACTATGATTATTTCCCATTAATCAATAATATATTTTTAAAACTGTAGAGATATAAGTATTTAAAGCACTTATATCTCTACAAAACTAATGTAATATGTATTTTACACTAGTTTTTTAACAAATCATCTTACACCATAATAATTAATCTAAAACAATATCCTCTAATTTTTTATATTGTATAAAAGTAACTATAACTTGTTCGAATATGTATATATAATAATCTATCAAAAAATACTAATAGATTCCCATTTCTCTTTGAGCTATCATCACTCCATACTACACCTTCTATATGTACCAAGCTACCATTCATTTCCAATAATCTTTCAAATTTTTGTGCTTCCAAAACCAGCCAGTAAAAATACCATCTGTATAGTTTTCATCCCCAATAAAATGTAATTCTAGATTTGGGCATGTTAAAGTATTATCATTAATCCCTCTAGTTTAATGGCTGTATTCATTTGCATAATTTTTGCAATTAGCATCAACCTCCTTCTTTCTTTAATTTTTCGTGTACTTAATTGTAGTGTACGAATGATTCCAACTACAAAAAGCACCTAAAACAATTTCTACATTGTTTCTATTAACAACAACAGATGTACCGTCACGTACGTCATCCTTGTGGGCAGATGGCAGTTTCCAGAAATTGTAGACTCCAGTATTCCAAGCAATACTTGTAATATCTATAACCATATCTAGATCTTCGATTCCATGTGGTACCGTTTTATTTTGGTTGGCAGTAGTACCTACTATTTCACCTGTATCGATAGTTTTTATATATATTTTCTTACCATCTATCCAATAATTGCCAGTCCATTGTTCTTGACTAGAATATTTAAAGTTTACGATATTTCTTCCCTCTACTTGTAAAGCACCTCCAACATCAGGATCATAGAAAGCGCCGAAGGCAACACCATTTTGATGAATTGACATTTGAGGAATCCCGCTTTGAAGTATTGTTTCTTTAAAAATACCTGTCGTTATTTTATCTGAAATAACGATTTTAAAATCATAATTATTTTCAATCTCGAAACCATTGGCTCCTAAATCACCTGCTATTTCTGCTTCAATAATAAAATTATTATTACTTGCACTATAAGTTATTTCCGTATTCCCTTGTATCCATGTACCGCTTCCTTGAGCCTTGTAAAAGTACTGTATAGATAGTTCATTATCAACGTTTCCAAAATTCCCATTAAAAAATTGTCCTTTACATACAACTACTGCATTTGAATCTATTCCGCCTTTCTCTCGGGATACAGTTAATTCTAAAATTGCTGGTGTAAAATAATCTATAAAATTAGGGATTACTGATTCTTTACTTATAACATTTCCTCGACTATCTTCTACATAATTAACAATAGTATTAGAAGCAGCATTATTTATTATAAAATTGTTATTTTCGGTATTTCTGATAACATTGTTTCCGCATATTATACGATATTCTTTAATTGTTGCTTCTTTTACAGCGTTTGCACTATTACCTGTAAAAGTTATTTTAGAATATCCTTTTATTACTGTTGTATTACCTGCCAATTCTCCATTATCTACTGTTAATGTTTCAAGTCCTGAATTCCATGTCGGATCTGGATTTTTTATGGTTATTGTCCGATCCCGATAATCAGGATTAACCCACTGGCCATTAATGTTTGTGTAAATTCCAACCCGTATTGTTTGTGAATTTCTAGTACATTTTTGACGAATTAATTTTCTTTCTGCATCTGTCAAATTCCAATCCAAACGTCCACCTGTACATGTTCTTTCACAAATATGATCACCAGTAGGATTTACTTCCAGCCATGCTTTTACCCCTAAACCACCAGGATTACTATAAGTAAGCCAGGGATCATCTTCATCTGTAAAATTTTCAATCATGCTTGTTAAAGTTGCTTGTCTAGGAATTGTTGGAAGAGACCACGAACCAGTCACATCTTCGTTTACTGTATTTGAATAAACAGCTGCGACAACATGTGCACTAAAATTAAAATTACCATTTACATCATGATATACAGTTTGATATCCATTTGCTAAATCACCTTTATATCGTTGTGTACGACTATTATTATTAACCAGAACTGCACCAAAAGCATCACAATAATCTCTATAGTGATAATAATATGATGATGTTCCTCCAACAACAGTTACCCGCCAGTAAATTACCGATGAATTAGTAGCAATATCCTGACTTACCAGCGCCCATGCAAATTCCAGATATCTGCCCTGATATCCACCACCGCCTAAAACACCACTATTCGCCATTTTCATATACCTCCATTTCATTAGGATTGATTCTATTAATTATTGTTTGATCATTAATATTCTGAATCAGTAAATTAACAATCGCTGCTTTATTCTTGACAACAGCTGTGTTTGTTACAATACCATCACTATCGAAGATAGTTATATATTCGCCCTGTTTATTCATGAAACCAATAATATCCGCAAGAGCCACAAATTCTACATCAGTACCAATAGAAGAAATACGAACACCGCGACCAATCTTGACCGTATCCGACCAGGTTTCATTAGAGTTAAGTGACCATTCCATTTTTTCATCACCTTTATTCAGCATTAGATTTATGATTGGACAGGCATTATCTGTATCACATTCAAATACGATCGTTATATAACCGTCTGATATTTCAAAGGTATGTTTAAATTCGGTATAGTCATTATTGCTTAAAATAAATTCATCTCCATTAATAAGCAGCTTAACATTAGCTAAATTAACCAGTTTTTTATAAACAAAAGACAAAGTATATACACCGTTGGCAACATTTACCTGTTGCTTTAAGCTATTATTTTTTAATAATAAAGCATAGCCATACTGGTTTCTGTAGCGTGTTTCTGCAGTTGCATCAAGATTGTAATTTCCTTGCCAAGAACCATCATTAAAACAGCCGATACTATCTCTAATAAGATTATTACTACTTGTCGTTTTTAATGTATTAGTTAGACCATCTAAGCCTAGAATCATATTTTCTACTGTTTCTTTTACTTTTGTTTCTTCACCATTGATTTCAATAGTTGAATCTTTTACCAAAGCTTCTATTTTACCTTGTTCCAGTTCTAAAGATGTATTTAGACTTGATATCTCACCTTTTATAAAATCAATATCACCGGTATAATCGCTGATAGAAATCCAGCTATTATCTTCGTAGATTTTTAAAACATTAGGATAATTAGAAGTATCAAGCCATTTAATGTTATTTACAGGATTTTCAGGTTCAACATCACTAATAAAGATATTATTGATACTTTTGTATTCCTCAAATGCTTTTATTATTAATTCTCCCTGTTCATTTAAATAAAAACTAGGATCAACAATTTCACCATTATTATTACGTTTACCAATTTTTATTGTTCCTAATATTAAATCAAGTTCAAACATTTCACCTTGTAACACCCCTGTAGTTATAACATTTGCATTAAAATTACCCTCTAAATCAAATGCTATATTTTTAAAAGAGGATCCCCCATCTTCACTATAACCTAAACCACCAGACGTGAACTTCCATAATTTTGTGTACGGCTCTAAAGTAGGCGTATTCATGATCGTCCAGCCACTAGGCTTACCATCATCATTTACATCAATGACTAGATTACCACCATGCTGGCCTAATATTGTTTCACTACTATGTTTAAAAGCGTTTGTTAATGTATTATAAAGTTTATTTAACTTAATTTCTGTAGGACTTGATGTCTTCATTACTACATCGTTATCTAACTTCCCAACACATTCAATTTCACTGCTAAAACCACCATCTAACATTAATGTTTGCTTCATTATTACAATATTTTTATTTACAAGTTTAATTACGTCACTATTTTCAATACTAGGATTACCACGCCATTTGAAAGTACAGGGCTGATAGCTAAAACCGTTGACTTTTAAAAAGATTTTATTAAGTAATTCTTGAGTCATATACGGATTAGCAAAACTAATCCCATTACCTGATCCACATGTATATGTATGTTCTTCATCACCACTAGTCAGTGAATTAATAACAAATTCACTTTCTAAAGTCTCTTGGTAGCTATCTTGATAAATTAACTCTTCATTAATTATTAAATTAGTATTACTATACCAATAAAACTCCAATTCACCAAAACGATTAATTCTTGCATTACATCCCATTAAACCAGCTAAATATCCAAGTAACTCTTTACATGAAATATTTTCATAATAATGATCAATAATCAAATTTTCATACTCATCTAAATCAATTTCTGCCAATACAACATTACACTGCCTTAAAAGATCATTTAAGACATCAATAAACTTTGTTTCATCATTAAAAACAATCTCTGGTTCAAATATATCATCAAATCTTTTCATAGCATCATAGCCATTCAATTTAATTGAATATTCTTCTCGAGATACTTCATTTACAATATATGTTCCCAAATCGATCCACTCAATTTCATCACTAAATTTTAAACCACTTTTAACCACTATTTTTGCCTGTTCAAAAGAAATAATCTCTTCAGGAATAAACATTTCTAATTCAAATGCATTACTACAAACATCTCCAATTGAAATCACTTCACCACTACAACTAATTTCTTCTATCTTAATACTTTTAAGATATTTACTATCAATTTCCTGATCATTAATAATAACTTTAGTTACAAACTCTCGCATTGGAGAAATAATCGCATTTTTATATTCATTGCTTACATTCAACATTACTTATTCCTCCTAACGCTCTATAAATTCTATTGCAAGTCCCTGCCATAACCATTCATTAGCATCTTTATCAAAACAATAGACAGGTACCGTACGATCACTAACATAAACATTCATTGTCACATTTTCACCTTCTTTAGGATCTGGATATGTAATATCAAAAAATACTGGTTCAATTGCTTTTAATATCTTTGACATTTCGCTTGTAAGCATCGGCGGGAAGGTAACGGCAAGCTTACGCTTTACCGTTATTCGATCTCTAAACATATCACCTAGTACATTCCTTCCTGAACCTTCACTACTATCCAAATCTGATTCCTGCCATTGTAAAGAACTAGGATTAACAAACAAATCTTTTCCAATTTTTAATATTTCCATTTTTTTCACCACCTAAATCAATAATGGGCTTCTACCCGTTTGCATAACTTCTCGATTATGCGCATTAATCACCTGTTTAGCCACTTGTTTTCCATCAACCTGGAAGATTGCTGTAACAGTAGTATTAGCACGATGACTTCTCGACATAGCACTAACCATAGCATTATAAACACCAGAACTAATACCAGATACTATTTGATCATTATTAGCAACAGCTGTCTTACCATTTATTCGTCCTACTAACTCTGGACCTGCTTCACGTGCTATAAATAATTCACCAGTATCTGGGAATCCTCCATCAGCAAACCCAAGCCATGATTTAATTCCGACAAATACACTACCAATACCATCCATAGCTTTTTTAACTACACTCACTGATTTTTCAACGCTTGCTTTATCTGCCTTCGATGTAACTTTTGCTTCTAATTTTTTATTTTCCACTATAGTACTCATCTGATTCATCAAATCCCTAGTTTCGTCATTAACTTCATTTTTGTTATTCTCTAATCCTTCAGCAAGTTGTTGACACAATTGTAATCCTTCTGTATTACCTGCTGCAGCAAACATTTTGACATTTTCTGCTAATTTCTTTTTATCGTCATCATTCATATTAGACATTGCTACATTTTTCATCAATGTTAAAGTATCTAATCCTGCTTGTTGAGCTTTATTAATTTGTTCTGTAGACATTGACCACATCTCATAACTATCTTTCAACTGTTCCTCTTCCTCTTTACTTAATATAGCTCCTTTTTCTTTAAGATTAGCTATCATTTTTTCATAACTATCACCAAAGACCATTGCCTTATTAATAGTTTCAGCATTAATAATTTCATTAGCCAGCTTTATTTCTTCTTTTTCTTCTTCACTAGCCGTTAACATTCTAGTTTTACAATCTTCTCTTGCTGCTGCTAAACTTGACCATGTACTAGTTCCCTTTTCACCAACTTCTAGCATTTCCGCAACCATTAATTGAGCAGATGCTCCCACAGCACCATCTAAATCTTGAACTGCCAAATTATAAAGATCTGCTCCCTGTTTATTAGCTTCATATGCTGATTTAGCTTTATCTAAAGTCGAACTATATTCATTTAATCGCTCATTAGATTCTTGCATCTGTTCATTATAAGTTTCTAACATTCCTAATTCTTCATATGTAGCAGTTCCATTCTTTGATTTTTCTATTATTTCATTGTATTTTTCCTTAAGATCAGATTGTTTTTGTAACTCAGCATTATAGTTATTTTGTGCTAATGTCAATTCACTCCTTAATTTAGATTCATTTTTTAAACTATCCACATACCCATCATAATATGCTTCTACTTTTGCTTTTCGTTCTAATTGCTTTATATTTTCTTCTATCGCTTCTGCATTCTTTATCCAATGTACCCTGCCATCTTCTGTTAATTCTACTGTTCCTGGCATTTGACTATTAATCTCATCAATATAATATTTAACCTTCTCAATATCGCCACTATCAAAAAAACCCTCTTTATTAGTTAAACCATTAAGATTTTCTACTAATCCTCTAATAGCACTAGCTTGTGCTACTTGTTCTTTAGCTGATTCAATCATTGAGCTTGTTTGATCTTTTATTGCTTTAGTTGTATTCTCCAATTCTTTTCTTTTTCTTGCTTGAGCTTCAGCCAATAATTCGGTATCAGTTTTTGCCTTTTCCTCACTTCCACTAAATAAAGATAAAGCTCCTACTACTAAGCCAATTGCTCCTATTACTGCTACCAATGGATTTGTTTTTAAAAATTCTAATGCTACACTTAATGCCGTTGTTGCCATAGTACATAATGTTGTCTTAAACGTATGAAAATCAGTACATGTTGTTAGCATTTTTAATGAATCACCTGCTTTAAGTAATATACTACTTAACGTAGATCCACTCGCAGCCATTTTATTTAATGTATCACTAAGATTATTACCTTTTAATAAATTCAAACCATTTTGAATTATTTTTAAGCTTACATCTAATTCCGAAAATCTAGTAATTAAATTAATAATTGGTTCTGAACCAAATTTAAATTCCATTTTTGAATACGGCTCTAATTCTTTCAATTTTTTTGTTAATTTTTCCAATTCAGAACTAGTTAATTTTAATTTTTCCATATCAGTCATTATATTAACACCTCCTGTTATTTTTTACTGAAACCTTAAAAAATTAATGTTATAATTATTTAGTAAACTATAATTAATGAAAGAGAGTGATACTATTATGTACAAAGTGAAGCTAGGTGCTTTTAGCGAAATAGAAGTTAGAGAGAAAACTATATATATACGTAAAGGGGAAAGACACGAATTTCCTTTTGAAGATCTTGAATCCGTCGCTTTTTGGGAATATAGAAATAGTAAAAAAGGCTGGTTATTTTTTAAATTTATTAATAAAAAAGAATATCTGTCGTCTCTTTTTATGCCTAAACACAATGAAATTTGCCATGATATATACAAATTTTTACTTCCATATACCCATCGCATAATCGTAAATGATAATGAGAAAACTCTAACCATTTATCCTAAATCCAAAAATAACAATGGTTCGATAAATATAAATTTTAGCGATATTAACAGTTTTGAACTTATCCAAAATGAAACCAAAACAATTTCTGGAAGTTATACTGAAGCACTTGCTGGAAAAGCAATCCTTGGTGATACTGGTGCAATTATTGGAGCTATGGGAGCACCTCGACTAGAAACTACAACCATTAAAGATTTACGCATTAAACTTAATCTTAATTCATTTGAACAACCTCATATTTATATAAGTTATATTCAAAAAAGCGATGAAAAAAAAGATGAGCTGACAGAAATGATGATAGAACAATGCCAAAAAGATTTATCAATTCTTGAAAACATTTGTCGTATAAATTCTGAAAACAAAAATAGTCCTGCTTCCAATGACAATTCTATTCCATTAGAAGAATTAAAGAAATTACATGAATTGCTTCAAATTGGAATAATAACTCAAGAAGAATTTGATGCTAAAAAGAAACAGTTATTAGGATTATAATTATTCAGGAATGTACCTTTGTACATTCTTTTTTGTTCCTGATATCATTTAATAATCCCACTTATATTCTAAAACAATAATGTTCAAAAGATTCGCAACATAATATATGCATTTATTTTTATACCTTCCTAGTTTATAATTTACTTATAATAAGGAGGTATTTTACATGAAACTATTTCGTTCAAAAGAAGAAATTCTACAAGATGATAAAATAAAACAACAAAAAGAAAAAGTAAAACAACAATTTGAAATAGAATTTACTAATTTTTTTAAAGTATTAACAAATAATTCCGAAGAAGATATTAATGTATTAGAAAATATTCTTTTACATTCAAAAAAAGAATATGATAGTTTCTTTGAATCAAAAGCAGTAAATGTTGGTCTATATGAATATTTTGCTATTAATAATTCTATACTTGTTAATTTTAATATTCTTAAACAAGTGCATAATAATAATAAAAGTATCGATACTCTAATAGAACAAAACAAGGAGTTAGAAAATAAGTTTGATTTTTTAATTAAACTTAGTGAAAATTTAGAAAGTAAATTTGATATATTAATTAAACAAAATGAAGAATTAAATAATAAGTTTGATCAGTTAATTGAAATCTTAAAATCTAAATAGCTATTTATTATAAAGTGGTTTGCTTTATTGAAGTTAGTTTCTAACTTCATCTTTATTGTAAAGTAAAAACATATAAAAGATTCGTTACCATTTATAATTAAGAATTTTTAACTAATATAAAATAAAGTAATTCTTATCTAAAATATGTTAAGATCACAAAGATGGTAAGAACATATTTATATCAAAAAAGTTACATAACTTTTTGTTGGTAAGTCACTATAAGATATTTCTATTTTTCTTAATCCATATATTATACTCTTGGTTACTTTTTTATTGTATTAGCGTATTCCTTATTTTTTATTAACTGCAACAATTATCTTATCTAATGCAATTATCCTACAAAAATTTGAAACTCAAAAATAATTAAATAGATAAAGGATAACAACTATGAGATAATAAAAGTGAAAGGTGGGGAAAAGATGAAAAAATTTTAATTTTGCTAAATGTATTAGTACTATGCTTTTCAATTACAGGTTGTGGTAATAAAAATGATTTAACAGATGAACAGCTTGATTTATTAACAAGTACAGATACGTTTGAGGGCTCTTCAAATTTATTGCAAGATATGGAGGATGAAGGATACAACTTTGAATTAAATCCAGAAACATTAGAGTTAATTGTGTCTAAAAAAGAAAATAAAATTAGTTTTTCACCAATTGAAAATACAGGAAATTATACTTTCATTTTTAGTGATGAAAATGGTTCTTATAAAGAGGAAGAAAGTCTTATAGAAGTAAAAGTAAATATTTCAGATGAAAATAGGGAAACCGTAACAAATTTAATTAGCATACTTGAAAAATTTAATACAAACTTGCATACTTTAGAATTAGAATTAGTTGGATATCATATGGATAATCGCAAATCAATTTATTTAAATCGTTTAGACAATCAATATCCAATTAGAGAAAAATTACGTGAAGCAGGTTATAGTGAAAATGATTATAAATATGAAGAAGTTTTACCGACTTGGTCTAAAATAATTACTTCTAGTGATGGTTCTAGTAGAACTAGAACATTTGATATGACATCTGGCACATTTAGTGAAACAGGTGATGATATTATTACTGAATATAATTGGCAGAAAAATACAGGAAAAATTTATAATTATGCAAATTATGATTTTAATACAAGTTCTGTTACATCAAATGTATCTTTAAATTCACAACAAGAACTAACATTCGTTATTCAAATGCAATATATTAAACAAGAATTTAATGAAGAGTTATCATTAATTAATTCATCAGTAGATGAACTTAACGAGTATAAAATGATTAGTTATTAAATATTATAAAAATATAAATTAAGATTTAGTTTTGTTGAGAGTGTAAAATAAACTGTGTAAGTTAAGAGCGTACGGCTTAACTTCACAGTTTTTATTTTTATTTATGTTATGCTAGTATATATTTAGGTCCAGTTAAATAGAGAAATGTCAGTAAAGTGACAACGGTATTGATTAATATAGATAATAGATGTAATCTATATTAATCAATAATCTAATTATAAATAAGAAGTAAAGTTATATGAGTAATAAGAAACAAATCGATAAACAATTTAAAATCAATGCTGTTAATTACAAGAAGAACCATCCTGAACTTACTATGGCAGAAGCAGCAAATAATCTTGGAATCTCATTAAGTTCTATTCATCGCTGAATCAAAGAATATTCATCAAACAATGATGATGAAAGTAAGGTGTTTAGAGGTTCTGGTAATTATTCCAGTGATGATGCAAAAGAACTGGCAAGATTAAAAAAAGAAAACAGGGATTTAAGAGATGCTGTTGAAATATTAAAAAAAGCTATGAACAGCCAGTAAGTATTCTTTATAGAGCATTGAATGAATATATTAAAAAACAGCAGATTTAGATAAAGTTTCGATTAGAGCAGTAACCAAAATATTAAATATTTCCAGAAGCGGTTTTAAATCAGCTTATGATGATGATTTTAGAAATAGAATAGAGAAGTATCTCAACTATTAATATTCAAATTCCAATATAAATAAAAGACAAGGATTTCTATAAAAATACTCCTTGTCTCTTTATGCTTATATTAAATTAATTCTTTAATTATTTTTTAGTGCATCTGTATTTTTAATAAAATTATTTATACACTTTTTTCGACAGATACCTTTTGCTTTAAATCTTCTGTAGTTACATCATACTTTTTTAGTATACCATCATACCATTTTTTTATTCCTGAAAGTTCATCTTTATCTTCTTGACTCATACTACCAAGAATAACAGAATTTGATTCATAGTCATAAATAGATGAAAATTGACCACCTTCATTATATCCTCCAGCTTCATATTCAGGAACATACATATATCCTGTACCCTTTATAAAGTCATATGATCTATCAATAGCATAGATAAGTTCGCCTTTTATTAGAATTACATATTTTTTATCTTTGATTAAAATACCTCCATTTACTGAATCAAGATCTTTAACTTCAAGATCTTTTCCAAATACAAAATTTAAATATTCTACTCCTGTTAAATTATCACGTACATATTTAGAAAAGTCTTTTTTAGCAATCATTTTAGTACACCAGTCACTAAATTCTTCATAAGTGACATCCATTTCATCTAATGATTTATCTAATCTCTTTTTAATATCTGATTCAATATTTTCGTATTTAAAATTTTTATTATCTTCTAATTCAGTATTTTTATAAACATTAGTACTTGAAGATTTTCCTGTAGGATAGTATAAAACATCTGCAATTGCTTTATTCTTTTCATTATCGTATTTAAAGAACATAATATAATTTTCATCATTTAATTTGAATTCATATGTGCCTTTATTTGAATCAGAATTTATTGAAATATCTTTTTCTTTAAAACCATAATCCTCAAATGTTTCTACTACATTTTGATAGCTTTTAGCACTCCTTTCCCCATTACATCCACATAACATAAAAACACAGCATAATGCTAACATCAATTTTCTCATAAATCTTTTCTCCCTTCCTTTTATGAGTGTTTTTTTAATTATAACAATAAATAAGTATCTATGCCACATTATGATAATTTATGTGTTTTTAACAAAAAATTATTAAAGAGGAATGATGATTTCATTCCTCTACTTGTATGCATTAACCCAATTTTCCATCCATACTTTTGCTTTCGCGCGTTCGCGTTCAACTGTTTTTTCATGATCTTTATCTAGCTGCTCTTGATTAATAGGATAGGGTTTTGAGGTATAGGAAGCTGCTTGTTGACCTGCTTTACGACAGAATGCATTATAGATTGAGGTACTAACTGCATCATATATATACATTCCTTGAAGCCATAGTTGATTGTTATCACGCTCATTTTTTATTTCATAAGCTTTTCGATAAACTGTGACTAAAGTAACATCTTGATTGTAAAACTGATCAAAGCTCATTCCAATACTTATATAAAAGGGTAATACTTCTTTGAATATTTCTGTATAGGTTTTATCTTGCGTGGAAAGTTCTTCTTCTAGAAATTGGCTTTCCACTTGATGGCGTTTTTTGAGGTACTGTCCTCAAATAGGGTATTTAAAGTATCCATTGCCATTGTACTTAATTTATTGTACATATCATTTTTATCAGTAAATAATTCAAAAATTTCTTCTACTAATGATTTAGTAATTCTTTTATGGTGAGCAAAGAAAGCGTATTGAAATAATTTTGGTAGAATCGTTACTGGTTTTTTATCTAATTGAGCTAATACAATTCCATCTGCTTCCATTTTTTCTAATGTTTTTCTTGTATATTCAAGGGTATAGTCTACGTCTTTATATGTAAAATTAATTACCTTAGCCACTGTTATTTCCTCCTAAAAATTAAGCTGTTTTTGTTTGCAAAGTTGGCGCATTTGTTGGGGTAATATATAAATTAGTTTCTAATACACTATTAACTGCCATAGCTGGTAGTCCCATAGCACTTGGTTGTCCTGTAAAGAATACAGATTTTTCTAATTCTGGATGTTTGATTTCAAACCATACGGCTTTACCACTTTCTTTAGCTGTTTTATAAGCTTCTACCAAAGTAGTCCAAGCTTCTTCTAATTCAGTAGTGAAATTAGCTAAAAAAGCCAATGCCCCTCCTAAATCTTTTAACCCTTCTACATATGTTTTAAATTCTGTTTGACTTAAATCAGTTGTTTCTAAAGTTTCTGGAGATGGATTCATCTCAGGTGTTAAACTGCAAACTCTCCCCACTTTGCAACTGCAAATTAAAATAATCAGATTTTTATACTTTTTGAATTGTAACCGCAAATTATTTTAACTTGTTATCTGTTAAATAAAAAAAGAATGCAATTATGCATTCTCTTGTTTTTTCATATATCGCTTTTATTCCATATGCTATTTTTAAACTTATTTCAATATCTTCAAATACTTCATATATCGCTTTCATATTCCAATAGACATCTCTTGGATGTGCAAGTTCTACATTTTTTCTAATATCAATAAAATGTATGCACCATTCATTTAATAAATGCTCCATCTGACACCATATTATTTTATCTTTTATTTTTATTGAAAAATCATATACTGGTGTTATTACCAGTCCTTCTATTGTTCCTACACACTTTTCTTCTTGTGAATTTCTATATATAATCCATAATCATTACCCAATCATCAATTCCTTGCTTGCTTTCATTATTAATTCACTATCTATTACATCTTTTTTATAATGCATTCCCAGTATCAGACTCTTGTTTATTAAAAGGTTGAGTATTCTTACAGAAGTATTCATTAATGAATATAGTGTATGATAACATTCTTCTTTGAAAAGATCGCTTCTGCAGTTAACTGATTTGAGTCTTGAGACAACATAGTTTTTGACCTCTTCTTCATTGAAGCCAGTAAATGTATAATTCATATTGATGCGTTGTCTAAATGGTTCAAGTGATTTGAGTCTTAATGTTCTTAAAAATTCATTCTGCCCTACAAATATAAGTGTGCAGTAATCTTTAGAATCATAATCAAAATTCATAAGCATGATGAATTCTCTGAGTACTTCTTTTCTTAAAAACTGTGCCTCATCAACAGCTATGATGACTTCCATCTTGTTTTCTGATGTCAGTCTTTTGAGTTCTTCCTGTATCTGATTGAACATTTGCGATTTCTTCGTTGTTTCTTCCAGACCAAGTGCATCATTAAGCATACGATAAAAATCAATCGCTGTTATAGTTGTCATGCATATATAGATGACGACATAACGATTTGGATTGAGTGATTCAAGTGTCTTTCTTAAACATGTCGTCTTTCCCATTCCTGGACTGCTTAAAAATACACCAATACCCCTTGAACGTATGATAAAATCCAGTCTATTTGTCATCTGATTGAAATCATTCGATGCATAAAGTGTTGAAACTGTTGCATCCTTGGTAAAAGGATTTTTATCCATTCCATAATATGTTGTCATTTCCATCAGTAAATGATCTCCTCTCTTCTTGTTTTTCCATTTTCAACTCTATCTGTTCTCTTTAGGAATACTTTTTTCTTTTGTGATGTATCATAAAGATATGTTCCTTCAAAAGTACGAGGATTATAACGAATAATAACTCGAATCCCTATATAAACAGAAGGAACATCAAATAATACATTCTCTATAAGAACTGTTGAATCTCCATTAACCTTTCTTGTCGTTTCATGAAGAAATACATCATCAAGCCATGAAGAATAATCAGCCGGTGATTTATTGGAAAGTCTTGATACTTCAATATCTCTCATATCATACATATACCTTTCAAATGGTGTATGATTATCGTGTTCATCATCTTTCATGGATGAATGGACCGTTCTGTTGTATTCATTGATCCATTTATTGAGATCATCATTCAATTGATGGAGTGACTGATAATCACTTCCTTTATGTACATCTAAAAATCTCATTTTCATGGTATGAAAAAATCTTTCAATAACAGCTTTTCCCGTTGGAGAATAAGGGGGATTATAGATAATCTTAGTTCCCAATTTTGCTTCTATTTCTTTTGTGCTCTTATTTTTATAGCTGCTTCCATTATCTAAGATAATGACTTTGCTTCTCCCATACCTTAAAACAGCATCATGCCACACTTTTTGAAAGTTGACTGCATTATCATTGAAAAAGAATTCAGCACCAACGATCATCCTTGAATGATTATCAATAATAGCTATCAGATATGTTTTTCGATATTCTCCATTTTTATCAAAAATATAAAATGTATGACATGTATCAGCTTCATATCCATCACATGAATGGGCAAATTCCCAAGCCCTTCTTTCTTTGGTCAGTGTTTTACCCTGTCCGTTTCTTAAACCACTGTTTTTGATATAACGCTGAACCGTATCTACCGAACAGTCTCCTTGATTTAACACACCATCTTCGATCATTTTTTCATAGATCATAACTCCTGTTATTTTAGGATATTCTTTAATGAGATTAGCGATATATTTCTTATGTTCCTCATCAAGTTTCCTGACTCTCCCAAGATCGAGTCTATCTTTAGGCATAAGTCCTTCAAAGCCAAATTTTCTGTAAATATGGAGCCAGTATTTCATTGTCTGTCCAGAAAAGTGGCGTTTTGTACCATCAGGCCATTCAATTTCACTGTTTCCAATGCGCTTGAAATAGGCAGTTATAGAATCATCAGTAAATGTATGTGAAACAACTGGCGCAATCATCGAAAATTTGACCTGTGCTACAAGCTTTCGATACTCATAGCTGTCTGTTTTTTGTATATTCATATTATTTTACCTCCTGATTTGAGTATAGAACAGACAATCATGAAATGACATTGCCAACATATTTATTTGATTATCTTTCAAGAACGATCAGGATATTGATTGAAACAGCTTGCGACTGTTTTGAAAAAGAGTATGAAGAGTCATACCGAAAATATCACTGATGAGACTTTCGTAGTCATAGATCAAATGAATGAAGAAATGCATATGATATTTATTTTTTAAAAAGCTGAATATCCTTAAATAATATGAATATTTTTTTATCCAGCGGTAAAGTGTTGAAACAGATATCTGAAATATATTGACGATTTTTTCAATGGTCAATGAAGAAAACATCTTCAAAGAGAGGACATGAAGTACAAAAAATATGGAATATGATGAATGAGGTATGATAAAAGAAGCAGGCAAAATAGAATGAAAATGACCGTCATTACGGCAGTACATCACAGGGACTTCAAGCATCTGATCATCAATTTGGCCATTATGAAAAGAGATATAATGTCTCTGATAGGACTGATAATATTTGATATTGGAAGATTTACAGACGATGCCGTTATGAGTATGTAAAGATGACAGCTCCAAATGATTGAGACAGTAGAATTCGAAATCGCGGATTTGTGAAAAAGAAGGTTCATTATAGAATTTAATATTTTGAGAATCAAAAGCTGACTTGATATTGAGTATAAAATCCTGTATCATATAATTTGTATCATCAGTATCAACTGACGATTGAAAAGGGACAGTGTTAGAGGGTGAGAAGCTTTAACGGGCTGTTTCTTTTCTTTTTCCTTTCATAATATTGATCGATAGATATCATACACTATTCTGCAAATAAAAAACAGATTAAGGTTGATGCAGTGCAGTTTGAAACGGCATCTTTCTTAATCCGTTTGTTTTTTTTATTTGCAGTTTTTGTATTATTTTTTTTGTAGAGAATTTGCGGTTTAACACTCAGGTACTGATTTAATTGATGGAATTTTAATATATCCTGTAGTTGGTCTTGTTCCAGCAGTAGCTTCTACTGCGTAATTTACCGTTACACCGGCTGTACTCATTGCGATTGCTGACATTTGTATGTCCTCCTTATTTAATTATTAATTTTTCATATTTTACTAGTCTTCTAATATCATTGATTTCTTTATCATCAATCAAACCTAACTGAATTCGTAAATATCCAAATTCATTCATTTTTTCATCAATGATAGTTATAATTGTTTTAATATCATCCATTCCTGATTCATTTGAATTTGCTATTTCAAATTCAAATATTTCATTACATACGTTTTCCAATTGATCAAATGTACTATATTCAGGTACTACAGCATCATTTGTTAAAACAATTGAAACAGCAGGAAACACTGATTGACTATTAGACAATTTTTGATTGGTAATCATTACTTCTGGATAAGCCTCTTTAATTTTTTGACTTACCTGATCATATATTTGCTGCTCATTATCATTCATATATAAAACACCTCCTTCATCACCATATTTACCCTTTTTGAAGTTATCTTTTAACTTCACATACATTGTAAAACATAACTTCCTAAAAGATTCGCTCCCTTAATCAACAACTATTTTTCTAAAATCTCATTCTCTCTATTTTTCATCCGTCGCAAACATGATTATTCATATAAATCTTTTCAAAAGATCTAATAATTTCATCATTTATTATAATAATCTATTAATTCTTTTTACTAAACAAAACCTTAAACATACTTTAATTGAATATATTTATAAATATTTCCAACAATAAAAAGAGATATCTAATTGATATCTCCTTTATAACTACATTTTATTTGTCTGTTCAAACAATTTTTTTAAAATGATATTAGTCTTATTCCTAATCCCACTATCACTATAATAATATTTATTATCCACTTTTTCCATTTTTTCATGTTTATTAATTAAGGCATCATTAAGAATATCAATTTCTTCATGTTTTAAATCACTATCTTTGATAATTTTATCAATTACTAACAAACCATTTTTTATAATTTCTTTCTTTTTAAGATCATTTGATTCTGTTAATTCATTTTGCCAAGGTATATTAAGCTGTAATAAACATCTTAAAATTTCAATATCATTTTTCATAAACGATTTTCTCTACTTTCTTAATGATTCTTCTTAAATCTGAATAATATTTATTTTCACTAATATTTGAATTCTTAAATAATTGCTTTTTAGGAATTTTATTTGAAAAATGATTTAATAAAAATGTAATCTCTTCTTCCGTTAAATTATTTAATATCCCCTGGTAATAATCCAAATAATCTTTTAAAACATTATCAAAATCATTTTCTAATAATTCTTCTTTTTGACTAATCAAAACATACAGCTTAATTTCTGTATCAATAAATTTTGTTTTCATTTCCCTATCCTCTCACTTTCTAATATTATTATAGTAAATTTTATGTAGAAAGATTTACTTTCTTTTTTTATACCTAATCATTAAAACTGTTATTACCTCCCCTTCCATATTAGATAAACTATATCAGTTTTTCTAACAAAATTCTTATACCTATATTTTGCACTATTTTTGATTTTCATGCTTTGACTTACCCCCTCTATAACACCGATAAAACGGTGTTATAATTAAAAAGTTAAATTTTCTTATTTTTTGATAACACAAAATGTGTTAAAAAATAATTTAAAATCACTTTAAGTGTATATTTCGATTTTTCAATAAATATTATCCTATAATACATAAAAGAGGTGATATAGTGTCTAATATAACAGGTGAAAGAATTTCATACTTAAGATGTGAACGCAATTTAACTAGAGATCAGTTATGTAAAATTATTGGTGTAAGCAAAAGAACGATTGTTGCATATGAACAAGGAACAAGAGAACCTAGTATCAAAACTTTACGAGCGCTAATTGAATATTTTAATGTTTCTGCTGATTATATTCTTGGCTATACAAATAAACCACTTAGATTAGATACTATTTGTAAAGAAGAAAAATCTTTTATTCTCCTCCCTAGAACAATCCAGGAATCCCAAGCAAAATATAATTCTATCAATGATTATATTAGTTATATTGCAAGCAAAAGAGATTAATAAAATCAAAAACTTAATTTTTGAAAAATATTATATTTAAGTATAAAAATAAAAGGGGAAGATCTTATCATAAACAAGCATCAATTCTCCTTTTTATTTCATTATAATACAACAAAAAAAGATCTGTTGAGAGTACGAATCATCCTCTTTACAGACCTTTTATTTTATTTTTCCAAATCAAATCTTAAACAAAATTCAATTATATTAAGTTATCTAAATTAGCTTTTGCTTTATACGTTATTTTAAAACGATAACCTTCACTTGCTGCAATTACCCGCATTGATGTTTTAGAATCATTACTAGATGCATTTACACCAATACCATAATTACCTAAACTATTGCCGCGTTCATTAAAATCCTTTTCAAGAGCATTGAATTTATCACCAGCGCTATTAAAACTATTGTACTCTTGATCACCATTTGCTAATGTAATGATTTCTTTAAATAATGGATAACTATCTTCTTTGATCTTTAATGCTTCAAAATCTTTTAGATCAGTAGTATTTTGACTGATAATTACATTATTAGTTTCACCAGATAAATCATAATTAAAATCAATTGTTATCTCATAAGTATCAGCTGTTAATTGATATTCAAGTTCACTATAAACATTATTTTGATCAGTTACGTAAAAATTATAATCTTTATCAATTTTTATTTCACCATATTTATCAGTAATATTTTTTAAATCACTTTCAAGCTTCTCGATTTTTTTTACGTATGTATCACTATTAGTCACTAATTTTTCAAAATCAGATAATGTTCCAAAATAATATTTTATCTGCTCTTTTTTAATATCAACTTCTCCTAATGGTCCTAAAGTAATCGTATTTTCAGGTGTACTAATAGTATTTTCAGATGTTGCTATTTCTTCTAAGAAACTTCCAAATAAGAAGGTTGAAATCATTGGTGAAAAGATCAAGAAAAGCGCTAGAATAATATACATAGTGTTAGGAAAAGC
Organism: Clostridium sp. Marseille-Q5894; assembly: GCF_946902305.1. Lineage (NCBI taxonomy): Bacteria > Bacillati > Bacillota > Clostridia > Eubacteriales > Clostridiaceae > Clostridium > Clostridium sp. Marseille-Q5894. The sequence goes on along the minus strand of NZ_CAMPPT010000014.1, from coordinate 11,049 downwards.
ATTTGTTCTTTTCATTGGTTGATAACCTTTTTCTAACCGATTTCCACAATGAGGACATACTTTAGCACTATTAGGAATATTTTTTTTACAATAAGGGCATTGTTTCATTTAATTAATCACCTACTCATATATATTTGACATCCAGGTTTTAAAATCTTCAACATATTTTTCTTTGGCCTGTTCTTTTTTCTTACTATCTTTAATTTCATAGTAATCTTCACTTAAATAAGTATACTCGCTAATTGTTTCACCTTTATTAACTAATTTCAAAGTAGGTGTCCAATTAAAATCTAATTCTTTACGAATATTTTCATAAAAATCTTTTTCTTCTTGTGTAGCATCTTCACTTTTGGCAGCATCTCTAAATGCTTTAATATTTAAATAATAAAGATATGTACCCTCATTTTCTTCTAAATAAGATGTTAAAATTGGTTCAAATTCCCTGCAATCTCCACAATCAGGTCGTCCAATATACAATACAAATAGTTCATTACTACTTAACTTTGTTTGCAATTGATCATATGTTAACTCATGGATTCCTGAAAGTGATGAATCTTTTTCTATATGATTAGTGGATGCTTGCTGGCATCCACTAATCATCAATATACATAAAATTAAGATAAAAAGTTTTTTCATTACTTAATTAAAGATTCTCCAGACATTTCTACAGGAATTTCTAATCCTAATAATTGTAAGATCGTAGGAGCTAAATCCCCAAGCTTACCACCTTCTTTTAATTCTAAATGAGAGTTTGTTAAAATCAAAGGTACTTCATTAGTTGTATGTGCAGTAAATGGATTGTTATCTTCATCTAATAACATTTCACTATTACCATGATCTGCTGTAATTAACATTGTTCCACCTAATTCAAGAACTTTGTCATATACTTCTCCAACGCATTCATCAACTACACTTACAGCTTTTATAGCAGCTGGAATAATTCCTGTATGTCCAACCATATCACAGTTAGCAAAGTTAACGATCACGACATCATGAATATCTTTATCTAATTCTTCAATCAATTTATCCTTTACTTCATAAGCAGACATTTCTGGCTGTAAATCATACGTAGCTACTTTTGGAGAATTTACAAGTACACGTGTAGCTCCCTCGATTTCCTTGTCAACACCACCATCAAAGAAGAATGTAACATGAGCATATTTTTCAGTTTCAGCAATTCTTAATTGTTTTAAGCCTTTTGCTGATAAGTAATCACCTAAAGTATTTGTTAATTCTGGCAATGCAAAAGCAATTGAACCATTTACACTATCAGCATATTTCATCATACATACAAATGTTAAATTTTTAGGAACATTGTTAAAAGTGTAATCATAGAAACCTTCATTAGTCATTACTGTTGATAATTGAATTGCTCGATCCGGTCTAAAGTTAGCAAAGATAATTGAATCCCCATCACAAACTTGACCATCAACATTTTTGTTATAACCTGGAATTACAAATTCATCATATGTTTCTTTAGCATATGAATCTTTTACATACTGTACTGGACAATCAAAATTTTCACCTTTATGATTAACAATTGCATCAAAAGCTAATTCAACACGATCAAATCTCTTATCACGATCCATCGCATAATATCTTCCTGATATAGTTGCAATTTCACCAACACCGATTTCTTCAATTTTATCAGCTAATTCTTTTACAAAATCAGCTCCACTATCAGGTGCTACATCACGCCCATCTAAAAAGGCATGTACATATACTTTATCTAAGCCCTCATTTTTAGCTAATTTTAATAAAGCATAAATATGTTCATTTGATGAGTGAACCCCACCATTTGATAACAATCCCCAAATATGCAATTTAGTATTATTTTCTTTAGCGTTATTAATTGCTTTTAAAAATTCAGTATTTTTATAAAATTCTCCATCTTCAACAGCTTTATTGATTAATGTTAAAGATTGATAAACTGTTCTACCAGCACCAATATTTAAATGTCCAACCTCACTATTTCCCATTTGACCGTCAGGTAATCCTACTGGCATTCCTGAAGCTTTAATTCTAGTTGTTGGATAAATCATCATTAAATCATCTATATTTGGTGTATTAGCAAGTTTTACTGCATTACCATCAATTCTGTCACTTAATCCGTATCCATCTAAGATACATAAAACAATTGGTCTTTTCTTCATCATTTTAATCCTCCGTTTTCATGAATCATTATAACTTGTTTACTTATAATAATCAAATATGAAAGCTTTTAAAAATAAAAAAATTAGTACTTTTTATAATACTAATTTCATTTTTTCTTCTTTTTAGGAGTAGTTATAATATACATTCCAATAAAACACAAGATCAAAGGCCAATATCCTTTAATATAGTAAGCTATTGTAGCTACGATTCCTTGAAAATCTTTAGTCCTGTCCATCGTTAAAATCATTCCTAAAAAAACTAAAATAATCCCCGCATTTTTTCGAAAATCCATTTTCATCACCACTATCATCATAACAAAAATAGTATTACGAATTTGTCGATTAACGAATAGAAAATAACTATTCGTTTCATTATAACTCTTTCCTTCTGGACATCGATTTCAAAAAAGATCATTTGATCCTTTATTTTTTTATTCAGTCCCCAACGTCAAAATACAAACTTGACAACAGATGTCAAGTTTTATTTGTTATAATATAGCTGTAAAATAACTTTGGAGGAAAAATATGGATAAACAGTTTATAAATTTAACGAATAATTATTATTTTTGTTGTAAGAAATTTCAATTAAAAGAATCTGTAAAAAGACAAAAATACATTATTCACAAATCCGAAAAAAACTTTTTTAAATATAATTCATTCATTTCTAATTACGTTGAACAGATATTAGGTTATGTAATCAAAACAGCCTTGAAAAAATTTAATTCATTGAGGATAATCATATGCACTTTAAAAATGTAAAAGGAATTTTGTCTTCATCAAATAATATGAACTTATATCGTGGCTGCTTACATGGCTGTATCTATTGCGACTCCAGAAGTAAATGCTATCATATGGAACATGATTTTGAGGACATTGAAATCAAAGCGAATGCCATTGAGCTATTAGAAAATACTCTTAAACGAAAACGAAAAAAATGTATGTTGAGTACTGGGGCTATGACAGACCCATATATTCCTCTTGAAAATGAAATCAAAAATGTTCGAAAAGCGTTATCACTGGCATATCAGTATGGCTTTGGATTTACTTTAATAACCAAGTCAAACCGTGTACTACGCGATTTAGATTTATTGAAAGCTATTAATGAAAAGACCAAATGTGTCGTACAGATGACATTAACAACTTATGATGAAGATCTATGCAAAAAAATCGAACCAAATGTAAGTACAACCAAAGAACGCGTCATAGCTTTAAAGAAGCTGCATGAAGCAGGAATTCCTACTGTCGTTTGGCTTTGTCCGATCCTTCCTTTTATCAATGATACAGAAGAAAATATTAGAGGTATTTTAGAATATTGTATTGAAGCCAAGGTTTGTGGGATTATCTGTTTTGAAATGGGAGTAACACTTCGTGAAGGTAATCGGGAATATTTTTATAAGCAGTTAGACCGGTTATTTCCACAGATGAAAGAAAAATATATCCGAACTTATGGTATGCAATATCAACTAAGCAGTCCCAATAATCAAAAATTAATGAAATTATTTCATCAATTATGTAAAGATAATGGCATAATGCATGATAATAAACAGATATTTGCTTACTTAAACAAATTTGAAAATAAAAATAATATTCAGTTGAGCTTATTTGATCAACTATAAAATGCAGTACGAATATAAAAACAGTGTGTAATATTTTCTTAAATACACACTGTTTTATTATAATTTTAGTTTTTTATCAGTTTTTAATCTTTCTTTTTTTCTTTAAGTAATTTATCTTTTTCTTTGATCATATAACTTAATTCTTTTCCATATAAAACAAAAGACAATAACATTAAAGCACTGCTAGTAATAATCATAATTGAACTAACTATAGTATCGGGAATATGCAAACCAATCAAGATAATCACAACAACATAAAAATACGCCGTTGCAATCTTTCCCCACCAGGAAGCTCCTTTGATTTTCAAACCATAATCATATAAATATAAACCAACAATTCCTAACATCCCATCTTTTAAAACTATTATGATCAACACAATCCAGGCAAGTGGATAATTGAATAATAAAGTCACTGCAATTGTAAATTGTGTCAATTTATCAGCAATGGGATCAATCAATTTACCAAAATCTGTAACCATATCATATTTTCTTGCAATAAAACCATCAAGAAAATCACTTAATCCAGATAATACTAAAACAAATGCAGCAATTGCATAATGATAGTCATATTCTGATTTAAAATATACATATAAAAATACTGGAATTAATAAAATTCTAAAAAAACATAAACAATTTGGTATATTAAATAAGTTTTCTTTATTTTTCATATCCATAAAAATACCTCTTTTAGCTTATTATAATTCCCTTCTATAATAAGTCAATTTATTTTATAATTTACTAACTACTAATAAACTTATTCGATAAGAATTATTGATTACATATACTTCTATAATCTATGCTGTTAACTAAAATAATATTATATAATAATTTTTATTCTTATTTATAAACTTTTTTGCATCATAATATGAAGACACCATTCATCATAATACGGTTTTCCAAATACTTGATAGCCCATTTTCTCATAAAATTTTTGAGCCTGCTGCTGTGCTGACAATTGAACTGTCAAATATCCTAATTCGCTTGCTTTTTTTTCCAGTTCCTGAACAACTATACGACCAAAACCTTTTTTTCTATAATCTTTGATCGTTGCAATACGACCTAAAATCATTATCTTATCATCTTTAGGATACATTCTTCCTGTTGCAACAGCCTGATTATTTTGATAAACAACTAAATGATAAGCAAAATCATCAATCTCATCAAATTCATTTTCAAAACCTTGTTCTTCAACAAATACACGTTGCCTAATTATTTTTGCATCATTAAAATCAATCTTATCATAACTAATTCTATATTCTAAACATTCTTTCATCTTTAACTCCTTAAAAAATCAATAATTACATCATATACTTTTTGTTTTTCACATTCATTCAATATTTCATGCCGCATGTTATCAAACAACATTGCATTTATGTTCTGATATCCATCATTTTTAAGTAAATCAACAGCTTGATAAAAAGCTTTTTCACTAATAATACAAGGATCTTCACGGCCAGAAATAAATAAAATCGGTAGTTTATCATTAATAGGATAAGTCTTCTTTTGATAAGTCTGTTGCATTAAAGCAAGTAAATTATAAAATCCATTTACCGTAAAGGTAAATGTACATAAAGGATCATCATTATACTCATCGACTACTTTACTATCACTACAGATCCATTCATTCGTTTTTTGATGCCCTTTGTTAAAGGTTTCAAAAGATATCTTTTGCATTAAACGACTGTGATACTTATCACCCTTAATAACCATATAAAGTTTACAAATCGCTTTACCAATACTGCAAAAACGATTATAGCTTGGACTCCCACACACAATCAATCCGTCAATTTCTCGATCATATTTTCTAATATAATTCCTTACTACTAAAGATCCCATTGAATGTCCAAATAGATATAAAGGTAAATTTGGGTATCTATTTTTAATATACTGACTTAACATATAAACATCTTCAACAATAGCTTTCGCACCATCATTATAAAAATAACCTAGATCACTTTTATCTAAAACACTTCTACCATGCCCTCGATGGTCATGAATAATTACAATATATCCATAACTATTCAAGTATTCAATAAAATCTAAATAACGTTCTTTATGTTCACACATCCCATGAACGATTTGAACAATTGCTTTAGGTTTATTACAATCAGAAATAATGACTTCGAGAGCCAAATTATCATATTTTGAATTAATTTTTATTTGTTCCATATCAACACCTAATAAAATCATAACATCCAAAACAGCTCATAATGACTGTTTTGGATAACACTATTAATACTCTAAAAATATAAAATCATCACATTCCATCAATATTAATTTAATATTCTTTTCTATTTCATTTGTTCAATATCTGTTTCCGTTATTTTTAATTTCCGCTTTTTTAAAATCATATTAACAAGTTCACTAGCTAATGAATATAAACATGCCGCGCAAGGTACTGCAATAACCATTCCAAAAATCCCAAAAAAATCACCAAAAACAAAAATCGAAAGAATAACCCAAATTCCTGGTAATCCCACGGAATTACCAACTACTCTAGGATAAATAAAATTATCTTCTAATTGTGATAATATTTGAAAATAAATCATAAACCAAACTGCTGATAATGCGTCTTTTGATAAAATCAAAACCGCTCCGATAAACATAGCTGCAATTGGTCCAAAAAATGGCACAAAAGAAAATAATGCAATGATCGTAGCAATAAGTTCAGGATAAGGAAAGCCAAATAAACGCATTGTTATGTAATATAAAATCCATAAGATAGCTGCTTCTGTCAGCTGTCCACTAATAAAATTAGAAAATACTTCATTAGTTTTATGCGCATATTTAAAAATTATTTTAGTTACATGATATCCACATACTGCTCCAACTACTTTTCTTAATTGTCGTAAAAATGTTTCTTTATCTGCTAATAAATATAATGAGAAAATAAAACCAGTAAATGCAATCCCAAATTTAGATAAAAAATCAGTTGCATTGGCCATTATCCCGCCAGCGCTTTTAGATAAGATATTTAATACTTGCGAAACCATTTCCTGCCAAGGCATATTGATCAATTCCTTGACACTTCCAATATCTTCCATTCTAAAATCAATTCCAAAATAAATAAATATCTCATCTATATTATCAAATATATTTATTAAAAAAGATGAAATATTGCTAATCAATGAAGTTAAACTGCTTATCAAATTAGGAATAACGATACTCGCTATCACTATGATCAACAACAGCATTAATATTAGCGTCAAAATTATTGCTAGAGCTCTTTTTTTTCGATATATAAAACTTTCTTTTTTACATTTCTTTGCAATCAAAGTTTCTATCAGCTTCATTGGTTGATTCAAGATATAAGCAATGACAATACCATAAAATAAATATTTTATAGCTCCTATAAATTCTCCAATAATAGCCCATATACTATTAAGATTGATCAAGAAAAATATTAAAAGTACTGTAAATGCTGCTATGATCATTCCTGGCTTTACTTGTTTTTTTAGATCATCATTAAAAAAATTTCGCATAAATTTCACCTCTGTATTGTCTTATTATAGCATATTAATTTTGTAATAATCTAAAGAATACAAAAATGCAGTTAAAAAACTGCATCATAAATCTTATTACTAAAATAAATTATTCCATGGCCTATTCCAATTCCAAATAACATCCCTGTTATTAATCTCAATAGATTATTACTTGTATACGGTGTCAATAACTGTAAAAAACCATCAACTATCATTGGTACAATTAATAAAAAATAATGTATTTTAGGTTTATGTTTATTTAAATAATACAAAACAAATATTATCCCCAAAACTACCCCACTACAACGATAACATAAAATAAAACAAAAATTACCTATATGTAATGCTCGAGAGGCCATTCCATTACAAATAGGTATTTTACCTATTTGTAATAATCGCTCCAATATTATTTCAACCATTGTAAAAACACATCAGTTTCAACTGGAATATTTTCCATAACTCCTGTAAATTCATTTGTTCTTGAAAAAGAACAGCATGCAAAAATTACCCATATTACCACTCCAGCAATAATTCCATATAAGCACGACTTAGCCCTTTTAGGATATTCTTTATTCCAAACAATGAACAAGACCAATCCAATAATCGGAATAAAGAAACTTAACAGCGCATATCCAAAACTACCTTCATCACCACGACCATTTTGACCACTTATATTTACCCCACATTCAGGACAATATTTAGAATCATTAGGAATTTGTTTCCCGCATTTATTACAAAACATTTTCTCCCCTCCTATAATTAATCACTTATTACTATATCAATTAGCATTTCTACAAGTTCACTACTAACAATATCGTATTCATCTCCATTAAAACTAAAATCAACTTCATCCCTTCTTGTAGTAGGATCTAATCGCCAATCTTTACATGAACTATGCACTTGATCAATTCCTGTATAATCCAAGAATTTTTTAACATTTCCGGCATTAATTCCACTACCAGCTAAAATCTCAATGCTATTACCATAAGCATCATATAAATATTTGATCATTTCTTTACCACGAAGAGCTTTACTTTGCAATCCACTAGTCAAAACACGATCGACACCTAGCGTAATTAAAATATTCATAGATTCATCAATGTCATTAACACAATCGATAGCACGATGAAAAACTGCAGTTTTATGATATGATTTTATAATATTGACCATTTCTCTAGTTTGTGAAATGTTAATATCCCCTTCTTCATTTAGACAGCCAAAAGCAATACCATCAGCTCCATTATCTAATAAAATTTCTGCATCTAATTTCATAACTTCAAAATCTTCATCACTATAACAAAAACCTGCTCCTCGAGGTCTAACCATACAAATAACTTCCAAATCTGTTTTTTCTTTAACTTTTAATAGAGTTGCTAACGATGGTGTTAAACCTCCTAAATGTAATGCACTATTTAACTCAATTCTTTTAGCACCACCATATTGAGCTTGCAATGCATCATAATAGCTACCACAACATACCTCAACTACTTTACCCATAAAATCGCCTCCATAACTTTATTATAGCACTTTTATATTTGTATTGCTTAGAATTTGCTTTTTATTTCTATAAATGTTAAAATTTAAAAGGGTTTTATATAACATATATGTACATCATCTTTTAAGGGCGAAGTAAAGCAAACCTCTTTTGATCGATAACTAGATGAAAATTGAATAGATTTTTAAAATGTCCTCGTACCTCAGCAGGATAGAGGGTCCGCCTCCTAAGCGGAACGTCGCAGGTTCGATTCCTGTCGGGGACGCCATTTTTATTGATTATAAGTGAGAAATTTGTTTTTTCGCTTTTTTGTTTCTGCTAATAAAAATAAAAAATCATGTTAGCAAAAATGAATTTCCCTTGTATTTTTTCTAACAAGGAGTCGAACCGATAGAAGTCATTTTTCTAACATAAAAACGTCATTTCTAACAAACTATATAACGCATTAAAAATAGATTAAGACATTATAAACTATTTAAAATTTAATATTGAGATATATTTAGCCAATCTTTAAATACAGGGATTGGCTTTTTATGTCTTATATATTTTTAATTCAAAGAAAAAAGATGATAAAGAAATGAAAGATGAAATCATCAAAGCACTTGAATTTTATCAAAGATACAAGAATCGCAAACGTACAGGGATGCGAGATAAAGCTGACTAACAAGGAAATATTATCAGATGTTTGGACATTGGAGGATTTTGTCACTCCCCATCTCCACACCTCACCCCCTTTACCAGCTATTTACTAACTCAAAAAGAAATGAATGTTATGTTAAGTAAATATAAGTATTTATATATTAAGAAGTTATATATAAATCGCACATTTGTTGTTAAATGATATTCATTTGAATAAAAATATAAAGGGGTTGAAAGTCATAAAAAAGATATTATTTGCTTTGTTTATTGTTGGATTAGCAATATTTCTAACTTGGGACAATGAAGAAAAACATGCTCAAAAAGAAAGAAACGTTCAGTTGATTGAAGAAAATATTCAGCCATATTTGAGTGATTAAATGTAAAATCATATGATTACTGATTGATTTGCTAAAGAAAAGTTTATATATAATAAATCATAAAAATAGTATAATAGAAATGTAATCAGGTGATAAAAAAAGAAGAAGGAGGCGTTTTTATGACTATGAGAAAAATAGAAATCAATATTCCTGAAGGCATGGTTTCATATATTTCTAAAACAGATGAAGAAGCTGTTTTAAAACAGAATGCAATGATTTTATATCCATATATTCAGGGTAATACAATCTCATATGGCAAGGCTGCTGAATTATTAGGTGTTCATAAATTAGATTTGATAGCTTTATATGGAAAACTAGGAATAGCATATCTACAAGAATCAGTAGAAGAAATTACCTCTGATCTTCAATCAATAAAGAATTTGAGGTCAAATTTATAATGATTATTATTTCTGATACAACACCTATTATTTCTTTGTTAAAGGCTAAATAATTTGATTTGTTAGAAAAACTATTTCATGAAGTTATTATTCCAAAAGCGGTATATAACGAGTTGATTTCAAATGTTAAGTTTCAAAATTAAGCTCAAATCATTAAAGACTGTTCTTATATTTTTGTGGAAGAAGTCATTGATACAAAATCGGTAAATATATTTAGACGTGTTACTGGTTTGGATGCTGGTGAAAGTGAAGCTATCGTTATGGCTGATGAAAAGAAAGCTGACTTGTTATTGATGGATGAACGTAAGGAAAGAATGGTGGCTAAACAGATGGGATTAACAATCACTGGAACAGTAGGAATATTATTACAATCCTTTGATGAAGGATTATTGAATGCAGATGAAATAAGAGAAAGTATAAATAAATTAAAAGAATGTGGAATAAGAATAAGTGATTCATTATATGATCTTGTTTTAGAACATATTCAAGAAAAATAATTCATATGAAAAAATATACAAAATAACCTTTCAAGAAGTTGGATATTTATCCAGCTCTTTTTTCTTTCTAATGAAAAATATTTTTTATCTTTTTCATGGATAGATTTATTGAAATTCGCACCTTAACAATTAATGAAAATTAGATTGTTTTTGTATAGATGAAATGATAGAATTCAATATAAACAAATGAAGTAGTAAGGTGGTTTATATGCTTAATATTGCAATCTGTGATGACGAAGAAACACAAGTCAATATCCATAAAAAATTTGTTAAAATTCAACGATTATGTCACCGCAAAATTCAGCGAAAATGTCACCAGTATTCTCTTTGTTAAAATTATCCTCTATCATGTTATATGAAGGAGGTTTTTTTATTGGACAAAAAAGAAATTG
>NZ_CAMPPT010000013.1:0-40240 GCF_946902305.1 Clostridium sp. Marseille-Q5894 | reverse complement strand
ACATGATGTTGATATTTTTGTCATGGGCGATGATTGGAAAGGGAAATTTGATTTTTTAAAAGATTATTGTGAAGTAGTATATTTACCTCGTACAGAAGGTATCTCGACTACAAAAATTAAAGACGATTTAAATAAATAGATATTGGAAAAGAGGATTATATGAAAATTCTAGTAACAGGTGCTAATGGATTCGTAGGTAAGAATCTTGTTAGTACATTAAGAAATATCAAAGATGGTAAAGATAGAACTCGTTATATCGATATCGAAGATATCTATACTTATGATCTTGATAATACTATCGATGATTTAAGAAAATATACAAGTGACTGTGATTTTGTCTTTCATCTGGCTGGTATCAACAGACCTAATGATGTTAAGGAATTCTATCAGGGCAATGCTTCTTTTACTGAATCATTATGCTCTTTATTGGAAGAACATGATAATAACTGTCCGATACTGATCAGTTCTTCGATTCAGGCTAGTAGAGATAATGATTATGGTAAAAGCAAAAAAGAAGGTGAAGAATATCTTTTACATCATGGTAAAAAGATGGATTCAAAAGTATATGTCTATCGATTAGCTAATCTGTTTGGTAAGTGGTGTCGACCTAACTACAACAGTGTAACTGCTACATGGTGTTATAACATTGTTAATGGAATCGATATCCAGATCAATGATCCTGATGTTGAATTACCATTATGTTATATCGATGATGTAATAAAAGAATTCTTAAATGCATTAGAAGGACATCCAACTAAATGTAGTGAAGGAATATATGAAGTATATCCTGTACATAATATTAAATTGGGAGAACTGGCAGATATCATCAAATCATTTAAGGAATCAAGAGGAACATTAAGTGTACCTAATATGAAAGAAGGAAGTTTAGAGAAGAAACTGTACAGCACCTATCTAAGCTATCTGCCTAAAGATAAGTTCAGTTATCCATTAAAGATGAATATTGATCAAAGGGGATCATTCACAGAATTTTTAAAGACAGAAGAGTATGGACAGGTAAGTGTTAATGTATCAAAGCCGGGGATAAAAAAAGGACAGCACTGGCATCATAGTAAGAATGAAAAGTTCTTAGTAGTAAGTGGAAAAGGACTGATCCAGTTTAGAGATATCTATAGTGATGAGATCATAGAATATCAGGTAAGTGGAGATAAACTGGAAGTGATCGATATCCCAACAGGATATACTCATAATATTATTAACATCGGAGAAAGTGATATGGTAACGATAATGTGGGCAAATGAGAGATTTGATCCAGAACATCCAGATACATATTATGAAGAAGTATAAAAAAGAAGTAAAAAACACTTCTGTTGAAGTATATAATAATGAAGGATAAAATATCGTATTGCAACGATAGACCAATTTGGGTATTATATACTTAAGGAAGTGATAAAAATGATGATGGAAATGGTATTAAGTGAAGAAAAGGCTAAAGAAAATAACATTGATATTGATGAATGCTATGAAAAAGTAGATCGTTTTTTTAAAAAAAGAGGCGTCAAAAAATTATCTAAAGGCGTGTACTTAGGCAGTAAAAAAGATTTTAATACTTTTATGACTGCACAATGGGATCTACCGGAATCAGCATGGTTTTTAAAAATAGTAGATAAGTGGTATTTTCGTTATGAAGGCGATACGATCGAATATCGAGAAGATGCATTAGAATCATATTATCGAGTTGAAGAGAGAAATGCCGACTATCCATGGTAGAAAAGCAATAAACTTTGATTTAAATGATAATCTTCTAAAAAAATATTATCCTTCAAAAAGTCATAAGAATGCTTGGCGAGATATTAAAAAGTATTTGATAAATAATCAATTTGTTCATCGCCAGTATTCGGGGTATGTATCGATAAACAGTATGAGCATGGCAGAAGCAGGAAATATAATTGGAAAAATGGCTAGGAAGTGGAACTGGCTAAATAAGAGTGTCATACAGTTTGATGTAACTAATGTTGGCGAAGAATACAGCTTTTTAGAAAAAATTGAAAACGAAACTAAAGCCAGTAAAAATGAGTTTTAAAACTCATTTTTATCTTATGTTGAAACAGTTATAAAAATAAAGATAGACTATTAGAAGTAAAAAGCACTTTTGATGAAGTATATAATAATGAAGGATAAAATATCGTATTGCAAAGATAGACCGATTTGGGTATTATATACTTAAGGAAGTGATAAAAATGATGATGGAAATGGTATTAAGTGAAGAAAAGGCTAAAGAAAATAACATTGATATTGATGAATGCTATGAAAAAGTAGATCGCGTTTTTCAAAAACGTGGAATCAAAAAAATATCTAAAGGCGTATATCAGGGTGTTAAAAGTGATTTTAGTGTTTTTATGCAAGTGCAATGGTATTTACCAGATACGCCATGGTTTTTAAAGATAGTAGACAAGTGGTATTTTCGTTATGAAGGCGATACGATCGAATATCGAGAAGATGCATTAGAATCATATTATCGAATAGAGGAAAGATATGCCGACTACCCATGGTAGAAAAGCAGTAAACTTTGATTTAAACGATAATCTTCTAAAAAAATATTATCCTTCAAAAAGTTATAAGAATGCATGGCGAGATATAAAAAAATTCTTATTAAAAAGCAATTTTGCACATCGCCAGTATTCAGGGTATGTATCAATCAACAGTATGAGCATGGCAGAAGCAGGAAATACAATTGGAAAAATGGCTAGGAAGTGGAGCGGGCTAAGTAAAAGTGTCATGCAGTTTGATGTAACTAATGTTGGCGAAGAATACAGCCTTATTCCCCGAATAAAAAAAGAATCAGGATTAATAAAAGATGAGCTGGCATAGCTTATCTTTTATTAATGGAAAAATAGAGGTAGAAAATGGAAATAATGACAGATTATACAAATGTAAGATGGAAAGAAAACGGTAAATTAAAATTACTGATCATTGTCGGAACAAGACCTGAGATCATCAGACTGGCAGCAGTGATCAGTAAATGTCGCAAATACTTTGATTGTATTTTAGCACATACCGGACAAAACTATGATTATAATTTAAATGGCGTATTTTTTCATGATTTGAAATTAGCTGATCCTGAAGTATATATGAATGCTGTCGGTGATGATCTGGGAGCTACAGTTGGCAATATCATCAACTGTTCATATAAACTGATGAATCAGATCAAACCTGATGCCTTACTGATCTTAGGAGATACTAACAGCTGTTTAAGTGCCATCAGTGCTAAAAGACTGCATATCCCGATCTTTCATATGGAAGCAGGGAACAGATGTAAAGATGAATGTTTACCGGAAGAAACGAACAGACGGATCGTTGATATCATTTCCGATGTCAATCTAGCTTATAGTGAACATGCCAGAAAGTATCTGCATGAATGCGGTCTGCCAAAAGAAAGAGTATATGTGACGGGATCACCAATGGCCGAAGTATTAGCGAATAATCTAAAGGAGATAGAAGCATCTGATATCCTGGACAGATTAAAATTAAAAGCCAAGGGCTATATTTTATTGAGTGCACATCGGGAAGAGAATATCGATACCGAAAAGAACTTCCTTTCATTATTCAATGCGGTCAATAAAATGGCTGAAAGATATGATATGCCGATATTATATTCATGTCATCCAAGAAGCAAGAAAAGATTAGAAAAGAGCGGTTTCAAGTTAGATGGCAGAGTGATCCAGCATGAGCCGTTAGGATTCCATGATTACAATCACTTACAGATGAATGCTTATGCCGTGGTAAGTGACAGCGGGACATTACCGGAAGAGAGTTCATATTTTACAAGTATAGGAAGGTCGTTTCCAGCAGTATGTATCAGAACAAGTACTGAGAGACCGGAGGCCTTGGATAAAGGATGTTTTGTTTTAGCAGGGATAAACGAAAGATCATTATTACAGGCAGTAGAGACGGCAGTACAAATGAACTTAGAAGGAGATCATGGAATACCGGTACCAGATTATATCGAAGAGAATGTAAGTACTAAAGTAGTAAAACTGATTCAGTCATATACAGGTGTAGTAAACAAGATGGTATGGCGGAAAGATTAGAATTGATTTTTATTTAATAATTGATCAAAAGATAAACCTGGATATGTTATAATAGCTATATATTTTATAAGCAGGTGATAATATGTTAGTTAGAAAACACTATTTATTTTATGGTAGGGTCCAGGGTGTAGGATTTCGTTTTACTGCTTATCATAAAGCAGTAGAATTGGGGCTTACCGGCTGGGTATGTAATTTACCAGATGGCTCAGTAGAAGCTTGTTTTCAAGGTGAAGAATCTTTGATTGAGCGTTTAGTGAGTGAAATAAAACATACTCGGTTTATTTGTATTGATTCAATGAAAGTTGAAAATTTGACTGTATTGAAAGATGAAACATCATTTGAAATGAAATATTAAGGGACAGGTGGCATACCTGTCCTTTAATATTTAGATAAAAAAATTGGAGGTAGTAGCTTTTCGTAATATTTGTTATTATAATTATAGTTATGAAAAAGGAGTACTAAAATGCTGATAACTGATAAAGAATTAAAGAGAATTGTAAGCAATAATAGAAATATGCAAACAGGACGACAATATTATCAAAAAAATTATGTTAAAAAGATAAATATTTATTATGAGCCATTGTTTGAAGATTATGTAATTGAAGGAATAGTTGACAATGGAAGCTATGAAGATAAATGTATGATTTCCGTCGATAGTCAAAATCAAATTTTTGATTATGATTGTGATTGTTATTGGTGTACAGCAGATTCAGCATGTGGACATATTGCAGCAATTTTATTAAAAGTTCAAGAACTTTCTCCTGATAACTTTCCATTTGAATATCGTGATCAGGAACAAAACAAAGATAGTTTTGCACAGAGGTTGGCTGAAATACGTCGTAATCACGAAGAAGCTATTTTAAAAGGCGAAATGGCTACAACAAAAAACATAATTAATGATTTTAAAGATACTAAAATCAGTGCCTTTAATTTGATTAATCAGGATAAAGAAATCGATTTAGAGCCCATGATAGTAGTAAGGATCGATGGGGCATTTATAAAATTTAAAGTAGGAAATGATAAGAAATATATTATTAAAAATATACCTGATTTTTTAAACAATATTTCTAATAATAATTATGTTGAGTATGGTAAGCGGCTAGGTTTTCTTCATAATATTGAGGTTTTTAGTGATGATGCTAAAAAAATCATTGACTTGATGAAATATTGTCTAGTTGTTTATGAGCGGTATTGTCATGAATATTATTACAATGTACCAAAAATAACAAATGAAATTAAGATCTTGTCAGAAAGTATCGATATAATTTATGATACATTAAAAGATTTAAAATATAATTCATCAGTATTAATTTATCAGGAAAATCAATTACCGACTATTGATATTAAGGAATCTGGAAAATATTTTTTATTGAAAATAGAAAATATAGATCAGATATGTGGAAATAAAAACATTTATAAAATAGATGACAATAAAATAGGGGTAACAAAATTAGATAATAATGGTAAAGCAGCAAAATTTATTCATCATTGTTTACAAAAAAGAGAATTATATCTCAGCAAAGAAGATGTTGATGATTTTCATAAATATATATTAAATGATATTAAACAATATTTTAATTTTACCGGAGATGAGTTAACTAATAATATCAGTGATAATGAAATCTTGACTTTATATGGCGATATCAATGATTCTGAACAAATCTGTGTATATTTAAAAAGTGAACAAGACAAGCAGATCATTTATTCATTTGACCATGATGGTAAAGTTACATCAGTGAATTTTGATTTAATTGAAAATTACTTAAAAGAAATCAGTGATGTAGTTGATTACGAAAAACACGCTATTTATATCAATTTAGAAAATGAAAAAGCATATACTTTTTTAAATCAAGGATTACCTTTTCTAGCTGATTATTGCGAAATCATGGTTAGTGAAGCACTTAAAAAGATCGGTAAAAAAAGCCAGTTTAATATTAGTGTTGGCATAACGATTGAAAATGATCTACTTGCAATCGATGTTGAAAGTATCGATATCCCTAGTGAAGAATTAGCTGCAGTATTAAGTTCGTATCAACGTAAAAAGAAATTTCATCGTTTAAAAAATGGTAAATTATTATACTTGGATTCCAATGAATTAGAAGAATTAGATGATTTTATGAATAACTATAATTTAAAACCTAAAATGCTTGAGGATGGACATTTAGATTTAAATGTTTATCGGGCTTTTAGTATTGAAAATAATGTAGAAAATAGTAAGTATTTGAATTTTGATCGTAGTGATATTTTTAAAGAAGTAATTAATAATTTTAGAAATATTAAAAAAACAAATTATCCATTATCTAAAAATTATGATAATATTTTAAGAGATTATCAAAAGTATGGGTATCAGTGGCTGCAATCTATTAGTGCATACGGCTTTGGCGGTATTTTAGCTGATGATATGGGACTAGGTAAAACATTACAAATAATTGCTTTATTAGATGAAAATCGTCATGCTGATAAAACAAGTTTAGTTATTTGTCCATCATCATTACTATTAAACTGGCAAGATGAAATTCATAAATTCTCTTCAAATTTAACTTGCCAATGTGTTAATGGTTCATTACAAAAACGAAAAGCAGCGATCGATGCTTTTAATGATGTTGACATTTTAATAACTACATACGATTATATAAGACGCGATTATAAATTATATCAGGATCATCAGTTTGAATATTTAGTTATTGACGAAGCGCAGTATATAAAAAATCCTAAAACTAAAAATGCTGCTTCAGTAAAAACAATTAAAGCAAAGCATCGTTTTGCACTAACTGGAACGCCAATTGAAAACTCTTTAGCTGAACTATGGTCAATTTTTGATTTTTTAATGCCAGATTATTTATTCAATTATCACTATTTTCAAACTCACTATGAAACACCAATTGTCAAAAATCATGATGAACAAAAACAACAAGAATTAAAAAAGTTAATTAGTCCTTTTATCTTAAGAAGAAATAAAAAAGATGTATTAACGGAATTACCGGAAAAAATCGAAAAGACAATTACTTTAGAATTCAATGAAGAAGAACATAAACTATATTTAGCTAATTTAGTTCAAGTTAATAAAAGTTTACAAGAACAATTAAATTATGAAAAAGTAGATCGAATTGCAATTCTTGCAATGCTTACTAGATTGCGCCAAATTTGTTGTGAACCAAGAGTCTTATATGAAAATATCACGCACATTTCTTCAAAATTAGAGGGATGTCTTGATTTAATAAGAAATTTCCAGGGAAATAATCAAAAAGTACTATTATTCTCATCTTTTACAGCAGTTTTAGATCTAATTATTCAAGAATTAAAAAAAGAAAATATTAGCTATTACAAATTAACAGGCGATACCAAGAAAGAAGAACGTCATCGTTTAGTTAAACAATTCCAAAATGATGAGACAACAGTTTTCTTGATTTCTTTAAAAGCTGGTGGGACAGGATTAAATTTAACAGCAGCTGAAGCAGTGATCCACTTTGATCCATGGTGGAATATGTCGGCTCAAAATCAAGCAACAGATCGTGCGCATCGAATCGGACAGCAAAATATTGTGACTGTCTATAAGTTAGTTATGAAAGATAGTATTGAAGAAAAGATATTAGAATTGCAAAATAAAAAGAAAAATTTAGCTGACAGTTTTGTTGAAGGCAATGAAGGTACGATTACATCAATGTCGACCGATGAAATTATCGAATTATTTAAAGTATAGCTAATTATTAAGTTTAAAAAATCAGCTATTGATCAGTGCTTGACATAAAGTATACTTTAGCTTGTATACTGATTAGGGATGTTAGAAATGCTAGCTAAATTATGGTAAGATAATGTATGAAGGTGAAACTATGGAAAAATTACAACAATTAAGAGAAGTATTGAAAACTTATCAAAAAGTTGCGATTGCTTATAGTGGTGGTTGTGATTCTAATTTTTTATATCAAGTTGCCGCAGAGGTTTTAGGAAAGGAAAATGTTTTAGCAGTATTATGTAGAGGAATCATGATGTCTAAGGAAGATATCGAAAATGCTAGAACAATGCTTGTAGCTGGGTGGTTTGTTGAAGTGCCTTTAGATGTTTTAGCCATCAAACAGTTTAGATATAATCGTAAAGACCGCTGTTATCATTGTAAAAAGCAGGTAATGTCCATGGTCATCGAAACGGCTCATAAGTTTGGCATTGAAACTGTGTTTGATGGTAAAAATGCTGATGATGAAAAAGTATACCGTCCTGGCAATCAGGCATGTTTAGAATTAGGAATTATCTCACCATTAGCTAAGGTCAAATTAACGAAAGCAGAAATTAGAGAATATTCAAAACAGTTAAAAATCGCTACATATGATAAACCAGCTAATGCTTGTCTAGCATCGCGGTTTCCTTATGATACATTATTAACGAAGCAAAAATTAGCTTTGGTCGAAGCGGCTGAAACTTTATTGCATCAAAGAGGTGTATATCATGTACGTGTTCGAGTTCATGATAAATTAGCACGAATCGAGGTTGAGTTAAAAGACTTTAATAAAGTTATTGATGATGATGCTTTAGTTAAGGAAATAAAAAAACTAGGGTTTGATTATGTGACATTAGATTTGGAAGGCATAACTAGTGGAAGTTATGATAGGTAATGAAAAAGATGGAAATCGTTATTATTGATGGCCAGGGTGGCGGAATCGGGCGCAGTGTTATTGAGGCAATAAAAAAAGAAATTGATAATACTTTTATTATTGCTGTTGGAACTAATAGTACAGCAACTAACAATATGAAAAAAGCTGGGGCTGATGTAGTTGCTACTGGTGAAAATGCAATTATTTATAATGCTAAAAATGCCAAGATCTTAATTAGCCCAATTGGTTTTGTTTTTGCCAACTCAATGTATGGTGAAGTTTCACCAGCGATGGCTAATGCAGTTAGCTGTAGTGAGGCGCAGAAATATTTTATCCCAGTAAGTAAATGTACTGGTCATGTATTAGGAGTTGAAATGAAGTCAATTCAAGAATATATCAAAGATTTAATAAATATTTTAAAATAGATCCCGAGTACATGAAGTACTAGAAGAAACACAGAAGTGTTTGTGGAAAGGGAAAATATGGATTTAATTTATATGCATATGGCAGATGGTTTGATTTCTGTAAAGATTGGTTTTATTTTTTTAATAATTAGTTTTATTATGATTGCTTTAGCAATTAAAAAAATCAATCAGGAGCATGATGATCATAAGATTCCTTTGATGGGCGTAATGGGGGCTTTTGTTTTTGCTGCTCAAATGATCAACTTTACGATTCCTGGCACAGGAAGCAGTGGTCATATTGGAGGGGGAATTTTATTATGTCTGATTTTAGGACAATATCCGGCCTTTTTATCACTGTGTTCGGTTTTAATTATTCAATGCTTATTTTTTGGTGATGGTGGACTACTAGCACTAGGATGTAATATTTTCAACATGGGAGTTCTACCATGTTTTATCGCTTATCCCTTAATTGCTAAACCAATTTTAAAAAAGAATTTAAACTCATCACGAGTTATTTTAGCGAGTATTTTAGCGGTAATAGTCGGCTTACAAATGGGAGCTTTTGCAGTTGTATTACAAACTTTAGCAAGTAATATCACAGAACTTCCATTTGCTTCTTTTGCTGCTTTGATGTTACCGATTCATTTAGCCATTGGGTTGATCGAGGGATTAATAACAGCAGCAGTTGTTTTATATGTTTTAAAAGATAAACGGGAAATTGTTGAAGCATCGATCAATAATAAAAGTTTTACCATGCTTAATTTAAAAAAACAATTACTAACGTTTGGAATCTTAACTGTGTTAGTTGGTGGCGGTTTATCTTTATATGCTTCAAGCAAACCGGATGGTTTAGAGTGGTCAATTGAAGGGGTAACAGGACAAACTGAACTAAAAGCTAGTGGTACTACGAAAGATGCTCTAGCCAGTGTTCAAGAAAAGACGACACTTTTACCAGATTATAATTTTAATGGTAGTGAAAGTAATCTAGGTATTTCTGTTTCGGGAATAGCTGGTGGTGCCGCAACTTTGATTTTAGTTGGTTTGATTGGTTATTTAGTGGTAAAGAAAAAATATGAGTAGTTTTAAAACTTCATTATCAAAGTTTGGCTATTTGGAGCAATTAGCGGCTAATGGTACATCATCGATTCACCGTTTGAACCCGTTATTAAAAATTATTTTAAGTTTGATCTATATTATTTTTGTAGTTACAGTCAATTATTTTGATGTTTTAGAATTGTTAGGATATTTGGGATTAATTATTATAATGATATTGTGGAGTAAAGTATCTTTTTATAGTTTGTTGAAAAGAAGTTTAATTGGCTTGCCAATATCATTATGTATTGGCATTTCAAATCTTTTTTTCGCTAATAGTGTTGTTGATATTGGTGGTGTTTTGATATCATCAGGAGTACTTTCTTTGATTACGATCGTTTTAAAGAATATTTTATGTTTATTGGCTGTCTTTTTATTGATGGCAACAACAAGATTTGAAAGTATTGCTTGTGAACTAGTACATTTAAAAGTACCATCTATTTTTGTTTTACAGCTGGTAATGATTTATCGCTATATTTTTTTATTAGTTGAAGAAGCGTTGATAATGATGCAGGCATATCAGTTGAAGAACCCTAATATTAATAAAATTGCTTTTAAAGATATGGGGAGTTTTTTAGGAACATTATTAGTGCGAAGTTTTAAACGTAGTAGTGAAGTATATAATGCAATGAAATGTCGTGGTTTTGATGTTAGATCATCTTATTTGAATTATAAGACTTTTAAAATAGAAAATTATTTTTTGATCATGATGGTTTTAGGAATGATGATCTTGATAAAGGTGGTATTTTAATGATTGAAATTAATAATTTACAAGTAGTATTTGATAATTCTCTTAAAGCTTTAGATAATATCAATATATTTTTAAAGAAACAAAAATGCATCGGAATTATTGGTGAAAACGGTTCTGGGAAATCGACATTATTATTGAGCATTCTTAAATTAGTTGATTACCAGGGAGAAATCAAGATCAATGATCTTTATGTAAACAAAGATACAGTTGCTAAGATTAGAGCTTTAGTGGGTCTCGTTTTTCAAAATTCCGATCATATGCTGTTTTTACCAACTGTATATGATAATCTAGCTTTTGGATTAATAAATCAAGGATCAACAAAACAGATGATCGATGATAAAATCAAATATATCGCAAAACAGTTTGAAATAGAAGATCTATTACCACGAATGGCAAATCACTTATCTGGCGGTCAGAAAAGAATCGTCGCTTTAGCGAGTGTAGTTATAATGGATCCAGAAATTTTATTATTAGATGAACCATCAGCATTTCTAGATCCAAAAAGCCGGCGAAACGTCATTAATACGCTTAAACAATTGCCCCAGCAGATCATTCTAGCTACTCATGATTTGGATATGGCTTTAGATCTATGTGATGAGGTAGTCTTGTTGAATCAAGGAAAAATTGCTGCTAGTGGTAATGCTCATGAAATTTTAACAAACCAAACACTACTGGAAAAAAACGGCTTAGAATTGCCATTAAGATATCAGAGGTAGATTATGAAAGTAAAAGAAATTTTAGAAAAAGTAGAAAATCATGAAATCACGGTCGATGAAGCTGTGAATTTGATCGATAATCCCATTGATTATGCAACGATCGACTATAATCGCAAACAGCGTACAGGGGCTTTTGAAGTTATTTATGGTGCTAGTAAGACTAAAGAACAGCTTGCCGGAATTATTAAAAATATGCTGGAACATGAACAAAAAGAAATTTTAGCTACGCGAATCGATGCCACAAAAGCAGATTATTTAAAAAAATTATATCCAGAATTTGTGTATGATTCTGATGCTAAAACCTTTTTATTAAAAAAAGAAGCAAAAATAAAAAATAAAGGAAAGATCGTAATTGTTTGTGCTGGGACGTCTGATTTACCAGTTGCTAAAGAAGCATTAATAACGGCAGAGTTTTTAGGTAATCATGTTGAATTGATCTGTGATGTTGGCGTGGCTGGAATCCATCGTTTATTTAATAAGATCGATGTCATTAAACAGGCCAATGTTATCGTTGTAGTGGCAGGAATGGAAGGAGCCCTGGCTTCAGTAGTTGGGGGATTAGTGGATAAACCAGTCATTGCAGTTCCCACTTCAATCGGTTATGGAGCAAATTTTAATGGTTTGTCAGCTTTATTAGCGATGTTGAATAGTTGTGCTAGCGGTGTTAGCGTTGTAAATATTGATAATGGTTTTGGTGCCGGATATATGGCGCATACAATTAATTGTTTAGGAGGATAGCGATGAAAGTATTATATTTTGATTGTAGTAGTGGGATTAGTGGAAATATGACCCTAGGAGCTTTGATGGAATTAATCGATGATCCCGATTATTTACAAAAAGAATTGGCAAAATTAAAGGTAGATGGTTATCATCTTCATGTTTCAAAAACAAAAAAGAATGGGATAACAGGTACATATGTGGATGTTTGTCTAGAAGAACATCATCATCACCATCATGATCATGAACATCATCATGTTCATCGTAATCTTTTTGATGTAAATAAAATCATTGATGATAGTGGAATTGATGGACAAGCTAAAATATTAGCGAAAAACATTTTTTTAAGAGTCGCTAAAGCTGAAAGCAAAGTTCATCAAGAAGAATTAATGAATGTTCATTTTCATGAAGTTGGCGCAATTGACTCTATCGTTGATATAATTGGAACAGCAATTTTAATTACCAAGATTGCTCCTGATAAAATCTGTAGCAGTATCGTCAATGATGGTTATGGTTTTATTGAATGTGCCCATGGAATGATTTCTGTACCAGTACCAGCAACTTCGGAAATATTTGCTGATAGTGATGTTGTTTCACGACAAATTGATATTGATACGGAATTAGTTACCCCTACTGGAGCGGCGATCATTGCGGAATTAAGTACCGCTTTTGGGATGATGCCAGCAATGAAAGTTCAAAAAGTTGGCTGGGGATGTGGCAGTAAAGATTTAAAAATTCCTAATGTATTAAAAGTATCATTAGGGCAAATGAATCAAGATGACGATGAAGTTATTGTCATGGAAACCAATATCGATGATAGTAATAGTGAAATTTTAGGATACACATCACAGCAATTATTTGAAAATGGGGCTCTTGATGTCTATTACACACCGATTTTTATGAAGAAGAATCGGCCTGCTTATTGTTTAAGCGTTATCTGTGATAAAGATAAGCTGGAATTGTTACAAAATATTATTTTTAAACAAACATCAACGATCGGAATTCGTTATCGCTATGAAAAAAGAACGGTATTATCACGCAAGATGATCGAAATTGATAGTCCGTATGGTAAAATTTTAGCTAAAAAAGTTGATCATGATGGTAAAAGTTATCTTTATCCTGAATATGAGTCACTTAAAAAAATTGCCAAGGAAAATGATTTAGGAATTAAAGAGGTTTATAAGTTGATTAAATAATAGATATGAGGAGGGAGAAAGTGAAAAAATATTGGCATCAAATTAAAGCAATCTGTTTTTTGGCTTGGCCAGCAGTTGTTCAAGAAGCGATGAATGTCGTTGTGTCCTATGTTGATACAGCGATGGTCGGGGCTTTAGGCGCTGATGCTTCAGCGGCTGTGGGTCTGACCTCAACCGTTGGCTGGCTTGTTTCGAGTATCGCTATTGCTTTTGGAATTGGGATTCTTTCTGTATGTGCTCAGTCAATGGGGGCTGATGATCAAGAAAAAGTTCAAAGAACAGGACAACAGGCTTTATTTTTTACTTTGATAGTTGGCACTATTCTTACAGTGATTTGTGTTTTGATTGCACCATATTTACCTATCTGGTTAAATGGTGATCCAGAAATTTGTGCGGTAGCTTCCTCATATTTTATGATTATCTCGATACCGCTGTTGTTTCGCAGTGCAGTTTTGATTTTATCATCTGTTTTACGCAGCGTTAGCGATATGAAGACCCCAATGATGATCAATCTTTATATGAATATGATCAATATTATTTTAAATTTTATTTTGATTTATCCAACCCGTAAAATATTTGGAATTACTGTTTTTGGGGCTGGATTAGGAGTCAATGGTGCAGCAATAGCAACAGCTATTTCTTTTGTTATTGGCGGGGTAATGATGTTTGTCAGATATTATAAAAATAAAATTTTCTCGTTTTCTAAAACTGGTTTTCATTTTTATAAAAAAGAGTTTAAAGAATGTCTAGATATTGGAATCCCGGTTGTTTTAGAACGGGGTGTTATTTGTTTGGGACATGTGACTTTTTCGGCTCTGATTGCAAAGTTAGGAGTAGTTAGATTTGCGGCCCATACGATTGCGATTCAGGCAGAACAGGCTTTTTATATACCTGGTTATGGTTTTCAAACTGCTGCAGCCACTTTAGCTGGTAATGCGATGGGACAAAAAAGTGAACAAAGAGTTAAAGAAGTAACGTATTTAATTAGTGGTATTACGATGCTATTAATGATAGTTTGTGGCGTAGTGCTCTTTATTTTTGCTAGACAGTTAATGAGTATTTTTACTCCAGATGCTCAAGTAATTGAATTAGGAGCTCGAGTTTTACGAATTGTTTCTGTTTCAGAACCAATTTATGGTATTTTGGTAATTCTTGAGGGTGTTTTTAATGGTATGGGTGATACCAAAGCTCCTTTTGTTTTCTCATTATTGACAATGTGGGGAATTAGAATAATTGGTTCCTGGTCAATGATCAATGTTTTTAATTTAAGCATTGAAGCGGTTTGGATGATGATGGTGTGTGATAATGTTGCTCGGTGTTTCTTGCTTTCAAGAAGATTTTTAAAAGGACGCTGGAAATATCGGTTAAATAATGATTAAAATGCTTAGATAAAGAGTATACTATAATATCAAAATGATTTTATGGAGGTAAAATGGAATTAATAAAATATTTTTTAACTTTTGAAGCTGGTATTATAGTAGGAGTCGTGATTATGTGTTTATTTCAAATAATAGATCGTCATGATTGATTTTAGTTTCTATATGAAATAGAAACTTTTTATTATTTATCTTGACAAGATAAATAAAATAACTATCTTATTACATATAAAATATAAAAAAGAGGGATAATATGAGTAAATTAAAAACGATTATAATAACTGGAGCAAATTCTGGTTTAGGGTTTAAGACAGCAGAAAATATTGCTAAAACGACAGCTGATTATCAAATAATCATGGCTTGTAGAAATTTAGATAAAGCAAACGAAGCAAAACAAAAACTAATCACGGAAACTGGAAATAAAAATATCTTAGCTTTACCACTAGATTTAACATCTCTTCAATCAGTGCGGGAGTTTGTCGAAAAATACAAGAACATGAACTTACAACCTGTTTATGGTTTGATTTGCAATGCAGGAATATCAGGAGCTCATCAGGGACTTACAAAAGATGGATTTGATTGTGTTTTTCAATCAAATCATTTAGGACATTTTTTATTAACGACATTATTATTGCCTTTGATGGAGGAAAAAGGGCGGATTTTAGTTGTCAGCAGTGATATGCATTGTCCTTTAAGTGGTGAATTAGAGTGGCTTGGTAGTGATGCGATAGCTTTTCCTGATGACGATCTTGGTAAGCAGACGATACGATATTCATATTCCAAATTGTGCAATTTATATTTTACTTATGAATTATCACGTCAATTAAAAAATGATAAAAAGCAGATCATAGTGAATGCTTTTAATCCTGGTTTGATGTTAGAGACAAATTTTGTCCCAGATAAATCTAAGTTTACAAAAGAAAGTTTAAAAGCAGTATCTGATCGAGTAGGTTCTTTAGAAAAATCATCACAGGCATTAGCCTTGTTGATGACAGAAAAGAAATATGAAAATATAAGTGGTAAATACTATGATAGAAGTACAAATACATGTGATTCTTCACCGCTTTCTTATAATCAAGAAAACGCTAAAGAACTATGGACAATGAGTATGAAATACACTTATAATAAATAATGATAGGAGGAATCATAATGTTGGAATGTGGTGTAAAAGCTCCAGATTTTAGTCTTTTAAATCAAGATGGCAAAAAAGTAGCGTTGAGTGATTTTAAAGGAAAGAAGATAATTTTGTATTTTTATCCTCGCGATAATACACCTGGCTGTACTAAACAAGCTTGTGGATTTGGAAAGTTATATCCTCATTTTACAGAACTTGGTGTACAAATAATTGGGATAAGTAAAGATAGTGTAGCTTCTCATAAACGTTTTGAACAAAAATATCAATTACCGTTTATTCTTTTATCAGATCCTGAATTAGAAGCTATTCAAGCTTATGATGTTTGGCAAGAGAAAAATATGTATGGTAAAAAAGTTATGGGTGTTGTTAGAACTACTTATTTAATTGATGAAGATGGAATGATCATAAAAGCTTTTGGAAAAGTTAAAGCTGCTGATAATCCAAGCCAGATGTTAGAAGAATTAAATAAATCTTAATATTTGAGGAATGAGTTTTCATTCCTTTTTATATAATATTCTTTGGATTAAAATTATAGATAATAAAAATATAATAATTAATCGAAAATCACATTAACTTAATTGTCGTAAGGTATTAGGATATTAAATCCTTTTTTAGTTTATTTCTTTCTTGATAAGCTAATATGTGTTATACTACTAGCGTATAGGGGGATTTATCATGATAAAGATGATTGCTACAGATATGGATGGAACATTTTTAGATTCTGAAAAACGTTTTGATCCAGAATTTATAGATATATTTTATAAATTAAAAGAAAAAAACATTAAATTTGTTATTGCTAGCGGTAATCAGTATTATCGTTTATTTCAAAAATTTATACCTTTAAGTGAACAAATGTATTTCATTGCTGAAAATGGAAGTTTCATTGCTGAGGGGGCAAGGGAATTATATTGTAATATAATTGAAAAAGATGATGTTGAAAAAATAAAAGGGCTTTTAGCAGGTTATAATGAACTGTTAGTAGTATTATGCGGTCGCAAAGGGGCTTATATTTTAGAAAAAAATTATCAGTATAAAGATGAAATAAAAAAATATTATTGCAATTATCGTTTTGTTGAATCATTTGATGACATTAATGATAATATTATGAAAATTGCGGTATATGATCCAAATGATAAGCTTGATATTGTGTTTAATGAAATTGGATCAAAGTTGCCAGATAATGTTAAGACAGTTACTTCCGGTAATAATTGGGTAGATATCCAAAATAATGATATCAATAAAGGAATTGCAATGCGCTTTTTACAAGCAATCTATGAAATAGAACCTGATGAATGTATGGCTTTTGGTGATCAGATGAATGATTATGAACTGCTTAAGCAAGTAAAATATGGTTATGCAATGGCTAATGCAGTAGAGCCGATCAAAGAAATTGCTTATGGTATTGCAGATACTAATGATAGACAAGGGGTACTTAGTAAAATTAAAGAAATATTAAAGTTATAGCCTATTTTATTAGGCTATTTTAAATAAAAAAACTTTTTTACAAAAGTTTTTTTATCTCTTATTTATAACTAGACATAATTTTCCAATTACTCTAAATCCAGCCTGATTATCACGATTGATAATAAGAGGATTATAATCAGGGTTGGCAGGTTGCAAGATAATACATTGATTATCGTTATCACGATAGAACTTTTTACATGTTGCAACATTATCTTCAATAGTAAAGCAGCCTATTTCCCCATTTCTGATCTGATTGCATTTTTCAAACACAATCAAATCTCCAGGATTAATATTTTCGCCAACCATACTGTCACCATTTGCATATTGGCAAAAGTATTCTTTGTTTAATGATAATAAAGATTCTGGTAAAGCAATATATTCATCGATATTATCATCTACAAAAATACCGGTTCCACAACTGATATCATTATATAAGGGAATTGTTATAGAATTAGTAAGGGTCGGCTGTTCAGGTTCGTCAATACCTAAAAAGTAAGAAGCTGGTACTTCAAATATTTCAGATAATTTTTGAATCGTTTCTTTTTTTAAGTTTTCAACACGATTATTTTCATATTTAGCAATCGCTGATTTTTTTACACCTAAAAGCTTGCCAAGTTGTTCTTGTGTCAAGCCTCTTTCTTTTCGTAATTTTTTTATTCTCTCACCAGTCATTTAAATCACCTCTTGTGTCTTAATTTTACTATTAATATGTTGTAATTGCAAATGTTATTAACAAAAAGTATCTTTAAAAGATACTTTTTGTTGACAAAGCAATAAAAAAGAGTTATATTAAAAGTGTCTTAAAAAGAAACTTTTAATATAAAAATAAAAAAAGATGAATTAATAGATACATTGATGGAGGGAATAACAATGGAGTATGAAGAACTAAATTTTACAAAAAAAGGGATCATGACGATAATAGTTACAATATTATCATTAGGGTTCATGTTTGCATCATTAAGTAGTTATTTAGTTGATTTAATTGTTTTATAATGGGGAATACTAATTAGGGGTGATAATTAGTGAAACGTAAGGATAATAAAGAGCAAGACGAGCTAGATTATGAAAATCATATCGTTGAATATGACAATGAATATCCTAATGCTTCTAATGCTCAAGAATAGTCAATTTAATTGACTATTTTTTTAAATATTTGATGAAAAATATTTTCATAAAATATTGTTTTGTGCTAATATTTATTCATGGAGGTGTGATAATGGAAAAAACTGTAATGGATACGATATGTTCATTGTATGATGGCTTTTTTGATTCAGAAAAGAAAATTGCCAAGTATATCATTAATAACTATGA
The DNA here is from genome assembly GCF_946902305.1 of Clostridium sp. Marseille-Q5894. Classification (NCBI taxonomy): domain Bacteria; kingdom Bacillati; phylum Bacillota; class Clostridia; order Eubacteriales; family Clostridiaceae; genus Clostridium; species Clostridium sp. Marseille-Q5894. The sequence continues at coordinate 21,443 of NZ_CAMPPT010000013.1, read as the reverse complement.
CAAAGTAGTTGATATGACAGTGGGACAGTTAGCTAATGTTAGTGGATCAAGTGAAGCTTCAGTATCACGTTTTTGTAAAAAGATTGGCGTTAAAGGATTTCATCATTTAAAGATATCATTAGCTAAAGAGATGGTTGAAACAGGTACTGGTGAAGTAGTGTCGGTATCGAATAATATTTCAATCGATGATATTGGACAATCTTTGCAAAATATCTTGGCTAATAAAGTAGAAGAACTGAAACAGACAGTTTCAATGATGGATGAAACGAATTTAAAGGAAATTTTAACAATTATAAAAAATGCTAAAAGTGTTCAGTTTGCAGCTGTTGGAAATACAATACCAGTTGCTATAGATGGAGCTTTTAAACTTAATCAAATTGGTATTCCAGCGATATCGGGAACTATTTGGGAAACTCAGATCGGTTATACCTATAATTTAACAGATAAAGATGCTGTTATTGTTATTTCAAATTCAGGCGAGTCTAGAGAAATGATTACTTTGATGAAGGCAGCTAAAGAGGTAGGAGCAATAACGATCGCGATAACAAATAATGAGCAGTCAACTATTGCTAAAGCTAGTAATTATCATATTACTACAGCAACTCGTGAAAAATTATTTCTTGACGGTTATTGCTTTTCACGGGTTTCTGCAACAACCGTAATTGAAATCTTATACTTGTTTTTAACTTCAATGGATAAAAATGCTTATAAAAGTATTGCTCGGCATGAAAATGCTATTGCTGGCGATAAATTTTAACCAGGTTATACCTGGTTTTAATTATTTATATATATGAAATAAAATTTCTTAATAAAAGTATTGACGAAAATATGATATCGTTGTATATTATAGTTGTGAAAAATAATTTCGTTGAAAAAGGAGGAATGAAAATGATATACACAATTACGTTTAATCCCGCGTTAGACTATGTCGTAAGTGTCGATGATTTTAAATTAGGGATGGTCAATCGAACAAGTGACGAAGCAATTTACTATGGCGGGAAAGGAATCAACGTAGCAGCGGTTTTAAAAGAATTAGGATATGAAAGTGTATGTTTAGGATACTTAGCAGGGTTTACGGGGGATGAAATTCAACATGGAGCCCGTGAAGTTTTAGGATTAAAGACGGATTTTATTAAATTGGATAAAGGTCTATCAAGAATCAATGTAAAACTTCGTAGTAATGAAGAAAGTGAAATTAATGGTCAAGGACCAGTTATTGATGAAAATGCTTTAACATCACTAATTCAAAAATTAGATAAGTTAGTTTCAGGGGATGTTTTGATTCTTTCGGGAAGTATTCCTAAATCAATGTCTAAAGATGCTTACCGTACTATTTTAAAATCATTAAATGATCGGGATATTAAAACAGTGGTTGACGCTACAGGTGATTTATTAAAAGGGACACTTGATTTAAAACCGTTCTTGATTAAACCAAATGTGCATGAGCTAGCAGAACTATTTAATGTAGAAATCAATAATCTTGAGGAAGTCGAGTTTTATGCTCGTAAATTACAAGAACAAGGTGCTAAGAATGTATTGATTTCAATGGCTAAAGATGGTTCTTTACTAATAGATGAAACGGGAAAGAAACATCAATTAGGTGTATGTAAGGGAAAATTAAAAAATTCAGTTGGGGCTGGAGATTCTATGGTAGCCGGCTTTGTAGCTGGATATTTAGATGGCAAAGAATATCACGAAATTATTAAATTAGCAACAGCAGCAGGGGGCGCAACAGCATTTAGCGAAGGATTAGCTAAAAGAGAAATGATTGAAGAATTAGTAAAACAACTATAAAGAGGAGAAAGTTTATGAAAATTACGGAGTTATTGGATATAAAAAGTATCGCTTTAAATGTCAATGTTAAATCAAAAGAAGAAACAATTGACTGTTTTGTTGACTTAATGGATGCATCAGGGAAAATTAGTGATAAAGAAGCATATAAAAAAGGAATATTAGCTCGCGAAAAATTAAGTACTACGGGAATTGGTGATGGAATCGCAATTCCTCATGCACAAGTAGCTGCTGTAAAAAAACCAGGATTAGCAGCTATTACAATTAAAGATGGCGTAGATTATGAATCATTAGATGGCAGTCTTGTACACTTAGCATTTATGATCGCAGCCCCTGAAGATGGCGGGAATCTTCATTTGCAGGCACTAGCAAAATTATCAACTTTATTGATGAATGAAGATTTTAGAAAAGCACTGATCAATGCTTCAACAGCAGCAGAGTTTTTAAATATAATAAATGAAGAAGAAGCTAAAAAAGATGCTGAAAGTACCCCTAAAGAAAATGGGACATATCGAGTTTTAGCAGTTACAGCTTGTCCGACAGGAATTGCCCATACATTTATGGCAGCTGAAAATTTAACTAAAGCTGGTAAAGAGATGGGATATTTGTTGAAGGCAGAGACAAATGGCGCTGATGGTGCTAAAAATGTTTTAACGGCTCAAGAAATAGCGATGGCTGATGGGATTATTATTGCAGCTGATAAAAAGGTTGAAATGTCGCGTTTTGATGGTAAACCAGTCCTTTCGGTCAGTGTAACGCAGGGAATCCAAAAACCAGAAGAATTAATTAATAAAATTATTAATCATGAAGTCCCTGTTTATCATCATGATGGTAGTGTAAATATTGAAGAAACATCATCTGAAGGAATCGGTCGAGCTATTTATAAACACTTAATGAATGGTGTTAGTCATATGTTACCATTTGTTATTGGTGGGGGAATCTTGATTGCTTTAGCATTCTTATTTGATGATTATTCGATTGATCCTTCTAATTTTGGTAAAAATACACCATTAGCAGCTTATTTAAAGACGATCGGAGAGCAGGCTTTTGGGATGATGTTACCAGTTTTAGCTGGTTATGTAGCAATGTCAATTGCTGATCGTCCCGGCTTAGCAGTAGGCTTTATTGGGGGAATCGTCGCTAAAATGGGTTGTACTTTTGCTAATCCTGCTGGTGGTGATGTTAATTCAGGATTTTTAGGAGCTTTATTAGCTGGTTTTATTGGTGGTTATTTAGTTTTAGCACTAAAAAAATTATTTTCAAAATTACCAAAAGCATTAGAAGGAATAAAACCAATTCTAATTTATCCTGTTTTAGGAATCTTATTAGTAGCAATTATTACAACTTTGATTAATCCGTTTGTAGGTGCTATTAATACTGCTCTTAATAATTTGTTGAATAGTATGGGTGGAACAAGTAAAATATTATTGGCTATGGTCGTAGCAGGGATGCAGTCTACTGATATGGGTGGCCCAATCAATAAAGCATCATACGTTTTTGCAACATCACAATTAGCTGAAGGAAATTTTGAAATCATGGCGGCAGTTATGGCGGGTGGAATGATTCCACCACTTGCAATTGCATTGAGTACGACTTTATTTAAAAATCGCTGGACTAAAGAAGAGAAGAATTCTGGTTTAGTAAACTATGTGATGGGACTAGCGTTTATTTCTGAAGGAGCAATTCCTTTTGCAGCCAAAGATCCTCTTAGAGTCATCCCTTCTTGTATTATTGGTTCAGCTGTGGCTGGTGGTTTATCAATGTTGTTTGGTTGTACTTTAAGAGCTCCTCATGGTGGTATCTTTGTTCTACCAACGATTGGGAATCCGCTAATGTATGCTTTAGCAATCGTTTTAGGAGCAATTGCTGGATGTTTAGTATTATCTATTTTAAAAAAACCTTTAAAGGAGAATAATTGATCATGAAACAAAGATGTGCACGAGAAGCTTTGAAATTAATAAAAAATAATATGACGATTGGATTAGGCGGTGGGTCAACCATCTCCTATCTAGTAGGTTATATAAAAGAAGCACAGTTAGATGTTAAAGTTGTAACACCATCACTATCGACTGCTCAATTATGCATTAAAAATGGGTTACATCTTTTACCAACCTGGGCTGTTGATCATCTTGACATCGCTTTTGATGGTTGTGATGAAGTAGATTTAAAGTTAAATGCTTTAAAATCAGGAGGAGCAATTCATACCAAAGAAAAAATTATTGCCTCAATGGCTGATGACTATGTTTTATTAGTTGATGAAAGTAAAGTTTTTGAGCAATTACCATTGAATTTACCAATTGCTTTAGAAGTATTTCCTGAAGCGTTATCATATGTTACAAAAAAACTTAATAATATGAATGCTTCAGTTGAAATTCGTCCAACATCTAGTAAAGATGGCGGAACGATCAGTGATAATGGCAATTATATTTTAAATGCTAAGTTTGAAAAAGTTGAAGATTTGAAAAAATTAAATGATGATTTATTAGCTATTTGTGGCGTGATTGATACTTCTTTGTTCTATAATATTGCCACTAAAGCAATTTCAGTAGATCAAGAAGGTAGTAGAGTGATAGTGAAATAGGAGGATGTAAAGATGAAAAAATATAATTGGGGAATTTTAGGAACAGGCTGGATTGCTCATGAAATGGGTGATGCTTTAAAAAGAGTCCATGATGAAATTTATGCTGTTTGTGATGTAACGATCGAAGGAGCTAAAAAATATCAAGAAGAATATGGGGTTGTTAAAGCTTATGGAAATGTAGATGAGATGTTAGATGATGAAAACGTTGATATTGTGTATATTGCAACACCTCATAATTTACATTATGAAATGATGATCAAGGCTTTAAATAAAGGAAAACATGTATTTTGTGAAAAAGCGATTACTGTAAATGAGCGTCAATTAGAAGAAGCTGTAGCAATTGCTAAAGAAAAGAATTTAATTATTAGTGATGGAACGACTTTATTGCATATGCCTTTATATCGTAAAGTTAAAGAGATCATTACAAGTGGTAAATTGGGTAAAGTAAAAATGATTCAAGTTAATTTTGGATCATGTAAAGAATATGATGTAAAAAATCGTTTCTTTGCTAAAGAATTAGCGGGTGGAGCTTTATTAGATATCGGTGTGTATGCTGTATCATTTGCTCGTTATTTTATGACTAGTAAGCCTAATGTTGTTTTAACAACTGCAAATTATTTTGAAACGGGAGTTGATGAAACTTCAGGAATCGTTTTAAAAAATCCTGATGAAGAAATGGCAGTTATTTCACTTACAATGCGGGCTAAACAGCCAAAAAGAGGAATGATTGCTCTAGAAGAAGGTTATATTGAAATTTATAATTTCCCTCGTGGCAATAAAGCAACGATTACTTATACTGTAGATGGGCATAGTGAAGTAATCGAATTAGGTGATACTGATCTGGCTTTAGATTATGAAGTAAATGATATGGAAAGATATATTACGGAAAATGGTGGTAAAGAAAATTTAACTTATGTCCGTGATGTCATGGCTACTTTAACAGCAATTCGTAATCAATGGGGTATGGTATATCCGTTTGAATAATGGAAATACGGCAGACTGCTTATTTGGAATTGCTGGCTAATAGATATCCTAGTCGAGAAGCTGTAATTGAAGAAATAATTAATTTAAAGATGATTCTATCAATGCCTAAGGGAACAGAATATTTTATTAGTGATATTCATGGTGAGGATATTAAATTTAGGCGTATCTTGAATAACTGCTCTGGCGTTATTCAAGATAAGATAGAAACGATTTTTAAAGATCTATCAAAAGAAAAACAAACGGCTTTATGTATGTTGATATATGAACCAGAAAAAACAATTGAAAAAGTAAAAAAACAGAATAATTGGAATTATTATCATGAAAATTTAATTTATCTAGTTCTTTTAGCTAAAGAGTTGAGTTCTAAATATACACGTTCAAAGCTAAAAAAAATGTTTAGTAAACAATACGCTTATTTGTTTGATGAATTGTTAAATGGTCAAAACATAAAAAATAATGAACAATATCATGAAATAATTGAAATCTTAGCAACGGTTGATAAATGTTATAGCTTTTTGATCGAAATGTGTAATTTAATAAAAAAGCTGGCAGTAGATCAGCTGCATATCTTAGGCGATCTGTATGATCGAGGACCACGTGGCGATAAAGTGATTGATTTGTTAAAAACTTATCATTCGGTTGATATTCAATGGGGTAATCACGATATTTTAATGATTGGAGCAGCAGCTGGAAATAAGTGTTGTATAGCGATGGTAGTTTTAAATGCCTTTAAATATGACAGCTTAGAAATGATTGAAAATGGTTATGGCATTAGTTTGAAAAAAGTATTTCAAGAAGCACGATCATTATATCCAGATATGTCTATGATTGCTGCTTGTAAAAAGCTAATGGCAATAATCATGTTTAAATTAGAAGGACAAATTATCATGGCTCATCCAGAATACCAACTGAATGATAAATTATATCTTGATAAGATCATTAATAATAAAATAAAAATCAATAATCATTTATATTCATTAAATGATAGTGATTTTAAAACTATCGATCCTGTTTGTCCATATCAATTAAATGATATAGAGACTGAAATTATTCAAGAATTAAATAAAAATTTTAAAAATAGTCCTAAATTACATAATCATATTAAGTTTCTTTTAAATAACGGTAGTGTCTATAAGATATGTAATCATAATTTATTGTTTCATGGATGTATCCCTTTAGATTTTTATGGTAATTTTATACCTGTTGATTTGGGTAATCAAAAATTAGCGGGGAAAAAATGTTTTGATTATTTAGATCGTAAAATAAGAAGCGGTTATTTTGAAAAAGATAAAGATGCAATTGATTTATATTGGTTTTTATGGTCTGGTCGGCTTTCACCATTTTGTGGTCGTGATCTTAAACACTTTATACGAATGTTTGTCAACGATCCAAAATTAGGAAAGGAAAGATCTAATGCTTATTACATGTATTTAAATGATGAAAATGTATGTATGAAGATTTTGAAAGAATTTTCAATTAATAATGGTCATATAATCAACGGACATACGCCAGTTAAAATTAAAGATGGCCAATCACCTGTCAAGGCAAATGGAAAACTGGTTGTTATAGATGGTGGTTTTAGTCCCCAATATTATAATCAAACGGGGAATTCGGGATATACATTGATTAGTGATTCATATGGTTTAATGTTAAGAAGCCATTGTCATGAAATTACATGGCAAACGACTTTAAAAGATGAATTAATAGAGAAATATTCTAAACGGTTATTGATTAAAGATTGTGATAACGGTAAAAGAATAATGGAAAGAATCAAAGATTTAGAATTGCTTTTACAAGCATATCGTGATGGGGTAATTCATGATATGATGATCAGTGATAATTGATAAAAAGAGTATTAATTGTTATTTGTTATTAAAAACATGAGTTATTTGAATGACTATTAATTAAAAATGAGATGGCACGTATTTTGTGTGATCTCTTTTTGGTTTTAAAAGAAATCAGTGATATTCAAATGAGAATATGATCGAGGAAAATTGTTGTAGTGCATTTTAATAGTATCGATTTTTATATAATAGAGATATTCTGGTTTTATTTATGATTATGATTAAAAAACAATAAAAACTGATTTGTTGATAAAATATCTTTATTTTTAATTAGGAATTGAAAAATTATTATTTAAGCGTATCGTAATAATGTTATTCGTGATATAATATTTAATATTGAAAGTACATTATGTTGAGCAGTTTAGAAGTATTTGATCATATATTATAATTTAGGGTACTGTAAACAATGCCTGTTTTAGGCATTTTTTGTTGAATTAAGATATTTTGAAAAGATGATAAAAGTGTTGTTTATTTAAAATTTGGGAGGGAATAGTTATGGATGAGTTTTATCAGGAAATCAATGCGATATTTTATTTAAAGTGGATCATGATTCAAGGTGAAAAATATAATTTGCAAATAAAATATGCTGATGAAAAGCAAAATGTTGTTATTATAAAAAATGAAGCAGTAGAAGGGAAAATAATTTATTATAGTGATGGGATATTTGAACAAGAATTGATTGATTGTCAGAATCATAAGAAAATATTTTACTTACATTTCCGATTGACTCATTTGAATCACGCTGTTGAACTGTTTAAAGAAATGGCTAAATGTGCTGTTGATGCAATTAATAGACCGCAGCTTCGGATCTTACTTTGCTGTAGCGGAGGTTTAACAACAAGTTTATTTGCTAGTAAGATGTTAGAACTGGCGGAATTTGAAAATCTCCCTTATGAAATTTCAGCAGTTGGCTATGCTAGATTATTTGAAATAGCCGATGACTATGATGTTATCATGTTAGCTCCTCAAGTAAGTTATTTATTACCGCAAGTTAAGTGTCGTTTAGAAAACAAAGAAATTTTAACTATTCCTGTACGCATATTTGCAACTAATAATTTCTCTGGGGCTTTAAAACTGATCAGTGATATATTTGAAAATAAGAAGATGTAAGTGTTCTTTTAGGATGATAGAAAAGTGAAAAAGGATCAAGGTTTTGTAGTAATTAACTGCATGTCTTGATTTTTTTATGTGATGTTAATTAAATTGGATGCTGATGAGTTTTTGATTATAATCTTGTTAGTAATAATATATTTACAAATGTTTTAAATAAAAGATGTTTTTTTGGTAATAATTTAAATAGGTGATTTTGTGTTAGAAGAAGATATTGAATTATTGATCATGTGTTTAAAGGAATATATAAAAGATGTAGATGGTGAAGAGTTTAAAAAAATTTTTTTAGGTTATGTAGAATATATGGCTAGAAATTACGATCAAGATTGTATTATTGATGAATATGATCAAATGATGCAAGCAACAACAAGGTTTGTAAATAAGCATCATTTAAATATTTATAAATTATCACCATTTAAGCGGGATTTATTGTGGCGATGGGTAAAGGCTGGTTATGAAGAAAATGATATTTTAAGATTATACTATTTTAATGATAAATTTAATTCTTTGGAAGTATTTATTGAGATGATTGAAAATAAGTACTTGTAAAAGATAATAATTTTGGTAAGATATAGGTGAAAGTGGGTGGAAGGATGTATAAATTTTCTTGTTAAAACTTAAGATAACAGTTGTATTAATACTGTTTTTTGTGCGCAAGAAAATATATCCTTAAAAATATTAATAATCTAATATTCTTTTTAGCTACGAGTATATATTTTCTTGTAGCTTTTATATTGTTAGGAGGGATATTAGATGGGTTTATTAGAGGTAAAGAATTTAACATTTGGTTATGATGATCAGATTGAAAATGTTTTTGATAATATTAGCTTTCAAATCGATACAAATTGGAAATTGGGATTGATTGGAAGAAATGGGAAAGGGAAAACAACATTATTAAATTTGTTTAGAAATAAATACGAGTATCAAGGATACATCAGCTCGGGTTATGTATTTGATTATTTTCCTTTTGCACTCAAAGATGAAAGTTTAAAAACAATTGAAATTATAGATGATATTTTAAATGATTATGAACTATGGCAGATAGAAAGAGAGTTATCATTGTTAGATGTTGAAGATAATGTTTTACAGCAAAGCTTTGAAACATTATCTAAAGGTCAGCAGACAAAAGTATTATTAGCAATATTATTTTTAAAGCCTCATGATCTTGTTTTAATTGATGAACCAACGAATCATTTAGATTATCATGGCAGAAAGGTTTTATGTGAATATTTAAGAAAGAAAAAGAGCTTTATTTTAGTGAGTCATGATCGGGATTTTTTAGATAATTGTATTGATCATGTTTTATCCATTAATCGTAATAATATAGAAATTATTAAAGGTAATTTTTCACTTTGGTATGAGTTAAAAAATAGGCAGGATGAATTAGAACGTCAAAAAAATAAACAGTTAAAAAAAGATATTAAAAGATTACAACAAAGCGCTAGGCAAAATGAAGACTGGTCAAATAAAGTTGAAGCAAGTAAGAATGTGAAAGTTTCAGGACTTAAACCTGATAAAGGCTATGTAGGTCATAAAGCAGCGAAGATGATGCAGCGCTGTAAAAATGTTGAACGACGTCAAAATAAAATGATCAAGGAAAAAAAAGAATTATTAAAGAATGTTGAAGTAATCGAAAAACTAAAACTTGCGCCTTTAAAATATTCAAAAAAGTGTTTATGTCATTTAGAAGATATTAAAATAATTTATGATAATAGAGTGATAGTAGAAAATATTAGTTTTGATATAAATCAAGGGGAGCGAATTAATTTAACGGGTAAAAATGGTTCTGGCAAAAGCAGTATCATAAAATTAATTATGAATGAAATCAAAGATTATCAAGGGAAAATTAGTTTAGGTACTAACCTAAAGATCGTATATCTTTCACAAGATGATAGTGATCTTAAAGGAAGGTTGGACGATTTTGCTAAAAAATATGATTTAGATATTAGTCTTTTTAAAACTATTTTACGAAAGTTGGATTTTTCTCGGGATTTATTTAACCAGGATATAGCTGCATATAGTAAAGGGCAAAAAAAGAAAGTGATGTTAGCAGGATGTTTGGCTAAACCAGCACATTTATATATTTTTGATGAACCGTTAAATTATTTAGATATTTTTACACGAATGCAGATTCAAGAATTGTTATTAGAATTCCAGCCAACTGTTTTATTTGTTGAACATGATCAATATTTCTGTGAACGAATCAAAACAAAAACAATTGCACTATTATAATTAATGAACTACAGTTAATTTTAAATAAATTTAAAATTTTAATATTTTTATTTATTGGAATTATAGTATAATATATTATAGCTAGTTAAAAAGGAGAATAATATGATGAAAAAAATTATAAAATTACTTTTTATATTTTTTATTGTTATTGGTATAACTGCTTGTGCTAATGAAGAAGAAAACAAGACGTTATCCATAAAATGGGGTAAAGAAAATAAGTTTGATGGATTAATTTCTTATGAATTAGAAAGTATTAGCAGTCCCCAGCAGATTACGCCTGATTCACTAGGAACAGTTTATACTTTTTATAAACCGCAAAAAGATTCTAACGTATTATTAGATGCAGTTGTCAGTGTAAAAAACTTAAAAACTAGTGATTTAAAAATTGATAAAGATCTTAGTGCTTCATTTATGATTGGAGAAGATGAGTATATTGCATCGGTTGCAACTGTAAGCGAAGATGGAAGTTCATTGAAAGATAATGGTGTGATTGCCAGTGAGGCAATAAGTAAAGTGCATTTTTATGCAGAAATTAGTCCGAAAAAGTTAAAAGATGAGATTGAATTTAAGTTGACAACAAAGGATGAAGAAAATCCTCAAACAGCAGCTTTAAAATTTAAGTTAGAAGATGTAAGTAAAAATTATGAAGTGAAAAATATGAACGATGCCATTACGATTGAAAACCGTAGTGAAATAATTTTACAGTCTACTAATGTTACTAAAGAATTAGCACCAGCTAATCCTAGTGGGTTATATACTTTTTATAAAGTAAATGAAGATACTGATAGTTTTGTAGTTTTAACTACTTCTATTAAAAATATTTCTGGTGGTGATTTAACTGCAGGCAGTGTTGCTGCAGCAAAATTGGTAGATAAAGATGGTAATGAATATCCAGCTAGTATTTTTTGTGAAAATGAAGCACGTAGTGATTTGACTACAGGTAATGAAACTGTAATTGGTGCTGATCAAAGTATAATGGTACATTTTGCTTTTGAAATGCCGGATGAAATTATTAATAATGAAAAGATGGTTAGAATCTCATATCAGGGTAAAGTATTTATAGTTAATATTTAAATATTAGGTTAATATAAAGAAAATAAATGGTAAAATTTTACTAAAATTAATTGATATTAGCTTGTAATATTAGTAAAAATATTGACATAAAAAATAATAAGATATATAATATAGGTGGATTGTTACTTTGAGTAGGCAAGACCAAATACTGAGGTACTTTTTTGTGCATCGGTATTTGGTCTTTATTTTTAGTAACTATTGAAAGGAGAAAAAGGATGCAAAGAAATTTTAAAAAGAAAATTTTAGTGTCAGCACTGACTGCTTCAATGTCAATAAGTACAATAGTACCTGGGATGATGGTATTTGCTAATAATCCAATTGCCCCTGCCAGCATTATAACTAAAGTAAATCATGCTTTAGAAGGAACGGCTATTGCAAATGACACAGAAATGAGCTATTGGGGTGCTGATAAAGCAATTGATGGAATTGTAAATCGTGATGACAGTAAGCCAGATCAGTCACGTTGGTCTACTAATCAGGGTACATCACCAAAGATCTTAACTGTTGATTTAGGATCGGAAAAATCATTTAGTGAATTTAAAATTGAATGGGAAAGAACAAATATTAAAGGTTTTAATATCGCTATTTCTAATGATGGTGAAAATTACACTACTGTATATACAAAACCAGATGATAGTAATATTCCAAGTTTAACGACAGAAATTACTTTAGAAAATAGTGTTTTAGCACGATATGTTAAATTAACCGTAGATAATTATGATGGTGGTGATATTAACTGGGCTTCGGTATCATTATATGAATTTGAAATCTTAGGTGAAGAAACATATGAAAATTTAGCATTAGATGCTACAGCAACTTCAAGTGGAAATGAAACAAGTAATTTCACTGCGGATAAAGTTAATGATGAAAATATGACTACTCGCTGGGCTAGTACAGCTAATCACAATGATGACAAGTGGGTATGCTTAGATTTTGGTAGTGCTAAAGATGTTGCTTCGGTAACCTTAAAATGGGAACGCCGTAATGCAACAAATTATAAAATCCAATCTTCTAATGATGGGACTAATTGGGAAGATGTGAAGACTTTAACTAGTGCACCAGCTGATTTTGATGATGTCATTAATTTTGATAATACAATAACTGCTCGTTATTTAAGAGTATTAGTTACAGATTTTATTGATTCAGCAGCTGATCGTGAAGATCAAACAGTAAGCTGGCCAACAGTTTCATTATATGAATTTGAAGCTTATGCAATTAAACAACAAGCAAACGTTGAACCTGAACAAACAATTGATAGTGTTATTGCTAATTTGGTAATTCCAGCAATTGCTAAAGGAGATACTAAAATGGCATTACCTGAAGTGCCTGATGGATTCGAAATTGAATTTGTTGGAGCTGATTATGAGCAGATCTTAGATCGTGATTTAACGATTTATCAACCAATCGTTGATACAACGGTTAGTGTAAACTATAAAATCAAAAAAGGTGATCAAGAAAAAACTACTAACGCTTATGAGGTAACTATTCCTGGTAAACATACTGTTCAAGAAAGTATCAATGCTAAACCAAAAGTAGTGCCAGAACTTGCTGAATGGGTAGGTACTGAAGGAAATTTTGAAATAAGTGATAATTCAAAAATCGTTATCAATCCTCAGTATAAAGAAGATTTGGCATATCTTGCTAAAACTTTTAAAGCGGATTATCAAGATTTAACTGGTAAGGAAATAGAAATTGTTTATAGTAATGCACCAGCAGCGCATGATTTCTATTTTACTTTGGGTAGTGATGATACAGGATTAAAAGAAGAAGGATATTTAATGACGATAGATGATACTGTTAAAGTAGAAGCGGTTGATAAAGTTGGAGCATTCTGGTCAACGCAATCTATTTTACAGATCTTAAAGCAAAATAATAACGTTATTCCACAAGGACAAACACGTGATTATCCAAAATATGAATTACGAGGATTCATGCTTGATGTTGGAAGAATGCCATTTTCTTTGGATTTCTTAAAAGAAATAACTAAAAATATGGCTTATTATAAAATGAATGATTTCCAAGTTCATTTAAATGATAATTATATCTTCTTAGAAGAATATACTGCTGCTGGTGAAGATCCAATGCAGGCTTATTCTGGATTTAGATTAGAGTCAGATGTTAAAAAAGGTGGTAATGGTGGATTAAATCAAGCTGATTTAACTAATACTGATATGTTCTATACAAAAGATGAATTCCGGGCTTTCATTAAAGAATCAAGAGAAATGGGAATTGATATTGTACCAGAATTTGATACGCCAGCTCATTCACTTGCATTTACTAAAGTACGTCCAGATTTAAAAGTTGGTGATAATGGGCGTCAAAATGATCACTTAGATATTAATAATCCAGACACTTTACCATTTGTTCAAAGTATTTGGGATGAATATTTAGATGGTGATGATCCAGTATTTGATGATGAAACAATTATTAATGTTGGTACTGATGAATTTGAAGGATATAATGAACAATTCCGTAAATATACTGATGATATGATCGAATATGGTCAAAGTAAAGGTAGAACAGTTCGTTTATGGGGAAGTTTGACACAAAAATCCGGATCTACTGCAGTACGTTCTGAAAATGTTCAAATGAATATCTGGAATACAGGCTGGGCTAATCCTTCAGCAATGTATAATGAAGGTTATGATTTAATCAATATGGTTGATGGAACATTATATATGGTTCCAGCAGCAGGATATTATTATGATTATTTAAATAGTCAAAATTTATATAATAATTGGCAGCCTAATATCATGGGTGGAACAACGATTCCTGCTGGAGCAGAGCAAATGTTAGGGTCTTCATATGCTGTATGGAATGATATGATCGATAAAAGAGCCAATGGTATGAGTGAATATGATATTTATGATCGTTTTGCAGCAGCTCTACCTGCGATGTCATCTAAGTTATGGGGTGATGGTGAAGACTTAAGTTATAGTGAACTAGTACAAGTGACAGATAAATTAGAAGATGCACCAAATAGTAATCCATTTGATAAGGTTAAATCTGTTAGTGATACAGTAATTAATTATGATTTTAATAAAGAAGATATTACTGATAAATCTGGAAATAGTTATAATGCTGTTACTAAGAAAAATGTTGCTACTGTAACTGGTAAATTCTCTAAGGGATTACAATTAAATGGTGGTGAAAGTTATATTGAAACACCGATTGATAATATGGGGCCAACTAATAGTGCTTCTTTCTGGGTAAAAATGGATCCAGATGCTCAAGGTGAACAAATCTTATTTGAATCTGATAAAGGATCAATTAAGATGGCTCAAGAAGATACGGGTAAAGTAGGATTCTCAAGAATTGGTTATGATTATTCATTTGATTATACTTTACCAAAAGATACTTGGGTAAAATTAGAAATCAAAGGATATCAAAATAAAGCAGAATTATATGTTGATGGGGTATTAGTAGATACTTTATCTAATAGTGCAACTGGTGGTAAATATGCGACGATGATCTTACCATTAGAAAGAATCGGAAGTAAAACAAGTTCATTCAAAGGGGTAATCGATAATCTTGTTGTTTCATCTACCGGAAGTACTGCTAGTCAGGATTATACAATAATCGATAGTAAAAACTTTACTGTAACATCAGATAATCAAAATCCGCTTGCTGGATCAGAAGGACCTGTTTCATTAGCGTTTGATAATGATCCAAGTACTTTCTGGCATTCTAATTACACACCATATCAAGCACTACCGGCAACTGTGGAAATTGATATGAATAAAGTGTATAATATTAATCAATTTGATTATTTACCAAGACAAACTGGAAGTAATGGTCATATTACCCAATACGAATTATATGTTAAAGAAAATGAAACTGATGAATATACAAAAGTTTCAGAAGGAACTTTAGCAGCTAATTCAACATTAAAGAGTATTGCTTTTGATGCTGTAAATGCCCGTTATGTTAAATTCGTAGCTTTAGCAGGAACTGGTGTTGGTACACAACAATTTGCAGCTGCAGCTGAATTTACAGTTCGTCAAATTGATAATAAAGCTGATTTAAGAAAACTAGTTAATACTACTGAAAATTATGAAGAAGAATATTATACTGAAGCAAGCTGGCAAGCATATAGTGAAGCTTTAGCGTTAGCTAATCAAATTCTTGATAAAGAAGATGCTACAGAAGCTGAAATTGCTACAGCAATCGAGACACTAAGTACAGCAATTAATAATTTGGTAGAAGTTGATACAGAATTAGAAACAGATAAAACAGTATTACAAATAGCGGTAGATACGGCTAATACATTAAAAGCTCAAGGAGCTTTAGATAATGTTGTACCAGCGGTAGTTAATGAATTTAATGCTGCTTTAGAAGAAGCTCAAACTATTTTAGCTGATGTAAATGCTAGTCAAGTTGTAATTGATGCATCATTTACACGTTTATCAACAGCAATTCATATGTTGGAATTTGTAAAAGGTGATAAGAGTGCTTTAGAAGCCTTGATCAATGAAGCAAATAATTATGTAGAAGAAAACTACACACCAGCTTCATGGACAGCATTTAAAGAAGCCTTAGATGCTGCTAGTGTTGTCATGAATGATGAAAATGCATTAGAATATGAAGTAGTAGAAGTATTAAATAACTTAAAAGATGCAATTGGAAACTTAGTAATCAAAGTAGATAAAACAAGATTACAAGAAGCATATGACAAAGTAAATGGCTTAGATAAGAGTCTATATACAGAAGGAAGTGTTGCTAACTTAGTAGAACCAATGGCAAATGCTAAAGCCGTATTAGAAGATCCAAATGCGACACAAGAAGCAGTAGATAATGCATATGAAGCATTGATCAGAGCATACTTAGACTTAAGATTGATTCCAAATAAGGACCTATTACAAGAATTGATCAATAAGGCAAATAGCTTAAATGCGGCAAATTACAGTGCTAAGACATGGTCAGTAGTGGTAGAAGCATTGGAAAAAGCAAATGCTGTATTAAATGACCCAGAAGCAACCCAGGCAGAAGTAGATAATGCTAAAGAAGTTTTAACAAAAGCAATGGCCGGATTAGAAGCAAATAATCCAGTAAAAGCTGGTGATAAAACAACAAGTGTGGCTACTGGTGATACAACAAGTATGTTATATCCATTTGCAGGATTAGCAGCAGCATCTATTGTTTTCTATGGTAGTAAGAAAAAGAAAGAAAAAAATAAATAGTTTAAAGAAATTTATATATTATTAGGGTACCTATGTTGAGGTACCCTAATTTAGTATATTTTAAATAATTTTATAATAGATTATATATGTAAAAATTTTAAATTATTTTAGCACTTGTGTTGACAAAGTGCTAAAATAGAGTATAATGGTTTTAGCACTTAGAAATGGCAAGTGCTAAAAAAGGAGTGATTAAAATGATTAAGCCATTACATGATAATGTTATTTTAAAAAAAGAAGAAGTAGAAAATAAGACATCAAGTGGGATTATTTTAACAACCGAAACTAAAAAGATTCCAAGTGTAGCAACTGTTGTTGCTGTGGGACCTGAATGCAAAGCAGAAATTAAAGAAAATGATAAAGTAGTATATAAAGAATATTCAGGAACAGATATTAAGATTGATGAGATAGATTATATTGTAATTAGTGAAAAAGATATTTTAGCTTATATTGCTTAGGAGGTAATTTGTTATGAGTAAAGAAGTTAGATTTTCAAGTGATGCCCGTAAGGCGATGTTAAAAGGTGTTAATATTCTTGGGGATGCTGTATGTGTTACTTTAGGACCTAAAGGACGTAATGTTGTTTTAGAGAAAAGTTATGGTTCACCATTAATTACTAATGATGGTGTAAGTATTGCTAAAGAAATTGAATTAGAAGATAAATTTGAAAACATGGGTGCTAAATTAGTATATGAAGTAGCCAATAATACTAATGATGTTGCTGGTGATGGTACTACTACAGCGACTATTCTTGCTCGTAATATGATCAATAATGGGATCAAAGCAGTTGATAAAGGATGTAATCCAGTATTAATGCGAGAAGGAATTGAATATGCAAGTAAAGAAGTTGCTAAAACTATTTTAAAGAATTCACGTAAAGTAGAGACTAGTAATGATGTGGCTAGTGTTGCAACAATATCTGCCGGAAGCAAAGAAATTGGTGATTTAATTGCTGAAGCAATGGATAAAGTTGGTCGTGATGGAATTATAAATGTTGATGAAAGTAATGGTTTTGATAATGAATTAGAAATTAGCGAAGGTATGCAGTATGATAAAGGATACGTATCTCCATACATGGTTTCTGATCGTGAAAAGATGCAAGTTGAATTGGAAAATCCTTATGTTTTAGTAACTAACCATAAAATTAGTAATATTCAAGAAATTTTACCTGTATTGGAACAAGTACTTCAAGTTAATAAGCCATTATTATTAATTGCTGAAGATTTTGAAAATGAAGTTATTTCAACATTAGTATTAAATAAACTAAGAGGTACTTTCAATGTAGTTGCTACTAAAGCTCCAGGATTTGGTGATAATCAAAAAGAAATGCTTCAAGATCTTGCCGCTTTAACAAATGCAAAATTCTATAACAAAGAATTAAATATGAAATTAGAAGAAATGAAATTGGAAGAGTTAGGTACGATCAAAAAAGTAATTGTTACTAAAGATAATACAACAATGATCAGTGGTAACGATGCTAGTGATGAATTGAAAGAACGTATCGAAGAAATCAAAACAAGAATTGCTAATACAACTAGTGATTATGATAAAAAACAATATCAAGAACGTCTTGGTAAATTAACAAATGGCGTAGCTACAATTAAAGTGGGAGCTACTACAGAAAGTGAATTAAAAGAAAAGAAATTAAGAATCGAAGATGCTTTAAATGCTACCAAAGCTGCAGTTGCTGAAGGAATCGTTATCGGTGGTGGAGCTGCTTTAGTAGAAGCTTATAATGAATTAAAACCAGTATTAAAAGATGAAAATGTAGATGTTCAAAAAGGTATCAATATTGTAATGGAAGCCTTGTTGGCACCAATTTGTCAAATTGCTGAAAATGCAGGATATAATGCAGAAGATATTGTTGATGGACAAAAGAACGCTGCTAAAAACGTTGGTTTTGATGCTAAAGCTGGTAAATGGGTTGATATGTTTGAAGAAGGTATTATTGATCCAACTAAAGTAACACGTAGTGCATTATTGAATGCTGCTAGTATTTCAGCGTTATTTATCACTACAGAAGTTGGAGTAGCAGAAATCAAGTCTGATGAACCCGAAACTCCTGCTATGCCTGGTGGAATGTACTAATTATAGAAATAATCATAAATATAAACGAAAGGGAATTAGTTAATGTTACTAATTCCCTTTTTTATACAGAATATTAATAATTCATGATACAATTAAGTAAAGGATCTTAAGGAGGGATAATATATGGGGCTAACGTTTGAAGATATCATGAATTATTGTAAAACGAATAAAATAATATTTAATGAAATAAAAGATAACTTAAATAGTATTGTTCCCTTTGTTGGAGCGGGATTATCTGCTTTTGCATATCCGCTATGGAAAAAAGCATTAGAAGATCTTACAGCATTTATTAATAATAAAAATACTAGAGAAGAAATAAAGGCACTGATAGATAAAGGACTTCTTGAAGATGCGGCTCAAGAAATTGAAGATAAAAGGGGTAAACATAATTTAGCTAATGATCTTTTATCAGTATTTTCAGCAAATAAATTAGAAGAAGAAATCAATAGTTTATATAAGCAAAGTGTTTATTTATTACCATATATATTTAAGGGCGCTGTAATAACAACTAACTATGACTTAATAATTGAAAATGTATATCGACAAGTTTTAAATGATTTGAATATGCCAGTTTTATTACCAGGGAAGCCTGAATTAATTAATCAATATTTAGGGCAAAAAAATAGACCGGTGATATATAAAGTACATGGAGAAATTCAAAAAAAAGCAATTGATTATAGTTCAATAATTTTTACTAAAAAGCAATATGATGAAAAATATACAAAAGATAGTCAATTAGTTAAAGAACTAAAAAAGTGTTTTACAAACAATATAATGTTATTTTTAGGCTGTAGTTTAGAAAAAGATCGAACGCTCGAAGTATTAAAAATGATCACTGAAGCAGGTATTGGTCATTATGGTATTATCTCATGTAAAGAAGATGAGATGGATGAACGAATTAAACAACTTGCAGAAGATTATCATATTCGTGTGATTTGTTATCCTAATAATAAACATGAAGCTGTAAGAATAATTTTAGAAAAATTACTTGAAGATATTGATAGAGAAAAATATCAAAGATTAGATTATCATCTTAGCAAAATAGATAGACCGATTGCTAGTAGCTTTGTGTATAATTCTAACTTATTTCCTTTTGTAGGAAGAAATGAAGAATTAAAACTTTTAAGAGAATTTTGTAAGAATAAAGATAAATTATGGTGGGCTATTACTGGAGCTGGAGGAAGTGGAAAAAGCAGGTTGGCATATGAATTTGAAAAGGAGCTAAAAAATCAACAGTGGCATGTTTATAGACTAGGACATAGTGATTATGATGATTTAGAAAAAATTAGTAACAGCTGCTGTAGTAATACTCTGTTTGTTGCTGACTATGTTCAAGGACATATAGAAAAGATTGCAAAATGGTTGGAAAAGATAGTTGATGAAAAAAGAAGTTTTATTATCAAAATATTGTTGATTGAGCGAGATAGTAGTAATCAGAATAATAATACGCCATGGTATGAATTATTGAATCTATATGCAAATAGTCCAAGGAAACTTAAAAATGTTTGTTATCAAGAAAATTTTTTAGAATTAAAACCTTTATCTGATAGTGATCTAAAAGAAATTATGCGTAATTATATTGAAAAATATAGTCATAATGAAATAGATGAAGATAAGTTGTTGAAAGTACTAGAAAATGTTGATAAAGACTTAAAAAGACCTCTTTATGCATTATTTATTAGTGATGCCTGGTTAAATGATGACAATCTGACAAAGTGGAGTCGAAACGAAATATTGGATTATATGTATGATAGAGAAAACGACTATTATCATAATCGAATAAACAATCTTTTAAATAATAGTCCTAATAAAAAAATAAATAGTATAGTTGATAAGATAAGAACGATAGCTACTATATATGATGATATTTCTATTAAAAACTTTAAAGATAAATATTTAGATATATATAATGATCTAAACTATTTAATAAAAAATATAGGTACAGTAGAATCAACAGAAGACTTCTTAAATACTATTGGTCTTATTGAAAATGACTTAATTAAAGCAATTAAACCAGATTTGATAGGTGAATATTTTATTTGTAAACAAATGGAAAATCACGCTAATCTATCTTTATTATTTATTGAAAATTGGGAAACAGAAATAAGTGTTTTCGAAGTCTTAATTAGAATGTGTTATGATTACGGTGATCTATTAAATAAAAACAAAGCTTTCATCAAAAAAATATTGTCATTTAATTCTAATAATGAAGAATCACTATACTTGTATTCTTATTTAATGATATCTCTTACATATCATTGTGCTAAAAATGATGATATAGAAGCATATTTTAATAAAATAAATATGTTATTAGAAAATGATATGGATGAAGAAATAGCAGTAAGATTAGCAAACTCACTATTTAATCTAGCAGTAAAACAGGGATTAGAGGGAAGAGAAAAAACAGTAACAAGAATAAAAGAGCTAAATGAAAGTGTTGATTAGCACATTATATAAAATAAAAACAATACCATCCAGTCAATTAAAATTAATAAATGCAACAAAACAGTTAGAATAATTTGATAAAATTATATGCAAGTTATTCTAACTGTTTTATTATTA
>NZ_CAMPPT010000012.1:0-66451 GCF_946902305.1 Clostridium sp. Marseille-Q5894 | reverse complement strand
ATGTATCATTATGTTATATGACGGGGATCCTGCCAATCAAGAAATATGGAACCCATAGTGCTTTGAATATGTTTAAGGAAGTATCGATACTCAACCCAACACCACTGGAAGAGTTTATGGGCTTTACGGAAAAAGAAGTACAAGATTTATGTTTAAAATATGATATGGACTATGAAAAAATGAAAGACTGGTATGATGGATATAAAATGACAGGTGATTTATCAGTTTATAACCATCGTTCTGTTGTTTATGCTTTGATGGACAGAAAATATGAAAACTACTGGAGTGCAACCGAGACGTATGAAGCCCTAAGAGTGTATATCGATATGAATTATGACGGCTTAAAAGATGATATTGTGAAGTTGTTGGCAGGAGAGCATGTCGCTGTACAGACAACATCATTTCAAAATGATATGACAACATTTGATACAAAAGATGATGTCTTGACACTGCTGATACATCTAGGTTATTTAGGATATAACAGTTCCAATCAGACATGTTATATACCAAATAAAGAAGTTATTGATTCATTTGTTAATTCTATAAGAAGTTCTAACTGGAATGAAACAACAAAGGCGTTATTAAACAGTCGTGCCTTATTAGAAGCAACATGGAATAGAGATGAAGAATTAGTAGCTAAGTATATCGAAGAAGCACATTTAGATACAGCGATACTAACATATAATAATGAAAATGCGTTATCCTATACAATTTCGATTGCGTATATATATGCAAGAAATCATTATACGATAATAAGAGAGATGCCAAGTGGCAAAGGATATGCGGATATGGTATTTATTCCTAAAGATGATAAACCAGCGATGATAGTAGAGTTAAAATGGGATCATGAAGCAGAGACAGCGATAGATCAAATCAAAGAAAAGAAATATCCAAAGGGATTGGAAGAATATAGAGATAATTTACTGATAGTAGGAATCAGTTATGATAAAAAGACAAAAAAACATAGTTGTAGAATAGAAGAAGTAAATTAGAGATATAACATTTAAACTATTATACATTAACAAAAGTTTATATTTAAATTGGTAAAGCAGCTGGCATACTAAAGTGTGTTCAATTAAAAAAGTATTGATGAATAGTCAAATAAAAAAATGTTACAATAACTCTATGAAAGGAAGCGATAATCATGGGAATCTACTTAAATCCAGATAATGAAAAATATGCTGAAATGCTGCGAGGAGAAGTATTTGTTGATCATAGCTTATTGATAGAGAAAACAAATCATCTGATCCGTACGCCAAATAAGATGTTATGTGTTTCACGACCAAGGCGTTTTGGAAAGAGTACCGATGCCAATATGTTAGTAGCTTATTATTCTAAAGGCTGTGATTCATCACAAATATTCAATCGTTTAAAAATCAGTCAAACAGAGTTATATCAAAAGCACTTAAATCAGCATAATGTGATACATATCAATATGCAGGATTTTTTAAGTATTTCATCATCAATAAATGATATGGTTGAATTATTGAGTGAAGAGATTATTGAAGAGCTTGATGAATGTTTTAAAGTAAAAAATAATAGAAATATCTTATCTTTATATTTATTAAAAACATACAATCAAATAAAAGAAAAATTTATATTTGTTATCGATGAATGGGACTGTATCTTCAGAGAATACAAAAATAATAAAGAAGCCCAGAGTCAGTATTTGGATTTTTTAAGGAATCTGTTGAAAGACAAACCCTATGTATCATTATGTTATATGACGGGGATCCTGCCAATCAAGAAATATGGAACCCATAGTGCTTTGAATATGTTTAAGGAAGTATCGATACTCAACCCAACACCACTGGAAGAGTTTATGGGCTTTACGGAAAAAGAAGTACAAGATTTATGTTTAAAATATGATATGGACTATGAAAAAATGAAAGACTGGTATGATGGATATAAAATGACAGGTGATTTATCAGTTTATAACCATCGTTCTGTTGTTTATGCTTTGATGGACAGAAAATATGAAAACTACTGGAGTGCAACCGAGACGTATGAAGCCCTAAGAGTGTATATCGATATGAATTATGACGGCTTAAAAGATGATATTGTGAAGTTGTTGGCAGGAGAGCATGTCGCTGTACAGACAACATCATTTCAAAATGATATGACAACATTTGATACAAAAGATGATGTCTTGACACTGCTGATACATCTAGGTTATTTAGGATATAACAGTTCCAATCAGACATGTTATATACCAAATAAAGAAGTTATTGATTCATTTGTTAATTCTATAAGAAGTTCTAACTGGAATGAAACAACAAAGGCGTTATTAAACAGTCGTGCCTTATTAGAAGCAACATGGAATAGAGATGAAGAATTAGTAGCTAAGTATATCGAAGAAGCACATTTAGATACAGCGATACTAACATATAATAATGAAAATGCGTTATCCTATACAATTTCGATTGCGTATATATATGCAAGAAATCATTATACGATAATAAGAGAGATGCCAAGTGGCAAAGGATATGCGGATATGGTATTTATTCCTAAAGATGATAAACCAGCGATGATAGTAGAGTTAAAATGGGATCATGAAGCAGAGACAGCGATAGATCAAATCAAAGAAAAGAAATATCCAAAGGGATTGGAAGAATATAGAGATAATTTACTGATAGTAGGAATCAGTTATGATAAAAAGACAAAAAAACATAGTTGTAGAATAGAAGAAGTAAATTAGAGATATAACATTTAAACTATTATACATTAACAAAAGTTTATATTTAAATTGGTAAAGCAGCTGGCATACTAAAGTGTGTTCAATTAAAAAAGTATTGATGAATAGTCAAATAAAAAATGTTACAATAACTCTATGAAAGGAAGCGATAATCATGGGAATCTATTTAAATCCACAAAATACACTGTTTCAGAATATGAAGAATAGTGAAATATATGTAGACCATAGTTTAATGATTGAAAATATAAATAAAATTATCAACACAGAAAATAATAAATTATGCGTGTCACGACCAAGGCGTTTTGGAAAGAGTACCGATGCCAATATGCTGGTAGCTTATTATTCCAAAGGCTGTGATTCGTCAAATATTTTTAAAGATTTAAAAATCAGTCAAACAGAGTTATATCAAAAGCACTTAAATCAGCATAATGTGATACATATCAATATGCAGGATTTTTTAAGTAAAACACACGATATTGATAAGATGATTATTCTTCTAACGAAATTAATTTTTAGAGATATAAAAAAAGTTTATCAAGATATAGAATATTTTGATATTGATGATCTTATACAGGTTTTAGAAGATGTTTATGCTGAGGTAAATGAACGATTTATATTTGTTATCGATGAATGGGACTGTATCTTTAGAGAATATCAGGGAGATAAAAGAGCCCAAGAGAAGTATCTGGATTTTTTGAGAAATCTGTTAAAGGACAAACCATATGTATCATTATGTTATATGACGGGAATCCTGCCAATCAAGAAATATGGAACTCATAGTGCTTTGAATATGTTTGATGAAATTTCAATGGTTGATCCAGAACTTCTACCAGAATATATGGGTTTTACAGAAAAGGAAGTTGAAGAACTATGTCATCAGTATAATATCAGCTATGATGAAATGAAAGAATGGTATGATGGTTATCATTTGACAGATACGATATCAACATTTTCGCCAAGATCAGTTGTAGCATCGATCACAAGGAAAAAGTTTGGGAATTATTGGACATCAACCGAGACGTATGAAGCCTTAAGAGTGTATATCGATATGAATTATGACGGCTTAAAAGATGATATTGTGAAGTTGTTGGCAGGAGAGCATGTCGCTGTACAGACGACATCATTTCAAAATGATATGACAACATTTGATACAAAAGATGATGTCTTGACACTGCTGATACATCTAGGTTATCTAGGATATAACAGTTTCAATCAGACATGTTATATACCAAATAAAGAAGTTATTGATTCATTTGTTAATTCTATAAGAAGTTCTAACTGGAATGAAACAACAAAGGCGTTATTAAACAGCAGAGCCTTATTAGAAGCAACATGGAATAGAGATGAAGAATTAGTAGCTAAGTATATCGAAGAAGCGCATCTGGATACAGCGATACTAACATATAATAATGAAAATGCGTTATCCTATACAATTTCGATTGCGTATATGTATGCAAGAAATCATTATACGATAATAAGAGAGATGCCAAGTGGGAAAGGATATGCGGATATGGTGTTTATTCCTAAAGATGATAAACCAGCAATGATAGTAGAGTTAAAATGGGATCATGAAGCAGAGACAGCGATAGATCAAATCAAAGAAAAGAAATATCCAAAGGGATTGGAAGGGCATAGAGATAATTTACTGATAGTAGGAATCAGTTATGATAAAAAGACTAAAAAACATAGTTGTAGAATAGAAGAAGTAAATTAGAGATATAACATTTAAACTATTATACATTAACAAAAGTTTATATTTAAATTGGTAAAGCAGCTGTTACGGGAGTGTAAAATAAAGTGTGTAAGTAAGTAATATGTGTTATATTACTGCTACACACTTTTCTTATTATCAAAATTAAAAATACGGAGGTTAATGAAATATGGCAAGAATAAAAAGAGATCCAAAAACAGTAGCTTTGGCTCAACAAATTATTGATACTTATAATCCACAATCAGCACAGGATATGGATGAAGCTTTAAAAGATATTTTTGGACCATTATTTGAATCAATGCTTCAGGGAGAAATGAACAACCATCTTGGTTATGCATCTAACAGTAAAGAAGAAAAAAAGACATTAAACAGAAGAAATGGTTATTCTCCTAAAAAAATAAAAACATCAAGAGGAGAATTAGATATTAATATACCTAGAGACAGGGAGGCATCTTTTGAACCGCAAATTATTCCTAAGAGAACGAGAGATGTTTCGGACATTGAAAATAAAGTCATCTCAATGTATGCAAAAGGAATGTCTCAAAGAGATATATCAACCACAATTGAAGATATCTATGGATTTTCGGTTTCTCATGAAATGATTTCCGATATAACCGATGCTATCATTCCTGAACTGGAAAACTGGCAAAACCGACCACTATCTCAATGTTATGCATTCTTGTTTGTTGACTGTTTATATGTGACAGTAAGAAATGATTATGAGGTAAAGGAATATGCTGTATATGCTGTTTTAGGCTATGACATCAATGGAAACAAGGAAATACTGGGGTTATGGTTAAACGAGACAGAAAGCAAGCATAAATGGATGCAGATTTTTGATGAAATCAAAGCGAGAGGTGTGGAAGATGTTTTCTTTATATCTATGGATGGTGTTAGTGGACTTGAAGATGGTGCGAAAGCAATATTTCCCAATGTTGTGGTACAAAGATGTATTGTCCACCTTATAAGGAATTCTATTAAATATGTCCCAAGCAAGGATTATAAGCGATTTACACAATCATTGAAAAAAGTTTATGGAGCTCCTAGTTTAAAGGCGGCCAAAAACGCATTTGAAACATTCAAGAATGAGTGGAAACAATATCCGGGAGCAGTTGATGTATGGGAAAGGAACATTCATCATGTAGAACAGCTGTTTGATTATGGATCAGCCATCAGAAAAGTTATGTATACAACCAATGCAATTGAAAGTGTCAATTCAAGTTTTAGAAAGGTCATAAAAAAAGGAGCATTTCCAAATGAGACAGCGGTATTAAAAGTGTTATATTTAAGAGTTCTTGAATTATCGAAAAAATGGTCAGGTGGGCGTGTATCAAATTGGGCAATGGTTATGAATCAATTAATGATGGATGATAGATTTTCAACAAGAATCCAAAAATATTTAGAAAAATAAAATGACCTATATATACTCGATATAAGTCATTTCTATAGTTCTTTGACAATTTAATAAAATTACTTACACAAATTTCTTGACATTCCCGCTGTTTGTTACATTAAGATATATTTAATAAAAAATGAGATTCTTAAAATAATATAGGTTTTGATGACGCCGCTTCTGTTTATACTTGAAAAAGTACCATTCAATACCCTAGGGTCAAGAATGGTACTTTTAATATAATATGTTCAAACAACTATTTTATTTAATTATTATCTGTTTTCTTATATAGATCTCTTGGGTTACCTGGTTATTTATTTGTTTTTTTGATTTTAAATGTTGGTAAAGAGCTCTTATTGTTTTATATTCACAACACCTTTAAACTCATTGATGTTTAATGCCATCAACTAATTATAAAACCCATCATATTTTTTGATGTGTTTTCGTATATGTAATCTTCAATGAAGACAAGATAGTTTTCTTTCTGTTTATATACCTGTTTTAATATTGTATCGATTTTAAGTATTAGTTCTAATATTTGTGATTTATTTAAAGGATAACTTATTTTTTATTGTATCAAGGTAGGTTGTCTTCAATATCACTTTTTTAGTAATAGAAAGCTCTGGTACTTAAGAAGATAATATTCAACACTATCTTGGGCCCGTTTATACATGTTGTGAATTTTGACATTTTTGAGAGAGTTGTTTATATTTT
The DNA here is from genome assembly GCF_946902305.1 of Clostridium sp. Marseille-Q5894. Taxonomy (NCBI): domain Bacteria; kingdom Bacillati; phylum Bacillota; class Clostridia; order Eubacteriales; family Clostridiaceae; genus Clostridium; species Clostridium sp. Marseille-Q5894. Next base: position 59,938 of record NZ_CAMPPT010000012.1, on the reverse strand, counting down.
AGTTGTTTTAATATTAGTAGGATTAAATAGTTTTATTATCACTACTATTTGATAAATGCTCAATTAAATCAATAATATCTGTTTCAAATGTCAGTGATGAACATTGTTCTATTGAAATTTCAATTCCTAACTCTTTTAAAAAAATAACCCTTTCCTGAGGTGATAATATAATAATGCGTTTACAAATTTCATTCATAATTTGTTTACTAGTTAACATAATGTTAACCTCCTTATCTACAAAGCATGTAAAAATATTTTAATAGTTTTTAAACAGCTATTTTAATCAATAATATGATATTTTTTCAACAAAGCAATTCTTTCATTACCTAAAACTACAGATTTTGTTATATCGAGATTACTATTTTTTCGACTACTGTTATAACGAATAAGAAATCTTAAAATTCGTTTTATCCATATATATGGTAATAAATATGGATGATCATATAAAACGGCATAACCAGCGCGTAGTTTTTTAGCTGATGGAAAAATAAGTTCCCGTAAAGGGATTTTTTTATGTTCTTTATTAATAATCCGTCTGGTGACTAAATTACTATAAATTCTTTCTTCACTTGAAAGTCCAAACACTCCGCTATCAAAGATATCTTCTAAAATATCATGATAATCTAAATTATCAATTAGTTGTATAGGATAGTTTATACTAATCATTGAAATATCAAAAAAATCTTCAAGAATACTATAAATACAATGAACAAACAAATTACCTTTAAAATCATTTGTTTTATGTAATAGTGCCGACCAGTCAATCGTACTATAATATTTTTGACTATACATTCCAATATCCATCAACTGTCTTAAACCAACACCATTATTAATAAAATGTTTAAAGCAATGACAAATCAAATAAAACAATTGATCATTTTCATTCATCACTTGTATCAAAACACTATTAATTTCTATTTCCATGCAATGATCAAAAATATCCTTAAAATAATCATTAAGAAAACCCAAATAAGTATCTTTACCAAATAATTGTAAATGAAGTTCAATATTTAAATCTGTTATTGGATCAACATAAGTAATAACTGGAATATTCTCATTGGCAACATCATTTATAACATGATAATTATTATCAATAAATATCTGATGCACCTTTTTAAAATCCTCTTTTTTAATAAAAATATCCTCATCACCAGATACGCGCCATTCTCTTTTTGAATATAATTCTCTTAAAACAATACCTTTAGTAACAATACAATTAATACCTGTTCTTCTTATTTCCTGATATATTTTCAAAAAAGCTTCACTTAATTGAATCTGTTTAATAACTAAAGAAACAGTTTCCTGTTTCCATTGATTTTTAAACAAATCCGGTAATTGTTTAAAAGAATCATTATTCTTAACGACTTCATATACAATTGGCGATAAATAATGCATTTTAGAAAAATCATGCAGCTTTTGCCACTGTTTATCAGTTAAAAAAGATATAGATTCCTCAAATTCATTATCATGCATATAACACGATATCATCTTCATAAATAATTCATTAATAATATTCATAATCTCACCTAATTCATATTTTTCTTATATAATATCACAAACTTTAAAAATATCTATAAAATATTAAAAAACTATATAATATAAAACAATACTCATTGATGCTTTATAACTAAATTAATTTTATGAAAAAAACAAAAATAAATTTTAATATTATTATTTTATGCGCTTTAAACATAAAACTTGCCTTTGGGTAATAGAAAGTTGTAAATCAAACAAATTATGATATAATTAAACTGATTAATAAAATTTGATGTTAGATGATATTTTAAGAGAAATTATCTGTTTATATATTGCATTTTTATTAATAAAACGTTATTATAAATGGAGATTATTGTAATGAAATTAAAAAAAGATCTTGTTTTACGTAAAGTGGCTGGAGAGAACATTGTTGTTCCAATCGGACGATTATCACAAGTATCGCCAATGATGGAAATTACAGATTCAACAGCCTGGCTATGGAATATTATGAAAAATGATGAATTCACAGAAGATTCATTAGTAGAAGCAGTGATGGGACATTTTTCTGGAGTGAGCGAAGAAATGGCAAGAAAAGATATCCAAGCTTTTTTAAAACTATTAGATAACAATTACATGTTGGACAATGGTCGACCATTACCAGCTACTGGCGCGGTTAAAATTGAACTTTCGCAAGAAGAAATCAAAAAGTTAGAAAAGGGTTCTAAAGAATAATGCAGAAGAATTTGTATGGTATGCTCAAATTAGCAAAGATGCAGCAAAAAGCATATGAAAATGCAATTCCCATTCATGCAACATTTGAAATAACGCCTCGATGTGGTTTTAATTGTCGGATGTGCTATGTACATCTACCTGTAGACAGAATATCTAAAGTTGGAGATGGTAGAGAGTTAACTGGTGATGAATGGTTAGAAATAGGTCGACAAGCCGTTGAAATGGGTGTTTTTTCCATTTGTATAACTGGGGGGGACCCAGTGTGCCATCCAGATTTTAAAAAAATATGGATTGGCTTATCACAAATGGGATTTTTACTTACACTGCAAACAAATGCTTCACAGCTTAGTGGTGATATCCTGGATGTATTAGAAGAATATCCGCCTGAAACAGTTAAAATAACTTTATATGGTTCAAATGATGAAGTTTATCAAGATGTTTGTTGTATTGAAAATGGTTTTACTAAAACAAATGCTGGAATTCAAGCTTTAAAAGATAGAAACATGAATATTCAGCTTGTAACAACATTTATCAAAAACAATAAAAAAGATATTCAAAATATTATGCAATATGCAAAAGAAAATAACTTACCGTGGTATTATAGTGCATCTTGTTATCCATCATTGAGAGGTGTTCAAAGTGAAGCAAAAAAATGTGCAATAGAAATATGGGATCCAGAAGGTATTGAACAAACTTCAAAACTATGGAATGAATTACCGCCATCCAATGATGATATACCGGCTAAAAGATGCTCAGGTTATCATAAAGAATTTAATATTACTTGGGATGGTAATATGAGATTCTGTTTGTTTTTAGATGAGCCACATATATCTGTTGTCAATCAATCACTTGAAGAATGCTGGAAAGAACTTTTAAATTATCAAGAAAAACTAAGATGGCCAGATGAATGCTATACATGTGAGTATAAAAAACAGTGTAAAAAATGTTTAGCTCATCTAGCATGTTTCAGTGGTGGGCTAAACAAATTAGATAAAGAATATTGTAAAAAGATAAAAGAAATGATTGATATAAGTAGAAAAGTTAAGGAGGAATAGTTAAATGCAAGGTGAAACGTACATACCCTATACAGGTATAGGTGGTCAAAATATGGATTCAGGAATTATGCCTGCTGATTTATCGGGGTCTACTCAACCGGGAATTATAGAAGATGAATATGGAACAACGGTTAATGTTGTATGGACATTTCCAGGTGGTATTAATAACAAACAACCTGGAGGATATGGCTGGGGATATGCAGTATTAAAAGGTAAATCTTGTACAGATGACGATATAAAAAAATGGTTAACAGGTGAAATACTTAGTGATAGAAGTGGAGTAACGACTCCATCTATAGTCTTTACAGAAGAAGAAATAGCTGCAGAAGATCCTCGTATTGTTTTGGAAATTAATAACTTGATTCAAAGATATGCAAATGACGTTTTGATGCGTGGAGATTATAATGAATTTCGTGCTAACTATACAGGTTGTGTTTTTATTGGTAAATAATGTTAGTTAGTAATCGAATAATTGTTAATATTCAAATTGATTATCATAATCATTATTCTTTAATGGGACATTGGGAAAAATTTACAATATCAGATGATAAAGATATTGATTTATTTATACATGTGAGTTCTCATTTGATGCATAAATATGGTATTGATATTTTAGAACCGCAACCCGGATGTGCTGTGTTGAAGTGTAAAAATGCTTTGTTAAGTGCTAATGATGATTGGAGTAAAGCGAGTATCACGTTGCTTGATGGTCAAAGTGATGGCTTAGAGGGAGCGTTGATTGCAGCGATTATGACACATCTATCGACTCGTCATGGAATGATGATGCATAGCAGCCTTGTTGATGTGGGTGGTAAAGGAATCATGTTTATTGGACCTTCAGGTATTGGTAAGACAACGCAGGCAGAGTTATGGCATAAGTATCGTGATGCAGTAATTATTAATGGTGATATGGCGTTAGTTCATGATGATGGTCAAACGTATTGGGGATGTGGCTGTCCATGGCATGGATCATCACCATATTGTGAAAATAGACAAGTTGCACTATCGGGAATTGTAGTATTGCAGCAGAATTTAGAAAATACGATAGAAAAACTTGATGGTATTAGAATGGTTGAAAGAGTGCTGGCAAATGTCTTTTTACCACACTGGTATGAAATAGGGGTTGAAGCAGTAATGGCAACGCTTGATGGTTTATTATCTTGTGTGCCTGTTTATTTGTTGAAGTGTAGACCTGATGAAGAATCAGTTGAGTTAGTTGAAAGGGCTATATTGAATGACTAAAAAGATTAAACACTACATAAAAAGAATAAAAGAGGGGCGCTTAAAAGAGCTGGTTTCTCAATGGTTATGGATGGGAAGCTATATGAAACGCTATTGGTTTTTAATTGGAACATATACTCTTTTAGGGGCTTCGGGTTCTTTTTTAACGTTAGGGACATCGATGGTTTCTAGAGATTTGGTAGATGCAATTACTGGTCAGAATTCTTTAGGAATCGTAAGAGTTGTTGCTTTATATGTTGGTGTAGGGGTGTCACAGTTGTTTATTAATGCCTTTAAAACGCGTTTATCATTACGCATTAGTATGAAAGTGAATAATGAGATTCGAATTGATATTTTTTCTCAGATCTTACAGACTGATTGGGAAGAATTGTCTAAGTATAGAACGGGGGATTTAATGTATCGAATCAATGGTGATGCTGCAATGGTTTCTAGTAATATTTTAACGTATTTACCTAATGTGGTTTCAATCTTGATTTCATTTGGCGGTGCTTTTATTGTGATGGTACAAAATGATATTATTATGGCATTAATTGCTTTAGCAGGTGCTCCAATTTCGTTTATGAGCACCCGTTTTTCTATGAGAAAAATGCGTGATTTTCAGCGTAAACAAATGGAACTGCAAAGTCATAAGACATCATTTAATCAAGAAACATTACAAAATATGCAAATGATCAAAGCCTTTGGTTTGGTTGATTATTTTATTAAACAATACAAAGATGTTCAGGATCAATCGATTGATTATGCGATGCTCCAAAATAAATTTCAATCTAAAATGACGATCTTGACAGGATTTATTGGTCAGCTGATTGGTTATGCTTGTTATGGTTTTGCAGCATATAGACTATGGCAGGGAGATATTAGTTATGGAACAATGACATTATATGTGTCAATGTCTTCATCTTTAAAAGGATCGTTTTCATCGGTTTTAAATTTATTGCCAACAGCGATGCGAGCTGGTATTAGTGCTGGCAGAATCATGGAAATTATTCAATTACCTAGGGAGTCTCTAGAAGATGAGCAGGAAGCAAAAAAGCTTTTAGCTAAAGCTAAAGATGTAGGAATTACAGTAGAGATGAAAGATGTTAGTTTTCGATATGGTGATAATCCTTATGTATATCAAAATGCTAATATGATTGCTTCATCAGGTGAAATCATTGGTTTGATTGGACCTTCAGGTCAAGGTAAGACAACGACGTTAAGGATCTTGTTAGGATTATATCATCCTAAAGCAGGTGCAGTAACTGTGAGTAATCCTGGTTATGAAACTATTCCTATTAGTTCAGGAACGAGATGTTTATTTAGTTATATTCCTCAAGGTAATACTTTGTTTTCGGGAACAATAGCTGACAATATGAAAATGCTTAGACCTGATGCTAGCGATGAAGAGATCATCGAAGTTTTAAAAACAGCTTGTGCCTGGGAGTTTGTTACCCAATTAGAAAAGGGGATCCATACAGAAGTAAGTGAAGGAGGAAATCGCTTTTCGGAAGGTCAGAAACAAAGATTGAGTATCGCTCGAGCATTGATGGCTAAAGCGCCAGTATTATTGCTTGATGAAGCTACAAGTGCTTTAGATATGGTTAGTGAAAGAAAGGTTTTAAAAAATATTTTACGTCGTGATCCTTTACAAACGATTATTGTAACTGCCCATCGCCCTAGTGTTTTATCTATATGTGATCGTGTTTATAAAATTCAAGAGGGACGAATTGATGAAGTGAATGAAGAAGAAATAGAGGCTTTTTTAAATGAGGTTTAATGGAGGAAGATAGATGAAATTAATAAGATATACTGTTATCATAGTTTTCTGTTTGTCCTTAGGTGTTTTTTTAATAGCTAAGAGCAAGGAATTAATTAGTAAGGATCCTACTTTACCAACTATCACAAGTGATCGTGATGTTTTAGAGATTCCTTGTGAATATACTCAAGAACAATTATTAGATGGATTAAGTGCTTTTGATAAAGAAGATGGTGATCTAACTAATAAAATATTAGTAGGAAATATGACAAGATTTATTGATAAAGGTCTTTGTAGTGTTACTTATGTTGTTTTTGATTCCTCTAATCAATCAACAAGTCTTACTAGAAATGTTCGTTTCACAGATTATCATTCACCAAGATTTATAACAGCTAAACCTTTAGTGTATATAGAAAAAGAGGGGAATTATCAAAAAACGATATCGCAAATAACGGCTGAAGATATGCTTGATGGTGATTTAACAGAATCAATAATTCAAGGCACTAGCGATGTAAACTATACTACGGCGGGCAGTTATCATTTAACTTTAGAAGTAAGTAATAGTTATGGTGATGTTAGTACAATGGAAATCCCTATACATATAGTAAAAAGTGAAAATCAAAGTATTAATATTGAACTAACCGAAGGAATTGTTTATATTAACGCTGGAGAAACGATCGATCCATATCAATATATTGGAAGTGTTGAAACTATTTCTAAAAAGAAGGTTAACAAAAAGAATGTCACAATTGATTCTCAAGTTGATACCAATACACCAGGAATATATGAAATTCATTATAGTGCGGTTTCGTCTGGAGATAAAGGTGAAACCTGGTTAACTGTAGTTGTTGAATAAATTGTAAAGGAGAAGAAGAAATGAATCAGGATGAGATTGATTTAGATTCGATTAATTATCGAGGGGTTATCAAGGATTTATTAAAAAACTGGTGGATGATCATTCTTGCAGGTGCTTCTTTATGGTTAGCAGTTACCGGAGTTGGAGAATTAATTTATGTGCCTCAATACACTGTTTCATCGACTTTAGTAGTAAGTGCTAAAGGTGATAGTAGTACTTATACCTCACTTGCAATGGCTACACAAATGGCCGATGTAATCAAAGAAGTTTTTCAAAGTGATGTAATGAAAGAACTTGTAGAAAAAGAAACAGGTAAGACGATTGATGGTGTGATCAGCTGTGAGCAGGTTCAAGAAACAAATCTTTTGGTGTTGAAAGTAACAACCAATGATCCGCAAAACAGTTACCTTTTTATGAATTCAGCTTTAAAACACTATGACGAAGTATCAGATTATGTATTTACTAACGCATCTTTACAAATTTTACAAGAGCCGACGATACCAACATCACCATCTAATAGTCCGATATTAATGAATCGTCGTAATGAATTAGCCTTATTAGCAGCTGCTGTAATGGCGGGAATTATTGTTTGTTTATATTTATTTAGACATACACTTAAAACAAGTAAAAATGCTTCTAAACTATTAGATGGTAAGATATTAGGAGTTGTTCCTTTTGAAAAGAAGAAAGGGAAAACAAAAAAATCTAATCAGGCATTACTCATTAATTCACCTATCGTTAGTATGAGTTTTGTGGAATCAAATCGTAAAATAGCATCACGAATCGAGAATCATTTAAATAGACATCAGCAAAAAATAATTTTAGTCACTAGTATTAGTGAAAACGAAGGCAAATCGACAGTAACTGCTAATATAGCTTTATCACTAGTTGAAAAGAATAAAAAAGTATTGATTATTGATGGTGATTTTAGAAAACCAGCACAATATAAAGTATTTGATAAAGAAAAATCACAAAATAATTCATTAGTTGATATTTTAACTGGAAAAATATCTTTAGAAGACAATGTTTATTTTAATAAAAGAACTAATATTTGGGAATTGTTTGTTTATCAAGCAGTAGAAGAACCAGCTGGTTTGATGGATACAATAAAGTTAAAAGAGATAGTAAATAAATTAAAAGAACAATTTGATTATATTATTATCGACTGTTCACCATCAACTGTTTCTACAGATGCTGAAGTATGGATGGATGTCGCTGATACAACTTTATTGGTTGTTCGTCAAGACTGGTCAGATATCAGAGTAATCAATGACACTGTTGACCTTATTTGGCAAAGCAACTGTGATTTCACTGGTTTTATTCTTAACTTCTTCATCGAAGAAAAAAGTGATCAAGAAGCATATGGCTATGCCAATTATGCTTATAACAGGCATGAAAGTAGGTGAGATTATGGATGAACAAAAACTCAAAAAATCAATGACAGAAGAAGATTATGTCGAAATTGACTTACGAATTTTAGTTCATGATTTTCTCAAGATCATTCGTGAATACTGGGGATTATTTTTTGGAATCATTATTATTACAACGATAATTTATAGTACTTTTTGTTATTTGACATATGATCCTTATTATCGCTGTGAAGCTACATTTACTGTTGCTACCGGAGATGAAAATAGTGGCAGCTACAGTTACTATTATTCGCAAAATACTGCTGATCAATTATCAAAAACGTTTCCTTATATTCTTGATAGCAGTTATTTTAAGGGGATTTTACTTGAAGAACTAGGCGTAGATAAATTAAATGGGACATTAAGTGCAAGTACAGTTAGTGATTCAAATATTGTAACGATGGCAGTAGAAAGCCCTAAAGCTCAAGATGCTATTTCTATTTTAACTTCAGCAATTGAAGTATATCCTGATGCAGCACGTTTTGTTTTAGGCGAAATTCAATTTCATATGATCAATAATCCCCAAATGCCTACTGTTCCTTACAATAACTTATCATTTTTTAAAACAGTAAGTTTAGGTGTTTTGATCGGAGCTGCAATTGGTTTAATTATTTTGGGAAGTATGGCCTTTTTTAGAAAGACAATAAAAACAGTTGATGAAATGAAACGGATTACAAGTTTAAAATGTATGGCAACTATTCCTAAAGTTAAATTTAAAGCGCGTAAAACACAAAAATTAAAGCGGATTTCGATACTTGATCGGAGAATATCTTATGGTTATAAAGAAGGATTACGTTCTTTACAAATAAGATTAGAGCGAGCTTTTGATAAAGAAAGAAATAAAATTATTTTAATTACCAGCAGTGCTTCTGGAGAAGGTAAATCAACGATCTCAACTAATTTAGCCGAAACATTTGCTGTTAATGGTAAAAAAGTTCTTTTGATCGACGGTGATTTACGTAAACAGGCACTTGCGCATATTTTAAATTGTCCTAATAGTAAAGGAATTCAAGATGTATATAAAAATGATGATGTGTGGCTGGGAATTAGTGAATTAAAAGAAGAAAAGCTTTGGTTTTTAGGGGGGCAGGAATTAGTTGAAAATCCAATTGCAATTTTAAGTGATCCTAAGTTAGGAGAATATCTCAACAAAATCAAGCAGGAATTTGATTATGTTATTATCGATACACCACCTTGCGGGATATTTCAAGATTTTATGCAGCTTCAAGATTATGGTGATGCGTTATTATATGTTGTAAAATATGATTTCATACCACATCAAAAAATACAAGATGGTTTATCAATGTTAAAAGATGAAAGCTGTGTTAAAGGTTATGTCTTTAATTTTTATACTCAGAATATTCATGATTATGGTAGTTATGGTTATGGTAAATATGGCTATGGTTATGGGTATGGATATAAAGATAAGGGGTAATGATCTATGATCGATATCCATGTTCATATTTTGCCGGATTTAGATGATGGGGCAGATTCAATGGCAGAATCGATAGCAATGGCTAAACTTGCAGTTGAAAGTGGAGTTAGGGCGATGGTCGTTACCCCGCATAGTAATCAAATAAAGCGGTTTGAAAATTTCTATGATGCTAGTTTAATTAAATCTTTTGATAATTTTAGTAGAGAACTTGAAAAAGAAAAAATTGATTTAAAGGTTTATTTAGGAATGGAAATTTTTGCTTCTGATGATATTGTAGAAAAAATAATAAATCAAAGAGTTATTGGCTTAAATAAAACAAAGTATTATTTAATAGAATTTGCATTTGATGAACATCCCCAGTATATAACAACGATTTTAAAAGAAATTCTTAAAATAGGGAAAATTCCGATCATTGCTCATCCAGAACGATACATCTGTATTCACCAAGAACCATGGTTAGTTTATGACTGGTTAAAACTAGGATGTTTATCTCAAATTAATAGAGGAAGTATACTAGGAAGTTTTGGGACAACGGTAAAAATGACGGTAAAAAAATTATTGAAATATAATTTGGTGAGTATAGTTGCTAGTGATGGTCATAACAGTATTTATCGGCGAACTAATATGGACGAAATACAAGATTATTTAGAATTGAATTATGGGATTGATTATGCTAGAAGATTACTTTATCTTCATCCTAAAGCTGTGATTGAAGATAAGATGATTCCTTTTATTAAAGAGGAGGGAAAAAATGAATCAGATTTTTAAAGATATAAGAACATATTTTATGATTATTTTAGCAGGGATCTTAGGCTGGATTTTATATCTATTTAATAAATATCCTATTTTGTCATTTAAATATATGCTCATTATGATTATCATTTTTTTAGCTCTTGTAGTAATATTAGCATTGAGTCAATATAAAGCTAAAAGTAAAAAAATAAAAATAGCTGGAAAAACAGTAATTATCTTATTATGTGTATTAGTAATTCCGATAAATTATATTTTTGATAAAACTATGAATGCTTTAGTTCAAACAGAAAATCGCATTGAAACAGATACTGTTTCTGTAATTGTTAAAAAAAATAGTTCTTACCAGTATACGCAGGATCTAAAAGGAAAAGTATATTCAGTATTAGCAGCTGATGATGGTTTAGTTGATAAAACTATAAAAAAAATTCAAAGAGAAAATAAAGAAAATATCAAGCCTAAAATATATTCAGGAATAGTAACGTTGGTGAATGCACTATATTGTAATGATGTTGACTGTATTATTATCAATGAATCTTACCGTTCAGTAATTGAAGAAAATTATCCTTCTTTTTCAGATGATACAAAAGTCATTTATTCAAAACAATATATATCAGAAATGGAAGCCCCAGAAAATAAAGATGTTACTAAAGACACATTTAGTGTTTATGTTAGTGGTATCGATACATATGGCGCTATCACTACTAAATCACGTAGTGATGTTAATATCATCATAACTGTGAATCCGACAACTAAAAAAGTTTTATTAACAAGTATTCCGCGTGATTACTATATTCCTTTTAATATTCTTGATGGTCAGAAAGATAAATTAACTCATAGCGGATTATATGGAATCACTGAGACAATGGCTGATGTTGCTGCCTATTTTAATATTAATATTGATTATTATGTTAGAGTCAATTTTGATAGTCTTATCAAGATCGTCGATACAATAGGCGGTATCGAAGTTCAAAATCCACAAGCCTTTGGTAATTTTAAAGCTGGAACTATTTCTTTAAATGGTCAAGAGGCTTTAACTTTCTCTCGTGAAAGGTATGCATTTGAAGACGGTGATAAAGAACGAGGTCGGAATCAGATGCGTGTAATTACTGGAATCATCAATAAAGTACTTTCACCAACGATTTTAAATAGTTATGATTCATTGTTGGAAACATTAAATTCCTCATTTCAAACAAATATTTCAGAAACCCAAATGATAAGTTTAGTTCGAATGCAAATAGAAGACATGAGTGCCTGGGATATTCAACAGACTAGCGTTGATGGTAGTGGGGCAACACTTTACTCACCTATTTATGGGGATGATTTATATATGATGGTTCCTGATGATGAATCGGTTAAAGCGGCTAAAGCGCGAATAGAAGAATTATATTAATAAAATGTTGGTTTAGGGTCATGTTTAATTAGAAACATGACCCTATTTTAGTAACAAATAGTTTATTTATTAGACTTAAGTAAGAATTTAAATTTTAATTGCAGTTGACAAAATAGAATTAATGTATTATATTTAAAACAGTGTTACGTAACAATGTTTTAAATTGGAGGAGCTATGGCGAAATTAAAAGAAGGTGTTTATGAAAAAATCATAGACTGTGCAAAAAAAGAATTTTTAGAAAAAGGTTTTAAGGATGCGTCTTTACGTGTGATTGCTAAAAATGCACAAACAAGTACCAGTTCTATTTATACTAGATTCAAAGATAAAGAGGGACTATTTGATGCGATCGTGCAGCCGGTTATAAGTGAATTTGAAAATTATTTTTGTAACCAGCAGGAAATATTTCATGAAATCGATGCTACAAAACAAGATGCGTTAAAATATGATTTTACTAGTGAATGTTATGATGATATGATCGATTATATTTATGATCATTTTGATGAATTTACATTGCTTTTAAAGTGTTCTTATGGAACGAAAGCAGCTGATTTTATTGAACGGCTTGTTGATGTAGAAGTCGCATATACGATTAAATTTATCGAAGCAACAGGCAATGATGCAATTGAAAAAGGAAGAGCTAACCGTTCATTTTTACATGTTGTGACAAAATCGTATTTTACTAGTGTTTTTGAAATAGTTTTTCAAAGTATGAAAAAAGAAGAAGCTACACATTATATCCAGCGGTTAAGAAATTTTTATAGTGCCGGATATGAGACGATATACCATCCTGAAAAGATAGAGTTCTAACGAACTCTTACTTTTAAACCTTTGGGTTAGCCGTTACTAACTAAAAGGAGGATAAATATGGAAGAAAAGAAGACTTCACCATATATTCGATTATGGAATATGGGTAAAGAAGAACATGGAAAATTACTATTAGCAATTATATTAGCAGTTATTGGGGTAACAAGCAGTATGGCGGCTTATTATAGTGCTGCCAAAATGATTGTTGCGCTATTAAATGGAAATGAGAATTTTAATTTTTACTTAAATTGGTGTTTAATTGCATTTTTAGGTTATGCGATCAAAGCAATATTTTATGCTGTTGCTTTATCATGTTCACATCAGGCAACTTTTTCAATTATGAAAAATATTCGTATAGAATTTATGCATAAACTTGCAAAATTGCCGATGGGTACGTTATTAGATATCCCTAGTGGACAAATGAAACAAATCATTGTCGATCAGGTAGAGGGGATAGAGCGGCCTCTAGCACATCTTTTACCAGAAATGACAAGTAATATTCTAGCACCAGTGTTAGTTATTATTTATTTGTTTATGATCAACTGGAAAATGGCGTTGGTGTCGCTGATTTCATTACCAGTTGGTATGATTTTTTCGATGCTGATCATGAAAGATTATGCTAAAAAATATGAAGGATCAGTAAAAATAACTCAAAAAATGAATAATACAATTGTTGAATATATCAATGGGATCGAAGTTATTAAAGCTTTTAATCAAGGACAAAACTCATATCAAAAATATCATCAGGCCGTGATCGATAATGCAAGTTATTTTTATCATTGGATGAAAAGCTGTCAATTTCCCATGGCAGCATATACAGTAATTGCGCCTTCGACTTTAGTAACTGTTTTACCAGTTGGACTATATATGACGATGAATGGAAATTTATTAGTTAATGATTTTATCACGATCATGATTTTATCATTAGGAATCGTTGAACCGCTTTTAGCAGCATCAGCATTCATTGATGATCTTGCTAGGGTGAGCACGACTGTTGATACTTTGGATAGTATCTTAAAAAGTCCTGAACAAAATCATAAAACAACTCCAGTTACTATTAAAAATAGTGAAATTGAAATAAAAAATGTTTCATTTTCATATCATCAAGGAAAAGAGGTCTTACATGATATTAACTTGAAGATCCAGCCAGAAACAATGTGTGCATTTGTTGGTCCAAGCGGGAGTGGTAAATCAACGATCACAAAGCTGATTGCAGGTTTTTGGGATATCGAAAAAGGCAGTATTAAATTAGGTGGACAAGAATTGAATGATATTCCTTTGACCCAGCTAAATGATTGTATTGCCTATGTGTCACAAGATAATTATTTGTTTGATCAATCGATTCGCGAAAATATTCGTAATGGTAATGTATCTGCTAGTGATGAAGAAGTTGAAGCCGTGGCTAAAGCAGCTGGCTGTGATGAGTTTATTCGTCAATTGGAAGATGGTTATGAAACTAACTGTGGTGGTGCTGGTACTCATTTATCTGGTGGTGAAAGGCAAAGAATTGCGCTTGCTCGAGCAATGTTAAAAGATGCTCCAATCGTTATCTTAGATGAGGCGACAGCTTATATCGATCCTGAAAATGAAGCAATTATTCAAAAGGCCGTTGCTTCACTTGTTAAAAACAAAACTCTTATCATTGTTGCCCATCGTTTATCAACGATCATCGAGGCTGATCAAATCGTCGTTGTTAATGATGGTAAGATTGAAGCAGTTGGGACTCATCAGTCATTATTAAAAGACTGTCAGCTTTATCAAGATATGTGGCGAGCTCATATTGGAGCAAAGGAAGGTGAGAAGGATGATTGAGGTTTTTAAGAAAATATGGCTATTTGCTGGTGATGAACAGAGTAATATTAAAAAATCAGTTGCAATAGGTTTTATTTATGCTGTCTTTCATATGTTTCAAGTAGGTGCTATATTTTTTGCGATAAGTGCTATTGTTGAACAAAGTCAAGACCGCCGCTATATTTATTTGTCTTTATTAATGATGCTTTTAAGTATTATTGGAAGGATAATCTGCTTTTATTTTTCAAGATTGCAACAGACTCATGCTGGATATTTCATGTCGGCAAATAAGCGAATCGATATCGGTAATCGTCTAAAAAGCATTCCAATGGGATTTTTTAATGAAAATAGTATGGGGGAAATGACGGGAATTACGACTACTGTTTTAGATGAAGTGGAAAATACCGTACCAATGGTATTAGTTAATATATTAAGTGGTTTTATTAATGCGTTTGTTTTTATCTTGTATGTCTTGATTTTTGATTGGCGAATCGGTTTGATCGTCGTTATAGCAACGATCTTGTATTTATTTGTCACTGCTAAAATGGAGAAAAAATCAAGAAAATTAGCACCAAAACGTCAAGAATCTGAAGCTCAACTGGTTGATGCAGTTTTAGAAAATATTCGTGGAATGTTTATTGTTAAATCTTTTAACTTAACACGTTTGGATGATAAAAAAATAGATCGGGCGATTGAATATAATCGAGCTAGTAATTTTAATATGGAAAAATTATTTACACCATATACTGTTGCTCAGGAACTTGTATTGAAATTGTTTAGCGTCTTGATCATGGTAGCTGCAATTGCATTTTATTTTCAACATACGTTATCTCTAACTTATTGTTTAATGATGATCGTCGTTTCATTTATGATATTTGGTCAAATTCAATCTGCAGGAAGCGGAATGGCTATTTTGCGTGTGGCTGGAAGTTCGATTGAACATGCTAATAAAATTGATGAAACACCACTTCTTGATGAAAATGGTCAAAAGTTTGCTCCTGATCGTCATGATATCGTACTTGATCATGTTCATTTTTCTTATGGTGAAAAAGAAATACTTCATGATATTTCATTAACGATTCCTAACCAATCGACTATTGCGGTTGTTGGACCTAGCGGTTCAGGAAAAACGACACTTTGTCATTTGATTGCCAGGTTTTGGGATGTTGATCACGGAAAGATTTTGATTGGTAGAAAAAATATAAAAGATTATACATTAGAATCATTAATGGAGCAAATTAGTATGGTATTTCAAAATGTTTATTTATTTAATGATACGATTGAAAATAATATTAAATTTGGGGTTCCTGAAGCTTCTTTAGAAATGGTCAAAGAGGCTGCTAAAAAAGCATGTTGTGATGATTTTATCGAAGCTTTCCCTGATGGTTATCAAACTATTATTGGTGAAGGTGGTTCATCATTATCAGGAGGTCAAAAACAAAGAATTTCGATTGCTCGAGCAATGTTAAAAGACGCCCCAATTATTATTTTTGATGAAGCTACAGCTAACGTTGATCCTGAAAATGAAGATAAATTGCAAAAAGCAATGGAACAGTTGATGAAAAATAAAACGATCATTATGATCGCTCATCGCTTAAAAACAGTAAGAAATGCTGATCAAATCATCGTTATTGATCAAGGAAATATTGTTCAGCAGGGAAAACATGAGCAATTAATTCAAGAAGACGGTATTTATAGAAATTTTGTTTTAGAAAGAGAAAAGACTACAAATTGGAAATTATAAAAGAACTGGAAAACTTTCCAGTTCTTTTAACTATTTTTTTATCAATGGTTTAGTTGAATTAGCCGAAAAAACAAATGTTGAGACATTATGTAAAAGTGCACTTGTACTAGGTTGTAATAAACCAAATAAACCACTTAAAATAAGCAGGCTGTTGAATGACACGATTTGAGCATAATTTTTTTTGATTCGTTTCATAAGTAATCCAGATAGTTGTTTTAAAGCTACAATTTCTTGAAGCTGACTAGATACTAATGTAACATCCGCTAATTCTCTAGCAATATCAGAACTATCCTGCATCGAAATAGAAATATCTGCCACCGATAAAGCCGGAGTATCATTAACGCCATCACCAACCATAACAACTTTATGTCCGTTGTCTTTTAACATACGAATATATTTAGCCTTGTCTTCAGGCAATACATTGGCCTGATATGCTGTTATTTCTAATTCTTTAGCAATATGTTTAGCTGCATTTTCACAATCTCCAGTCAACATGACAATATTTTCAAAACCATTCATCTTCAACTCATGAATAACTTGTTTAGCTTCTTCTCTTAATGGATCATAGATGCTGATTATTCCCGCTAACTGTTGACCAATAGCAAGATAGATAAGAGAACTAGAGCCGCGGTTTTGCAAATCATGGATGAGGTTGACGATTTCATCAGTTTTTTCGATTTTTTCATCTTCAAAAATAAAATGTTCACTGCCAATAATTGCTCTTTGACCATGTAAATATGTCGCAATACCATGAGCAATAATATATTCCACTTTAGCATGTTCTTCATAATGGACAAGATTTTCAATTTCTGCTTGTTTAACAATTGCATTAGCAACACTATGAGGAAAATGCTCTTCTAAGCAGGCAGCAATCGATAAAACTTCATCACGAGAATAGTTTTGTAAAGGAATAACTTCTTGTACCGAAGGTGTAGCATGTGTCAATATTCCCGTTTTATCAAAAACAATTGTATTTGCATTAGCCATTGCTTCTAGATATTTACCACCTTTGACCATGATTGAATGCTTACTAGCTTCCTGCATCGCACTGATGATAGAAATTGATGTTGATAATTTAATAGCACATGAATAATCAACCATTAAGATCGATGTGGCTCTTGTTAAACTTCTTGTTAAAAGCAGCATTGTCAAAAATCCCATCAGACTGAAAGGGACGATTGAATCAGCAAGATGTTCAGCATTTGCTTGAATACTTGCTTTTAATGATTCGTTGGTATCGATCATATCAACTATTTTTGAAATTCTACTTTCTTGCTGTAGATTTCTAACTTTAACATAAATTTTTCCTTCTTCAACGATAGTTCCCGCAAAGACAGTATCATGTTCTTTTACATGTTTGCTTAAAGGTTCACCAGTAAAACTAGATTCGTTGACCATTGCTTCACCACTAGTGATTTCACCATCAATTGGAATCATCGCTCCTGTTTGGATAATGACAATATCACCTTTTTTTAATTGTGGCATAGGAATTTCTAATTCAGTTTCATTTTCTAAGATCCATACTTTATTTAAGTGATATGATAAACTTTCTTTAAGCTGTAAAGTTGTCTTCTTTTTAGTATAGTCTTCTAATAATTCTGAAATCGATAATAAAAACATGATATTTCCTGCAGTATTAAACTGACCGTTAATCATGGAAACCCCAATACTTGTAGCATCTAATACTGGGACATTTATTTTTCCTTTTTTCAACGAATGGAGTCCTTTTTTAAAGTACTGACAGGCCATGATAAAACAAGAAATTCGCTGAAATGGTAGTGGTAAAAGCCACTTGACAAAATATCTTTTAAAAAGCAAAATACTAAAATTTTTAATATAATGATCTTTAATATTTTTTTGCATTAATTCATAACTTTTATCATTTTCTGTCAATGGTATAACTGGTGTAAATTCATCAATGGATAACTGTTCAACAAGTTGGAGTAAATCATCACGTCTTTGTTTATCATAAATAAATAAAATACTGCCTGTAATATGATTGACTTCGATTTGAAAAACCATCTGCCATTTTTTTAATTCATTACAAAGACTAGGTTCAATATTTTTTGAAAAAGCATAACGTCCATAACGAATTCGCATTCTACCAGGAATATCATGAACGATTTGATAGGTTAGCATTTACTATTCACCATCTTTTTTATTTTTAGCTTCATTGACGATATCAAGTGCATCTTCTTTCATTGTTTCATAGCTTGCAACAACATCGTCTTTTATTTTCATTCCTGTTGCTAGCGAATTAACAGCAATTGTTCTTGCCTTATCAGTTTTAATAAAATGATTTCCTACAAGCGCTGTAATCACGCCTCCAGCAAATGATGCAATTATTTTTTTCATACAAGATCCCCCTTATTAAAATTTTTGATAGCTGATTGCTATCACAATATAACAATACGCCATTTTTATTTTGAATTCAAACATTTAGATCAAAATGATTAAATATTTATCGAAAAAAGAAAAAAATATGATATTATTTAATTAGTTATTGCTAACTTATATTTATAATCAATGAAAAGAGGAAAATAATGAGAGTTCTTATATATGGTGCTGGTGTCTTAGGATGCCAATTAGCACACACTTTACAACAAACAAAGCATGATATAACCCTTCTTGCTAGGGGAAGCTGGAAAGAAAATATTGATAAAAATGGTTTGCTTATTCGTCATTATATTCAAAGAAAAACATCTGTTGATCGAATTTGTACCATTGAAACATTACTGCCAAATGATCGATATGATTTAATTTTTGTTGTGATGCAATGTAATCAATTGGCCTCAATCGTGCCTATTTTATCAAAAAATACTAGTTCAAGAATCATCTTAGTTGGTAATAATGGTGATGCTCCAGGTATCGAAGAAAAAATACAAAAGCTATCACAAACAAAAAAAGAAATTGCATTTGCTTTTCAAGGAACAGGTGGTCGTAGAGAAAAAGAGCGGGTTATTAGTATTTATAAAAGTTTATCGATGACGATTGGAAAAGCTAATGGTTCATTATCACCATCTTTTCAAAACCAGATAGAAGAACTTTTTAAGTCTACTGCTTATAAACTCACTTGGCAGATTCAAATGGATGCATGGTTGAAATGTCATTTAGCATTTATTTTACCGATTTGTTATGTCTGTTATAATGTTGCTGGTAAATTACCTAAAGCAACGAGAAAGCAGCGAAAAATGATTTTAGATGCTACTAATGAAGGCTATGAAGTTATAAAAAAATGTGGTTATCCAATCTGTCCTAAAGATGATGATCGATATTTTCAACCAGGGGCAAAAAGATTTTTAATGGTAATGATGATGTTTATTATATGTAAAACACCATTAGGCCGTTTGGCAGCTAGCGATCATGCCATGCATGCTGTAGCTGAGATGCGTTTGTTAGATCGGCAGTTTGATGTTTTATGTAAAGAGGCTGCAATATCTATGCCTTTTTGGCAAGAGTTAAAAGATGCGATGGGTGATTGGCAATTATTATAAATAACGATAAAGCATATTTGATTGATAGTACTTTAAAGTGTAGTTGATATAATTTTGATAGCTTGACATTTAATAATTCATTGATTAGTATATAACATATACCCTTATAGGTATAAGGAGGAATATGATGAGAAAATGTATGGATGCTGACAATCTGCATAGAAGATTGAAAAAGATTATTGGACAAGTTCAAGCAATCGATAGAATGGTTGATGAGGATGTTCCCTGTGAAGATGTATTAGCACAAATCAATGCTGCAAAGTCAGCCTTGCACAAGGCTGGACAGGTTGTCTTAGAAGGGCATATCAAACATTGTGTGCGTGATGGTATTGAACATGGTGATGCTGATAAAACGATCGAGAGTTTTACTAAGGCGGTTGAGCGTTTTGCAAATATGCGATAAATGAAATTGTGAGTAGAATTTTATTAAATGAGGTATAGTCATTTTTGACTATGCTTTTTTGCATTAATTAGATTATTGGGGCAGGAATTTTTTATCTTTTTTAGATCGTGAGGATAAGGAAGCTAAAAAGATATATAGTATTACAATAATTGTAGGAGTTGTCATTTTGAAAGTATCACTGTTGATGTAAAATCATATCGTTTATGATATGATTTTTATTTACTTTTATTTTTAATAATCGTTATAATATAAATAAATTAGAGGTTTTGAATTGACAAATAAGAAATAAAGGTTATACTGATAATTAGATTATCGATAATCTAATTATCAGTTGAAAGGAGTAAGTATGGCAAAACCAGATGAATCAATAGATCCTAGAATCCTGAAAAGTGCAAAAGAAGAATTTTTAAAAAACGGCTTCGAAAAAGCCTCATTAAAAACAATCTGTACTAATGCTAATGTGACGACAGGAGCATTATATAAACGTTATAAAGGAAAAGAAGAATTGTTTGGAGCAATCGTCCAGCCAACCCTTGATGATTTAAATGAAATTTTAGAATCTAAAAAAATAGAAAATCGCGGTTATTTGACAGATGAGCAATTAAAGCTTGCCTGGAATATGGATGAAGCAGCAATGCTTTGGTGGTTCGATTTTCTTTATCAAAGAAAAGATGGTTTTGTTCTTCTATTAAGCTGTAGTGAAGGAACAAAATATTCGAATTTTGATCATGACTGGGTTCAATTAATGACGATAGAAACTTATCCGTATTATTTAGAACTTGTTAAGCGGGGAAAATGTCATAAAGATCTTTCCCAAAAGGAATTACATGTTCTTCTATCAGCCTTTTGGGCAACTATTTATGAGCCGTTTATTCATGATTTTTCATGGGATGAAATTGTTGAACATAGTCATTTTGTTTGTTTGCTTTTCGACTGGTATCAAGTATTAGGTATTTAAACTCCCGTATGGGAGTTTATAAAAACACCGATAGTTAGCTTTTGCTAACCCAGAAAGGGGAACTTATGTTTAAAAAAGTACTGGAATATGCTGGTAAGTATCGTAAAATTACTTATTTAGCAGTTATTACTTTAATTATTAGTGTAGTATTTAGTGTTATTCCTTACTATTTTGTCTATCAAATTATTGACAGTCTGTTAAGTTATCAGACGTTGACTTTTTCTTATTTGATCAATCGTCTTATTTTGATTGCGGGAAGTCTTGTGCTATATGGAATCTTATATGTATTAGGACTAACTTTATCACATCAAAGTGCTTATCATACACTAAAAAATCTACGTATTTCTTTACAAAAAAAGCTAGAAGCTAAACCCTTAGGAACGATCGAAAATAAAGGTGTTGGGGCATTAAAAAAGATGTTTATCGATGATATCGATTCAATTGAATTAATTCTTGCACATGCTTTACCAGAGGGAATAGCTAACTTAATGATACCAATTATTGTTTATATAGCGATGTTTTTAGTTGATTGGAAATTAGCTTTATTATCACTTTGTTCATTACCGCTAGGAATGTTTGCAATGGGGGCAATGTTTAAGATCGGAATGAAAGAAATGAATAATTATTATGCAGCAGCATTAAAAATGAACAATACCATCATCGAATATATCAACGGTATGGAAGTAGTCAAAGTTTTTAATCGTGATGGAGAATCTTATCATCGCTATGAAAAAGGTGTTATGTCTTATCGTGATTTAACGCTTGCCTGGTATAAGCTTTGTTATCCGTATATGGCTTTATATAGTAGTCTTATTCCATGTGTGGCAATCGTGACTTTGCCTTTAGGATCTTATTTTGTTTTATGTGGTTATTCTACTTTAAGTCATCTAGTACTTGTTTTATGTATGTCTTTTGCAATTGGGGCTCCATTACTTAAAGCAATGTCATTTGGAGGAACTTTACCACAGATCAATTATAAAGTTGAAGCACTGGAAAAGATGATGGCTTCAGCGCCATTAAAACAAAGTCAGAAAGGTTTTCAAGGAAAAAATTATGATATTGTTTTTGATGACGTTTGCTTTGCCTATGAAAAAGATGAAGTACTTCATGATATTAATATTAAGATCAAACAAGGCAGCACAGTAGCGCTTATTGGTGAGTCGGGAAGCGGGAAATCAACGCTAGCTAAATTATTAGTCCATTTCTATGACCCAACGAAAGGAACAATTAAAATTGGGACGCAAAATATCCAAGATATGAGCATTGAAGCGCTAAATCAGCAAATTTCTTATGTCTCCCAAGATCAATTTTTATTTAATACATCATTAAAAGAAAACATTCGGATTGGAAATTTAAACGCTAGTGATGAAGAAGTAAAAGAAGCAGCTAGAAAAGCACAATGTAATGAATTTTTAGATAAATTAGAAAATGGTATTGAAACATTAGCAGGTGATGGCGGAAAACAGCTTTCTGGTGGTGAAAGACAACGAATTTCATTAGCACGAGCAATATTAAAAGATGCTCCTATCATTATTTTAGATGAAGCGACGGCTTTTATGGATCCTGAAAATGAAGACAAAATGAATCAGGCAATAAGTGAAGTGATTAAAAATAAAACAGTTATTGTAATTGCTCATCGTCTGCAAACTATTATTCATGCTGATCAGATCTGTGTTTTAAATAATGGTTATTTAGAAGCAACTGGAAAACATGAACAATTGTTGCAGGTTTCACCAAGTTATCAAAAATTATGGCAGGCTGCTCTAGGCAGTGAAAAATGGAAAATAGCTGCGAAAGGAGAACATATATGATTGCACTAATTAAACGTCTTCTTAATATTTCTGGAAAATATAAGAAAAAGATCTATCAGGCATTTATTTTCTCGTTTTTAAAATCGATGTTGTCAAAAGCTCCGCTATGCTTTGCGTTTGTTGTTTTTCAAGCTTTTTATTATCAGGAAATGAATAAGCAGCTATGTCTGCAAATAGCAGCAGGTCTGGTTATTTGTGTCATTTTAGAAGCGTTATGTCAAAATTTCAGTGATCGCCTTCAATCTTTTGCAGGACTTAATATCTTTGCGAAGATGAGGATGGATTTAGGAGCACATTTAAGAAAAATGCCGATGGGATATTTTACAGAGGGTAATATTGGTAAGATCAGTTCGGTTTTATCAACGGATATGGTTTTTATTGAAGAAAACTGTATGACACAGATTGCCAATATGATGAATTATCTTTTTACTCAGGGAATCATGGTTGTTTTTATGTTCATTTTAAATATTTGGTTAGGTTTGGTTTCATTAATTTTAATTGGCATTATTTTATTGATCGCTAGAAAGATGAATGTAATAGCAATGAAAAATTCCGATATGCGTCAGCAGCAAAGTGAAAATTTAACTAATGCGGTATTAGATTATATTGAAGGAATGAGTATCATTAAAACATATAATCTTTTAGGTGAAAAATCACAGGAATTAACGAATAACTTTGTTAAAAGCTGCCAGGCAAATCTGCATTTTGAAGAAGAACTGGCACCAGCACATCGTTATTTGTCAATAGCCTGTGGATTGGCATCGGTCGTTATTTTAGGATTATCGCTGTATTTAAATCAAAAGCAAATAATCTCAGTGCCTTACTTGATGGGAGTTATTTTATTTGTATTTGATTTATTTACTCCGGTTAAGGCCTTTTATAGTCAAAATACCAGATTAACAGTCATGAACAGCTGTATGGATCGAATCGAAGAAATATTTGCCCAAAAAGAATTATCAGATGATGGTAGATCATCAGTAAATAATGATGATTTAGAAATCGCGTTTGAACATGTGCACTTTGGCTATGGTAAAAAAGAAGTACTTCATGATATTTCATTTACAATAAAGAAGAATCAGATGTTTGCATTAGTAGGAGCATCTGGAAGTGGTAAATCGACACTTGCTAATTTATTAGCCCGTTTTTGGGATATTCAATCTGGAAGTATCAAAATAAATGGTGTTGACATCCGAGATATTCCATTATCACAGTTGATGAATTCAATCAGTATGGTTTTTCAACGAGTTTATTTGTTTCAAGATACGATTTATAACAATATTGCCATGGGTAGGCCCGAGGCAACGAAAGAAGAAGTTATTGAGGCTGCTAAAAAGGCCCGATGTTATGATTTTATCATGGCTTTACCAAATGGTTTTGAAACCGTCGTTGGTGAAGGTGGGGCTTCTTTATCTGGTGGTGAAAAGCAAAGAATCGCGATTGCGCGATGCATTTTAAAAGATGCCCCAATCGTTATTTTAGATGAAGCAACGGCAAGTGTTGATGTTGATAATGAAAGTTATATTCAAGAAGCGATTTTGCAGCTTGTCAAAGGAAAAACACTATTAGTAATTGCGCATCGTTTAAATACGATTCAAGAAGCTGATCAGATTCTTGTAATCGATCAGGGTAAGATCGTCCAACAAGGCAAACATGGCCAGTTGTTACAAAGTGAAGGTATTTATAAGCAGTTTGTAACTTTGCGTCAATCAAAACAAATGTTAGATTTAAAATCAAGTGGTTAGTCAATATGACTGACCATTTTAAATAAGAAATTTTATTAATGATATTCTTGACTTTTTTAGATAAACATGATAATTTTAATATAAGTTAGCTAAGGCTAACCTATAAAATAAAATATTAGTTAGTCTAAACTAACCAAGGAGGAAGTTATGAAATTTGTATATGCATCAAGAACAGGTAATGTTGAATCAATCGTTGAAAGATTAGGATTAAGTGATCCTTTAAAAATCGAAACCGGAAGTGAAAGCTGTGATCAAGATTTTATTCTTTTCACTTATACTGATGGTTATGGAGATGTACCTGCAGAAGTAGAAGATTTTTTAAATGGTAATGGTAGTTTGTTAAAAGGGGTCATTGTCAGCGGTGATCTTGGTTATGGTGAGGCTTATTGTCAAGCTGGAGATACGATCAGCGAGCAATATCAAGTCCCATGTTTATATAAGGTAGAGAATGAAGGAACTGATGAAGATATTGTAAAAATGACAGAGATTATTAATAAACTTTAATAATGCCTACTAATGGTGATATTTTTCAAGAAAAGTTAGCGCTTTATAGTGCGCCAA
The DNA here is from genome assembly GCF_946902305.1 of Clostridium sp. Marseille-Q5894. NCBI lineage: Bacteria > Bacillati > Bacillota > Clostridia > Eubacteriales > Clostridiaceae > Clostridium > Clostridium sp. Marseille-Q5894. The sequence goes on along the minus strand of NZ_CAMPPT010000012.1, from coordinate 34,547 downwards.
CTTTAGCTAATCTAAAAACAGCTAGTCTTTTTCGAATCACGAAAAAAGATTTCCCTAATTGTCATGAATGTTTGCAATATTTTAATCAAAAGTTTCGTCAGTATGGTTTGCAGATCTGTATTTTAAAAGAATATCAAACTAGTTTTTTGATTTATGTGTATCAAAATGATAAACTTTATCATACTTTAACTCATTTTCCGATTCAGAGTTTTTTAAAGCAGTATCAATATCCCTGTGATAGTGCTTTAAAAGCTATAGAACATTTGAAAATGCGTTTATTAGACGATGATTTTCCTCATGAAATTGGTATTTTTCTAGGATATCCTCTTTGTGATGTGATCGGGTTTATTAATGATAAAGATCATTATCGATATGCGGGACATTGGAAAGTTTATAGTCATGTGAAAAATAACATCAAAACTTTTAAACGTTTTGATTCTTGTACAAGAACAATTAAAAATAAAATATCTTGTGGTGAGTCAGTTTTTGATATTATGGCAAAAGTTTTTTAAAAATGATGAATTGATCTTCATCATTTTTATTTTAGATAAATATTGAGTATTTATCTTGACATCAGCAATATAAGTGGTAAAATAAAATTAACAAATGAACAATTGTTCAAATGAATAATAAAGGAGATATAAAAAATGAAAAAAACTTATAAGATTGATGTAGATTGCGCAAACTGCGCTAATAAAATGGAAGAAGCTACTAAGAAAACAGCTGGAGTCAAAGATGCCGTTGTCAACTTTATGACTTTAAAAATGACAGTTGAATTTGAAGATGGTGCAGATGTAAAAGCTGTTATGCAGGATGTTATTAAAAATTGTAAAATTGTTGAAGATGATTGTGAAATTTTCTTATAATGATTCAAACGCTGCATGACTGTAGCGTTTTTTAATGGAGGGACGAATATGAATAAGAAACAAAAAAAGGTTTTGCAAAGAATTATTATTGCATTGATCTGTATTATCGCTTTAGAATTTATTGATGTTGAAGGATATTTAGAATTTGGATTATATATGATACCTTATTTGGTTATCGGATATGATATTTTAAAAAAGGCAATCAAAGGAATTTTAAATCGTCAGGTCTTTGATGAAAATTTCTTAATGGCAGTTGCAACAGTAGGGGCAATTGCTCTAGGTGAATATAAAGAAGGCGTTGCGGTCATGCTCTTTTACCAGATCGGAGAGTTGTTTCAAAGTTATGCTGTTGGTAAAAGTCGTCGCAATATCAGTGATTTAATGGATATTAGACCCGACTACGCAAACATTGAAAATGAATCTGGAGAAGTTGAAAAAGTGGATCCTGATGAAGTAGAAATTGGAAGCATCATCGTTGTAAAACCAGGTGAAAAAATACCTCTTGATGGAATCATCATTGAGGGAAAAACTACTTTAAATACTAGTGCGCTTACAGGAGAAAGTTTACCACGTGAAGTTAGTATAAATGATGAAGTAATGAGTGGCTGTATTAATTTAAACGGTCTAATAAAGATCAAAACAACAAAAGAGTTTGGTGAATCAACAGTATCTAAGATATTAGATCTAGTTGAAAATGCCAGCTCTAAGAAATCAAGATCAGAAAATTTTATTTCTAAATTCGCTAAATATTACACACCGGCCGTTTGTTATGGTGCTGTGGCTTTAGCTTTTTTACCACCAGTTATTTCCCTATTATTTTTAAATATTGATGCGAATTGGGGTGAATGGATCTCAAGAGCATTAACGTTTTTAGTTATTAGCTGTCCTTGTGCTTTAGTCATTAGTATCCCATTAAGCTTTTTTGCGGGAATTGGTGGTGCTAGTCATGAAGGGGTTTTAGTTAAGGGATCAAATTATTTAGAAACGCTAGCCCAAACGAAATATGTTGTCTTTGATAAAACGGGAACAATGACACAAGGTGTGTTTGAAGTAACAGGAATTCATCATGCCAGTATCGATAAAGATAAATTATTGGAATATGCGGCTTTAGCAGAAAGTTATTCAACCCATCCAATTAGTAAAAGTTTACAAAAAGCATATGGTAAAGAAATTGATCAGCATCGTGTTTTAGATGTTCAGGAAATCAGTGGTCATGGAATCATTGCTAAAGTTGATGGTCAAGATGTTGCTGTTGGAAATATTAAATTAATGAAAAAATTAAATATCTCATGTCAACAATGTCATAGTGTTGGAACCGTTGTTCATGTAGCTATCAATAATGAATATGCTGGTCATATTTTAATTTCTGATTTAATGAAACCGCATGCTAAAGAAGCAATTCAAGCTTTGAAAAAAATTGGTATTAAAAAAACGATCATGTTAACTGGTGATATAAAAAGTGTTGCTGATCAAGTAGCCGAAGAATTGAAAATAGATGCAGTATACAGTGATTTATTACCATCTGATAAAGTTGACAAAGTAGAGGAAATATTGCAAAATAAAGGAAATAAAGAAAAAGTTGCTTTCGTTGGTGATGGTATCAATGATGCTCCAGTTTTATCAAGAGCAGATATTGGAATTGCTATGGGTGCTTTAGGAAGTGATGCGGCAATAGAAGCAGCTGATGTTGTTTTAATGGATGATGATCCTTTAAAAATTGCTAAAGCAATAAAAATATCGAAAAAATGTATTCGAATCGTTTATGAAAATATTTATTTTGCAATCGGCGTTAAAGTAATTTGTTTGATTTTAGGCGCTATTGGTATTGCTAATATGTGGATTGCAATTTTTGCTGATGTTGGAGTTATGGTATTAGCAGTTTTAAATGCTATTCGGGCTTTACGGGTCAGTCATTTATAGAAAGTGAGGAATATTGTGAGTAGTCAAAAAGTAGAATGCTGTGATACAGTTGAAGTTCATGAAGATTTATTAAAGATAGTCGAAGAAAAGATGCCGCCAGAAGAAGAGTTATATGATTTGGCTGAGCTGTATAAAGTTTTTGGCGATTCAACTAGAATTAGGATCTTATTTGTTTTGTTTGAAGCTGAAGTATGTGTGTGTGATTTAGCAGCAGCGCTTAACATGACGCAATCGGCAATATCACATCAGTTGCGGATTCTTAAACAAAATAAACTAGTAAAAAATAGACGAGAAGGAAAATCAATGTTTTATTCGCTTGCTGATGAACATGTTAGAACGATTATCAATCAAGGTTTGGAACATCTTCAAGAAGACTAAAAATGAGCTATTTAAGCTCATTTTTTAGTATATTGGCATATAAATGTAATTGTTGTAATGAATGGATATGGTCATTTAACTGATGCAGCTGGATCTGTCTTTCTACTGGTAAGGAAAGAAAGTAATTTCTAGAACTTGTGCTTGATTGAATTAAATGGTTTAGATTTTGATATTGCATGGTTTCACCTCACTATAGTATGGATAGAAAAGAAAAATATAGTCTTATTTTTGATGATTGAAAGAAAAAAATAGATATGATAAGATAGTTAGTATAAGCTAACTAGATGATAGGAGTATTGTGATGAGTGAAAAAATGATAATTAAAAAAGATACAGTTCAAGAAACTTTGCTTTTACCTTTGTATGGAAGAGCATATTGTGCCAAAAAATATCCCCATATTTTTAATGATCCAATTTCATTAAAAATAATAGATCAGATTGATTATGATTTCGAATCATTAAATCTAAAGGAATTTCAAATTACGACATGGGCGATTCGGCAGCGAATGTTGTGCGATAGAGTTAAAGTATATTTAAAAAAATATCCTAATGCTACGATCGTTGATTTAGGATGTGGATTAGCTACAGGATTTGGAAGTGTTGATAATGGATCATGTCATTGGATCAATATTGACTTACCAGATGTAATAGCGATTCGAAATCAATTGATTTCCTGCCAGGAACGTGAAAGTAATCTTGCTTATGATGCTTTTGATTTTACTTGGATGGAAAAGATCGAGAAGGAGCAGGGAGTTTATATTATTTGTGGAGGTTTACTTTATTATTTTCAACTAGAAAAGATCAAAGATTTAATGATTGCACTAGCAAAACATTTTCCTCAGGGCGGTATTTATTTTGATTGTGAGAGTTCCTATGGGGTAAAAAAATCTAATAAATTAGTAGAGAAGAACGGAAATAAAGGGGCAATGATGTATTTTGCTGTAGATGATGAAACGATGTTTTTAAAATGGAGCCCGTTATTTAAAAATATTCAGATCGATGCCAAGCTGCCTGATGATATTCAAAAGGCTCAAGAAATTCCTTTGATGATTCGTTTTATTTTAAAGCTTGGATGTAAAATGGGAATTATGAAGTTTGTTGAAATTTTATTTTAAGATACATTTTATTGAAGATAGAATATTCACTTAAATAATAGTATTTAAGATAAAAGTTTGTTATCCTGATTGTGATATAATATTTATGATCATGAAAAGGAGCAGAAATAAAATGGAATTAAGAACGCTTTATTATTTTTTTATGGTAGCAAGAGAAGAAAATATTACTCGAGCAGCCAAACGCCTGCATCTAGGACAGCCAGCATTGAGCCGTCAATTAATGCAGTTAGAGCAAACAGTTGGAAAACAATTATTGATAAGAGGAAAAAGGAAGATCGAGTTGACCGAAGCAGGAGTTCTGTTAAAAAGAAGAGCCGAAGAAATCATTGATCTCATTGAAAAAACAGAAAAAGAACTTATTAGCGATAATGATAATCTGACTGGTGAAATTATGCTGGGAATGGCTGAATGTTTGTATACCCATTTATTTTTACCAGATATTATTAAAAAGTTTTCTAATAAATATCCTGAAGTAACTTACGATTTTTATACTGGAAACGCAGATTTAGTTAAAGAAAAGTTAGATCAGGGTATTATAGATGTAGGAATTCTTTTGGAACCAGTAGATTTAGAAAGATATGAATATATTAGATTACCACAAAAAGAACGCTGGGGAATCGTTGTTTCTAAGGATAATCATTTAGCTAATAAAGCATCTGTAACAGCTAAAGATCTAATAAATATCCCGTTATTAAATACTAAGCGTTCGCTTGTTCAAAATGAAATAGCAAGCTGGTTTAAAAGTGATTATGAAAAACTCCATTTTATTGCAACTTATAATTTTTTATCGAATATAATTCCACTGATCACTCAAGGAATTGGCAGTGCTATTACGATTGAAGGGGCTTTTTATAATCAGTGTCATGATAAAATCAAATTTATTCCTTTTTATCCTGAATTATTGACGGGTACAGTTTTTGTTTGGAAAAAGCATCAAACTTTATCACCGCTGATTACTAAATTTATCGATGAAGTTTATCATGCAATTAATGAATGATAAATCATTAAAAATAAGTATTAGACATAATAATAGAAGAACGTTAGAATGTAGATGTTAAAGGATATCTACATTTTTTGTTGATTGAAGATATCTGATGATAGATTAAAAATATGTGGAGGTAGATAAAAATGGAAGAATTCAAACCGTTATTTGCAATTGGTGAAAAAAATGATGCTTATGCAAAATATTTTGTAGGCCAAAGTTATTTAGCACTGCTGGCTAATAATCAAGGCGTGGGGGTTGCTAATGTAACATTTGAACCAGGCTGTCGTAATAATTGGCATATTCATCATAAAGGGGCACAAATCCTACTTTGTGTAGATGGTAGAGGATATTATCAAGAGTGGGGTAAAGAAGCAATTGAACTTCATCCTGGCGATGTTGTAAGTATTCCCACAGAAGTAAAACATTGGCATGGTGCTGCTAAAGACAGCTGGTTTTCCCATATTGCAATTGAAGTTCCGGCAGAAGGCGCATCTAATGAATGGTGTGAACCAGTAAGCGAAGAAGAGTATCAGCGTTTAAAATAAATTTGATATAAGAGAAAAATAATATGAAGCGACCTTATATATTTTGTCATATGTTGACTTCACTCGATGGAAAAATCATGGGAAATTATATGAATCTTCAAGAGTGTGATGAACCGAGTGATAAATTCTACGATATTGCATTTGGTAAAAATGCTTATTATAAACATCAAGGCTGGCTGTCAGGAAGAATAACAACAGATGATAATTTTACATTATACAAAAAACCGCTATTAGACAAAAATGCTCCGTTAGTACCAGAGGGAGATTTTATTGCAACTGGCAATTATCAGATGTATTATGTTTCTATTGATTTATCAGGTAAATTAGGATGGCAAGAGAATACTCTAACTTATCAGGATACTTCAGCCCATATTATTGAAGTATTAAGCCAAAAAGCAAGTAATTCCTATAAAGCAATGTTACAAAAATTAAATATTTCATATATCATTGCGGGAAAAGACCAATTAGATTATGAACAGCTACTGGATAAATTATATCGAAAATTTCAAATTAAAACTTTAATGTTAGGCGGTGGTGGTGTACTTAACTGGTCATTTATTCAGGCGGGATTATGTGATGAATTAAGTATTGTTATTGCCCCAGCAGCTGATGGTTCGGCTACAGCACCGACTTTATTTGAAACTAAAGCTGGATTGACGCAAAATAATCCAATTGGTTTTAAATTAAAGAATGTCGAAGTTCTGACTCATGGTGGTATATGGTTACGTTATGAAATCAATCATAATAAAAAGTGATTCTGGTTTAAGTTAATATTTTAAAAAAGAGAGAAGAATGATGAATTTTATTTCATCATTTTTATTAGTTGATAAAAATAGTTAATAATGTTGATGAAAGCTGAAAGTATAATACATTGACTTGTAACGCTTGCAAGAGCCGATTGAATTTTTATTTTTGATCAAGCCGGTATTTATCGAGATTTGAAAAAATAAAAACAGCTTAAGTTTTTATTATTGTAATAATTGACATGACAATAATAGAAGACTAAAATATATTTTGAATAAAAGATAAATAGGTTGGAGGGAAATATGCAGATTTCTAGTAGATTTACTCTTGCAATACATATATTTGCATGTATTGATACATTCGCTAAAGATAGAAAGATAACAAGTGATTTTTTAGCGTTAAGCACAAATGTTAATCCTGTCATTATTAGAAAAATATTAGGACAGCTAAAAACAGCAAAGTTAGTAAATGTTGTAAGGGGCAGTGGCGGGGCTTCTATTGCAAAGCCATTAGATGAAATTACATTTTTAGATATATATAAGGCAGTTGATTGTATTGGAAATGGTGAATTATTTCATTTTCATGAAAATCCTAATCAAGAATGTGAAGTAGGAAGAAACATTCATGATGTATTAGATGATAAGCTTTTAAGAGTACAAAATGCGATGGAAAGAGAATTAGCGTCAATTACTTTAAAAGATGTTATTGAAGATACTAAAAAATGTATTGCAAATGAACGAAATAATCAAAGGTAATCTAAAAAATTAGATTACCTTTAATATTAATTGCGTTTATTATATATTTAAAAAAAACGGTTGTAATGATTGACATTACAATAAAGGTGTGATATATTTTTTATTGTAATAAAAAAAGTTACAACAAGGAGGAAATAGTATGGATAAAGTTGTAGAATTTTTAACTAATAACCCAGTACAATATTTAGCTACAGTAGGAAGAGATGGCAAAGCAAAATGCCGACCTTTTATGTTTAGTTTTGAAAAAAAAGGGAAATTATGGTTTACAACAGGAAATCAAAAAGATGTTTATAAAGATATGCAAGAAAATCCTTATATTGAAATTTGTATTTCATCACCAGAATTTGCATGGCTTAGAATCAATGGGAAAGCTGTATTTGAAAATAATTTAGAAATTAAAAAGGCAGCTTTAGAAAATCCCATCGTTAAAGAGAATTATCAGACACCTGATAATCCAACATTTGAAGTCTTTTATTTAGCAGATCTGCATGGTGTTATTGCTGATTTCAGTGGTAATCCACCATATGAATTTTAATCAATAATAAAGTGATAAGCAGCTTGATAGTTTCAAGCTGCTTATTTAGTAGAAAATTTTTGTAAAATAGATATAAGATTTATTGTTATCGTAATATTAATATATAAATCATGATGAATGATAGGATAAAGAGGCTTGTCGGTGTGAGGGTAAAATGATAAACTAAAGTTAGTTAAAGCTAATCGAGGTACTGATATGAAAGATATATATCATAAAGAATGGTTTAGTAAACAAGCCTTTATAACAAAAATTGAAAAAGATTATCTTAAAATTGATTATGGATGTATGGGTAAAGGAGACGTTTATTATTTTTTGATTTGTAAAGGGATGCAAATCGTGATAGTCGATGTTGATACCGATGATCTTATTTTTACGCAAACTTATGATCATGATGTTTTATGTCTTACTTATACATTAGAAGGACGTTATGAGTGTGAATTTGCTAATCATCAGATCGTTTATATTCCTGAAGGGTATTTTAGTATCTGCAGCTCTAAATATCTTCCGATTTCAACATCTTTTCCTTTAAACAGCTGTAAAACAGTTTCCTTAGTAATTGAGCAAGATCATTTAGATCAGTCATTTGTTGATGCTGTTTTTGAATTATCGTTAGATATTAAACATTTAGGCAAACATCTTGATTTAGATAAAAACTGGTATTTATCTAAAGCTAGCAATAGTATGCGACAATTATTTATCGATATTTATCAAGGAATCGATATTCATAATTTAAATTATTATAAAATCAAGGCATTAGAAATTTGTTATTATCTTGAACAGCTTTGTCAAAATCATGGTTGTAGTTTTCAGTATTTTGATAAAGGCAAAATACAAATAGTCAAAAAGATTCATGATCGAATGATCGAGGATCTGGAAAATAGAATTTCATTAGTGCAGTTAATTAATGAAAATTCTATAAGTATGACAGTTTTTAAAATGATTTTTAAACAAATTTATGGTGAAACACCGTATAATTATTTAAAAAAATATAAAATGAATATTGCTGCAAAGCAGTTGAAAGAGACAGATAAAAATATTAGCGATATTGCGCTTTCATTAGGTTATGCAAACCCGAGTAAATTTTCAGCAGCCTTTACTGCAGTTTATGGAATCTTACCCAAGGAATATCGAAAAAGAAAATGACTTTTTGGGCTATTTTATAAGGATAGTAGACGTATCAGGGTAGAAGAAAAGAGAATAAATTTTTATAATTAACACAAGTTAGTTTTAGCTAACTTGTGTTTTTTTGAAAGGAGAAAATGTATGAATGAAAAAAAATTGAAACCCAAAAAGGGCTTATCAAGATGTTTAGAACTAGCTGCAGATAAAAAAGGATTAGTAATCGGATCAATGATTTTATCTTCTTTAGCAGCAATAGCTTCTTTTGTTTCCTATTTAGCAATTTATTTGATCATTAGAGAAATTATTCAAATTTATCCGGATTTTTCTTTATTGGATGTCAAGGTGATCATGTCTTATGCCTGGTTTGCTATAGCTGGTATCTTTGCAAATATCCTAATTTATTTTTTAGCGTTACTATGTTCTCATTTAGCTGCATTTGGAACACTCTATGAATTAAAAATAATCTTTGCAAAACATCTGACAAAAATTCCTTTAGGTTATCATTATTTAATTGGCAGTGGTCGAATGCGAAAAATTATGGATGAAAATATTGAAAGTATAGAAGGATTTATTGCTCATCAATTACCTGATCTAGTTGCTTCATTTACAGCTGTGGTTGTTATGATGATCATTTTATTGGCAATCGATTGGCGTTATGGACTAGTTTCAATGCTTGGGATCGTTTTGGCAGTTTTAACACAATTTCTTGGTTATGGCGGGAAAGAAGCGAAAAAAAACATGCAGAATTATCAAACGGCTTTAGAAGACATGAGTAGTGCATCAGTAGAATACATTCGGGGAATGAGTGTTATTAAAGCATTTAATCAAGGTGGCGGATTTTTTAAAAAGTTAGATGCAGCATTTGAAAGATATACGCAGTTTGCAATTGCTTTTTCAATGGGCTGGAAAAACTGGATGCCAGCATTTACGACGATCATTAATAATATTTATTTATTTTTAATTCCTTTAGGTATCTATTTAGCGAAACATACGACAAATTATCCTGCCTTTGTAACAACATTTATTTTTTATTTAATTTTCGTTCCTTCGATTGCAGGAGTTCTAAATAAGATCATGTATATTTCAGAATCATTTATGAAAATTAATGGTGACGTAGCTAGAATGGATGAAATTTTGAATATTCCTGAAAATAAAGAAGCGCTTCATTCATCGTCAATCAAAGATACCGCGATAATATTGGATCATGTAAGTTTTGCATATGATAAAAAAGAGGATATCAAAGCATTGGATAATGTCAGTTTTAAGATTCCTCAAGGAAAAATTACGGCAATTGTTGGCCCTAGTGGTGGTGGAAAGAGTACGATTGCTAATTTGATTTGTCGTTTTTATGATGTGGATGCAGGAAATATTAAAATTGGTGATGTTGATATTAGAGATCTTAAAACAGCAGCGTTGATGGAGACGATCAGTTTTGTTTTTCAAGATACATTTTTATTTAAAATATCGATAAAAGAAAATATTAGAATCGGTAAACCAGATGCTACTGATGAAGAAATTATTAGAGTTGCAAAATTAGCACAATGTCATGATTTTATTATGAAATTGCCACAGGGCTACGATACTTTGATCGGAGTGGCAGGAACATATCTTTCTGGAGGAGAAAAACAACGAATCACGATTGCTCGAGCAATGATCAAAAATGCTCCTATATTAGTATTGGATGAAGCGAGTTCATTTTGTGATATTGAAAACGAATATTTGATTCAAAAAGCGCTTAGACAGCTAATGAAGAATAAAACAGTTATAATGATTGCTCATCGCCTTTCAACAGTTCAATATGCCGATCAAATCATTGTCTTAGAACAGGGACGTTTAATTGAAAAAGGAAGGCATGATGAATTGCTTAAAAACAATGGCCGTTATGCTGCGATGTGGCATGATTATACTGAAGCGAAGCAATGGAAAGTATATAGAAAGGCGGAATTAATGTGAAAAGGTTAAAGAAATATTTATTATTAAGCGAAAAAGGTTATCAAGATTTAAAGAAAGCTATTATTGCTTGTACAATAACTAATATCACGATGTTATTACCCGTTATGATCGCAGTAGGTATTTTTGTTGAAATATTAAATCCTCTTAATGGAAAACCTTTAAACCAAACTAAATTATGGCTAATGTTTGTAATGGGAATTGTTTTTGCTGTAATCGTTTTTCTGGCGGCAAAAAATGATTATAAAAAGACATATCTTGTTTCTTATCTAGAAGCTAAAAATATAAGAGTTCGGCTGGCTAAACAGCTTGAAAAACTGCCAATGAGTTTTTTTAATACTAAAAATCTTTCAGAATTAACAACTAATATGATGGCTGATTGTCGAAGTATGGAATCAATGCTTAGCAGTACGCTGCCCCCGCTCATTGCTAATGTAGTGTCGATGACGATCACTTGTATTGGGATGTCATTTTTCGATTGGCGAATGGCTTTAGCAGTTTTTAGTACACTACCAGTTTCTTTTTTGGTTATTTTATTAAGTCGAAAAAAACAAAGAAGTTTATTTGAAAAACAGGTAGCAACAAATTTAGAAGCTTCTAATCAGGTTCAAGAATATCTTGAAGGAATCAAAGTTATTAAAGCGAATAATTTAGCGGGACAGCAATTTCAAGCTTTAAATCAAGCCTTACTTGCAATGAAAAAAATAGCAATCAAAGTTGAATTGATAGTGGGGATGTTTATTTCAAGTGCTAATATTATTTTACAGGCTGGACTAGGAATATCGATTTTTATAGGGGTTTCGCTTTTAAGTGAAGGTAAAATAGAGTTTATAAATTTATTGATGTTTTTAATGATTTCTACTAGAATTTATGGACCAATCATTGCATTGATGGGACAGCTTTCAACGTTATTGCATTTAGAAACAGTTACAAAACGTATGCGTACTGTCTTAACAGCTGTACCAATGGCCGGAAAAAAGGCGACAGTCGATAATTTTAATATTAATATCGATCATATTTCTTTTGCTTATCAAAAGAATCTCGTTATTGATGATGTTAGTATGCAGATTCCTCAAGGCTCAGTTATTGCTTTTGTTGGTCCTTCTGGTAGCGGAAAAAGTACTTTAGTTAAATTGATTTCACGATTTTTTGATGTTGATAAAGGGATGATTACGATCGGTAATAAAAATATTAAAGAAATTCAGCCTGATAGTTTGATGCAGTATATGTCATTTGTCTTTCAAGACGTAATTTTGTTTAATGATACGATATATAATAATATTCATATTGGCAATATGAAGGCCTCAAAAGAAGAAGTGATTGCTGCAGCAAAAGCAGCAATGATTCATGAATATATTGAACAGTTACCAGGGGGATATGATACTGTTTTAGGAGAAAATGGGGCAACATTATCGGGAGGACAGCGACAGCGGCTTTCTATTGCTAGAGCTATTTTAAAAGATGCTCCGATTATTTTATTGGATGAAGCTACTGCAAGTCTGGATCCTGAAAATGAAGTTTTGATCCAAAAAGCAATTTCTAAATTAGTCCGTGGAAAAACGGTAATAATGATTGCTCATAGATTAAAAACGATTACTGAAGCAGATCAGATATTTGTTTTAAATAATGGAAAAATCGTTGAACAGGGAACCCATAAACAATTATTAATGCAACAGGGTCTATATCATAAATTATTTTATCTGCAAAAAGATAGTGCCAATTGGGCTATCTAATAAAAGGGTGTTTTTAGTGAACACCTTTTTATTAAAAGCAAAATTTAAGGCCTCATCAAATTTTTATTCAATATAGTTTTGAGCCTCTTTGAGATAATCAAGAATATGAGCAGTTAATTGTTCTGGTACATTGCGTGAATTCTCTTTGATCCAGTGAACAAGGATATTCCAAAGACCACCTTGGGTAAAATAGTAAGCATATTTTGAATAATCTAAAGCAGCTTCTAGAGTTTCAGGAATTTCAGGTTGAATGTTTTTTCCAACGTGTTGATATATAAGATCATCTTGGAGGTCTCCTAAAAAGTGCAGCAGATGATTTTTTTCTAAAAGATATAAGAAGTCGATGTGTTTATCCCAAAATTCAAAATATGAAAGAATATATGTTTTAAAAGTCAAAGAACCTCTGTTTTTTATTGAAGTTGACATTTCTTGTAAAATATGACCACAGTATAATTTCAAAATATCTTCTTTTTTTGTAAAGTGTCGATAGAATGTTTTTCGGTCGTAATCAGCTTTTTTTGCAAGTTCTTTGATCGTTATCGTATCAAAACTTTTTTTCTCTAATAGTTCCAACAAAGCTTTTATAAAGCATTGTTGGCAACGGCTTAGATTTTGGATATTTATTATTGTCATTGTTTTATTACTCCTTTCATGCCCCAAAATTTGATATATGTAGCACTTGTTTGGGTTTTATTGAATTTTTTATGTTGATATTATATCATTGATTTAAAGATGTCACTAGTGTGACATTTATTTAAAAAAATGATGTTAGATAGTTCTAACTTATTGGAGGTAAAGATGGAAAAAGAACAAGACCGTGTTAAATCAAAATATCTTTTTCAATTAACTGATAATAATCAGAAAATTTCACTGTATATCGCAATCATTTTAAGCATCATATCAGGACTGATGACTTTTGTACCGTATATCATGATTTTTAAAACGATCTTATTTTTATCTGATGATAATGGTGAAATAAAAAGTGTTTTGCTATATGGATCTATAGCTGCTTTAGCAATTGTTTTAAAATTTGTATTTTTGGCATTTTCGATGGCAATCACACATATTGGTGCTTATAATCTGCTTTATGTTGTAAGGAAAAAAATGTGTAAACATCTTGGAAAGGTGGAATTAGGCTTTTTTACTGATCATAATACTGGTGAGATCAAAAAAATATTAGTGGAGGATGTTGAACGATTAGAAAATTTTTTTGCACATCAAATTCCTGATATAACAGTAGCTGTTGTGGTTCCTATTATTGTTTTTATTTATTTGTTTTATGTAAATTATCTTATGGCCTTAATATTAGTCGTGCCTATTTTAATTACTTTAATTATTCAAATGCTGGAGATGCATATTGCTAAACCGATCATGAAAGACTTTTCGACTATTTTAGGAAATTGTAATTCTGGAATCATGCAGTATATTAGTGGCATGTCAGTTATGAAAGCTTATAATTTAACAGCAGATGCGTATAAAAACTATGCTCATGCTATTTATGATTATAATGATTTATGGATAAGATTCAGCAAGATCTTAGCTCCGCTAAGTGCTGTGATGAAGGTCGTGATAGAATCGGGGATCTTTTTTGTTTTGCCAATAGGAGGATACATGTATTTAAAGGGAAATTTGGGGTTAGAACAATATATTTTTTTCATTATTATGAGTATTGTTTTTTTATCTTCATATAATAATTTATTGAATTTTGCCCAGATTTTTAGTCAAATTTCTTCGGGGTTGGCAGAAATCAAGCGAGTAATGGATATTCCGGAAATAAGATCAAAGCACCAGCATATAGAGGTTACCAAAACACATGCAATTCAATTTGAAAATGTAAGTTTTGCTTATAATAAAAAGATGGTTTTAAAAAATGTTGATCTAGAGATAGAAAAAGGTAGTTTTACAGCTTTGGTGGGAGCATCAGGGGCGGGAAAAACAACAGCAGCTCAGTTGATTCCCCGTTTCTTTGATGTTGTCGAGGGAGCTATTAAAATTGATGGAATTGATATAAAAGATATTGCCACTGATAATCTGATGGAGCTTATTTCTTTTGTATTCCAAGAAACTTTTATGTTAAATGATACGATTTACCAAAATATTGCAATTGGCAAAAAAAACTGTTCTCAAGAAGAAGTGGAAAAGGCTGCTAAAGCTGCACAAATACATGATTTTATTTTAACTTTACCGCATGGATACCAAACCAAAACAGGAGAAACGGGAATAAAGATGTCGGGAGGACAAAAACAGCGCATATGCATTGCTAGAGCTATTTTAAAAAATTCACCTATTATTATTTTTGATGAAGCAACCAGTTTTACAGATCTCGAAAATGAACATAAAATACAGTTGGCTTTGGAAACGCTATTAAAAGGAAAAACAACGATCATGATAGCTCATCGTCTACATACGATAGTAGAAGCTGATCAGATCTGCGTCTTTGAAAATGGACGATTGAAAGAAAAAGGGACTCATAGCACTTTGTTACAGCAAGATGAAAGATATAAAAAAATGTGGGATATTTATTGCAAAAGAGGTGATTTTAAATGATCAAAGTGATTTGCTGGATTAAAGAACTGTCAGGTAAAGAAAGTAAAAAACTTATTTTACCAGTTGTTTTATCGATCATTGATTCTTTATTAAATTCATATATGTATGGAATTATGCTGTTTTTGTTACTGGATCTATTAAATAAAACATTTACTTATCAAAAACTTTTATTATATACTACTGTTTTAATTATAGTTTTTGTTGTACGGTGTATAATACAAGCGATCAGTTTTACAAAAGCTCAGTGTACGGGTTCAAAAATAACTTATCATCTAAGATTGCAAATAGCAAATCATTTACGCCGCTTAAATTTGGGCTATTTTGATAACAATAGTATTGGAAAATTAACAGAAGTTTTAATTACTGATGTCAGTGATTTTAATACGATCATCACACATTGTTTATGTGATCTAGTTAAAGTTATTTCTTTTACGATTATTTCTATAATAGTTGCTTTTTTGATAAATTGGCAATTTGGTCTTGTTTTAATGATATTAGTCATTATAGCAATGCCTTTGCTTATTATATCGGGAAAGATTTCAGCAAAAAATTCTGTAAAATTAAAAAGAGCAAATCAAGATGTTACAGCCCAGATCATTGAATATGTAACAGGAATGAAAACATTTCGCTTATATAATCTGATTGGGAGTCATTTTAAAAGATTAAATCAAGCTTTACAAAATTTAAAAGCGGCATCGATTAAAGCTGAAGTTTCCCTCTTACCGTTAGCATTAGGATTTTCTACTATTACTTCTTTTATCATTCCGATAACTTTAATGTTAGGCGTGTATTTATTTTCAAAAGGAATAATAAGCAGAGTTGATTTTTTGATTATTATTTTATTATCAGTTTCAATTTCTAATATAATGAGTGTATTAAGCTCGTTATATCCACAAGTTCGTGCGATTTTAAAAGCATCAGAAAATATTTTGTTGATATTACATGAAAAACCATTACCTTATACAAAGGATACTGTTTGTTTCAAGAATTATGATATTAAATTTTCACATGTATTTTTTCAATATTCAGATCGTCTAAAAGTACTGCAGGATGTTTCATTTCTTGCTAGACAAGGAACAATGACTGCTTTGATTGGTCCGTCTGGTTCTGGAAAAACAACAATTGCAAGTTTGATAGCTCGTTTTTGGGATGTGCAAAAGGGAATGATCACGATTGGTGGAGAAAATATAAAAGAAATTGCCCCAGATACTTTAACCAAATATATATCAATTGTTTTTCAGGATGTATATTTATTAAATGATACAGTGTTTAATAATATATGTTTAGGTAATTTGAATGCGACTAAAGAAGCTGTTATTGCTGCTGCAAAAGCTGCTAATTGTCATGAATTTATTAAAGAAATGGAGCATGGATATGATACGATCATCGCAGAGGGTGGTTCTACTTTATCTGGAGGTCAGAAACAAAGAATTTCAATTGCCCGAGCTTTACTAAAAGATGCGCCAATTATTTTATTGGATGAAACAACTTCAAATCTTGATGCCGATAATGAATTTGAAATACAGGCAGCTTTTAAGAAATTAATGAAAAATAAAACGGTTTTAGTTATTGCCCATCGTCTCAATACGATCATCAATGCCGATAATATTATTGTTTTAGATGATGGCGTCATTATTGAAAGTGGAAGACACCAGGATCTTTTACAACAAAAGGGCTGGTATGCTGCCATGGTTGAAGCCCAACAAAAAGCTCAAGATTGGAAAATATCTAGTGATTAATTTTTGATAGAAGGTGAAAAAATGAAAAAGATTGCGATTATTTCTGATACTCACGATGTTTTAAGAGATGAGGTCATTAAAGAATTAAATACTTGTGATTTGATTTTTCATGCTGGTGATTTTGTTAAAGAAGAAATTTATCAACAATTACAAAAAATTGCCCCAATTATAGCGGTAAAGGGGAATAATGATAAATTTGATTTGCCTGAAGAGCTTAATTGTGAGATAGCAGGTCATAAATTTTATTTAACGCATCAAAAGAAGGATGTTCAAAATGTCGATTTTTATATTTTTGGACATTCTCACCGCTATTTAGAACAAAAGATCGATAACACTTATTATCTTAATCCTGGCAGTTGTGGCAGAAGACGGTTTTCATTACCGCTGACATATATGATTTTATATATTGATAAAAATAATTATTATGTTGTACGTAGAGAAATAAAACGATAATATCTGATTAAATCAATATAATTTAGAGATTTCATGAATTGATGATAATGATTTTAATAAAAAATCAAAAAATATATTGCAATATAAGTCTAAACATGATATTATAAGTAGGCAGTCGAGGAAACGGAGACATACTCAAGAGGCTGAAGAGGCGCCCCTGCTAAGGGTGTAGGTCGGGAAACTGGCGCGAGGGTTCAAATCCCTCTGTCTCCGCCATTCAATTGGTCTGGTAGTTCAGTTGGTTAGAATGCCGCCCTGTCACGGCGGAGGTCGCGGGTTCGAGTCCCGTCCAGACCGCCAATTAGATGATTAGTTCTGTTCAACAGAACTTTTTTGTATTTAAAAAGCAAATCTTATGATTTGCTTTTGTTGATATAGGCGTGCATAATCGCGATCATTGTTTTAGAATCAAAGATTTCACCACAAACAACTTTTTGATATGCTTCATCGATATCCATGGCAATAACTTCAATTTCTTCATCCTCATCACAAGCACGAGGATTTTCAACTTTAAAAACATCTTTAGCTTCATAGATATATAACCATTCATCACTATAACCAGGAGTTGGTAAAAATTTTGCAATTTTATCGATACTTTTAGCACTGTAACCAGTTTCTTCTTCTAATTCACGCAAAGCACAAATTTCTGTATTTTCATTTAATTCTAATTTACCAGCAGGAATTTCTAAAGTATCTGTGGCATTAGGGTAGCGATATTGTTTAACAAGCAGAATTTTATTTTCAACGACTGCTAAAACGCCCACACCACCATGATGTCTGACAACTTCTCGAGTAGCTTCATTACCATTTTCACAAATTACTTTATCTTTATAAACTTTAATGATTTTGCCATCATAAATCAATTCACTAGCTATTTTCTTTTCCATTAGTTTCACCTCAAATAAAATTATAACAAAAAAGTATGCGGGGGTGCATACTTTTTTATATTATTTCACGTAAGGGTGATAATAGGGGGTATGTAAAGTGAATCATCTTCACTTGACAATAATATTATAGCATTCAGATTTAAAAATGTAAAGGGTTTCATTAAAATAGTTGCGGAATTATTTGGGAAATTTGTTATAATAATCTATGGTGATAAATATGAAAAAGATAAAGATTAATGAAAATGATGCTAATCAAAGAATTGATAAATATTTGAAGAAACTTTTAGTGAATGCACCAGCTAATTTTATTTATAAAATGTTTCGTAAAAAAGATATTAAGGTGAATGGAAAAAAAGTTGATGAAAAATATATTTTAAAAAATAATGATGTTGTAGAGATGTTTTTATATGAAGATAAATTTCAGGAATTTACAGCTGCTAAAAGTATCTATGATGTCGAAAAGACATTTAAAGTACTTTATGAGGATAAACATGTTTTGATTGTTTATAAACCGACAGGTTTATTAGTTCATGAAGATATTAATGAAAGTGTTAATACTTTGACTAATCAAGTATTAAGCTATTTAGCTAAAAAGAATGAGTTGGATCTAGGGCGGGAAAATACTTTTATGCCAGGACCAGTTCATCGTTTAGATCGTAATACGAGTGGAATCGTTATCTTTGGTAAAACTTTAGCGGCTTTACAATGTTTAAATGAAATGATCAAACAAAGACATTGTATTGAAAAAAGTTATTTGACGATTTGTAAAGGAAAATTAAATCAAAAACGTAGTTTAAAAAACTACATGATAAAACTTGAAGATCAGGCGCAGGTAAAATTAGTGAATAAAGATCATCCCGGAGCTTTAACGATGGAAACGCTGGTAAAACCATTGAAAAGTAATGATAGTTATAGCTTAGTAGAAGTAACTTTAGTAACGGGACGAATGCATCAAATTAGAGTTCATCTTGCTAGTATCGATCATCCTGTTATTGGTGACCGTAAATATGGAGATTTTGAATTAAATAAAATAATTAAAAAAAGTTTTGGATTGAATAATCAGCTTTTGCATGCTTATAAGATCAGGTTTGTCAAAACATTTGGGGTATTGGATTATTTACAGGATAAGGAAATAATTTGTCCTGTGCCAGAGCTGTTTAAAAAAATAGAAAAAAGTTTATTCTAGATATCTTTTAATACTAGCAGCTTTATTGTATAATTATTTATATGCTTACAGGAGGAATAAGATGAGATATTTTATTGGAATTGATTTAGGTGGGACAAATGTCCGTACTTTACTAGTTGATGAAAATGGGACAACATACAGTGAAGTAAAAGATAATACTGAAAGAGACAATGGTCCAGATTACGTGTGTGCTAAAATCATTCGGCAAATTGAAAGTTTGGATACTACTGTTTGTGGTGGGATGAAAGGTGTCAGTGGAATTGGAATTGGTGTACCAGGGCCAGTTGATACGGTAAAAGGAGCGATGATCATGGCTACTAATTTACCGGGATTTGAAAATTATCCAATTTGTGATAAACTGGCTGATCGTTTTAATTTACCAGTATTTATTGATAATGATGCTAATGTGGCAGGGTTAGCCGAAGCCTTATTAGGAGCTGGAAAAAATTATCCAACTTGTTATTATGTGACGGTTTCTACAGGAATTGGTGGAGCTTTTATCGTTGATGGTAAATTAGTATCTGGTGGCCGTGGACACGCTGGAGAAATCGGTAATATTATCGTTAAAAATAATGGCTATAAATTTGGTGCTTTGAATCCAGGTGCTGTTGAAGGTGAGGCAAGTGGAACGGCAATTACAAGAAAAGGTAAAGAATTATTAGGTGAAGATATAGTAAATCATGCTGGCGATGTTTTTAGATTAGCTGATGAAGGTGACTTGAAGGCTCAAAGCATCGTTGAAGAATGTGTATCTCAGTTAGCTACTTTATTTGCAAATATTGCTCATACTGTAGACCCTCACTGTTTTATTATCGGTGGTGGGGTAATGAAATCAAAAGATTATTTCTATGATAAATTAGTTGAACAATTCAATTCAAAGATTCATGTTGGAATGCAGGGACATATTCCTTTATTGACAACTAAATTGGAAGACTGTGGGGCAATCGGAGCGGCAATGCTGCCAATGTCAAGACTAAAATAAGAAAGAATTAATTTTCTTTCTTTTTTTTTATAGAAATGTTATTATAAGCAGGTGAGGTGACGAGAATGTCAAAAAGAGTAGTATTAGGATTAAGTGGTGGTGTTGATTCGGCAGTAGCTGCTTATTTATTAAAAAAACAAGGTTATGAAGTCATTGGCGTTTTTATGCGTAATTGGGATAGCCAGTTGAACAATGATATTTTAGGTAATCCTACTAATGACAATGATATTTGTCCTCAAGAAGAGGATTATAATGATGCTAAAGCTGTTGCTAAATGCTTAGATATTAAAATAAAACGAGTAGATTTCATCAAGGAATACTGGGATCATGTTTTTACTTATTTTTTAGATGAGTATCGTAAAGGGAGAACGCCAAATCCAGATATTTTATGTAATAAGCATATTAAATTTAAAGCGTTTTTAGATTATGCTAAAACATTGAATGCTGATTATATCGCAACAGGACATTATGCGCGAGTGATTCATCAGGATGGTAAAGATTCGATCATGCTTAAAGGATTAGATAATAATAAAGATCAAAGCTATTTTTTATGTCAGTTAAATCAACAACAATTGCAAAATTCTTTATTTCCGCTAGGTGAAATTGATAAGCAGGAAGTACGCAGACTTGCGCATGAATTAAAATTACCAGTAGCTGATAAAAAAGATAGTACCGGAATTTGTTTTATTGGAGAGCGTGATTTTAAAAAGTTCTTACAAAATTATATTCCAGCTCAGCCAGGGAAAATGGTGGATATCGAAACTGGTGATGTGATTGGTGATCATTCAGGTATCATGTATTATACGATCGGTCAGCGTAAAGGTTTAGGAATTGGAGGACCTGGAGCTGCCTGGTTTGTAGTTGGCAAAGATTATGATAAAAATGTTTTATATATATGTCAGGGGGATCAAAAAGACTGGTTATATTCTTCAGGCGCTTTAATTACTGATGTAAACTGGATTGCATCAAATAAGCCAACTGAAAAGATCAACTGTAATGCTAAGTTTAGATATCGGCAAATGGATAATCCAATTCAATTAGAGTTTGTTGATGAAAAGACGGTCTATTTAACTTTTGATAAGCCGGTAAAAGCAGTGACTCCAGGACAGGCCGCAGTCTTTTATGATGGTGATGTTTGTTTGGGAGGAGGAACGATCGATACTGTCTATAAAGATGGTGAACCGATCAAATATTTATAATGATTGAATATACTGGTTATATTAGGAAGATTCGCTTTTATAGTGAATCTTCTAATTATATTGTAGCTCTAATTGAAGTTGAGCAGGAAGATAAATTAATTACGATGAATGGCTATATGAATAATTTTAATGATTATGATAAATATCTATTTATTGGTGATTATGAGATTCATCCTAAATATGGAAAACAGTTTAAATTAAACGAGTATCGAATTATTTTAGCTAAAGAAAATGATGAAATTGTAAAATACTTGTCAAGTCCATTGTTTAAAGGAATCGGTAAAAAACTTGCTCAACAGATCGTTGATAGTTTAGGTGAAGACTGTTTAACGAAGATCAAAGCAGATAAGCATAGTCTCGATCTTGTGATTGGAATGACGGAAAAGCGTCGCGATATCATTTACGATACTTTAACTAATGCTGATTATGATCAAGAAGTGATGCAGTTTTTTATGGGCCATGGGATCAGTTTAAAAAATTTAGGTTTGATTCAGGCTTTTTATCAAGAAAAGACCCTGGAGATCCTTCAAAATAATCCTTATCAATTGATTGAAGATATTGATGGGATCGGTTTTAAGACTGCAGATGATCTAGCTTTAAAAACTGGTGGAACTTTAGATGATCCCAATCGAATCAAGGCAGCTATTGTCTATAGTATTAAACAGTATGGTTTCAATACTGGAAGTACCTATTGTTTACTTGAAGAAATCATAAAGATGTTTAAGAAAATCATCTATAATCTTGAAGAAACGATTTTTTATGATTATTTAGAACAATTGATTGATGAAGGATTGATCATTAAAGAAGATGAACGATATTATTATCATGAGATGTATGAAGCCGAAACAAATATCGCAAAATATTTAAAAGCACGAATTAATCGACCTGATGAATTATTTGATGAAGATGAAGTAGAGCGTCTTTTAAAAAATTATGAAAAAAAACAAGGGATAACTTATGCGTTAAAACAAAAAGAAGCATTAAATTATTTCTTAAAATCATCAGTGATGATTTTAACTGGTGGTCCCGGAACCGGTAAGACAACGATCGTTCAAGCCTTATTAAAAGTTTATACGACTTTATATCCAGAAGATCGTATTGGTTTAGTAGCACCTACAGGAAGAGCCGCTAAACGTTTGATGGAATTAACAGGAATCAATGCTTGTACGATTCATCGTTTATTAAAATGGGATCTACATAGTAATACTTTTGCAATGAATAAAAATAATCCTCTAGATATCGATGTTTTGATCATTGATGAGTTTTCGATGGTTGACTGCCTGCTTTTAAGTAAGTTATTTGAAGCGGGACGAAAGATCAATAAAATATTATTTATTGGCGATCATCATCAGTTACCGTCTGTAGCCCCAGGAAATGTTTTACAGGATCTAATTGAAGCCGGGATAAAAACGATTGAACTAGATGAAATTTTTAGACAAGCTAAAGATTCGGGAATCATCCAGTTAGCTCATCGTATTATTAATGATGAAATAGAAGATATGGCGATTTTTAATCAGTATCGAGATATAAATTACTTTCCCTGTTTAAATTATGATGTTGTTAAAAATGTTAAAACAATCGTAAAGAAGGCTTTGAATGAAGGATATGATGTTAATGATATTCAGGTGCTGGTTCCAATGTATCAAGGTGTTGCCGGAATCGATGCATTAAATGATGCTTTACAGGATGTTTTTAATCCTAAAGATGAATTTAGTGAAAGTTACAAAGTTGGCCGTGTCGAATATCGAATCAAAGATAAGATCCTACAATTGAAAAATCGTCCCGATGATGATGTTTTTAATGGTGATATCGGCACTTTGATCGAAATCTGTCGAAAAGATAACTTTGAGTATCTTCAAGATACTTTAGTAGTTGATTTTGATGGTAATATTGTCGAATATACTTCACAAAATTTTAATACGATCACTCATGCATACTGTATGTCGATTCATAAATCGCAGGGAAATGAGTTTAAGATCGTAATTATGGCAGTATTATCTGATTATTATGTTATGCTAAGACGTAATCTATTGTATACAGCAATAACTCGTGCTAAACAATCTCTCTTTATTTTGGGGAATTCTAAAGCATTTATGCATGGTCTTAATAATTATCAAGATGGTCGTCGTAAAACAACTTTAAAAAAACGTTTTGAAAATAGTAAAGAATTAAGTGTGTATGATTTTTTAGAATCATGACAAACTAAACTGAGGTGAGAATATGTTAGCAAGAAATAAATTACTGATTGGTTTAACTGTTGCTTCACTGATGATTTTATTTAGTGAGTGTGAATGTGTTGAAGATATGATGGATAATTTAAAAGCAAAGATGTAAGATGAGACTTGAAAAATAAATATGGATAGTTTATAATTTGGTAAATCGTTGAAAAAGAAGAGTACTGTAAAGATGTTTTAAGAGATAGTATGGCTGGTGAAAATACTAAGCATGTTTATAGGAAAGCTACTTTGGAGAGTAATTAATAATTACCGTGTAAGCTGCGTTACTAGCTAAATGAGGGCATGATTTATTCATGAACTAGGATGGTACCGCGATCAAAGTCGTTCCTAGAATTAGGAGCGGCTTTTTATATTGGATAAGGAGAAGAAAATGAAACAATTAACTGGAAATCAAGTAAGAAAAATGTTTTTGGATTTTTTTGAAAGCAAAGGTCATAAAGTTGAACCAAGTCATTCATTAATTCCAAATGACGATCCAACATTACTTTGGATCAATGCTGGAGTAGCAGCAATAAAAAAATATTTTGATGGAACTATAAAACCTGAAAATCCCCGCATTACCAATGCTCAAAAATCAATTCGTACTAACGATATTGAAAATGTTGGTAAAACAGCACGTCATCATACTTTCTTTGAAATGTTAGGAAACTTTTCAATTGGTGACTATTTTAAAAAAGAAGCTATTGATTTTGCTTGGGAACTATTAACAGATGAAAAATGGTTTGCTTTTGAAAAAGATAAACTATATATTACTGTTCATGATCATGATGATGAAGCATATAACTATTGGGTCGATGTTAAAGGTGTTGATCCTAGTCATATGTTAAAAACCCCAGGAAATTTCTGGGAAATTGGTGAAGGACCATGTGGACCAGATTCAGAAATCTTTTATGATCGTGGTGAAAAATATGATCCTGAAGGTTTAGGATTAAAATTATTTTATGAAGAATTAGAAAATGATCGTTATATTGAAATTTGGAATCTTGTTTTTTCACAATATAATTCACAAGAAGGAATTGCGCGAGAAGATTATCAAGAATTGCCACAAAAAAATATTGATACAGGAATGGGCTTAGAGAGAATTACAAGTATCATTCAGGATGGAGAAACTAATTTTGATACTGATTTCTTTTTACCGATCATTCATGAAGCTGAAAAACTAGCAAATGTAAGTTATCGTGAAAATAAGATGGCATATCGCGTGATTGCTGATCATATTCGTACAGTTACTTTTGCTTTAGCTGATGGAGCATTATTTGATAATGCTGGAAGAGGTTATGTATTAAGAAGAATTTTAAGAAGAGCTGTAAGATATGGTAAACAAATTGGTATTGAACAAGCTTTTATGTATAATTTAGTAGCTGTTGTTAGTGATGTAATGAAAGAATTCTATGATTATTTACCAGAAAAAGTTAGTTATATTAGTGATTTAGTTAAGAAAGAAGAAGAAGCTTTTCATAAGACGTTATCAAATGGTGAAAAATTATTAAGCAGTTTAATTGCTAAAAATAGCGATGGTACTATTAGTGGTAAAGATGCTTTTAAATTATATGATACATATGGTTTTCCATTTGAGTTAACATTGGAAATTGCTGAAGAGTCAGGTTTAAAGGTTGATGAAGAAGGATTTAAAGAAGAATTAAAGATTCAGCGGGAAAGATCTCGTGGTGCTCGTGAGGATAATGAATCAATGGCTAGTCAAAAACCTGATTTAATGGCTTTTGATCTGCCTTCAACTTTTGAATATGATCAGACAAATATTAACGGTGTAGTTATTGGGATATTTAAAGATGGTGTTAAAACAGATGTTTTAGATGATTATGGTGAAATTATTTTTGATGATACAACTTTTTATGCTGAAATGGGTGGTCAATGTGCAGATACAGGAATAATTTATAATGATAATTGTAAAGCAAGTGTAATCAATGTGTTAAAAGCTCCTAATCAACAGCATTTACATTTTGTTAAAGTTGAAGAAGGGACAATTAGTGTTGGTGATGTTTTAACATTAGAAATCGATAAAGTAAAACGTAATAAAATTATTGCTAATCATACAGCTACGCATTTATTACAGGCAGCTTTAAAAGAGGTTGTTGGTAGTCATATCAATCAAGCTGGTTCATATGTTGATGATAATCGTTTGAGATTTGATTTTACTCATTTTGAAAAGATTTCAAACGAACAGATCAAAGCAGTTGAAGAAAAAGTAAATAATGTTATTTTCCAAGGAATAGATGTCGAAATCGTCAACATGTCTAAAGAAGAAGCTTTATCAAGTGGAGCAATGGCTCTGTTTGATGAAAAATATGGTGATACTGTGCGTGTTGTTTCTGTAGGTGATTTTTCAAAAGAGTTATGTGGAGGCTGTCACGTAGCTAACAGTGCTAATATTGGTTTATTTAAAATTGAAACTGAAGAAAGTGTTGGTAGTGGCGTACGCAGAATTGAAGCAATCACTGGTAAAAGCGCTTATGAAGCTTTAGTTCAAGAAAAGGAAACAATAGATACTATCAGTAATCTTTTGAAATTAAAAAATCGTAAAGAAGTAGTAAATAAAGTTAGTGCTTTAAATGAAGAATTAGCTGCTGTTAAAAAAGAAGTAGAGACTTTAAATGCTAAATTGAATGCTTTAAATGCAGCTAGTAAAGTTAATGATATTCAAGAAATCAATGGGGTCAAAGTATTATTTGTCGAAGAAACTTTAGAAAGTGCTAAAGCAAAACAGTTAACTTTTGATTTTAGGGATAAAATTGATTCGGGAATAGTAATTTTAGTATCACAGTTTGAAGATAAATGTTCATATTATGTTGGGGTGACTAAAGATTATGTTGCTAATGGTTTCAAAGCTGGCGATATTGTTAAAAAAATAAATGCTGTAGTAGCAGGACGTGGTGGCGGAAAACCGGATTTTGCTCAAGGTGGTTGTCCAATCAATAAAAAAGTTATTTGTATTAAAGAAGAACTTAAAAATTTCTTTTAATTTACTTATAATTAGTGTAAAATGATGATATAGGTGTAACCTTAAAAGGAGGTCGAATAATATGCATGATTTAACAAAAACAAAAGTATTTAGTTCTGAGGATATGCGTCGTGAGATGATTCGCAGCAATCTTCAAACGGTAATAGATGCTTTAAACGAAAGAGGATATAATGCAGTACATCAGATTGCAGGTTATTTAATCTCTAATGACCCTGCGTATATCTCTAGTCATAAAAATGCTAGAAATATCATTCAACAAATCGAGCGTGATGAAATCATCGAAGAATTAGTTAAATCGTATTTGGAGAAATAGGATGGAACGTGTATTAGGATTAGATTTAGGCTCAAGGACATGTGGTATTGCCATGAGTGATGCATTAGGAATGATAGCTCATGGCGTTGAAACATATCGTTTTGCTGAAGATGAATATGAAAAAGCAGCTGATTATATTAAAGATATAATTGACAAAAATAACATCAAAACTGTAGTGTTAGGATTACCAAAGCATATGAATGGTGATTTAGGAATAAGAGCTGAGATTTCAATTAAATTTAAAGAAATGTTAGAAAAAAAAGTGGCGGGGTTAAATGTTGTTTTAGTTGATGAGCGTTTAACTACAAAAATAGCGCAGGATCAATTGATTTTTGCTGATGTTTCTAGAAAAAAGAGAAAAAAAGTAATTGATAAAATGGCAGCGGTAGCAATATTACAGGGCTATTTAGATGCTAATTAGAAAGGAAATTTAATGGAAGCAAATAAAATCCAAGTAATTGACGATCAAGGAAATGAAAAAGAGTTTGAAGTATTATTTACTTTTAATAATGATGAATTAGGTAAGCAATACGTTTTATACTATGATTCGTTAGCTGAAGAACCAAGTGTTTTTGCATCGATTTATGATGATGAAGGAAAATTATACCCAATTGAAAGCCCTGATGAATGGGAATTAGTTGAAGAAGTTTTTCAAAGTTTCATGGCTGAAAATCAAGATGATCATGAATGTTGTAATGGACATGGTGAAGGTGGCTGCTGTCATGAAGATGATCATGGGTGCTGTGGTGAACATAATCATAATGATCATGAATGCTGTAAAAATAAATGTGATTAATAATAAAAAGCTAAAATATTTAGCTTTTTTATTATTAATGGATAAAGGGGATAAATGATGGCAATATTGGGAATTTTTGGAAAAAAAAGAATAACAGAATCTTTTTTTGTTAATTCATTTGGTAATAATCAAACACGCGGTATTTATACTTTTCAAATAGATATTGATAATGGTGAAATTTTATTTAGAAAATATTTTAATACACCTTCTGATCCTATATATAGTTTTAATTATGGGCGATTTGTTTGTATTACATACAAAAATAAGACGGGTACAAATGTTGATGGCGGAATTTGTTCTTATGCGGCAACTGCAGATATATTAGCTTTAGTTTCTCGAGTCAGTGATCATGGAAAAACATATATTCATGCCTGCACTAATGGTGATCATGAAACGGCAGATAAATTATTTGCTGTAAATTATTATAATGGAGAAATCATAGTAATTAAAATAGAAAAGAAAAAACTGGTTGTACCAATTTTTAGCTATAAATTGAAAGAATCAAGTGTTGATTATGCAAAATCAAATCCTGTTTTTATTGATTTTACGCCAGATAAAAGACGTTTAGTTGTGATTGATCTAGGAACTGATAAAGTATGGCTCTTTAAAGTTGGGGAAAAAGAAATTTTTCTTGATGAAGAACATTCATTTGTTTTAGAACCAGGCTCTGGCCCAAAGAAAATAATGTTTAGTAACTGTGGTAAATATGCCTATATTTTATATGAATTATCAAGCACGATAGGCGTTTATAAATATCATGATCTAAAATTTGATTTAATTCAAATGATCGATACATATCCTAAAAATGAATTTGATGAAAAAAATTATGCAAGTCAAATGATTTTTAGTGAAAACGAGGAGCGAATCTTTGTTACGAATCGAGGTCATGATAGTTTAACGCTGCTGAATCGTGATTTAGAAACTGGAGAACTTACTTATCAAGAATTTGTGGACACAGCTGCAAATCCTGGTGATTTAGCGTTGTTTAAAGATCGCTGGATCGTAGTTACTTGTCAAAAAGGTGGTGTTATAGAAAGCTACGAATTTAGAAATGAACGTGGCGGAATGATTTTTGAAACAAATTTTAGTTATTTAGTAAATGAACCAGTTTGTATTACTAAATTTAATAAAGATTACTAGAGATGATCTCCATCTCTTTTTTTTGAAAGAAAAATGGACATACTAAATGTAGAATTGTCAATTTTTGTTATATTTACAGATAAGTTGAATAAGTGAGAAAAATATCTTATAATGTAAAAAACGGAGGAGATTATGAAAAGAAAGCAAAAAATTATTATAGGTACGATTATAGCTGTTTTAATTATTGTTTTTAGTTTGTTATTTTTTTATTTTGATGGACAAAAAGCAGTATCTGCAAAAAGTGAAGAAGTTGTTGTTGAAATTTCTGGATCAACAAGCACAGTAATAAATCAGTTAGATCAAGCAGGTTTAATAAAGAATAAAATGGTTGCTGATGTTTATGCAAAATTACATAAACATGATCTTATTGCAAATGTTTATGTTTTAAATAAAAATATGGATTTAAAGACGATTTTAAAGATTCTTGAAGGAGATAAAAATTATATTTCTACTGCAAAGATTACTATTTTAGACGGCAATACGATTCCTGAATGTGCTAGTCAAGTCGCAAAAGCATTAGATATTGAGGTTGATACAACTAATTTAAATGATGAACAAATCTTGGCAGCAAAGACACAAAAGGTATTGGAAAAATGGGCTGATAAAGAATATTTGCAAACATTAGTTGATAAATACTGGTTTTTAGATCAATGTATTTTAGGAAATGAAATCATGTTTCCTTTAGAAGGATATTTTGGACCAGAAACTTATGTGATAACATCTAAAAAAACGACGATTGAGGATGTTACGAAAATGATGTTAGATCAGATGGATAAGAATTTAAGTGCAATTAAAGATAAAATTGCAGAATTTAAAATAAATGGTAATAATGTGACTGTTCATCAGTTCTTATCATTAGCATCAGTAGTTCAATGTGAGGCTTCAGGGAATAAAGATGTTCAAACTAAGATTGCGGGAGTTTTTATGCATCGTTTAGAAATAAATATGCGTTTACGTAGTGATGTTACGGTAAATTATGCAAATCAGATTAAAACTGTTGCAGTTACATATAATCATTTAGAAGTGGATTCTAAGTATAATACATATAAGTATGAAGGTCTGCCAATTGGACCAATAAGTACGGTTTCTAATGAAATTTTAGATTCATGTCTGAATTATCAAAAAACTGATGATTTGTTCTTCTTTGCTTTAAAAGATGGAACAGTAATTTTTTCAAAGACATATGATGAACATCAGCAAGTAGTAAAGGAAAATAAGTGGTATTAATAATGAAGTATTTTAAAGAGTTGGAAAAAGATGCGATTGAACGAAATATTCCCGTTATGCAACGTGAAGGATTAGAATTTATGATCAATGTTTTTAAAGAAAATAATTGTCGTAACTGTTTAGAAATTGGTAGTGCAATCGGTTATTCAGCGATGATGTTAGTTAGTAATATTTCTGATTTTAAAGTTGAAACGATTGAATTGAATGATGAAAGGTATTTAGAAGCATTAAAAAATATAAATGATAATGAATTAGATGAAAAGATAATTATTCATCATGGTGATGCTTTGGATTTTGAGTTGAATGATCTTGTTTTGAAAAAATATGATTGTTTGTTTATTGATGCAGCTAAAGCTCAGTATCAAAAATTTTTTGAAAAGTATATGCCTTTAGTAGTTGATAAAGGAATCTGTATTGTTGATAATCTTGATTTTCATGGCATGATCTTTGATATTGATAATATTAGAAATCGCAATACTAAACAATTGGTGAAAAAAATCAAACGTTTCAAAGATTGGATCTTTAATAATGACCAATATGATGTTGAGTATTATCATATTGGTGATGGGATATGTGTGATAAGAAAAAAGGTGGTATAATGGAGTTAGTAGTACATTTAAATAGCGATAAATTTATTAATGATTTTATTGATATAGGGGTTAAATATTTTGTTGTCGGAACAAAATATTTTTCTTGTCGCCAAGCTCTGGCACTTGATTATGAAGAGTTAGGCCGTTTAAAACATCAGTTAGGTTTAACTAAGCTGTGGGTGCTGGTAAATGCTTTGATCGAAGAACATGATCTGGATGCTTTAATGGACCATTTAGCAAAGTTACATGAGTTAAAAATAGATGGTATTTTGTTTCAAGATTTTGGTGTTTTAGAGATTTGTCAGGAAAATGATTATCATTTTGAAATGATTTATAGTCCGGATACTTTAAATACTAATCAAGCAACGTTAAATTATTTATCTATGTTAGGAATTGATAGTGCTTTTTTAGCACGTGAAATTCCTCTTGATGAAAAAGTTATTATTGCTAAAAATAGTAACTTGAAAACAATGACACAGATTCACGGTGTTGAGTATATGGCTTATTCTAAACGAAAATTATTATCTAATTATTTTAAAGAAATTAAACTGAATAAATCTGTTTCGATGAATGATGGAATTGTTATTCAAGCTAGTGGTGTAGATTATGGCTGTCATATATATGAAGATAAATTTGGCTGTCATATTTTAAGTAAAAAACAGCTATGTTGTTTAGATATTTTGAGTAGTTTTATGGATTTTGATTATTTATATATTGAATCTTTGTTCATTGATGATTTGAAATTAGTAGAAATAGTAAATTTATATCAGGATGCTTTAAAAAGTATTGGTAATGGAACATATGGTAAAGTTAGCAAAGAATTATTGCCACAGCTTTATCGTTTAGAAAGTGATGTTAATTTTCATCATAGTTTTATGTTTGATGCCACAGTTTATAAAATTGATGATGTAAGAAAGCGGGAAGAAAATGAGAAATGTAAGTAAAATAATAAATGGTAAACGAATTATAATAAAAAAACCGGAATTATTAGCGCCAGCGGGGAATCTTGAGAAACTTAAAGTTGCAATTAGATATGGAGCTGATGCTGTTTTTGTTGGTGGCAAAGAATTTTCTCTTCGTTCAAGTGCATCTAATTTTACTTTGGAAGATATAAAAGAGGCTGTTAGTTTTGCAAATAAGTATAATGCGGCAATTCATGTAACGTGTAATATTATTTTACATCAAGATAATTTGGAGGGAATCAAAGAATATTTAGCAGCTTTAGATGATGCTGGCGTTAGAGCAATCATTGTAGCTGATCCATATATCATGAAAATTGCTAAAGATATGAAATTAAATTTAGAAGTTCATGTTTCAACACAACTTTCCACTTTAAATACTAAAGCAATTAAGTTTTATCAAAAACAGGGGATGGATCGTGTTGTTTTAGGACGTGAAGTTTGTTTTGATGATTTAAAAAATATTTTAGATAAAACAGATATTGATATTGAATATTTTATTCATGGTGCAATGTGCATTCATTATTCAGGACGTTGTATGTTATCAAACTATTTTTCACATCGTGATGCTAATCGAGGCGGATGTAGTCAATCATGTCGCTGGTACTATGATATTTTTGAAAATAATCAAAAACTTAATGAAGGGCAAATTCCTTTTAGTATGTCTAGTAAAGATATGGCATTAATAAATCATATTCCTGAATTAATTGAGATTGGAGTTAATTCATTTAAAATTGAAGGGCGAATGAAATCGTTACATTATATTGCAACAGTTGTTTCTACTTATCGTAAATTAATAGATGATTATTGTAATGATCCTGATAATTTTGTTTTAGATGATAAATATTATCAAGAGTTACTTAAAGCTGCTAATCGTGCTTTATGTACTGGTTTTTTTGATAACCAAGCTGATAATTCAAAGCAGTTATATAATCAGCGTGATGAACATCCAACTCAAGAATTTTGTGCCCGAGTGATTAGTTATGATAAGGAAAATAAGTTAGCGGTTATTGAACAGCGCAATTATTTTAAAATAGGTGATAAAATCGAGTTTTTTAGTCCTTTTCATGATAATGTGCTTATTTTAGTAACCAAGATTATTAATGAAGATAATATTGAGGTTGAAGTTGCTAATCATCCGATGGAAATATTACGGATTCCTGTAAGTATTGAATTAGAAAAAGATGATATGGGAAGAAGGGTTATTTAGGTGGAAAAATATATCAATTAATATTTTGTAGAAAATCAATGATTTGTGATAAAAATTATGGAAATATTAGGACTAGATATTTAATCTAATATATGCTATATTAGAGACTACGAGGTGAGATTATGGAACAAGAAAAAGTATTGTTAACTCAAAGTGGGTTAGAAAAATTAGAACAAGAAAGAGATAATTTAATTAATGTCGAAAGACCTAAGGTTATTGAAGAATTACAATTAGCACGTTCTCAAGGTGACTTATCAGAAAATGCTGATTATGATGCAGCAAGAGAAAAACAAGCTCACTTAGAATCAAGAATCAAAGAAATTGATTACATGTTGCAGCATGCAGAAATTATATCTGAAGATCAGATGGATTTAAAAGTGGTTAAACCTGGAACTACTGTAACTATTTTAGATTTATCTGAAAAAGATGCCGAACCAGAAAGTTATCAAATCGTAGGGTTTACAGAAACTGATCCTTTAAATGGTAAGATTTCAAATGAATCACCACTAGCTAAAGCGGTTTTAGGGCATGGGGTGAATGAAATTGTTACAGTTGGGGTAGCTGAACCTTATGATGTAAGAATTGTTAATATTGAATTTAAGAATTAGTTAAATCAAACTAATTCTTTTTTATTAACTAAAATATAAAAAGGCCAAAACACCGATTATAATGTTTTTTGGCTTCTTTTTTGGATTAATGTTAACAGATTTTCTATAGTTCTTTGACAATTTAATAAAATTACTTACACAAATTTCTTGACATTCCCCAGATTTTTAGGAAATCAATTTCAAAGAAATAATCGTAATTTAAACTAGGTTTGAATATATTTTCAAATCATTAATTGAAAAATTATTAAAGGTATAAATACTAATATATATTTACACGCTTTACTTGACAAACCCATCAATAATACTTATCAGCTTTCTATCCTTTGTTTAAATACTTCAAAATCATCTTCTTCAAATATATATTCATATATTAATTCTAATTGCTTTTCACTCAAGCCTTCTACCCATTCCTGACAGTCTTGATGATATTGCTTTTTTAATATCTTGATGCATCTTTGTTTTTCTTTTTTTAAAGTTTCTTTTTTGCCTATTTCAACTCCTTCTTCTCGTCCAATCTCAATTCCCTGCTCGATACCTTGTTCAATACCTCGCTCAATTCCTTGTTTGATTCCTTGAGCTATACCCTGCTCAATCCCTTGTTCGATACCTTTTTTGATTCCTTCTTCGATCCTTTTGGCTGTCTTTTCTTCGCGCTCCATCTCTAAGGATTCGGTTCTAAGCTTCGCTAAGGCTAACTGGTTCGCTAATGACCATATCGGTTCATTGCTTCTAAACTTGTCATACATCTTTATCACCATCTCCACTATATCTTCTTCTCTTTCCTTCATTATAGCAGTGTATTCATTTTTTATAAACAAATAACATAATCTTTCTAGATCATTTAATC
>NZ_CAMPPT010000011.1:0-75421 GCF_946902305.1 Clostridium sp. Marseille-Q5894 | reverse complement strand
CTGTTTGACTTATTTTTAAATCATTGAATATATCCGATGAATCACAGCCCTTAGAATAATAAGCCACTAACATATTGGCATCAGTGCTCTTTCCAAATCTTCTTGGTCTCGATACACAAATATATTTATTTACTTTTTTTCTTAAATATTCGACCCTTTCAATCAATAAAGATTTGTCAACATATATTTCTTTATTAACCGCTTCATAAAAATTCTGATTATTTGGATTTAAATATATTCCCATACTTATCATCCCTTTCTTTAGGTAATAATTATACCATAAATAATCTTAGTTTTATCAATATAATCTAAGTAATAAAAATAAAATTTACACAATATCTTTATATAAAAAAACTGACTATATTTTTTTGTCAGTTTTTAATTATAATATTTATTTTTTAACGAGTAATTTCAATTCTTTATCTGTTAAACTCCGATACTCACCATAATTTAAATCTTCATCTAATTTTATCCCTGCAAATGCAATTCTTTTTAGACTAATTACCTGATTATTACAAGATAAAAACATCTTTTTTATTTGATGGTATTTTCCTTCACTAATCGTAACAAAACAATGATGATTATCTATAATTTCTAATTTTGCAGGCAAACATTTAATATCTTGATCAATTATAATTCCATTTTTAAAAAGTTCAATTAAATTATTATTTAGTATTTCTTTAGTTTTTACTAAGTATTTTTTTTCGATGTGATTTTGTGGTAAAAGTAATTTTTTTGAAAGAGTTGGATCATTGGTTATAACCAACAATCCTGTTGTATCTTTATCTAACCTGCCTAAACAATAACATTCTTTATTATCAATTAAATCAATAACACATTTTTCTTTAATATCTTGATTAGCACAAATATATCCAACGGGTTTATTCATCATATAGTAACTAAAAGGCTGTGCTTTTAACATGACATTATTATAGATTATTTTATCATTTTTGTTTACTAAATACTTAGTATTAGTAATGATTTCATCATTTACTTTAATCATTCCATGTTTGATCAAGGTTTTACATTTTTTTACGTTGCCTAATTTGTTTTTCATTAAAACATAATATAATTCCTTAATACAATTTCCCCCTAAATGCGATTTACACCATCTTCAACTGCAGCCTTTTTTACAGCTTCGCTTACAGCCTTTTTAACTCGAGAGTCAAAAATTGATGGTAAAACATTATCGGCTGATAATTCTTTTTCATCTAATATTTCAGCAATCGCATAAGCTGCTGCAATTTTCATATGTTCTGTAATCTGTGATGCTTGAACATCTAATGCACCTCTAAACACCCCTGGAAAAACTAGTACGTTATTAACCTGATTTGGATAATCACTGCGCCCTGTGCAAACAATCATTGCTCCAGCTTCTTTAGCTTTTTCAGGCAAAATTTCAGGAACTGGATTTGCCAGTGCAAAAATAATAGGTTTTGAATTCATTGTTTTAATCATCTCACCTTGAAGACAATCAGCAACACTCGTTCCGATAAAAACATCAGCATCTACTAATGCTTCTTTTAAATCACCTTTAATTTTACGAGGATTAGTTATCTTAGCTAACTCTTCTTTTTGACCTTCTAATCCAGCTTCTCTTCCTAAAGATAAAATACCATGTTCATCAACAGCAATAATATCTTTAACACCTAATGCCTGTAACATTTTAATAATTGCTGTTCCTGCAGCACCTGGTCCGTTTTGGACTACTTTTATCTCTTCTATTTTCTTACCTGTTAGTTTTAAAGCATTTATTAATGCGGCACTAACAACAATTGCTGTACCATGTTGATCATCATGAAATACAGGAATATCACAAAGTTCTTTTAACCGATTTTCTATTTCAAAGCACCGCGGTGCACTGATATCTTCTAAATTTATTCCCCCAAAACTTCCCGATAATAAAGTAATAGTTTTAACAATTTCATCTACATCTTTACTTCTAATACATAATGGAAAAGCATCTACATCACCAAATTCTTTAAATAAAATACATTTTCCTTCCATAACCGGCATCCCTGCTTCAGGACCAATATCTCCCAATCCTAATACTGCACTGCCATCTGTAATAACTGCAACCGTATTCCAGCGACGTGTTAATGTAAAACTTTTGCTAATATCTTTTTTGATTTCTAAGCATGGCTGTGCTACGCCAGGAGTATACGCCAATGCTAGATCATCTTTGTTCTTTAATGTCACACGTGATTTAATTTCTAATTTACCGCTTAATTTCTCATGTAAATTTAATGCTTCTTGTTTATAATCCATTCTAATTCCTTCTTTCCGCTTTTTATTATACCGCTGTTTTTGTTGAAATTAAACCATATTCAAAAAGCTTTTTATAAAAATATTTAATATCTATCAATATATAATTATTTACTAAAATAACATATGAAGATAATCTTTTTTTATCTATCCATAAGTTGGAATATCCCATATTTACGGACTTTTTTACTTTTCAATAGATTGACACCACAAGTCTCATTCTTTCATGAAAAGTTGTAAAAATGCAGTAATTTCAGCTCTTACTACTATACTTTCTGTACCATATTGTAGGTGTGATTTGTTGCAGATTTTAAGAAAAATTTTCTGGTATCAAAAAGCTCACACAAAACATAATGTTTGTATGAGCAAAAACACTTGTATATTTAGTTGTAATAGACAAAGTGCTCTTATGTCCTTGAATATTGATTAAAACACAGCATATATTTGACTTGCTTTTAAAAAATTTCCTTTATCTACAATTATTTACTATCTAGATTTTTCAAAAATACCAAAGATATCTTCAACAAATATTGTATCATTCATTTTCATCTCAACATATTGATTGAAATTATTTTTATCAATCTGTGTCCCTTGTATCACTTTTTTCCAATTAGGATAATTTTGTTCAAAAGTATTTCTTGTAATATGATAAGTACTTCCGCTAAAATTGAAATTAATATATTGCACATTTTCTATTAAGGCAAAAATGGATGCTGAATTATAAATCAAACTCTTTTCCACATATAGATTATCGTTTCTGTACCAATCGGTAAAATGATAATCGATTATCAATCCGCAATCTTGTGAATTGATTTCAAATACATGTCCATATTCAGAGAGTGGCAAATTTTCAATTAACCTTCCTGCATTACTATTATCGCCAATATATTTACTTTGATATTTAAGAATATTGTCTATTCCACTTTTTTCTCTATCAAAAGGACTTATTGAAACAGTATCAATCGTATATTCCTTTTTGATATCAATCACAAAGTATTCATTAGGAGTATCAGCGTTGATTTGATATACATGGTAAAAAGGATTTTTGTGTAAAATCACTTTGTTTTCAGCAAATGTTGTTTCTGTTAGGTATCTATAAATCGGTGGTCTTTTTGATGTACTGACACCAATAAAGTCTATTACAAAAAAGGCTGATAATATCAGTAAGAACAAGCAAACACAGATCAACAGTTTTTTTCGTATTGTTGGTATTTTCAATTCTCTAAAAATACCTGCAATAAATAGTATAAGACCAATAATTGAATAAATCGAACTCCAACTACTTTCTGGTGAGCTTATAATAAAAGCACAAAAACATAAACATATTCCAATCACCATAATAAAAACAGAAATTTTTTTATGTTCATTTTTGATTTTCTCAGTACTATAATCTAACGTGCTGATTATATTTTTCTCTGAATATTCAATTGCTCCATCTGCTTCTATTGTTTCTCCAGCAAGCAATTCATTTAAAGTAATACCTAGTTCCTTGCTCAATGGTTCTAATAAAGAAAGGTCGGGCATATAATTTCCATTTTCCCAACGAGAGATTGTTTTGTTACTAACTCCTAACTTTTCACCAAGTTGTTCTTGTGTAAGTCCTTTGGCTTTACGGTTCAACGCAATAAATGCTCCTATTTTTTTAGTATCCATACATTTTCACTCCTTTCAAGACAAATGTAACAGATTTTACCGTAAAATGAACACCCCACAAATAGCGAATTGCTTTTTTTTATCGACATTTTAGTCTTTTTTGTAATCATACAGATATCATAAGGAGTTTGTTTCCTAAATATCTTTTAAATCGACTATTGCTGCGCTCGAATATGTTTAAAAAGTGGTATAATATATTTCTTATCTATCCAATCACATGCTTGTCCCTGAACACATAATAACTCTTTCATCCACGTTTTACACGAGGCAGTATCTCGTTTTGAAATCATTTTTTGTAACATTTTACACAAAGTGCGATCTTTAAAAGTCATACTCCTTTCATTCCATGCACCCCTTGCATAGAACAAAGGAATGTTTTTTAAATCACCTTTTAAATTACGTGTTTTAACTTCTTCAATAGCTTCTTCATCAAAAGAAGAAGCTCCCACACATAAAATAATGATTTTTTTGTGCCTTAAATTTTTATAGTTTTTACGCAAAATATCTAATCCTGCTATTCCCCCTGCATATATTGCTCCAGCAAATATAATCCAATCATATCTTTCAAACAGCACCTTTTTATAGTTCGTAATTTCAAAAATATCACAGCATAATTCCTCTTTTAACATAGCAGCATATTTCTTTGTTGCCCCATACTTTGATTTGTAAAGAACTAACACTTTATTCATACTCATTCTCCTTTTTATTATATTTCAAAATTGATTTACGACTTCCTATAACATCTATCTACATTTAACTACAAATTGCTACCAGTTGATATTTGTAATTGGACACAACTTCAACTTTGATGTAGATAATCGTCATAAAATATTTTATTATCTTGAATTGACAATAGAGATTTTATATACTTCATTAATCAAACTAGTAATTGTAATCTTTCTATCCAAAAAAGTAATATAATACAATAAAAAATTAATGCTATTTTTCATCTTTAACCATCTTTTCAAGATTATCTACACCAGAATATAATTTCATTAAAAGAGTAAATAATGTGTTTATTTCTTCATCTGTGTAAACTTCAAATAAATACTTTAATTCTCTTTGATATTTTAAAAATTCATTATCAAAAAACATATTTACTTTTTCTGTAGGACACATCCACAAAGCTCTTGTATCATTTGGACTTTGTTGAATAGTAACAAAACCTTTCTTTTCTAATACACTAGCTAATTTTTTTATATTCTGTCTAGAGCAGCCTAATAAATTGCCTAACTGTGTAAATGTAAGATATTCTTTAGACTGTCTGATTATTGATAACAGCATAAATTGTTTTAATGATATTTCTGGAATATGGTTATCAAATAATGTCTGTAATTTATTTCCAATAATAAATAGACTGTTGAAAATCGCTTTTTGTTGATTCTCGGTTGAATCAGAAAACTTATTAATTAAATTGTTTATTTCCATTTTTTCCTCCATCATAAGTAACTTGTTACCATTAATTATAGTAACAAGTTACTTATAAGTCAAATAGAAACTTTCTTTTTATATGCTAAATGCTTTTATAAAAACACATATTATCCAAATCAGTACTTAAAAAAGAGAAAAAGTATGGATTTATTAAAGCTAAAAGATAATTAAAACTTTATGATTAACTGCTGATTTTTAATTCTTACCATAATTATAACTCCATTTCGTTCTTTAATTTATCATAGTCTACATCACTTTAAAATTCCCCTTGAATCAAAAAAATATTTTATCTAACTGTGATAAAAGTTTATATAGTATATTAAATTTTTGTATTAACAGTATCTATTTCATATATTTAATTCACTAGTTTTCCACCTATGAATTAAAAAAAATGTTTCTTTCAAAAAGCAATATATGCTTAATTAATCTACTATCAATTTAAAAATATCTTTTAATTACAAATCAAACATCTATTATTTATATTTTAGAACTTTTTTATTAATCAAACGTTTAAAAATTATTAATTTTATATATAAGATCATAAAAACTAACTTATATTACTAATTCAAAAAATATTAATCATTAATATTTTTTAAACAAATTTAAAACAATCTATAAATATTATTACCATACAATAACCCAAGAATCATAAAAAGAAAGGGTTATAATATGAAAAAAATAACATTATCACTAATTAAATATTCAGATTTTTTAGGTAGATTTGTAACAACTATAAGCCATGGTGGATATAATCATATTTCAATATCCTTAGATGAAGATGAAAAGATTTTTTACAGTTTCAACTATAAAGGCTTTGCAATTGAAGATACAAACTATAAAAATCAAAAAACAAAAGTTTATGAAAATATGCGTATTCAAATATATGTTCCAAATGAAATTTTTGATATTTTAAAAAAAGATATTTATCGATTTATAAATAATAAAGAGCAATTTTCCTATACAAAAGTAGGTCTTATCTTATGTTTTCTACATATTCCCCATAAGTTTAAAAATAAATATTTTTGTTCTCAATTTGTAATGGAACTAATTTCCAACGCAGGTATTGTAAGTCTAAAACGAAAAGAGTCATGTTATCTACCCAACCACTTTGTCAACCATGTTGACTACTTATTTCCCATCAATAAAACTATACAATATATTTCATAAAAATATATGATTTAACAATTTAGAAACAAAATATAAATAATTCACAAATAAATCAACCCTATACTATATATGTCAAAACGAAAGGAGATTATAAAAAATGGCAAAATTAAAATTAGTAAAAACAAACGAAAAAATTGCAGAAGAAGTTGTCGGAAGTTATAAAAATATTGAAAAAACTGTAGTAGGAGCTTTTAATAAAATATCAGATAAATTTGTTGATAATTATCTTACTAAAGATGGTGAATCTATAGAAGATGCTAAAAAAAGATTAGCACAAGAACAAAAAGAAAGAAAAGAGCAAACGCTTTAAACATACTCAAAATAAAACTAAAGCTTAACTTAAATACAAATAAATATGGAGGAAATCAGATAATGAAAAAAAGTACATTTGTAGCAACAATTTTAGGAACTATTGGGGGAATATTATTTGCATTGGGCATGTGCATGGCTTTAATTCCTGAATGGAATGCATTCAAACCAGGTATTATCATGGGAATCTTTGGAATTATCGTGTTGCTTATTATGGTATTTGTTTGGCGAAAAATGGAAAATAAAGCACCGATTAAATTATCAGGAAAAATTATTATGGCTACTTTCATTGGGATTATTGGTTCATTACTTTTAGGAGTAGGAATGTGTTTGACAATGGTTTGGCAAAATATGATTATGGGAATTATTATTGGGATTATCGGTATAGTTGTTCTAATTTGTTTAATTCCTTTTATCAAGGGATTAGAGTAACACAAAAAGTACAATTTTCTTAAATAATACTTATAATAAAAGAAGGTCTATGAAGAGTTTGATTACTCTTTATAGACCTTTTAATATTTAACTAAGCTTTATTAATTTTTGAATTATTTAATAACTCTTTTCTTTCTTTGAGCATATAAAGCCATTCCACCTAACATAGAAATAGTTAATGCTCCAAGATATTCATATCCATATTTATCATCAGTTTCTACTGAAGATGGATCTTTTGCTTTTACTTCATTTGTAAATACAGGTGTTTTATCATATACAACCTCAGCATTTAAATTACCTTTACCATCATCTGTAACATTGACAGTAGCTGTAAATACTGAATTATCATAAGTAACAGTTTCATCACTACCACTTACTTCAGCAATAGTATATTGATAAGTTCCAACTTCATCAAAATTCAATTTATCAAATTGAATTAATCCATTTGCTGTATTTAAAGCTTCAGATACAACTTTTCCATCTTTATCTTTTAATACAAATGTAAATTCATCAGCTTTTAAATCTCTTCCGTTTAACATCTTTGTAGCACCTAATTGGATACTTGTTGCTGCTGCTTTATAACTATTATTAAATACTACTGTATCTAAATTATTATTATCAACACCAATATATCTAATCTTAGCACCTAAATGTCCACCTTCATCAGTTACGACTACTTCTAATAAATATGTGTTTTGATCATATGTTACTCCACCTAAATTGTTATTCTTTTCAATCATTGTGAAATAATATGTTCCTACTTCTTCAAACTCAATTTCACTGAAATATAAGTTTCCTTTAGCATCATTTGTTGCTGTTGCAACAACTGTACCATTTTGATCAAGCAATTCAAATTCAAATTCTTTATCATTCAATTTACGTCCATCTAATTTCTT
Organism: Clostridium sp. Marseille-Q5894; assembly: GCF_946902305.1. NCBI lineage: Bacteria > Bacillati > Bacillota > Clostridia > Eubacteriales > Clostridiaceae > Clostridium > Clostridium sp. Marseille-Q5894. The sequence goes on along the minus strand of NZ_CAMPPT010000011.1, from coordinate 67,268 downwards.
AACAGCTTCAATCTTTTGAGCACTGTTGCCACCAATGATAACTGATTTTGCTTTATATATATTATTGAATTCAAATTCATTATTAATAATTTCTGACTTCAATTCACCATTAACATCAGTTACTTTTACAGTTACATCTTTTACGTCACTATCATATGTATAACCTTCATTACCATCATTTACTTCACTGATCTGATAATGATATTCACCTGGTCTATCATATGTGATCTCATCAAATTGAACTACTCCAGTAGCACTATTTGTTACAGAAGTTTTTTCTGGCATTGGTGCATTATTAGTTGTTTCGATATTGAATGTAAATGCATCAACTGCTAATTCTTTTCCATCAAGTACCTTTTTACCTGAAATAATTGCAGTAGCTGCTTTTGGATTATATCCATTTGTAAACTTAATACTATCTACACTATTATCTTTGATTGCAGTAGAAACTTCAGCTTCTAATCTTCCTTCAGTTTGATTATCAGTTACTTTTACTGTAATTGTATATACAGTATCATCATAACTCATACCACCTAAGTTTCCACTAACTTCTTTTACATCATAAACATAAGTTCCAGCTTCAGTGTATTTAATATCAGTTGCAAATATTATCTTTCCATTTGCATCATTTGTTACTGTATTTTCTTTAATTGGATCACTTGTTGGATTGTTTTGTGATGGAGTAATCATAAATTCAAATTCTCCACCTTTTATATCATATTTGTTTCCATCAGTTGGTTTTACTGTTTTTGTAGCACTAAATCCATTTGCAAGTACAATTGGAGTTGCTTCATATTTATTTGTGAAAGTAAATCCTTCACCATTTCCGCCTTCTTTTACATAAGTAACATCAGGAGTTAAAATTCCTGTATCCATATCATAAGTTACTTTTACCGTTGCTTTAACAATTCCACTATCATTAGTAACACTAGCAGCTGATCCACCAGTTTCTTTGATTGTGTATTCATAAGTTCCTGCTTCACGATAAGTAATTGGGGCAAAGCTAATACTATTTTTATTATTTTCTACAGTTGTAACTTGTGGCATTGGAGCGTTATTGATACCTTCAATTGTAAAGCTAAATTTATCAGTATCTTTTAAATCACGTCCACTCATTACTTTTGTACCTTGTAATGTTGCTGTTACAGGAGCAGGAGTATATGTGTTTGTAAATGTCATTTCTCCAGTTACTGTAGGTGTTGCAACAACAAGTTTACCTTCGTTGTTATCAGTAACTTCAACACTTATTGTAGTTACATGACTATCATATCCAACTCTTTCAATATTTTCATTTACTTCAGAAATTTCGAATGTATAAGTTCCTGGTTCTTTAAATGTAATATCACCAAAATTATTTGTTTGTAATACTTTTGTTAAAGTCAATGTAGTTTCTGGTAATTCAATCTTTTCAGCTTCAACAGCTGCTTTTGTTATTTCATCAGAAGCTTTTAATTCAAATTTAAAGCTATCAGTATCATTCCAGTTACGACCTGCCAATACTTTTGTAACATTAAGATTTGCTTTACCATCTAAAATAACATTTTCAGTTCGATAAACATTACTAAATGTTAAATCATCATTGCCTTCAACACTGACACTCATTGAACCATCATTGTTGTCTACTGCTTTAACAGTAATTATTCTATCTGCTAAATCATAAGTCACACCTGGGATTTTTCCATCCACTTCATTTACTTTAAATGTATATTCTCCAGGTTTTGTAAATTCAATATTTCCAAAACTTGCAGTATTGTTACTATTTTTATTTATTTCAACTTCTGTATTTCCTAAGAATCTTACATCACCAGCTTCAACAGCTTTTAATGTATCACCAGTAGCTGTTAAATTAAATGTAAATACATCTGTATCTAGCCATTGATTATTAACACGACCAGTGAATTCTTTTGTAACAACTAAATTTTTAGCTGCATCAAGAGTTACTGGTAAAGGTGCATAAGTATTATTGAATGTTAATGCATCACTTCCATCAATAACACTTGCTTTTAATACGCCAGTATTATCATCTGTAACTTGAACAATAATGTTCTTTACAGATTCATCATAGCTTACACCAGCAGTATTACCTTTTGTTTCTCTTATTGTAAACTTATAAGTACCTACTGCTTTAAATGTAATACCATCAAAATATGCATTATCTTTATTTGTATTTGTAACAACTAAAGTAGTATTTTCTGGTAAAATAATATTCTTTTGATCTAAGGCTTCTTTAGTTGCTGGATCATTTTCATCAGCCGCTAAAATAAATCCAAAGATATCATCATTTCTCCATTCGTTATTTACACGTCCTGTAAAGTTCTTAGTTACTTTTAAATTTGTACTTCCATCAAGAGTAGTTTGAGCAGGTGCATAAGTATTGTTGAATGCTAAGCTATCGCTTCCTTCAACAAGAGTTGCTTCCATTGTTCCATCATTTCTATCTACTACATTAACAGTAATAGTTTTTGATGTCTTATCATAAGTTACGCCTGGAATATTTCCTTCTACTTCACTTACGCTAAATGTATATGTTCCCGCTTTTGTAAATGTAATATCACCAAAGCTTGCGCTATCTTTACTATTAATTACTAAATCACCTGGTAAAATAATTTCACCAGCATTTACAGCATCAATAGTTGCTGTATCTTTAGCAGTTATAACAAATCTAAATTCATCAGTATCTAACCATGCATTATCTGCACGACCAGTAAATGTTTTTGTTACTTGTAAGTTTTCACTTCCAACAAGAGTTGTTGCACTTGGTGCATAGCTATTGTTGAATGTTAAAGTATTACTTTCTTTATCGATAGTTGCTACTAATTCACCATTATTATTATCTACTACATTAACGATAATTGTTTTTGGTGTTGTATCATAGCTTACACCTGGAATATTTCCATTTACTTCACTTACTGTAAATTTATATGTTCCAGCTTCTGTAAATCTAATATTACCGAAACTTGCACTATCTTTATTTCCTTCATTGATAGTTAAACTACCATTATCTAAAATTACTTTTCCAGCAGTAACTGCTTCTTGAGTAGTAGTATCACCTGCTGTTAAGTTAAATGTAAATTCACTATCTAACCAGTCACGTCCTGTAAAGTTCTTTGTTACTTTTAATGCTGTACTTCCTTCAAGAACGGCTTCACTAGGTTTATAAACATTATTAAATTCTAGTGTCTCACTATTTTCAGTATCAATTGTTGCACTCAATGTTCCATCAAGATTATCAGTTACATTAACAACGATTGTTTTAGGTGTAGTATCATATGTTACTCCTGGCACTTTAGTATCTACTTCGCTAACTGTAAATTTATATGTTCCAGCAGTTTTAAATGTGATATCACCAAAATATGCAGTATCTTTATTTCCACTATTAACTATTAATGAGCTATCACCTAAAATAATATTTCCATTATTATAAGCTTCAGCAGTTGCAGTATCAGCTGTATCTGGTTTTAAATCAAATATATAAATATCTCTTGTTGACCATTTATTATCCTCACGTCCTGTTAGATTTTTTGTAACTTTTAGGTTAGTTTCTCCCTTAAGAATTGCAGAATCAACAGGTGCATAGGTATTTTCAAATACTAATAATGGTTCATTATTAATTGTAGCTACTAAACTTCCATTATTATCATCTGTCACACTAACAGCAATATATTTTTCACTTGAATCATATGTAATACCTTTAATATTTCCTGGTTTTTCTGTTACTTTGAATACATAATCACCAGTTTTTGTAAATGTAATTTTACCAAAGCATGCTGCTGAGTTTGGTTTATTTATTTCAATTTCTGTATTTTCAAATGTAATTTCTTCTGCTTCAACAGCATTTTTTGTAACTGTATTACCTGCTGCTATATTAAATGTAAATACATCAGTATCAATCCATTCACGTCCCTTTAACTCTTTGCTCACTGCTAAACCAGTTGCACCAATAGATACCGGATTTGGAGTATATTTATTTGTAAATGTTAGATCATCACTTTCATCGGCAACGATAGTTGCACTCATTGTACCATCTTTATTATCAACTACCTTAACAGTAATTGTTCTTGGTGTAGTATCATATTTTACTCCTGGAATACTTCCTTCTACTTCACTTACTGTAAATTTATATGTTCCAGCTTCTTTAAATGTAATATCACCAAAACTTGCACTATCTTTATTTTCTTTATTAATAGTTAAAGTACTATTGCTTAAAATTACTTTTCCATCATTTTTTGCAAAGACAGTTTCATTATCAGCTAGCTCTAATTTGAAACTAAATTCATCTGTATCTAACCAATCACGTCCATCTATTACTTTTGTAACTTTTAAATTAGCTGCACCGTTAAGTGTTGCTTCATTAGGAGTATAAGTATTTTTGAAAGTTAAATCCGTTTCAGTATTTCCTGATACAGTAACATCTAATGTTCCATTACCTTTATCAGTAGCAATAACCGTAATTACTTTTGCATCAGCATATGTAATTCCATTTATTGGATCAGATGCATCTTCGCTTATACTAAATGTATAAGTTCCTGGTTTTTTGATTGTAATATTACCAAATGCAGCTGATTTTGTTTCATTTTCGTTTGTTATTGTAATTCCATTAGCATTATCAGGTAAAACAATATCTTCATTTTCAATTGCTGTATTTGTTACATCATCATTTCCACTTAATACAAAGCTAAATGAATCACCTTCTTGCCAATCACGACCTTCTAATACTTTTGTAACTTTTAAATTAGTTGCACCATCTACAATACCTGTTGTATTGTAAGCATTTTTGAAAATTCTACTTCCAGTTGTATTTGATCTAGTTACAACTAATTGACCATTTCTATCTGTTACATTAAATATAGATTCTATAACATGATCATCATAAGTAACACCAGCTACTTTATCGGCATCATCTGGAATAATTTCCTTAAATCTGATTTTATATTCTCCAACTTTTGTAAAAGTAATATCTCCAAATTGTACTTTTCCATCAGCTAAGTTAAATGCAGTATTATTCTCTGGTAACTGCACTCCATCTTCAGGATTAGCACTTATTACTTCCATGACAAAATTAAATTCATTTTCTTTTAATTCATCTTTTCTATCACCACTTAATACTTTTGTGATTTCAAGTGGAGTCATTGTTGCTGAAAGTGGTTCATAACTATTTTTAAATTCGATACTGTTTACATCAGTGTAGTTTGTTCCACCATCAATACTCTTTTCAATCTTTGAAGCTGCTTTTAGATTTCCATTCAAATCATCAGTTACTGTTACAATAACTTTATAAATAGATTCATCATAAGTCATTCCTGTACGTTTAGTTTCAGGAATTTGTTCTTCAATAGTATATTCATAAGTACCTGCTTGTTCATATGAAATATTTTTTAATAATTGTATATTTCCTTCACTATCATTAGAATTAATTCTAACGCTGTCACCCATAGGAACACTATTTTGTACTTCCACAGTAAAGAAGAATTCATTTGCTTCTAAAGATTTACCTGATAGTATCTTTGTTCCATTGATATTAACAGCCGTATCAGCATCAAAAACTGCCTTATAAGTATTTACAAAAATTGCCTGAGAATTATCATTGCTTCCCGTTCCATTGTTGTAAGTAACGGCTGCTTCTAATTGACCTTTTCCATTATCAGTTACTTCAACTGTAACAGTACAATTGTGATCATCATAAGTAACACCACCAGCGTTACCTTTAGTTTCTGCAATACTAAATGTATAAGTTCCAGTTTTTGTAAAAGTGATATCTCCAAAATTAAATGATTGCGCTACACCAGCTTGTCCATTTTTAACTGAAGCACTTGAATTTTCTACAATAACATCTTTAGCAGTGATTGCTGAAACTGTACTTTCATTAGCTGGTAATAAAGTAAAGTTAAAAGTTTCGCCATCTTTCATATTACGTCCATTCAATGTTTTATTTCCATGAATAGCTGTATTCGTATCTTCTGAAAGAGTTACACTTGCTGCACTATAACTATTAGAGAAAATAACTTCATTTCTAACATCAACAATTTTATTTTCATCACTTATTACATTTTTATAATATGTTGGTGTTGCAACGACATGAGTTTCTGTGTCATTAACTTGTGAACTAACTGCTATTTGAACAATATACTTTGTATTATCATATGTAATTCCATTAAGTGTATATGTACCATCATTGTTTACAATCGCATCAGCTGGAATTACTTCAGAAATTTCATAAGTATAAGTATTACCAATATGTTGATCAGTAAATGTTATTGCTTCAAAACTTATCGAATCACCAATATTACTTACCTCAAGAGACTGATTAACAGCGCCATCAGGCATTGGAGCAATATTAGCATTATCACCAATTGCTTTTATCTCAAACTTAAATTGATTATTTTGTAAACTTGTATTACTAATACTGTCTGTCCATTTCTTTTTAGCTAAGATACTTACTTGTGTACTTTCTACATCATATGTATTTGTAAATGTTGCAATATTAACTTCTTTAATATCAGTTGTTCCACTATCATCAGATGTTTTATACATATGAGATTTAATATTTAAATTACCAGAACCATCATCTATAACTTCTACACTTACATTATAAGCAGCATCTGAATAAGATAATCCTAACAGCATATCTTCAGGATCAGGTGTTTTTTCTATAATACGATATGTATAAGTTCCAGGTTTTGTAAATGTAATATCTTCAAACGCAGTTTTATGATCAACTGTATTTGAATTTATCGTTATTAATGTTGATTCAGGAAGTGGATCTGTTGTAGTTGTAGAACTGATTTCAAATATGAAACTATCATCTGCATTCCACTCACGACCATTAAGTACTTTTTCAACTGGAAGATATTGTGTTCCATCTAAAGTAACTGGTGTTACAGAATAATGATTAGTAAATGTTGCCATAACAGTTCGACCAGCACTAATTGTTCCAGTTGCATCAGTTGAAGTTGCTTTAAAACCACTAACTGCACTTTCGATTACTTCATACTTTGCACCATGTGGTAATCCTGTAATATTAGCTTTTTGATCTTTTTTCAATGTTAATGTTCCACCATTTGATATAGTACCTACTATTGGTGTGCCATCAGCATTTGATATAGCTTCACCACTAGTATCAACAACTGTATAATTATATTCTCCACTTAATGAAGAACCATTTTTATCATTTAAATTAACTGTAAATGTAAATTCTTTATCAGGAGCAGTTAAGCCTTCATCAGCTGTAACTGTTTTAGATATTTCTAAAGTTCCTCTAGCCTTTGCTTTTCCTACACCATTATTTCCTAGATAAACTGCAAAATATCCACTACCTGAACCAGCCGCTCTACTATTTCCATTTTCATCCAATTGATATACAGGAACATAATAGTTTGTTGCAGTTCCAGTTGTATTTTCAGTTTTTATACCAGTAAAATTAGCTAAATTTCCAATACGAGGACTTCCTGCCTTGATATGCAATTGACCATCTATCTCTTCAGTAAATGTTTCTAGCATTTCCCCTTCACGACTAATTATAGCTGTTTCTAACTCATTACCATGATAAAATTGTTGTTTAAAGTAATAAGTACTACTACTATTAAAAGTTGTAGCTGGATTAGTACAAGCCGCATCAGTATATAATGGAGTATCTTCTTGGAAGAAATAGTACTGGTTTGTTGCAGAAGCCTTGAATTCAACTTTGGCATCTCCTACACTTTGACCAACTTCAGTATTACCACTATATAAATTACTATAAAAACTAACATTTCCATCATTATCTAAATGATTTTGAATATAATCACTACTTACCTTATCAGTGACTACACCATTTTCATCTACAACCCCATCTTTTAGTCCTACCGTATAAAGCATTCGCATTGGATAGGCATTATTAGATGTATTACTGTTTACAGTTCCATTAGAATTTAAATTAATAGTATTAACTCGTAATGGAATAGCTGAAGCAGGAATCTTTATTTCTAAAACTTATTTTCCATCAGTTTCTTTTAAAGTGATTTCTATCTGACTAGCATCTTGCTTTCCATATACTTCACTTTCTATTTCACCACTAAATGTATATGTAGTATTACCATTAGAAGCTTTATCTATTGTTGGATTTTCAAATACTTTCCCGCCATAAATCATAGCTTTGAAATCCTTAACTTCCATATACTCACCAATTGGATCAGTATAAGTAATATATCCATCTTCTGTTGGATTATCTCCAGTAATTTCAGTTGGAACCATTGGTGCATTAATTGAAATATTACTTACAATATCTTTAAAGACATTTGCTACGCTATTAGCATCATCCGCATCATAGTAACCATCAACATATTTTAAATCAGATGCTGAGGTAATGTCATTACTTTGAGGATGATAAAAGGTATAATTAACCTCAGTAGTCCACCAACCACTTCCTTCTTCATTAACTATAACAGATGGAGTTCCATTATTTTTATAAGTATTCCATGCACTACGAATAGTATTTGCAATTGTATTATTAGCATCCCAGTAAGTATTTGGATTAAGCGAAATATTAGCTAAATTAGCATCACTACCTGTAAGACTAGTAATCCCCATTCCAATTGTATATATTTTTGTTGCATAATTAGAATTATCAGAAACATTATAATTTCTATTAACAGCCTCTTTCATATATGAAGCTGTCATCATTAATTTCATACCATTACCTGCATATGAACCGCTACCTGATCCATCATTATTATTATTTTCAGGTTGCCACCATTCTCTAGAATCTGATGAATAAGTTGCAGCTCCATCTGATAATAAAATTACTGCCGGAACACGTTGATATGTCTTTCCATCGATATCAACAGTTGTTGAGGTTTCTGTCGCCAAAAGATTCATTCCAGTATACATACCCATTTGAGTATTAGTACCTCCAGAAACACTAATATTAGCTCTTATTGTTTCTCCTTGGCTATTAACAGCATTATATGTTAATGTAGCATAATTTCGATTTGCAGTAGTTATATCTAAACTTAAAAAGTTATTATTACCATTTTTAGTATAACGATCTAATGGTAATAAAGTTGTTGCGGTTGAACTATATCCTACCACACCTACCCTTATGTATGGATTCATAGCCATTAACTCATCAATAGAATTATTTACTGCATCTACAGTATTTGCAATTCGACTCTTACCATTATCCATTCCACTACTTGCATTACTCATAGAACCCGATAAATCAATTACAAACACAACATCAACAGGAACTTGTGTTTGACCACTGATAGATTGTGAACTTGCTAGAGCGGAATAAGCAACTAAAAAATCAGAATCATTTTTAATTGTTACTTCGCCCACATCTTCTGTAAATGTAGCATTCCCATCATATACTGTTTTATCTGTCCAAACACGACCAGCATATTGCGTTGATGCATTATCACCAAGAGAATTTGTATATGTAGTAGTTGTATTTCCATCAGATTGCTTATCCTCTAATGCATATACTGATCCTTGAGGCATTAAACCAATTACCATTGCAAGAATCATAATCAGTACAAATATCCCCGTACCTATTCTTTTTATTTTTCATATTTTTACTCCTTTCATGTATATTTGGTTATAGTTTGAATATTTTTACCACCTCTTTTATTTAATAATTAAAATTTAAAAAGTTATTAGATGAATGTAATCTATCAGCTATAAATTTTCATATGTTAAGACATACATTTGCTACAAACTGTATTAAATTAGGAATAGATGTAAAATCACTTAGTGAAATATTAGGACATTCTAATGTCAATACTACATTAAATCTATATGTTCATTCATCATTAGAATTCAAAATACAACAAATGAATAAATGGGAGAATTTTATCTCTGATAATATCGTAGAATAGTGCATTCTATGAAATTATACATATAGAATAATAAATATATGTTCGAATATTGTCGCTGATAAAATCTAAATAAAACATTTTTTATATTAGCTAAAATTTACAGTGCTGTATCAGTAATGGAAAAAATAAATATAAAATATGTCTTTTTTATATTATTTCAATTAAAAATTTATGAAAGAAAAATATTATGAAGAAATAACATTAAAAAAGTTGGTTTTATATTTAGTATGTTTATCTTACTTACAAGCATAATTCTGGCATCGTTAAGTCCATTAAGCAGTTTAGAAATACATTTTACAACAGTGAAAAGATAGTAAATATCATGAACAATATAATTGACAAAACAACAGTAGCAAAGGACTAAAAATAATAAATAAAAAAAGAATAGTAAATAACATTTAGAAAGCTGATAAAGCAGAAATCAAAATGATGCTTTGTCACTTTTTCATTCTTGAAGACATTTAATTTTCTAAATTTTATCAATATTCCAAAACTATATTTTTAATATAAAATAAACATATTATTCAAAATAACATATAAAAATTAATTATGATAATTTTATCCCAATCTTATCTAAATTAATTTGACAACAACTACTCTTCCCTTACGGTTTTCTATTTCATAGATACCACATGACTTTTCAATATATAATCAGCAGTTTATAAATAAAGTTTTATGTTTTCCAATGATTTGAAGGGAAAATCCCATCTTTGCAATCCTCTGTTTGAATCATGTTCAATACAAATACAACCACAAATATATTAAGTATGATTTTTTAAATGCTCTATAGAATCTATCAACAAGATCTTGAAATGATGATAAAACTAAAATATTAACTATTTTTCTAATTTATTAAATATCTGTTTTAAAACAATAATTGCAATGATTGCTAAAACTAATTCTGCACAAAATTGTGCATAAGCAAGTCCATAAAGCGGAAATAAATAATTTAAAATATAAATAGCTGGTATTTCTAAAATTATTTTTCGCATCACAGCAAAAATTAAAGCATTTTTACCTAAACCAATTGCTTGAAAAACACCTACAGCTAAAAAATCTAAACATAAAAATGGTAACCCTAAACAAAAACCTCTTAAAAACCTTATTCCATAATCAATAACTACCTGATTATTCATAAAAATCTGAATTAATTGACTAGCACCCAAATAATAACCAGCTAAGATAACCAAATTAAATCCAACAATAACTTTTCCTGTAAAAATAATTGAATTTTTCATTCGGATATAATTTTTACTAGAAAAATTATAACTGATTAAGGGCATAACCCCTTGCGATGATCCTAATGTGATCTGCATCGGAACCATGTATATTTTTTGAACAATTCCCATAGCAGCAACAGCATCAGGACCAAATGAGGACGTAAAATTATTCAAGATCGTCATTCCTGTGACATTTAATAAATTTTGAATCGAAGCTGGTATTCCAACTGCAAAAATCCCTAATACAATATCTTTATTAAAAGAAAATTGTTTAAGGTCAATGCAAACATATGTCTTATTTCTTTTATAAAATAGTAAAACAAAAAAATATAAACAAGCAAAACAATTAGATAAAAAAGTAGCTAATCCAGCTCCTTCAGCTCCTAAATTCAACCCCCAAGGAAGAATAAAAACAGGATCTAAAATAATATTTAAAAAACACCCGCTCATCGTCCCTAAACTAGCATGTAAAGAAGCTCCTTCAGAGCGCACTAAATATGCCATCACCACATTTAAAATAGCTGGTATTGCACCAAATGATACTGTCCATTTTAAATACTCACTTGTAGCCCGAACTGTAGAAACATCGACTCCTAATAAATCTAATAATGGATCTTTAAATCCTGTAAACAAAACAGAAAATAAAAATCCTGAAAATAAAGCACAATAAAAGCCAAAAGCTGAACTTTTTTTAACAGTATCATAATCTTTACGTCCTAAAGCCCGTGACATCATACTTGAGCTTCCTACCCCAAAAAGATTATTAACAGCATTAAAAGCTAATAAGACCGGCGCAGCTAAAGCTACTGCTGCATTTTGAATCGGATCATTGAGCATTCCGACAAAATAAGTATCTGCTAAATTATAAATAACCATCACCAAAGAACTTAAAACTGTAGGAATTGCTAGATTAGCTATTGCTTTTGGTATTGCAACAGTTTCAAATATTGCTACTTTCTTTTCATCATGCATATTCTTGTATCCCCTCTTTATCTCTTTTGATATCATTATTATGAATAAAAATAAGGAAGTTTTAAAGCTATTGAATTTTTCAATAAAATTAATTCTTCCCTTTTATTTCTTAACTTAAAATAAATATCAATCATAGATTCCTGCTCTATTTTTATAAATCCAACAATGTTGTTCCATATGAATTATCAATAGCACATAGCCATTTTTCATCAACTAAACGATAAACATAAGTTGCTCGCCTATCCATACTATATTCTGATTCATCCTTATTACTAGAATCAAGCAATGTTTGCGATAAAACTAATACAGTATCACCTGCTTCTAACATCATCATTTTCCCCTGAGTTGGAACAATGCTATTTTTAAAATATGCTGCAATTTTAATAAACGCTTGCTTAATTCTTTCTTTGCCCTGTACTTCTAATCCCGGTTTTACAACTAATAAAGCATCTTCAGTATAAAATTCCATTAAATCATCAAATCTTTCTTCTTTGATTGCAAGATCAGCTTGATGAATTAAATCTAAAATTTTTTGATTCATCATTATTTTTCCTCCATCACTAACCATTAAATCTCATCATTTTTTATAAAAAATACTTTTTAAAAGTATTCATAAATTAAATTTTTAAAATGAATTATTTAACAAAAAGCAAAATCAATCTATTTTATTAGAACAACTATTTTGACAAAGTATTTTTTAAAAACATAACTTTTATCAATACTTTTTAATTGAATATACTTTAATGTACCTGCTACTGTACCATTTAAACATATACCCTTATTAACATATAATTATCATAGTTTAAACGTTATATCTCTAATTTACTTCTTCTATTCTACAACTATGTTTTTTATTCTTTTTATCATAACTGATTCCTACTATCAGTAAATTATCTCTATGCCCTTCCAATCCCTTTGGATATTTCTTTTCTTTGATTTGATCTATCGCTGTCTCTGCTTCATGATCCCATTTTAACTCTACTATCATTGCTGGTTTATCATCTTTAGGAATAAACACCATATCCGCATATCCTTTCCCACTTGGCATCTCTCTTATTATCGTATAATGATTTCTTGCATACATATACGCGATCGAAATTGTATAGGATAACGCATTTTCATTATTATATGTTAGTATCGCTGTATCTAAATACGCTTCTTCGATATACTTAGCTACTAATTCTTCATCTCTATTCCATGTTGCTTCTAATAAGGCTCTGCTGTTTAATAACGCCTTCGTTGTTTCATTCCAGTTAGAACTTCTTATAGAATTAACAAATGAATCGATAACTTCTTTATTAGGTATATAACATGTCTGATTGGAACTGTTATATCCTAGATAACCTAGATGTATCAGCAGTGTTAAAACATCATCTTTTGATTTGAACGTCGTCATATCATTTTGAAACTTATCTGTATTCAAATATACTTCTTCTCCAGCCAATAATTTGACAACATCATCTTTCAAGCCGTCATAATTCATATCGATATACACTCTTAAGGCTTCATACGTCTCGGTTGCACTCCAGTAGTTTTCGTATTTTCTGTCCATTAAAGCATAAACAACAGAACGGTGGTTATAAACTGATAAATCATCTGTCATTTTATATCCATCATACCAGTCTTTCATTTTTTCATAGTCCATATCATATTTTAAACATAAATCTTGTACTTCTTTTTCTGTAAATCCCATAAACTCTTCCAGTGGTGTTGGGTTGAGTATCGATACTTCCTTAAACATATTCAAAGCACTATGGGTCCCATATTTCTTGATTGGCAGAATCCCCGTCATATAACATAATGATACATAAGGTTTGTCCTTTAACAGATTCCTTAAAAAATCCAGATATTTTTCCTGGGCTTCTTTATTATTTTTGTATTCTCTAAAGATGCAGTCCCATTCATCGATGACAAAAATAAAGCTATTTTGAACCTGACTGTATATATCATTGAGCACTCTGATGAGTTTTGTTTTATCAAAATATAACAAGTCCTTATATTCCAGAAGCAGTTCCCAAATAACTGAATCATTCACTAATTGAATCATCTTTTCAATATCATGTGTTTCACTTAAAAAATCCTGCATATTAAGATGAATCACATTATACTGATTTAAGTACTTTTGATATAACTCTGTTTGACTGATTTTTAAATGATTGAATATTTGTGATGAATCACAACCTTTGGAATAATAAGCTACCAGCATATTGGCATCAGTGCTCTTTCCAAATCTTCTTGGTCTCGATACACAAATATATTTATTTACTTTTTTTCTTAAATATTCGACCCTTTCAATCAATAAAGATTTGTCCACATATATTTCTTTATTAACTGCTTCATAAAAATTCTGATTATTTGGATTCAAATAAATACCCATACTTATCATTCCTTTCGTAGCATTATTGTAACATTTTTTGGCTGATTATTCATCTCTATTCAATACTAATCATACATATATATTAGTATTGAATCATATAAACTTTTTATAAATAAAAAAGATGCTAAAAAATAATTTAATTATTTACAGGCTTAAGTCTAAATTTCATAAGATACAAAAACATAGCATTCAACTATTGATTTAAAACCATACTCCTTACTATACTTATTTTTAAAACAAGCATATGAATGAAAAAAGATTATCCTGACTTCAATGAAGATTATAGCATCAAAAAGATATGATGAGCATGATAATCAGTTGGTGACACTAAATATCAATGAGTTTAAAGATGTTATTAATATCTTTAAAAATTGGGAAAGAGAAATCATCAATTCATTTTATTCCCATTAATAGAAAAAGGACCTCAAATAAGCCAATTGAATCTATTAATGGCTGAATTAAGATTCTATTAAAAATAACTTTAAAATATAAAAATTTTGAAAGATTAAAAAATCGTATTATGTACTAATACCAATATTTACAAATCAAATAAAGAACCAGTAAGGCCAGATACTAATTAAATAAAATAAATGTTTGAGCATATTAAAAGTATCATTCTTGACCCCACGGTATTGAATGATACTTTTTCAACTATAAACAAAAGCGAGATCAACAAAATCCCATGGAAGTTTAGAGACCCAATATTTACACTGTCTATTAAGCAATTATCTATCAATTTACTTATTTATCTGTTACTTTATAAATGCATTACATTATTTAAAAGTATTGATCTAACTACATTTTAATAACAGAATATTTTCTATATGCGTTGTTTGGGGAAACATATCAACAGGCTGACAGATATCAGCATGATAACCAAATCCCTGCAAATACTTAATATCACGAGCTTGAGTTGCAACATCACAAGAAATATAAACTATTTTTTTAGGATGAGCCTGAATCAAATAATCTAAAAATTCAGCCGAGCATCCTTTACGTGGTGGATCAACAAAAACAACGTCTAAATGCTGGTGATTATTTACAAGTTCAATCATATATTTTCCAGCATCAGCACACTTAAATTCAGTATTTTTAATATTATTTAGACTTGCATTAGTTTTAGCATCTTTAATAGCTGCTTCAACGATTTCTACACCATAAACTTTTTTAACATATTTTGCTAGTGAAAGGGTAATTGTTCCAATTCCACAATACGCATCTAAAACAATATCATCTTTTGATAATTCTGCAAACTCAATGGCTTTTTGGTAGAGTTTTTCTACTTGAATAGGATTTACTTGATAAAATGATTTTAATGAAATTTTATACTGATTATCTAATAATCGATCATAAATATAACCATCACCATATAATATAACTTCTTTATCTCCTAAAATAACATTATCGATTCGATGGTTGATATTTTGAATTACTGTTTTAATCATGGGAAACTCTTTAGTAATCGCTGTTACAAGTTTATCAATGTTGTTTATTTGATCAAGATAACTTATTAATACCAACATTACCTCATTAGTATGGTAACCATGCTTCGTTAATATATGTTTGATATTTCCTTGATGTGATAGTTTATCATACGGATAAATCTTATATTCTTCCATTAATTCTTTAACTCTTTTTGTTATTTGATTAGACAATTTATTTTGGATAGAACATTCATCACAAGGAATAATTTCATTTGATTTTTGTTTATAAAAACCAGTTACCAGCTTGTTGCCTTTGATTCCCACTGGCATTTGAACTTTATTACGATAATACCATGGCTCTTCCATCATTAAGCAATCATTTACTTTAACATAACAGTTACCAATTCTTTCTAAACAATCTTTAACTCGTTTAGTCTTAAATAGCATTTGTCCTTCTTGATTTAAATGCTGTAATTGACAACCGCCACATGGTTTAAAAACCAAACATTTAGGCTCTTGACGATATTTAGAAACTTTATCAAGCTCTATTAATCTAGCAATTGCATAATTCTTCAATACTTTGATTACTTTAAGTTTTCCTGTTTCACCAACTAGCATTCCTTTAACAAAATATGTAAAGTTATCGACTTTAACAACACCCTGACCATCATGTGTCAAATCAACACATTCACCATAAAAATAATCATTTTTCTTCATCTTTTCCTCCTAAAAAGACGAGCATCGCTCGTCTATTCGGTTTCATCTTTCTTTAAAGCACGATTAGTAGCACTTTCATCAACCATATTAGCACCTGTAAAACTGATTTCATCACTACTTGGATGCTTAGTTCCAAAAATTGGGAAATCTGTATCACCATTACTAGTTAAAACAAATTCTACATTATATTGCCCTCGACCATTAGCAGTTCCTAATAATTCACTATAGGTACTATCTTCGCTTTTGGGTTGTCCTAATGCATCATCTAATGTATGTAGGGCATTGGTTGCTAATTGTTTAGCATCATCTGAAGTAATATTATCAACAAAATTCATTGAAATCTTAATAATCCGACAATCTACTTCAATATCAATGCTGTTGATATTTGGATCAGCTTTAATAGTATTTTCAACATCCGTAAATTTATCTTCGTCAATAGATATCAACGATGCACAACGATCACCATAAACAGGACCATCATTACCTCCTGCTACGAACACATATACGATAAAGATAATTATCATTAAAAGTAATAAAATTAAAGCAATCCATCTTTTCTTTATTTTTCTCTTTTTCTTGCGTTTACCCATTGGCTTTTTTTCAATATCCTTATCAATAGAATTAGTTAAGGGAGTTTTCTCTATATTTTTAACTGACTTATCTTCATTTTTTAATGATTGTAAGTCTTCTTCTAATTCATCGTCAAATACAAATCTTTTTTGAGACATATTCATATCCTCCTTCAACTATTGTACCAAATATATAGATATTTGTACATTAAGAAATTCTTTTCTTTAATAATTCAATCAATAATTTATTTGTAAGACCCGGATTAGCTTGACCACCAGTTTTCTTCATGATCTGTCCAACTAAGAATCCCACAGCTCGATCTTTACCATTACTATAATCCTCAATTGATTGTGGATTAGCATCTAAAACCTCATTAATAATTTTAGTTAATTCTTCTGGTGAAGATATTTGTTTCATATTATTTTCTTCAATAATAACTTCAGGATCTTTACCCTCAGCCATTAATATTTCAAATACTTTTTTACCCTGTTTACTAGAAATAGTTCCATCCTGAATAAAATTAATCATCTTTGCTAAATATTCTGGTGTCAATAAAGTATCACTAATAATTAAATTATTTTTATTCAAATAAGCCTGTACTTCACCTAATAACCAGTTGCAGGCAATCTTATAATAATCAGTATATTTTACGATTGCATCAAAGAAATCTGACATCTCTTTAGTTTGTACTAAAATCAAAGCATCTGTTTTAGGAATCTTATATTCATTAATATAACGATTTACTCTAGATTCTGGCATTTCGGGTATCTTAGAAATAATTTCTTCAACCCATTGATGATCTAAACGAATCGGCAAAATATTTGGTTCTGGATAATATTTATAGTCCACAGCATCACCTTTAGCACGCATAACTACTGTTTCTTTTTTATCCTCATCATAACGTCTTGTTTCTTGTAAAACTTCACCACCACTAATTAGTACTTTTTCTTGGCGAGCCACTTCAAATTCAATTGCTTTTTGAACATTTGAAATTGAATTTAAATTTTTAATTTCTGTTCTTGTTCCAAATTTCTCACTGCCAAAAGGACGAATCGAAACATTGACATCACAACGCATTGATCCTTCTTCCATCTTGGCATCACTTACATCAGTAAACAATAAAATCTGTCTTAATCTTTCCAAATATGCGGCAGCCGCTGCTCCACTTCTAATCGTTGGTTTAGTAACGATTTCAATCAAAGGAATTCCAGCTCGGTTATAGTCAATTAAAGAATAGTCATCAAAGTGAAACTGTTTAGCAGTATCTTCTTCCATATGTAATCTTTCAATTTCCACGATCTGTTTTTGACCATCAACTTCAATATTCATTGTTCCATTACGACCAATTGGATGACGATCCTGAGTAATTTGGAAACCTTTTGGTAAATCTGAATAGTAATAATTTTTACGATCAAAACACACTAGTTCATCTATTTCCATATTTAAAGCACTACATACTCTAATTGCAAACTCAACTCCAGCTTTATTTAAAACCGGCATAGCTCCCGTCATTCCCATATCAATGATATTAACTTTTGTATTTGGAGCTTCACCAAACGTAACTGGGGCTCCAGAAAACATTTTTGATTTTGTCTTTAACTCACAGTGCACTTCTAATCCAATAACTGTTTCAAAATTCATCTTTTCTACCCCTCTCTTGAATATTGATTAGCAAAGCCCAAAGCCTGCTCTAAAGCATAAGCTACATTAAATACTGTTTGTTCTTCAAATAAACGTCCCATTAGATTTACAGCAATCGGCATTCCTTCACTAAACCCTGAAGGTAATGATAAACTTGGGGTCCCTGCAAAATTACCTAATGCTAGATGATTTTCTAAAATAATATATTCATCTGATAAACGATCATCTATTGCTTCATCAACTTTAGGCGCAATACTTCCTCCATTTGGCGTTAAAATAATATCATGATCTTGATAAATTTTATTTAGTTCATTAACGATCAAACGTCTTACTCGTTGGGCTTTTCTAAACATTCTTTCTTGATTTTCAGTCGCTAAAGCAAGATTTCCTAAAATAAAACGACGTTTGATATGAGCTCCAAAACCATCTGTTCGCGAATTGATCATTACATCATCAGTAGAATTACCAGCTTGACGATCACCATATTTAATTCCGTCTAAACATGAATGATTACTAGTAGCTTCACTATTAGCAATGATCGTATATGTTGGTAATATTGCTTTAGCTAAATGCAAAGGAATTTCTACTTCTTCAACGATAGCCCCTAATTGTTTGAATGTTTCGATCACTTGATTAAAATTGTTTTTAATATCTTCATTTCTAATTTCATCACTAACGGTTTTTAAAACAGCAATTTTTATTCCTTTAATATCACTATTTAAATTTTCTAAATAATGTGGTACCGGCTGGGTACTTGAAGTCATGTCATGTTTATCATTTCCAGCAAGTGCTTCGGTTACAATTGCCATGTCTCGAACATTACGAGTAAAAGCTCCTACATGATCTAAACTTGAAGCATAAGGAATAACGCCAAAGCGTGAAATTCTTCCCCAAGTTGGTTTAAATCCTACGACTCCACAAAAACCTGCTGGCTTACGAATTGAATCTCCGGTATCACTTCCAAGAGCAAAGGGAATCAGACCACTACCAACTAGTGCTGCACTTCCCCCTGATGATCCTCCTGCAATACGAGTTGAATCCCAAGGATTATATACTGGTCCTGTCAAAGCTGATTTATTGGTTCCGCCCATTGCTAATTCATCCATACTAGCTTTACCAATCAAACTAATTCCCTGATCATACAATTTTTCTACTACTGTAGCATCATAAACAGGTACATAATCTTCTAACATTTTACTTGAAGCTGTCGTTTTGATTCCTTTAGTATTATAATTATCTTTAAATACTGCTGGTATTCCTTTTAACATCTCATTTTCTTTTACTTCAATATTTTTAATATTTTCAAATGCTTTATCTTTAGTAATTGTTACAAAAGCATTCAAGCGCTTTTGTTGAAAATCAACTTCATCAAACAATTCTTCATAATATTTATTTAAATCAATCTCTTGATTAACGATCAAATTATGTAATTCTTCTATTGTATATACTTTCATTATCCCACCACCTTTGGTACTTTTATTTGGTTTTCTTGAACACTTTTAGCATTACTTAAAGCATCCTCTAAGCTAATAATATCAATTGGCTCATCATCCCGTAAAAAAGTAGTCTCAATTTCATATGGATATGCTAAAGGTTCAATTCCTTCAGTATCAATTTCCTCTAATACCGCCACATGATTCATAAATATATCATATTCATCTACCAATTCTGGCATTTCTCCATCGCTAATATTAAACATTGTTTTTAAACCTAGCTTTTTTAACATTTCTTCTTTACTTTCCATAATATTCTCCTAATACAATAAACTGCTCTTAGCCTTTTCACCTTTATCTTTAATAATAATAGCTTCTAATTCATCTTGTGAATATACCAGTACTTTAATATCAAATCCTGTAAACTCATTATCGATCTCATCTGCAGCAGTTGACACAAGATAGATCAATTCTTCATAAGTTTTTACATTAATATTTAAATTAATATTCATTGATTGAATCGTACCATCTTTATATCGACCATAACCAACTATTCCAACTGCCTCAGTAGCAGCTTTTTTCATATTACTTTTAAAGATCTCAAACTGTGATGATGTTTCTTCATCTGCTGCTGTCGCTTCTTCACTTGTAAACATATAAATATGATAGTCTAAAGTTTCGATATTTCCTACACTGCCATCACAATAACTTTTTAAAATATAACGTCCATTAATATCACTTTCATTAGTATTAGTTGCATAATAAACACAAATATTTGCGGGAATATCTTTCAAATCATCTTTTGTTTGAAGATAATCATACAATTTACTAATTGATTGTCGTCCAAATTCTTCAACCGTTGCATCATCCATAGAAGTAGTTAAACGTGAATTATCTTCATTACGAGGATCAAGGACAATTGCCAAGGAAATCCCTTTCAATTCATATTTATCACCATCTTTTAAATAATAATCCTGTTCGTGAACAGTAGATACCATTATTGGATTTTCGATTCCACCTACCGATTCACCTCTTTGAACTTGCAAAGTATAGGGATATTCTTCAGGATCGCTAGAACGTCTTAATAATTTATTCATATCCTCTGTTTCTAAATATTGACCTTCTGACATATAATAATCATCAGTTGAAAAATAGGCTGTTGATATTACTTGTAATTCTCTACCAATTGTTTGAAAATCACTAGTTTGACCAAAAGAAGTATAGTAATTATCACGATTTAAATTTATATTAAAATTAACTACCCGATAAAATGAATCATCTAAACTATCAACAGTTGAGGCGTCATTAGCAATCTGACTTTCAACAGTCTCTTTTGCATCATGACATCCTGTAAGTAATAAAATAGCACTCAATAAAACAGCAATTTTCTTCATCTTATGGTTCCTCCTTATACTAGAGCATTATAACATTATTTTCCTTACTTAACCATCTCTAATAAAGTTTCTTCATTAATAACATTAATTCCCAAACTTTGCGCCTTAGTTAATTTACTTCCAGCATTTTCACCAGCTACTAAATAATTTGTCTTTTTAGATACTGAACCTGAAACTTTACCACCATGTTTTTCAATTAGTTCACCTGCTTGTTTTCTTGATAAAGTCGGCAAAGTCCCTGTTACTACAAATGTCATATCGGCAAATCGATCATCACTATCTTTATCTTCGATTATTTCCATATTTACACCATAGTTTTTAAGTTTTTTGATCATCTCACGATTTTCAGGATTTTTAAAATATTTAATGATTGCAGTTGCACTAATATCACCAATATCATTAACTTCTATCAATTGGGCATAACTTGCATTCATGAGATTATCAATATTTTTAAACTTTTTCATCAAACTTTTAGCTGCTGATTTACCTACATTACTAATTCCTAAACTAGTAAGCAGTTTACTTGCATCATTAGTTTTACTACCTTCTATTGCATTCAATAAATTATCAGTGCTTTTTACTAATCCAATAATCTTTTTATCCAACAATTCTTGACGTTTATCAATCAAACCATAAATATCGCTTAAATCCTTTAAATATCCATGATTGACCAAAGTTTCTACATAAGCAAAACCAAATCCCTTAATATCCATCGCATCACGACCAACAAAATTAACGATATTTCTAATTAGTTTACTTGGACAACTATGATTAGTACATTTAATATCTGCACTATCACCAATTCGCATAGCTGGTGCCCCACATACAGGACATTTATCCCCAATAATATAAGGAATGCTATTTGCTGATCTTTTTTCTTTAACAACACGACGAACTTTAGGAATAATTTCTCCTGATTTGTATACGACGATAGTATCACCAATTCGAATATCTAAATCATCTATAAAATCTTGATTATGTAATGTTGCTCTTGAAACTGTCGTTCCACATAAACGAATTGGTTCAAAAATAGCAGTTGGTGTAATTCTACCAGTTCTTCCAACTGAAAGTTCGATTTCTAATAACTTTGTCTCTTTTTCTTCAGGTGGATATTTATAAGCAATTGCCCATCGTGGTACTTTTGCTGTATTACCCAATTTTCGTCGATCGGCAAAACTATCTATTTTGACTACTGCACCATCAATATCATAATCTAATTTATCACGACTTTCACCAATTGCTACGATTGCCTGCCATACCTCATCAGCAGTTTTACATACTTTATAATCTTCAATTATCTTAATGCCCTGCTTCTTTAAATATTCATAACCCTCACTATGACTAGTAAACTCTTTACCACGAACATCCTGAATATTAAAAACAAACATTGATAAGTTTCTTTCTTTAGTAATTTTACTATCTAATTGACGTAATGTTCCTGCAGCGCAATTTCTAGGATTAGCAAAAAGTTTTTTCCCGTTAATTTCCTGAATCTCGTTGACTTTATCAAAAGCCTCATTCGTCATATAAACTTCACCACGAACTTCTAAATACTCAATAGGATCTTTTAAAGTTTTTTTAATATCTTTGATTACTTTTGCATTAACTGTAACATCCTCACCTTGAAGAATACCATCACCACGAGTTACTGCTACATCTAATTTTCCATTGACATATCTTAATGCCAAAGACAGTCCATCAATCTTATATTCAACTACAAAAGTTGGATCATCCAGCTGTTCTTGCATATCATTTACAAATTGTTCAACTTCTTCTTTTGTAAAAACATCTTGTAAAGATAACATCGGAACATTATGTCTTACAAGAACCCCAGCTTCACGTTTAGCCGTTCCTCCAACTTTTTGCGTTGGAGAATCGCTTGTTATATATTCGGGGTGCTTTTTTTCTAATTTTTTTAATTCTTGCATCATCATATCATAATCATAATCACTTATTTCTGGATCATCTTGATTATAATAACGATCATTATGGTATAAAATTGTCTGCTTCAATTCATTATATCTATTTAAATCACTCATTTTTTCACTCCTAATCCACAACATTATACCAAAATCAAATTAACTATAAAACAAAAAATAAATATTTTAACCATTATAATTAGACTAATATTTTTAATTTACTTAATCGATTATTTATTTAAATAACAATTCTTACTTAATAATGGATAACTAAAAATAAGAGATTTCAAAAATGACATATATCAATCATTTAAGAAATCTCTTTTTAACGTTTACCTAAAATAAGAGCAACTAACAGCATATATATAAAATTTTATTTATTATTTTCTATCCTTTGTTTAAATACTTCAAAATCATCTTCTTCAAATATATATTTATATATTAATTCTATTTGCTCTTCATTCAAACCCTCTACCCATTTACTACAATCTTTTTGATATCTTCCCTTAAGTAATTCAATACAATTATTCTTGTTTCTTTTAATTTCCTGTTTACGGCCAATTCCGATTCCTTCTTCTCGTCCAATCTCAATACCCTGTTCAATCCCTTGTTCAATACCCTGCTCGATGCCTTTTTTGATTCCTTCTTCGATCCTTTTGGCTGTCTTTTCCTCGCGCTCCATCTCTAAGGATTCAGTTCTAAGCTTCGCTAACGCTAACTGGTTCGCTAATGACCATATCGGCTCATTGCTTCTAAACTTGTCATACATCTTTATCACCATCTCCACTATATCTTCTTCTCTTTCCTTCATTATAGCAGTGTATTCATTTTTTATAAACAAATAACATAATCTTTCTAGATCATTTAATCCTTCAATTC
This sequence comes from Clostridium sp. Marseille-Q5894, assembly GCF_946902305.1. Classification (NCBI taxonomy): domain Bacteria; kingdom Bacillati; phylum Bacillota; class Clostridia; order Eubacteriales; family Clostridiaceae; genus Clostridium; species Clostridium sp. Marseille-Q5894. Next base: position 42,868 of record NZ_CAMPPT010000011.1, on the reverse strand, counting down.
CTTTTTCTTTGATGATTTTATCGATATGTTTCATCTTGATAAAATAGCGGTAATTAAGATTTTCTTTTTCCAGCTCTCCCTGATCATCTCGAAACGCATAATCTTTGATCAAACAATCATCATCTTCATTGATAAAGATGATTTGATATACCGGTCTTAGCTGATGATATTTTTCACCAGTATCGATCTGTTCTACTAACAGTCTGTCACCATAGAACTGAAAGCGGGTACTTTCGCTATTACTATTGCCAGCCATTTGCATCTCGATATCAATGACTCTGCCTTTTTCATCAACAGCACAGATATCAAGGATAATATTTTTAGCGAGGACCGTATTTTGATTGATTTCAGGATTTTTAACGATCATTTGTTGGCAGTCAAGATGAGTGACAGATTTAACGATAAACTTCCTCAGTTTTATAGATTCTAAAGTATCTCTGGAAAGCAGGTATTTAAAGAACAGGTCATTATTAAAGCGAACATTATTGTTATTATCGATAACAGTTTTTTCATGAATCATATTTTTTCCTCCTCATTATCTTTTACAATCTAAAAAGGAGAATTGCTTTTATAAATTGAAAAATATTCAAATAAAAATATAAACAGACAAAACTGCTTAATGTTTTGTCCATTTATTTTTTATCACTAATATTTACCAGCTTCTATCCTTTGTTTAAATACTTCAAAATCATCTTCTTCAAATATATATTCATATATTAATTCTATTTGCTTTTCACTCAAGCCTTCTATCCATTTTGAATAATCTTTTTGGTAACGCTTTTCTAACATTTTTATACAGCGATTACGTTTTTCTCTTTCAATACCTTGCTCGATGCCTTTTTTGATTCCTTCTTCGATTCTTTTGGCTGTCTTTTCTTCGCGCTCCATCTCTAAGGATTCTGTTCTAAGCTTCGCTAACGCTAACTGATTCGCTAATGACCATATCGGCTCATTACTTCTAAACTTGTCATACATCTTTATCACCATCTCCACTATATCTTCTTCTCTTTCCTTCATTATAGCAGTGTATTCATTTTTTATAAACAAATAACATAATCTTTCTAGATCATTTAATCCTTCAATTCCTTTTTCTTTGATGATCTTATCGATATGTCTCATCTTGATAAAATAGCGGTAATTAAGATTTTCTTTTTCCAGCTCTCCCTGATCATCTCGAAACGCATAATCTTTGATCAAACGATCATCATCTTCATTGATAAAGATGATTTGATATACCGGTCTTAGCTGATGATATTTTTCACCGGTATCGATCTGTTCTACTAACAGTCTGGCACCATAGAACTGAAAGCGGGTGCTTTCGCTATTACTGTTGCCAGCCATCTGCATCTCGATATCAATGATTCGACCCTTTTCATCAACAGCACAGATATCGAGGATAATATTTTTAGCGAGGACCGTATTTAGATTGATTTCGGGATTTTTAACGATCATCTGTTGACAATCAAGATGGGTGACAGATTTAACGATAAACTTTCTCAGTTTTATAGATTCTAAAGTATCTCTGGAAAGCAGGTATTTAAAGAACAGGTCATTATTAAAGCGAACATTATTGTTATTATCGATAATATTTTTTTCATGAATCATATTTTTCCTCCTCATTATCTTTTACAAGATAATTAGAGAAATTACTTCTTTTTAATTTAAAATTTTAATTTTTCATTATAATTTCATTCTCATTGTTTTCATTTTTTCTTTGAAATTAATTTTTTTATATAAATTAATAGCTTTTTTGTTTTCACTTAAAACATTTAATTCAATATATTCTAAATTTCTTTCTAAAGTCCAGTTTTTAACACTTTCAATTAGCTGTTTCCCTATCCCCTGTCCTCTGAAATCTACATCAACAACTAAATCCATCAAATATGTATAGCTATGTTCAACAAGACAACTATATGGAGGTGTTTGTTGTTTTTGAACTAATGCTAAACCAATAATTTTTTGATTTTTAGCTACTAATATATCACTATCATCACTTTCAATAATCATTTTTAAAAACTTTTCATCTTGTTTAGCTGCTTTAAAATATTCTGGTTGTAAATTAGCCATATCTAAAAATAAAACTTGATATAACTGCTTAATTTCATCAATATCTTTAATTTTTGCTTTTTCTATTTTCATTTTTATTCCTTGACCCTTTCTATTAATCTAAGAAAAGTAAACATTTTTTGTTTTATATTTTCAAATACTATTATTAATAGCTGGTAATTCTTTATTACCAAACTTTCTTTCATCAATATATTTTTGATACCATAATTCAATCTATACTACCTCACATCCTTTTAAATTACCATAATAATTTGTGATATTCCATTTAAAAAAGTTATATCCCTTCATCTATTTTGACACTTGTAATATTATTTTTATACATTGAATATCCTTGAATCGTCTCTTTATAAATAAGATTAGTTACATAAGTATTACCAATCCAAACATTTCTTTAACGATTAGAATCAATTACATATCTAATAATATTATTAATGATTACAGTTAACCTTAATTATATAATTCTAGTAAATATCAGTCTGTATTAGCTAATACACCCCTCTCTAACAACTGATCATTCATCTTTTTAATAATTTTAGTTCCATTATAAGTATTGATATTACAAATGGCAAATCATGACAATTTAAATTAAAACAAACAAATAATTCATCATTATTAGTTAATAACTCTTGCATTTGTTCCTCCTAACATCTTTAAATATTTTACATCTATAAATATAACTTTACTATACATATTTTCAATAAACAATAAAAAGCACTCCTAAGAGTGCTAATTTGTCAGCTTCTTTAAAGCCTTATGTCCTGCCATCAAGGTTTTTAACCCTGCCGGTAATTCAAACGCAATATCAAGAGTCTTTCCGTTAACTTTAACCACAACCCCTTTACCAAAAGTATCATGCATGACAAAATCACCAACAGTCCAGTCTTTAACCTGATTATTACCGACTAAATCAGCTTTATTAAGTGATGTATTTATATAATTAGCTGTTTTAAAACGAGGTTTTGCTCCAATATGTTTGATTCCCTCTTTACCAACTTCATCAATAAAACGACTTGCTATTTTAGGTGAATCAGTGACAAAACTAAACCCTTCGCTATCAGTTAAAAACAACTGCTTCTTCGCTCTGGTAAAAGCAACATAGGCTAATCTGCGCTCTTCTTCCAAGCCTTCATCAGATTCACTGATCGATCTAAAACTTGGGAAAATTCCTTCCGATAGACCTAAAACAAAAACATAATCAAATTCCAGACCTTTAGCCATATGAATTGTCATTAAACTTACGTATTGTTTTTCATCAATATTGTCATTATCAGTATATAACGAAATTTCTTGTAAATAATTTTCAATTGTTGCTAAATCAGGATTTTGATTCTCAAATTCATAAATTGAACGCTGTAACTCATGAATATTATCAATTCTATTTTCTTCAAGATCCTTTTTCAGCATTTCAATATAACCAGTATTATTCATCAACTCTTCAAACATTTGATGCATCGGTAAACTTGAATGTTTTGCTGTTTCAATTGCCTCAACTAAGATCTTTACTTCTTTTTTAGCTTTTGTAGACAATCTGATTTGATCACTAAATAAAGTTAATGCTTCATACAAACTAACTTGATTATTCAAAGCAACCTGCTGAATATTTTCTAATGTCTTTTTACCAATTCCCCTACTAGGAACATTGATAATTCGTTCAAAAGCTAAATCTTCAGCATTACAAACTAACTGTAAATAACTTAAAGCATCTTTTACTTCTTTACGATTAAAGAATTTAAGTCCCCCAAAAATTCGATAATCGATCCCATGAGAAATTAAGCTTTGTTCAATTACTCGTGATAAATAATTAGCACGATATAATATAGCAAAATTCCGATAATTGACACCTTCAACATCATTAATGATTTTTTCTATTTGCCCACAAATATAATCAGCTTCTTCCTGTTCACTTTTACCAGTAAAGTGAATGACTTCAGCACCACCGGTAGCCTCAGTATATAAGTCTTTTTCTAAACGATTTTGATTCTTACGAATCAAACAGTTAGAAATATTTAAAATATTACCTGTTGAACGATAGTTTTGATCTAAAATAATTGTTTTACATGGTTTAAAGTCTTTATCAAAATCTAAAATATAATTAACATCAGCACCCCTAAATGAATAAATTGTTTGGTCAGGGTCACCAACTACACAAGTAATCGCTTTTTTTGCCATTAACTTTACTAAACGATATTCAATATTACCTACATCTTGAAACTCATCAACATGAATATATTGAAAACGGTACTGCCATTTTTCTAGCACATCAGGATAATTTTCAAAAATATAAACTGCTTTTAATAATAAATCATCAAAATCAAGCATAAAGTGATTTTCCTGATATTCTAAATATTCTTTATAAACCATGGCTTTTTTTATTTCACCTTGAAATTGTCCAGCTAATTCTAAAGCACGTTGAGGCGTTATATTAGCCATTTTATAACTTGAAATAGAAGCGATCATGCTTTTGATACTAATCGTCTTTGCATCAATATCTAAATTGTTATAAATTTTTTTAATCAATGCTTTTTGATCTTCTTCATCCATGATCATAAAAGTACTAGGATAATTAATAACGTTGATATGCTGTCTTAAAATTCTTACACATAATGAATGAATTGTACAAATTAAAGAACCCATACCATATGGTCCTAATATATTAGTAACTCTTTCTTTCATTTCATTTGCAGCTTTATTCGTAAAAGTAATCGCAAGGATCTTATGAGGATCAACACCAACTTCATCAATTAAATAGGCAATTCGATATGTAACAACTCTCGTCTTTCCAGAACCAGCACCAGCAATTATTCTTAAATGACTATCAAGATAAGTAGCTGCTTCTTTTTGATTTTTATTTAATAATTTATCTAAATCCATCTCATCACCACCACCGCTTTATTATAGCTTATATCTTTTATAAAAGATACTTATTTCTAAGTATTTTTCTACTTTTTAAAACTAGATAATATAACCTAAAAACTCAAATGATCTAGTTATAATTCCATCCAGCTTACTAAATATAATATTTCTATTTTATTAATAATTTTGCCCTAAAAACTAATATTCAATATATATTACTAATACTATCAATAAATAAAAAACAATGTATAAATAATACACTGTTTTTAATATTTATGTGAGCGTCCAACTAAATCGTTTATATCATCAATTCCTAATTGAGTAAGTAAAGAATCTAAATCTTCAACTATTTTCTTACAGGCATATGGATCAATTAAATTTTGACATCCAATTGCCACAGCACTGGCACCTGCTGACATCATCTCAATAACATCACGGGCACTTTGAATTCCCCCCATGCCAATTACAGGAATATCAACAGCCTGACTTACTTGATAAACCATTCTAAGTGCGACAGGAAAAATTGCCGGACCTGAATATCCTCCTGTTTTATTTGCAATGATCGGCTTCCCTGTTTTTAAGTCAAAACGCATCCCTACAAGCGTATTGATCATTGTAATACCATCAGCTCCAGCTTCCTCTACAGCTTTTGCCATTTCAACAATATCGGTTACATTTGGTGATAATTTTACATATACAGGTACTTTAGAAACAGCTTTAACACGGCGCGTTAGATCTGCTGCCATTTGCGGATTAGTTCCAAATTGAATTCCACCACTATGAACATTTGGACAAGAAATATTTAATTCTAAAGCCCCCACCATATCATGAGTTGATAAACGCTTAGCTGTTTCGACATAGTCTTCTGGCGCACTACCACCGATATTAGCAATAACTTTATCAGTATATAATGGTCTTAGTTTTTCTAGTTCCTCATTCATTACTGCTTCAACTCCAGGATTTTGAAGTCCAATGGCATTAAGCATCCCGCTTGGTCCTTCAGCAATTCGGGGTAAAGGATTTCCATAACGTGGTTCTAATGTTGTGCCCTTTAACATCATTGAGCCTAAAATATTTAAATCATAAAATTTTGCAAATTCATATCCAAATCCAAATGTTCCACTAGCAGGAATAATGGGATTTTTCATTTCCAGCCCAGGTAATGATACTTTCAAATTAGCCATTTACGATCACCTCATTACTTTCTAATATCGGTCCTTCAACACAAATTCGTTTATATGGTTTAGTTTTAACTTTGCATGAACATCCCATACAAGCTCCAAAACCACATCCCATACGAGCTTCAAATGATAGCTGCCCGTTTTCAGGATAATTTAGCGCTAAAGCATCTAGCATTGGCTCTGGTCCACAAGTATAGTAATTATCAAAAATTAAACCTTCATTTTTAATTACATCTATAACCGTTCCTTTAGTTCCTGCACTACCATCCATAGTTGCAACATAGACTTTAGAAAATTCAGCAAACTTTTCTTGATAAAAAACATCTTTAGCACTATTAAAACCTAGAACTGTTGTAACTTCAATTCCCTGAGCTTTTAATTTTTTACCTAAATTATATAAAGGTGGTGTTCCTAATCCGCCACCAATGAGTAATGCTTTACCATCTTTGATCGTAAAGCCATTTCCTAAACCAATCAAACAATCTAAATAACTACCGATTTCTTTATTCTTTAAAAGTTCAGTACCTTCACCAACAACTTTAAAAACGATAACGATATGATTTTCATCATAATCACTAATTGACATCGGTCTTCTTAAATAAGGCTGTAAACTATCATTGATCTTGATATTAATAAACTGCCCGCTAGCACTAATATATTTAGCCCCTGCACCTTCTAAAACCATTTCATATACTTCATCAGCAATATTTTCAATACTAACGATTTTCATCATCCCTTGTAAATTAGCCATAATACCTCCTATATTTTAGTAATTACACCATCTAAAACATGATATTTTAATACACCATAACATTTTGTATCCAAAAATGGGGTATTAATTGATTTAGATTTAATATTATCTTTAGTTATTGTATATTCTTCTTCAAGATCGAAAACAGCTAAATTTGCTTTATAGCCAATTTCTAAATCATGATCGATCTCAATTACTTTGGCGGGATTTAATGACATACAAGTCAATACTTTTTCTAGAGGAATAAGTCCTTTTTTTACAATATATGTATACATTAAACTAAAGGCATGCTGATTTCCGATTATTCCAAATGGGGCTTTATCGATTGGCTTATTCTTTTCAGCAATTGCATGTGGTGCATGATCAGTTGAGATCACTGTTACAGTACCATCATTGATGCCAGCAATCAAAGCCTCTAGGTCCTCTTTACTTCTTAATGGCGGATTCATTTTATAATTAGGATTCATATCTTTAATATTATCATCCGTTAAAATCAGATGATGTGGACATGCTTCACCACTAACAAGACTATTTGTCTTACGTGCTTCTTTTAAAGCCGCCACAGTTTCTTTAGTAGAAATATGACAAATATGATAGCGATTTCCTATTTCATCAGCAAGTTTTAAATCACGAACCGCATGATTATATTCAGAAGCATTATTAATTCCTACTAAATCATGATCCTTAGCATAATTCCCCTCATTGATACATGCTCCCGGCTTTAATTCACCTTCATCCTCACAATGAGCTACAATAATTGAATCATTTGCCTTAGCAGCTTTCATTGCTGCTTCCATCATATCTTTAGACTGAACTCCTTTACCATCATCCGAAAAACCGACAACGATCGTTTCTTTACTATTCGCATCAAAATCCACTAGTTCTTGTCCTTTTAGCTCTTTAGTAATTGCGCTATATGTATAAGTATGTACTTTCGCATCTTTTTCAACCCGTCTTTTAAAATCTCTGATCGTCTCGACATCATCCATGCAGGGAATCGTATTAGCCATTGCTACTAAATGCGTATATCCACCATATTTTGCTGAATTAGTCCCTGTTGCAATTGTTTCTTTATGCTCAAAACCAGGTTCTCTTAAATGTACATGGATATCGATAAATCCTGGAGTCAACAATTTACCAGCAATATCAATTATTTCATCAGCTTGATCAATATTTTGTTTAATATCAATGATTTTATCATTTTCAATTAGAACATCTAACTTCTGGATTTTACCATGATAAAAAACATCACCATTTTTAAATAATACTTTAGTCATCGCCTAACACCCGATTCAATAATGCCATTCTCACAAAAACTCCATTAGCCATCTGTTTAAAAATTCGACTTTGTTTACATTCAACGATTTCATCAGCAATTTCAACATTACGATTAAATGGAGCTGGATGCATTATGATTGCCCTTTCTTTCATTTTATTAACTCTTTCACGATTTAATCCGTATAATTCATGATATTGATCAGTAGTTAATTTCATTAAACTATGATGCCGTTCATGTTGAACTCTAAGCAGCATAACAATATCAACCTCTGGTAAAATCGTATCAAAGTCAACATAATTATACCCTGGTTCTTCAAATTCACGCGGACCGCTAGTATAAACTTCCATTCCTAAACGTTTCATAATTTCATAATTACTATGAGCTACTCTTGAATGAACGATATCTCCAACAATTACTATTTTTAAACCCTCAAAATGTCCAAATTCTTCACGAATCGTCATTAAATCCAATAAAGATTGGCTAGGATGATTTCCTGTTCCATCACCACCACTCACGATAGGAATCGTAATTCGATCAACCAGATCTTCATAATAATTTTCTTTCGGGTGTCTGATAACGACCGCATCACAACCGATCGACTCAAAAAATTTTACAGTATCATATAGAGTTTCTCCTTTTTGAACACTTGAATTAGCTGTTTCAAAATTTTGAGTTCGACAGCCTAAATTATAAGCCGCTTTATCAAAGCTATAATGCGTTCTTGTTGATGGTTCAAAAAATAAATTTGCGACAACTTTTTTGCCATTATAATCTACCTTTTTCCCTTTTTTAAATTCTTCTGCCTCATCTAAAATCAAATTAATATCAGTTGTTGAAAAATCTTTTAATGTAAATATATTCATTGTTTTCCTCCATAAAAAATACCTCTAACGAGGTATAATTGGGAAATAATATTCATTATACCCAGTTGATGTATCTTTTTTCTTTATTCATCATATCAAATATCATTGATTTTGACAATTATTTTAAACAAAACCAATTTGATTTCAGCCATTTAATTTCTGGAATTTCTTTTGTAAAGCTTCTTCTACACAAGCTGGTACTAAGCCAGCAACATGCCGCTTATGACTAACCATTTCTTTTACTGCTGAAGAAGAAATAAATGAGTGTGATGGTTTTGTCATTAAAAATACCATGTCGACATCTTTATCCAAATATTGATTAGAAAAAGCTAACTGTAGTTCATATTCAAAATCCATCGTTGCTCTAATTCCGCGTACTAAAATTTTTGATCCGACATCTTTAGCATACTCTACTGAAAGCTTATCCGATGAATCAACGATCACATTATCAAATTGTTGACAAACTTTTTTTAATAATTCTTTTCTTTCTGCAATTGTAAAAAGCCCCTGTTTATTGGGATTAATACAAATCGTCACATACAAAACATCAAACATTCTGCTGGCACGTTCAATAATATCTAAATGTCCATTAGTTACAGGATCAAATGTTCCTGCATATACTGCAATATTTTTCTTCATACTCTTACCCCTGATATTTAAATACATTCAATGCTGTAATACCATAGTCATTTTTTTTAAGCAAATTTATTTGCTCAAAAGCTTTAAAAACAACTTCTTTCAATTCTTCTACCATGATAATACAGCCCTCATTCAACATTTCATTCTCAATTAAAAATTCTAATATTCCATCAACTAATCCTTTGCCATAAGGCGGATCTAATAAAACCAAATCAAACTTAATTCTTTCTTCACTAAATTTTTTTAATGCTTTTCGATAATCAAGTTTATACACTTTAGCATTTTCAATCTTTAAAGATCTAATATTTTCTCTAATTATTTGAAAAGCAGCGTATTGATGATCAACACTATAAAGAAAATCACAGCCCCTCGATAAAGCTTCTATTCCTAATCCACCACTACCTGCAAATAAATCTAATACATTTCCCCCTTGAAAATAAGGTCCGATAATATTAAACATATTTTCTTTATTACGATCTGTCGTAGGACGTGTTAGATTTGATTTTACAGTTTTTAACTGTCTACTTTTATATTTACCTGCTATTACTCTCATAAACCCTCTTATAACTTATACGGAGATAAATCCAGTTCTTTTGATATATTTCCAAATACGATTTTAGTTATTTCTTCCAAAAAATCATTTAAGCGATGATATTTTTGATAATAATCAATAATATCCTCATTACAACTAATCCGACGTTTTAAATCTTTGATTTCTTCTTTAATTTGCGTATTATCAATATATTGTTCATATTTTCTTATTTCTTCATATTGATCAAGTTTATTTTGATAATCCCGCAATAACTCTTCGATATCTTTTGTATGAAGCTTTTTTTCAGCTTCAAGATAATCAAGATAACGTTGATCCCTTTTTATTTCATTTATTAATTTATCTAATATTTCTTGCATATTCACCTACATCATCATTTCCAACATATTTATCAGCATTGAAACTTGATCTATTTTATCAATAAATTGTTGATTTTTTTCATCTTTATATTCTTGTACTAGACGACCATATTCTTGAGGATATCTAGATAAAACAATATACCAGTGGGGATGATAACGAAGATAATATCTTATTTCTTCATTCATCATACCATTTTCTTTCTCTTTCCGGTTCTTTTTTATCTAAAAAAGAACTAGCTACATTCAAAACTTTTTCAATTGAACTCAAACTATTTGATAAAGCATTCAAATCAATATTTTTAATAATTTCAATTATCGCATTTAAATCAACATTACTATTAGTTTTATATGGCTGCCAAAATTTATCATCTTTACCATACATCACATAAATCTCATATAATTGCTGCCAAGTATAACGACCATTTAAAACATCCTGCTTTACACTAGGGACAGTTTTTAAAAACTCTTTAAATTCGTCCATAATATCACCTAGTATATTATATGTTTTTTATCTCTAATCGGTGTCAAATTTTTGTCGATTATGCTTAGCAATTATTGCCTGAGCGATTCCAATAGCCACAAAGGCACTGACAGTTGACGAACCACCAGCAGAAATAAGCAGCAATGGTACCCCTGTCATTGGAATTAATCCCGAAACTCCTCCGAGATTAATTATTAAATGTAAAAAGAAATATGATGACACTCCGAGCAAAATAATTCTTGACTTATTTTCTTTTACTTCGTTTGAATATTTTAATAATTTAAAAATGACAACACATGTCGGAATAATTACTAACCCTAAGCCAATTATTCCCAGCTCTTCATAAATTATAGCTCCAATAAAATCATTGTGAGATTCAGGAATATAGCCATATTTTTGGGTAGAATTTCCAAACCCTAAGCCAAATAGTCCCCCATCACTAAAAGCAATCAGCGCATTCACCAACTGGTAACTGCTATTATAAGGATCTGACATTGGATCAAGCCACGAATAGATTCGGCCTAACTGATAAGGCTGTAAGACAGTGGTTCCAATAATTGTCAATATTACTGCACAAACACCAATAAAGATCCACACCATTTTTTTATACTTCTTAAAATACTGTCTTGGGGTTCCAATAAAACAAACGAAACAAATACCTACCAGAATCACAGTTGTTCCAAAATCCTTTTGAATAAACACTCCGACAACAGCTGCAATAAAAACTAAGAGCATTGGTAAAAATACGCATTTTAAAAACTTTTCTTTATAAAATGCAGCTTTCAATGCTGCTGTTTTAAATCGTCCCTTAACAACAAAAGCTTTATCACTTTCGGTTAAAAAATAACTCATAATCAAAATCATTGCAATTTTCATAAATTCAGCTGGCTGAATACTAAACGCCCCACCAAACTTGATCCAGGCATGAGAACCATGAGAATCAGACCAAAATCTACATATCGTCATCAAAATAATTCCTAATAAATATAACTTCATTGACGTTGTATAATCAATATAGCGTGTTTTAAAAACTCTAGCGATAAAAATCATTACAGCCGCTCCAGCAATAACATAAACTGTTTGCGTACTCATATTTTTTATCGCTAAAGTAACCGTTTTCTCTGATGAAGTTACACTTCCAATTGAAGCTGAACCAATCATAATAATTCCAAAAACAGCAAGAATAAAGACACTTATATAGATTCCTTTATCTACACCCCGACTTGTAAAAAGCTGTTTTAATCGATCAATTATTCTTTTTATCTTTGTAAACCTTTTTTTTACCAAATTACTCACCTACTTGAATCCAGTCATTTTCTTTAGCTGCTTTTACTACCTGATAAATTGAATAGTGGGAAATCTCATAAAATTGTTTATCTAACTGTTTTTCCGCACTTTTACTATCAACAATAACTTTAAACTTGCGATAAGCATTCATAAATTCTTCTTTACTAATACCTTTTTCATATGCCTTTTCTACTGCATTATATAAAGCAATTACATCAATTATTTCTTCAGTTGACCAATTATAGTCTAACGGATAATTATAATCCATATTTAATCACTCCTTAATTTTTTTCTATTATAACGTAAAATTTAATTATTATCTACAATAACCCAGGCAAAAGATAAATATTAGAATAGGATATACTAAAGGAGGTGATAATATGAACTGTGGATTTAACTATTCTGGATGTGGATGCAATTCATACAGTCCTTTCATCACAAATCCATTTGGATGCTGTGGATGCAATAGTGGTTTTTCAATGTCTAACTGTGGTTGTGGATGCAGCAACAGCTGTGGATGTAACAACGGTTTTGGATCAACAAACTGGTTTGCAATCGTTTTAGTAGTATTCTTATTATTGATCATTTGTGGAAATTCAAGAATTAGAGTCGGATAAAGTCTTTATTTCACCTCATTTTATGATATAATACTATCAGAATTTAAATGAGGTGAAACTATGTTAACAATGAAAGATATAATCGATGACCATAACAAAAAAATTCGTGAAGTTTCAAAAGAAGTATCATTGCCTCTAAATGAGGAAGATCGTAATCTCTTATTAAAAATGCATGAATTTCTTGTCAACTCTCAAGACCCAGAAATTTCTGAAAAATATGATTTACGTCCTGCTGTTGGGATTGCTGCGATTCAACTAGGGATTCCTAAAAGAATGTGTGCTATTCATGTTTTAGATTATGATAAAGACGGAAATATTACTAAGAGTAATGACTATGCTTTAGTTAATCCTAAAATCATTTCTTATACTGAAAAGAAATCTTATTTAAAAGATGGTGAAGGATGTTTATCAGTAAATGAAGAAGTTCAAGGTTATGTACCACGCTACGCTAAAGTGACAGTTAAGGGATATGATATATTGACTGATCAAGAAGTGAAAATTGTTGCTCGAGGTTTTTTATCAATTTGTTTACAGCATGAATTAGATCATTTTGAAGGAACACTTTTCTATGATCGAATCAATAAAGATAATCCTTTTGCACCGATAGAAAATGCTATGATTATTGAATAAAAGTTTAAAGACTGCAAGTTTTGCAGTCTTTTTAATATCATTTAATTCTCTTGCTCTTTACAAACTTTGATCCCAGTAATATTATTACTGCTATTGCAGCACAACCACCATATAGTCTTAAATGAAGTAATTCATCTAGCATATAACAATGACAAACAAAATATTTAGCAAATACTATCACTGCAAATATCAATGCAAGTAAACCAATATTTATAAGACTATATTTTAAATCCTTATCTTTCCAATAATTAATAATTAAAATCAATAAGTAAGCTATTACCAATATTAATATTACATAATATAATTTATTGATCACGTTAGAAATGCTATCTACTCTAAGCTTTTCACTTTCAGTATATCCATTTGGAAATACTTCTTCATAAACAAGTGCGCTTAAATAATTATTTAAAGTAACGAACTCATAAAAGCTCCAAAAAGCCAAAATCAAGTATCTAATTACTACAATTATAATATTCTTTAACCTAAACATAATTATTCCCCATGAATCGTTTGTGTATAATAAGGTGATCTATACGTAGAAGCCATTCCATAACTGCCAGCTTCGATTCTTTCATAGCCATATTTATAAGTAAAATCAACACTTTTATTAACAGCTGCCTCTCCAGCAGAATCTTTTGATGATAATTTTGATTCACTAAAAGATGTAATTACTGCAATATTTTTATTTATCCTTATTATATACTATCATTTTTTTATTTCTAATTATTATTTGCTGTATATTTTTAATAAGCAGCTAATACATACTAATATCTGATAAACTATTATTTTGAAAACTTATATTTTTAAATATAATTTATTAATCATAAAACTTACTTTTCCTCCTCTCCCTGTCAAATTAATTAATAAAATATATTTTAAAGCTTTTCTTATTTTTACTATAACAAAAAAAAAGAAAATTTTCAATTTCACAATTTAACGGTTAAAAATACCATTAAACGGTAAAGATCAATTCATTTGATACAACAATTTGTGTTTTTAAATTCAAATTATTATCAATAGCCTTTAAAATAGACTATTTAATTTTATAATCTTTTTTTGATTCAACTGCTATACGATCTTAACTAAGATTCATCTAACATACAAAATACTTGATGACATGATAAAATTAAATCCTGCTTTAAAATAATAGATAAAGGCAGCTATTTACAGCATTTATTATAGAAATATTATTATAGTTGTGATACAATTTTGTCAATTTGAGGAGGATATATCAATGGATAATAAAAATTATGGTTTTGAAACATTACAAATACATGCTGGTCAAAAACCTGACCCTGTAACCAAAGCAACCGGTATGCCGTTATATTTATCAAATGCTTTTACCTTTGAAGATGCCGACCAAGCTGCAAGAATTTTCGCATTAGAAGAAGGTGGTTATTTTTATTCACGTTTATCTAACCCTACTGTTGATGCTTTACAAACAAGAATGGCAGCTCTTGATGGCGGGTTTGGAGCTGTTGCCTTTGCTTCAGGAACAGCAGCTATTATGGGATTGATAATGACAGTTTGTCAAAGCGGCGATGAAATCGTAGCAGCTAATAATCTTTATGGTGGAACGATTGGTTCTTTATCAGGAACAATGGAAACAATGGGATTTAAATCTCATTTTGTTGATCCTAAAGATTTAAAAGCTTTAGAAGCTGCAATAACTGATAAAACAAAATTAATCTTTGTAGAATCTGTAGGAAATCCTAATGGTGATATGTTGGATTTTGATGCTATAAATAAAATCGCTAAAAAATACGGTATTTTATTTGTTGTTGATAATACGACCCCAACACCATATTTATTTAAACCAATTGAACATGGGGCTGATTTAGTAGTTTATTCAACGACTAAATATTTAGCTGGACATGGTAATGTCATGGGTGGAATCATTGTCGATAGTGGTAACTTTAATTGGAAAGACAATCCTCGTTATCCTTTATTTAATACCCCTGATAAAGCCTATCATGATATTATTTATGCGAATTTAGGTCAAGCTGCATTTTGTACAAAAGCTGTTGCCAAAACATTACGTGATTTAGGTGGTTGTATGGCACCATTTAATGCCTATATGACTCTACTTGGATTAGAAACACTATCTCTAAGAATGAAAAAACATGTTGAAAATGCTCGGATATTAGCTAAGTTTTTAAATGAATGTGAAGATGTTGAATGGGTAAGTTATGCCGAACTACCAGATAATTCTAATTATGAATTAGCAAAAAAATACTTCCCTAATGGTTTTGGTGGTCTTTATACATTTGGTGTAAAAGGCGGTGTTGCTGGTGGTAAAACAGTCATCGATAACATCAAATTATTTATTCATGTTACTAATTTTGCTGATTCTCGTTCTTTATTGACACATCCAGCCAGCACTACTCATGCTCAAATGTCAGAAGAAGAACGTTTAGCAGGAGGAGTAAAACAAGAAACAATTAGGATGTCTGTTGGTTTAGAAGATGCCGAAGATTTGATTGCCGATTTAAAACAAGCTTTTAAAAAAATTTAAAATTATTAGCATCTCAAATTGAGATGCTATTTTATTACTATCTTATTTAATTATCATGAATTGCCTTTTCTATCTTACAACTATGTTTCTTAGTCTTTTTATCATAACTGATTCCTACTATCAGTAAATTATCCAAATACTTTTCTAATCCAAAATAATATTTCTTCGCTTTGATCTGACTGATCGCTGTTTCTACTTCCTGATTCCATTTTAACTCTACTATCATTGCTGGTTTATCATCTTTAGGAATAAATACCATATCCGCATATCCTTTGCCACTTGGCATCTCTCTTATTATCGTATAATGATTTCTTGCATACATATACGCGATCGAAATTGTATAGGATAACGCATTTTCATTATTATATGTTAGTATCGCTGTATCCAGATGTGCTTCTTCGATATACTTAGCTACTAATTCCTCATCTCTATTCCATGTTGCTTCTAATAAGGCGCGACTGTTTAATAACGCTTTCGTTGTTTCATTCCATGATGAATCTTCAATCGATGCTATAAATGAACTGGTTACTTCCTTATTTGGTATATAACATGTCTGATTGGAACTGTTATATCCTAGATAACCTAGATGTATCAGCAGTGTTAAAACATCATCTTTTGATTTGAACGTCGTCATATCATTTTGAAACTTGTCTGTATTCAAATATACTTCTTCTCCAGCCAATAATTTGACAACATCATCTTTCAAGCCGTCATAATTCATATCGATATACACTCTTAAGGCTTCATACGTCTCGGTTGCACTCCAGTAGTTTTCGTATTTTCTGTCCATTAAAGCATAAACAACAGAACGGTGGTTATAAACTGATAAATCATCTGTCATTTTATATCCATCATACCATTCTTTCATTTTTTCATAGTCCATATCATATTTTAAACATAAATCTTGTACTTCTTTTTCTGTAAAGCCCATAAACTCTTCCAGTGGTGTGGGATTGAGTATTGATATTTCTTTAAACATATTCAAGGCACTATGGGTTCCATATTTCTTGATTGGCAGAATCCCCGTCATATAACATAATGATACATAAGGTTTATCTTTCAACAGATTCCTTAAAAAATCCAGATATTTTTCCTGGGCTTCTTTATTATTTTTGTATTCTCTAAAGATGCAGTCCCATTCATCGATAACAAATATAAATCGTTCATTTACCTCAGCATAAACATCTTCTAAAACTTGTATAAGATCATTAATATCAAAATATTCTATATCTTGATAGACTTTTTTTATATCTCTAAAAATTAATTTCGTTAGAAGAATAAGCATTTTATCAATATCATGTGTTTTACTTAAAAAATCCTGCATATTAATATGAATCACATTATGCTGATTTAAATGCTTTTGATATAACTCTGTTTGACTGATTTTTAAACGATTGAATATTTGTGATGAATCACAGCCTTTGGAATAATAAGCTACTAACATATTGGCATCGGTACTCTTTCCAAAACGTCTTGGTCGTGATATACAAAGATATTTATTCACTTTTTCTTTCAAATGCTCAATTCTTTCAATCAATAAAGATTTGTCAACATATATTTCTTTATTAACCGCTTCATAAAAATTCTGATTTGTTGGATTTAAATAAATGCCCATACTTATCATTCCTTTCGTAGCATTATTGTAACATTTTTTTGTTGATTATTCATCACATTTTGATACTAATCATAGCTCGACTTCATTACTTAAACAAATTACATAAATATTAGTTTTAATCTATGATTTCCATGTATTCTAAATAAAAAATATGTTAACTCTAGACCCTAAGTTTCAAAGCAATATTTACAAGCTTATGTCTATACTTTGAACTCTATGCCTAATATTTCTCAACTCTTGATTTAAAACCATATCACTTCTAATCCTTTTTTTATTAAATATATTTTAAACATTCTCCTTTATTAACATATAATAGTTTAAGTGTTATAACTCTAATTTATTTCCTCTATCTTACATATATGTTTTTATCATAACTTTGAAAGACGCTGAAAATCACTCACTAATACATGTATTTTCATTGCTAATAATGTATCTATTCCTTTGAAACATGAAGTTTTAGATACAGAATTCCTGTATTCTTCCTCCTATGAAAATTCTTCTATTCTTTCATCGAATCTTTCAATTCGTTCATTTAAATTTAAATAATCATCCACTTTTAGAAATTTATTCAATGTTTCTCTTACGATTTCAGGCAGTTCTATCGTTTCAAGCTATTTGATATGGGCAACTATTCTACTGCTTTTCCCCTGATGTCTTAATCCTCTTCTTAATACAAGTGTACTGATTGGTTGTTTGATTCTCTTTTTTGACTAAATGACATCTTCTCTTAAGCCTATATATTCCTTAATTTCATTGTCATGTCCGTTGGCACATGAATTGCTTTATATGAACCATGTGTTGATAATGCCAGTGTTGCCAGTATGACACATAAAATATCATGATATGCAAGTTCGTGATACAAATAAAATCCTAGCCAGCCTGATACATATCCTGTTAAAATATCTGTCTCATCTTCATCACATGCTTTTCTTTTAGCTGACTTAATAAATTTAAGAACATTTTTACCTCTTATCTTTATATTATAATTGTACTAAAATACTGCATGTTAGTCTATTTCTAACTATATTTTTACTCGTCATCTTCAAAATAATGGTTTTTTCAAGAATTGATCAAATATGGATATAAAATCTATAAATGATAAAATCATTCAATATCCCATACTTGTGAAATGAAAATGATAGTATCTTGAAAAACTTTTTCTAATATTACTGTTACCAATTATATAGATTTTATTGGTTGTTTTCTTGATGTCACTCATTTCGACAATAAATTTGATTTACTAAAAATCTTTTTAAAAATTATCATATTTCACTTCATATATCCCTCTATTTTCGTCTATCTTTATTAATTTGATTAAAATTGAAATTTAATATTATCATAAGTAATACCTACAATAGTTTTGTTTTCACACTTATAATTTTTACTCATCAGTGCTAATATTCTTTCCATAATAAAAGACTGGTATCCCAGTCTTTTAATTATTATTTTTTTAAGAAATCTGGATATGCTTCTGAACCATGTTCTCCGATATCAAGTCCTTCTAGTTCTTCTTTTGGAGTAACCCGTAATCCAATTGTCTTTTTAATAATTGTAAACATCAAGAAAGAAGTAATACAAACCCAAAGAGCAACTACTACAACTCCAGTTAACTGTGTAATCAATAAATCGAAACCACCACCATAGAATAATCCTAAAATGCCTTCACTTGCAGGTGTATTGCAGGCAAATAAACCAACAGCAATAGTACCCCAAACACCATTTAAGCAGTGTACACCTACTGCACCAACCGGATCATCAATATGGAATTTTTGATCTAAGATCTCACATCCATATACAACTAACACACCACCTATTGCTCCAATTATAAGTGCACCATATGCAGAAACGATATGACAACCAGCTGTAATTCCTACTAATCCAGCTAAAATACCATTTAAAGTCATTGAAATATCAGGTTTACCATATTTTTTCCAAGTTAAAAACATTGCTACCAATGCGCCTGCACAAGCTGATAAATTAGTAGTTAAAGCAATATGTCCTACATATCCTGCTGCTTCCAATGATGATCCTGGATTAAATCCAAACCAGCAGAACCACAAAATAAATACCCCTAAAGTAGCCATCATGATACTATGACCAGGAATAGCTTTTGCTTTACCATCTTTACTATATTTACCAATTCTTGGTCCAAGAGCAATTGCTCCCATCAAAGCAGCCCAGCCACCTACTGAATGAACTGCGGTAGATCCTGCATAATCAATAAATCCTAATTTAGATAAAAATCCACCACCCCAGATCCAATGACCAGAAATTGGATAAATGACTAAACTAATTACGAATGTATAAACTAGATAAGATACAAATTTTGTTCTTTCTGCCATAGCTCCCGAAACGATCGTTGCTGCAGTTGCACAGAAAACCGTTTGAAAGAAAATAAATACTGATGGTGATAAAGCTTCAAATTGTGGCAAATTAAGTTTAGTCGGATCAAAAAATCCACTGCTTCCAATAAATCCCCCAATTGAATCACCAAACATTAATCCAAATCCAATTATAAAAAAGATAATTGAACCAATTGCAAAATCCATAATATTTTTCATCAATACATTATTACAATTCTTTTGTCTAGTAAGACCTGCCTCTAAAATTGCAAATCCAGCCTGCATCAGCATGACCATTACAGCAGCCAAAAATACCCAAACGATATTAATTAATTGTTCCATAAAACTACCCCCTAAATTTTATAATGCTTTTTCACCAGTTTCACCAGTACGAATTCTAACCGCCTCTTCTACAGGATATACAAACACTTTACCATCCCCAACATTACCTGAAGAAAGTTTTTCAGTAACCTTATCGATTACCTTTTTTACAACATCATCTTTTACTACTGTTTCTACTCTTAATTTGGAAACTAAGTTTACAGCATATTTGGTTCCCCGATATTGCTGAGTATAACCCATCTGGTTACCAAACCCCATAATATTGGAAACCATCATACCAGTGATACTACATTCAGTTAAAATATCTTTTAAATCTTCTAATTTTTCTGGTCTAATAATGATTTCTAATTTTTTCATCTTTTTATTATCCCCCTTTATTTTTTTAGATTTTAAGCTTCGGCGCTTTAAATCTTGATAAAATAATATCAAGATAATAATTTATTGTCAATAATAAATTTTATTTTTTATTTATACATTAAAAAAAGTGGCTTACTAACCACTTTAAAAATATCTAATAAAATTCATTACTAAGATAAACTACTAATAATAATCCCTTACCAAATTTACCATATCTTCAATATATAAGCGAGCTCCATCAATTACATTTTGGTCAATTTCTTTTAGTTGTTTAAAAGTTAATTTAAATGAATATTGCTCTCTCATTAATGGTAAATCGGTTTCTTGACATAATTTAATCATATTTTTCATTTTATGATCATTTATATAAAAAGCATTGAACAAAGCGACATTACGAACTTTTTGGCGATTTAAATTTTTTATAAAAGATTCAAGCTGACAATCTTTCCAGGATGAATCATCAAAGCCAATTATCATTAAATCAACACAACCACAATAATCAAAATCATCTATTGTTTTAGCGTATGTCTTGACCCATCTTGCCATTGCTTCAGCTACAGGCTTAATATGTCTTGACTTATTTGTGTACAAAACTTCTATTCTCATTAGTATCACCTATTATAATTCTAAATCGTTTTTGTGAACTGTATATAAACTGGATAAAATATATTTTTTAATATTAGAAATTTAAGATTGTGGCACACTAAATACGGAGGTGAATTGATGAAATTTATAAAATCTATTAGTTTAATTACATGTTTACTTATTTTACTAACTGGCTGCGTTAAAGGTGATGTAAATATCGCTTTTAAAGACAGCACTAATGCTAATATTGAAATTAAACTGTTTTTTCCCGAAAGTCTTTTAAATGAGTATAATACATCAATTGATGAGTTAACGGATAAATTGAAAGAAAATGGTTTACAAGACTGGACTAGTGAAAAATCTAAGGAATCAATCAATGGTGTAACGTATTTAGTTTTAGATTTAAAGGCTCCTGAAAGTATTAATAAAGGTTTAATCTCTTTTCTTGAATATCATGAAAAAGAAAAAAGTTATCAAGTTAAGATGGATTTAAATTTAATTAATGATATTTATAATACTAGTGAATTAAAAGATATAAATAATTATTCTCTATCTAATTTAAAAACGATGGGTCTAGAATTTAATTTAAATATTGAAATGCCTGGTACAATCAAAGAAACTAATGTTGGTAAGATCGTCAATGATCAAGTGCAAATAGATCTTATTGATTTATTGACTCAAGATAAAATAACTACGATTTCTATTAATTCCATAAGTACCCATAAAAACAGTTTCCCTATTAATCTTTTAATTATTGCTGGTTTATCGATCATTCTCTATTTGATCATAAGAAAAAGTAAATAACTACTTTTTTTTACTATCTAAAAATGTTAGAATTAGGCAGTAAAAAGGAGAATAAGATGAAAAAAAGAAATTGTATTATTGGACAATCTGGAGGACCCACAATCGCCATCAATGCAAGTCTTGCAGGAATCATTCATAAAGCTAAATATAGTAATGAATATCAAAACGTTTATGGCATGATCAATGGTATAAAGGGTCTGTTGGAAGGTCGCTATATGGATCTTCTGAAAGAATTTGATACTGGTGAAAAAATTAATGCGCTAAAACAAACACCAGCTATGTATTTAGGCTCTTGTCGTTTTAAATTACCAACTCATATAGAAAATGTTGATACCTATGTTAAATTATTTGAAATCTTAACTAAATTAGAAATCACTGATTTTTATTATATCGGTGGTAATGATTCAATGGATACGGTAATGAAATTAGACGATTATGCTAAAAGCATTAATAGCCCGATTAAATTCATTGGTATTCCTAAAACCATTGATAATGATTTAATGGGGACTGATCATACGCCAGGATTTGGCTCAGCTGCAAAATATGTAGCTTCATCGATTTTAGAAGTAGTACATGATAGTTTAATTTATCAATTGCAATCAGTAACAATTATTGAAATTATGGGTAGAAATGCCGGCTGGTTAACTGCTGCAGCTGCTCTAGCTCGCAATGAATACAACGAAGCCCCTGATTTAATCTATTTACCTGAGGTTGTTTTTGATACAGAACGTTTTTTAAATGATATTCGTGAGATATTCAAGAGAAAACGCTGTGTCGTTATTGCTGTCAGTGAAGGAATCAAGGATAAAAATGGTAATTTCTTAGATGATAATTCCAAATATGTTCAAAGAGATGCTTTTGGTCATGTTTTACATTCTGGTACTGGAAAAATGCTGGAATCATTAGTATTTAAGGAATTTCAATGTAAAGTTAGAAGTATCGAATTGAATGTTTTACAACGTTGTGCAATGCATATTGGTAGTAAAACTGATTTAAATGAATCTTTTGTAATTGGTCAAAAAGCCGTTGAAACAGCTATTGCTGGTAAATCTGGTCAAGTAATGGGATTTAAGCGCGTTTCTAATAATCCTTATACAATTGAATATATTTCTACTGATGTGCGCGAAGTTGCAAATTTAGAACAAAAAATACCTACAGAATGGATCAATGAAGCTGGTAATGATATTTCTCAAAAATTATATGACTATTTGTTCCCATTAATTCAAGGAGAAGTACATATCAACTATCAAAATGGTATCCCTGCTTATTATAGTTGTAAACATCTTAATAAATAAGGATTAGATGATTTGTCTAATCCTTTTATTATTGCCATATATCTTTTAGAATATTTGTGGCTTGATCAATATCTTGATCAAGAATTCCTGAAAATGATAAAGTTATTTGATTATTTCTATTTTTATATACTAGAATATCATGTTTTTTAGCTATCTCAATAAACTTATCAATTAAATCGATTTCAACAGACATCGTGATTTTTAATGCTGTTTCATATAAATCAAAAGTATAATTAGGAAAAGCTTGTTGTAAATTTTTTAAAAGATGCTCACTTTTATCACGATAATGTTTTCTTAACCTTCTTAAATGTCTAGATAACTGTCCGTCTTCAATATACATCGCTAAAGCTAATTGTTCTAATTTTGAGGCAGTCTGATGATATCCATCTGATTTTTGTTTGAATAATGACAATAATTGATCAGGTAAAGCCATATAACTAATTCTAATTGATGGTAATAATAATTTAGAAAAAGAACCGATATAAATAATATGATCATTATCTAATTTTGCCATCGCATCAATTGGTTTAGTATTGAATTTTAGTTCACCATTATGATCATCTTCAATTATATAAACATCATTTTCTTGAGCATATTCGATTATTTCCAAACGCCGCTGCTGTTTGATTGGATGTCCATGATAACCCCCAGATGAACTATTTAAATAAAGTAATTTTAAATTTGCTTTTTTTAATCCTTCAATTGTAATTCCCTTATCATCAACTGGTAATTTTACAACCTGCATATGACAATCATGAAACACTGCTTCAGCCTGCTTGAAGCCGCCTTCTTCAATTCCAACAATATTATCCCTTTCAAACAAACTACAGACATAATAAAGTAAGATTTGAAATCCGGCCCCAACTACATAATTATTGACAGGTCTTCTTACCCCTCGGTATTCATGACTATATTTTTGTAATGCTTTTTTTAAGACCAATTCTCCTTGTGGTTCCCCATAACTCATCAGGTCATCACTTTGATTGAGAGCTTTCTTAATATATTTTTTCCAAATATCTAAATTAAAACTCTCACTATCAACTAATCTTCCACTAAAATCATAACGATATTTATGATTATCAAATTGTTCATTAATTTGATCGAGATTTTCATTTATTGCATGCTTATTGTATTGTACATCTACAAAATAGCCTACTTTCTCTTTTGTATAAACATATCCCTCTACTAATAACTGCAAATATGCACTTTCAACAGTAGTCTTACTAACATCTAATTGTTTAGCCATTTTTCTAATTGATGGTATTTTGTCGTTATACTTTAAATACCCTTTTTCAATATCATCAACAATTGTTTCATATACTTCTAAATACTTATATTCTTTCATAAACAGTCCCCTTTAAAATCATTATAAATTATTATTTTAATAATGACAATTAAATATATTTAATTTTTTTATACCATAATCATCAATTTTATGATATAACAAAAAAAAGGGAGTGAAGATATGAGCGTAAAAAAAAGTGTTTTAGAGGTAATCGGTAGAACACCTCTTATTCAAATCAATCGTTTCAAAGAAGCAAAAAACATAACTAATAAATTATATGCAAAAGTAGAATTTTTTAATCCTGGGGGAAGTGTTAAAGATCGAGTTGGATTAAAATTAATCAAACAGGCCTATCAGGAAAAACTAATCAATGAAAAAACTACTATTATTGAACCAACTAGCGGTAACACAGGAATCGGATTAGCTATTGCCTGTGCCATCTATAAAAATGAATTGATCTTGACCATGCCAGAAACAATGTCCATAGAAAGACAAAAGTTATTAAAAGCCTATGGTGCTAAAATTGTTTTAACAGCTGGTGAAAAAGGTATGCAGGGTGCAGTTGATAAAGCAAATGAATTAGCACGTAAAATTGAAAACAGCTTTATTCCAGGACAATTTACCAATCCTAATAATCCATTAGCTCATGAAGAAACTACTGCTCTTGAAATAATTGATGATTTTGATGATACGATCGATTATTTTGTCGCTGGAATTGGTACAGGTGGTACTATAACCGGCATCGCTAGAGAGCTAAAAAAGAAATATCCTGAAATAAAAATAATTGGTGTTGAACCTAGCGACTCTCCTTTAATTACAAAAGGAAAAGCGGGCAGTCATGGTATTCAGGGTATCGGAGCAAATTTTATTCCTGAAATTCTTGATTTAGATCTTATCGACGAAGTAATAACTGTTTCAACTGATGAAGCTTATAGTGCAGCTAGATTATTAGCAAAAAAAGAAGGTCTATTAGTTGGTATCTCTGCTGGAGCTGCCTTACATGGTGCCTCTACATTATCAGGTGAAAATAAAAATGTTGTCGTTTTGCTTCCCGATACTGGGGAACGTTATTTATCAACAGCTTTATTTGAATAATTTAAAAGCTATCGTTAATGATAGCTTTTTAATATATTTAATCTGATGATACTAATGCTGTTGAAAGATATCTTTCACCTGTATCCGGTAAAAGAACAACAATGTTTTTCCCCTTATTTTCTTCACGTTTTGCTAAAACAGTTGCGCCATACATTGCTGCTCCAGATGAAATTCCTACTAACGCTCCTTCAGTTTTAGCAATTTCTCGACTTGTTGCAAAAGCATCTTCATTAGATACTGCAATAACTTCATCATAAATACTTGTATCTAATGTATTAGGTACAAAACCGGCACCTATTCCTTGGATTGTGTGTGGCCCCGCTACACCTTTTGAAAGAACAGGTGAGGCTGCTGGTTCAATTGCAACAACTTTAATATCCGGATTTTTTTCTTTTAAATATTTTCCAACTCCACTAATTGTTCCGCCAGTACCTACGCCAGCTACAAAAATATCAATATTTCCTTCTAACTGTTGATATATTTCTGGTCCAGTTGTTAAATAATGAATATTTGGGTTTGCGGGATTATCAAATTGACTTGGAATAAAAGCATTTGGTATTTCTTTTGCTAATTCATTAGCCTTATTAATAGCCCCTTTCATTCCTAAACTTCCCGGTGTAAGCACTACCTTAGCACCATATGCTTTCAACAGATTCCGACGTTCAATCGACATTGTTTCTGGCATTGTAAGAATAACCTGATATCCTAAAGAAGCTCCAATAGCGGCCAAACCAATTCCTGTATTACCACTAGTTGGTTCGATGATAACAGAATCCGGTTTCAAGATTCCATCTTCAATAGCTTTACTCAACATTGCATTAGCAATTCTATCTTTGACACTGCCTGCGGGATTAAAATATTCTAATTTTGCAAAAATATTAGCATTTAAGCTGTGTTTAGATAAATAATTATTTAATTTTAAAATTGGTGTATTTCCGATTAATTCACTAATATGATTATTGTAAGTCATTTTTTACCTCCGTTATATTATATTATTAACAATTAATAATATGTTTATAATTCCTATATTTCCTACTTGTTTAATATGATTATATCATTTATTTATTTTTTGTCAACAAAAAAAGCCCGAGGGCTTTATATAGAATAATTATTGACTTGATTGTTAGCTTGGTCAATTAGATCTTGTAGTGTAACACTATCAACATATTCTTTTATCACCTTATCCAATCCCTGCCAAAAAGGTAACGTAATACATTCATTACTTCGTGAACAATGATTAATATGATCTTTTAAACAAGCTATAGGTGCAAGATCACCTTCTGTAATTCTTAAAATATCTCCGATAATATACTCATCAGGGCGTTTTGTTAAGCGATAACCTCCACTATTACCTCTTAAACTCTGTAAATATCCCGCCTTATTTAATAATGATATAATTTGTTCAAGATACTTGACTGTTAATTCCTGCCTCATGGCGATATCTTTCAGCGGTATAAATTTACCATCATCATGCATAGCAATATCCAACATAACCCTCAAAGCATAACGTCCTTTGGTTGAAATTTTCATTTATGTTCACCTCGATATAATAATACTGATATTATTCGATAAATACAAGCAAAATTAATCATTTATCTTATCAATTATGCAATTATCATGCTTTTCCAACAAGAAACAATGTTCAGCATTACCTAATGTTTCTAGAAAATCCCCTAAATCAGTAGGTGTAATAACTACATGATCTAAAATATTACTCGTCTTAGTTACCTCGATGCCAACTGCCTGCAAAGCATAATATACAAGTTCACTACAATATAGAGTCGTATCATCATAAGTAATCATGCTGTAGTCATAAGGAGTTCCTAAATAATCTAGAGCACGATCAATATAACATTTGATAAACTCATTGTCTTCGTTAAATCGATAGCCTGAAAGAGCCTTGAGATAAGACTCTTCTTTTAAATTTGCCATCTGATCAAAAGTTCTGATTTTAACTCCTGATGAATTACTATCTAAAACTAAAACTTCATTTTGATTTTGATAATGTTTGATTATATCTTGATAATATTTATCATCTGGTTGGTAAAACTCTGTAAACTGCTGATATGTACCAAGATAAAAAACTGTATGTTTCCATCTTCCAGGAATAGCATATGAACTTAAATAATTTGTATTTTCAATATTTATGATATCGCCAACTTTAAAAATATTTGTATAATTTAACAGCTCTTCATATTCAATAACTTCATCTTTTGCTATAGATGTACTTTCGACAACTTCAATATGATCGGCTGTTTCATTTTTAAAAGAGCAGCCGCTTATCATTAATATTAATACTATTACCAAAAGAAATTTTTTCATCAACTCATCCTTTAATCTTTAATCATACTTAAACCAACACGATGTTTATTAACATCAACATCAATAACATATACTTCAACAATGTCTCCTATACTTAGTTTATCCAAAGGATGCTTAATTCTTTCATGTGAAATTTTAGAAATGTGTACTAAACCATCATTTTTTAAACCAATATCAATAAAAGCTCCAAAATCCACGACATTTCTAACTGTACCTTCTAAAGCCATTCCTGGTTTTAAATCCTCAATTTTTAAAATATCTTTCTTTAAAAGTGGGGTTGCATAATTATCTCTTGGTGAACGATTCGGTTTAATAAAACTATCAATTATATCATCCAATGTATAATTATCGATTTGTAATTCCTTTATCGCCTCTTCTTTATTAAGATTTGTAAGTTTATCAGCAATCTCTTTTGTTCCTAGTTCTTTTTCATCTGCACCTATTAATTTTAATAATTCTTTAGCTTGAGTATAATTTTCAGGATGAATCGCAGTTGCATCGAATGGATCATTAGCACCAGGAATTCGTAAAAATCCAATTGATTGTTGATAAGTTTTAGCTCCTAATTTATTAACATTTTTTATCTCTTCACGGTTAGTAAATTTACCATGTTCATCACGATATTTAATAATATTTTTAGCTACGCCACTGTTCAATCCAGAAACATATTGCAGTAAAGAAGCAGACGCTGTATTAATATCAACACCAACACTATTAACAGCTTTTTCAACAACAAAATCTAACTGTTCTTCAAGTTGTTTTTGAGCTATATCATGCTGATATTGACCAACACTGATTGCTTTAGGTTCAATTTTTACCAATTCAGCTAAAGGATCTTGTAATCTTCGAGCTATTGATACCGCAGAACGCTCTTCTACTTGATAATCTGGAAATTCTTCTTTAGCAAGTTTACTAGCTGAATAAACCGAAGCACCAGCTTCAGAAATAATCGCATAATCGACATCAAGATTATTTTCCTTGATTAATCGTGAAATAAAAGCTTCACTCTCTCTACTGGCAGTTCCGTTACCAATTGCGATGATTTCAATTTTATATTTCTTAATGATATCTAATAACGTTTTTTTCTCTTTGTCATAATTATTTTTAGGTATCGTAATGAATACTTTATCGATCTTTAATACTTTTCCTGTTTGATCAACAACTGCTAATTTACAACCAGTACGATAAGCAGGATCAACACCTAATACCATTTTATCTTTTAATGGCGCTTGCATAAGTAACTTTTCTAAATTGATTGAAAATACTTTTAATGCTTGTTCACTAGCTTTTTCTGTTAATTCATTACGTACCTCACGTTCAATTGAAGGTAATAACAAACGATTTAAGCTATCTTCAACAGCTTTTAATAAATAATCGTTAACACTACTGTTTCTCTTTTTAGTTACACCGCGATATATATATTGAATCAAAAAATCCTTATCCATAACAATATTAACTGTAATTACTTTTTCATTTTCAGCACGATTAACAGCTAAAATACGGTGTGAAACGATTCGATTAACACGTTCATGATAATCGTAATACATTTCATATACTTTTGTTTCATCGGGATTTTTCTTTTTAACTTTTGTTTCAATCGTACCTGATTTATACATGATATCTTTAACAAATTTACGGTATTTGATATCATCACTAATAACTTCAGCAATAATATCTAAAGCACCTTGAATCGCATCTTCAATAGTCGTCACTTTATCATTTAAATATTTTTTGGCTTCCTCATTAATATCTCCTTTAGGTAAAGACAATATCCATTTACTTAATGGCTCTAAACCTTTAGCTTTTGCTTCAGTTGCTTTAGTTTTTCTTTTTTCCTTATAAGGTCGATATAAATCTTCTACTTCATTTAATTTAGTAGCTTTTAAAATATCTGCTTTTAACTGCTCTGTTAACATTCCTTTTTCATCTATTAATCTAATAACATCTTCTTTACGCTTTAACAAACCAACTTGATATTGATAATACTTATCAATATTTCTAATTTGGTCTTCATCTAAGCCACCTGTTGCTTCTTTACGATAACGCGCAATAAAGGGAACTGTATTTCCCTGCTCTAATAATGATAAAACTGCAACTACTTGTTTTTCAGTTATTTCCAATTCTTTTGCTGCTATTTTAATAATTTCCTCGTTCATAATAACTCCTCTTATAATTAAACTTTAACTATATTATTTTATCCAAAATTAATAAAATATCAACTCTTATTTAAAAAAAGGAAGCTATCATTATCAAGCTTCCTTCAAAA
Source organism: Clostridium sp. Marseille-Q5894 (assembly GCF_946902305.1). Classification (NCBI taxonomy): domain Bacteria; kingdom Bacillati; phylum Bacillota; class Clostridia; order Eubacteriales; family Clostridiaceae; genus Clostridium; species Clostridium sp. Marseille-Q5894. The sequence goes on along the minus strand of NZ_CAMPPT010000011.1, from coordinate 12,488 downwards.
TATCGTTATTTCTTTTTCTTTTTAGATAAATATGCAAGCATACTTAATGAAGCAGCAACTCCTAATGCAGCATTTAAATTAGTAGTATCACCAGTAGCGACACTTGCTGTTGTATCGCCTGCTTTTACCGGATTGCTAGTTTCTTTTATTTCTACTTGTAATCCCGCAATTGCTTTTGTTAAAACATCTTTTACATTATCCACTTGATCCTGTGTTGCTTCTGGATCTTCTAATACTACCTTAGCTTCATTTAAAGCCTCTGCAACTGCTGCCCATGTTTTAGCACTGTAGTTTGCAGCGTTTAAGCTATTTGCCTTATTGATCAATTCTTGTAATAAGTCTTTATTTGGTTTTAATCTTAAGTTCAAGAAAGCTTTTACTAATTCTGTAAAGGCTTCATCTACTTCACCTTGCATTGCATTAACATCATCCAATACAACATTTGCTTTATCTAATGCTGGTAACATATTAGACCATGATGATTCAATGTATTTACTTTCATCTAATCCATTGATTTGATCTACTTGTTTTTGTAATGCTGTTTTGTCACCTTTGTAGAATTCTAACATATGCATTACATTTGCTAGTCGATCAAAGGCACTATTTACTTCACTTTGCGTTGCATTAGTTTTTGCATATACTTCTTTTGCATTTGTTAAAGCTTCGTTAAATTCAGTTACTACTGCTGGTACAACATTTTCTAAGTCGGCTTTTTCAGCCATTTCAATAGCAATAGCTAATAATGATTTGTCAGCATCTTTAACTTCAACTTTAATTAATTGAGCTTCAAGATAATTAGCTTTAACAACTATATCTAATACTTCTCTATTTGATGTTACATTGTCTATTTGTGTTTTTAAAACAGCTAATTCAGAAGCAAAAGTTTCCCATGAATCTGCAGTATAATCTTCTTCTTTCAATGCATCTAATCTTGCAATTGTATTTTTTGCATCACTTATATCAATCAAAGCGTTTTTAGCATTTAGTATTTTTGTATAAACATTATTTAACATCGTTTGAGAAACTAATTCAGCATCTAATAAAGCCTGAGCTTCATTTACACTAGCTAAAAGTTCATCAACTGTCGTTTTAGAATATCTATCTGTATCTAATCCACTAACTTCATTTATTAAATTTGTTAATGCTGTTTTATCACCAGGTTCGATGACACCATCACTATATTCAAATAAGTTTATTTCAGCAACAGCACAACTTTGTTTAGCTCCTGTACCATATGCTTCAAGTACTGTTAATTTAACATATAGGGCATCTGTAGGAACAAATTCTGCATATTGAACATTTTTACTATCTTGCCAAGTACCTGTAGCCACTACGTTGAATTCTTCACCATCGTTACTTACAGAAATTTCATATTGTTTAACTCTACCATTACTACTATTTTGACGAGGAGTATAAGCTAATTTATATAATTTCTTTGTTTCCTCTAATTTTAGTGTTACTGATTGAGGTAAATTAATATTTGCATTTCCCCAAGTTGAATGCCAATAAGTATTTGGATTATTATCGATAACATTGCTTGCTGCACCATCAGCATTTTCAGCTGTGCTAGAAGAATGCTGCGAAGTATAACTATCTAAAGTTATGCCACTATTGATTTGTGTAAAATCATGAATATTAGTATTTAATGTACCAACTTTTCCATTTCTAATGTTTTCAATAATACCATCATTTTCAACGATTTCAACAGCTTTCATTACACCATTAACTTGTTCAGATAATACAGCTTCAAATGTAATCGTATCACTTCCTGAACCAGTTTGATAATCAGCCAAAATAATTTTATCATTGATACTTAATTTTAATTGTGGATTATTTATTGCAATCAATTCTTGATCAAATGTCAATGTAACATTAATTTTTCCATTTTCAACATTTGTAGAATAACTAATAAGTTTTGGATCTTTCATCTGTTCAGCAACAGTCCCTGCTGTAATGAAATCATCATTGAATTCTGTATATTTAATATCAAATGTTCCATCACTATCATCTTCGTAAAGTAATCCAAATAAAACATCATTTTCATCATTTTGTAATATACTTAAACAAGAATATTGGAATTTACCAGTATTTAAAATTTGGCTATTAGTCCATGTAATATCTCCGGTTTCTTGATCAACTTCTCCAATATGAACCATACCTTGTGTTCTTGGATAATGATCTGGATTTGTCATTACAACATATTCTTTACCATCTCGAGTATAATTTACTACTGAAAGCTGGCAATAAGTATCATTGATTTCGGTCTTTTCAACTTTATCCCAAGTCATTCCACCATCACTGCTTGTTGCAACATAAACCTTACCATAGTAAACACTATCATAAGTATTTCGCATGAATAATTTAACTTGTCCGTTATTTAATTGAATAGCTTGAGATTCGGTAAACATCTGACTACCATTATTCATTGTTTCACGGTCATTACCTTGTAGTACTTGTGGTGATTCACCTAAAGTCCACGTTTCACCACCATCTTTACTAATGATCATTGCTGAAGATTGGCTTCCACTAACATTAGCACTAGCAGTATAAACTGGTACTGCTAAACTTCCATCTTGTAATTGAATTCCATTTCCAGGACCTGTTCCAATAAACATCATCCAATCTTCTTTAACTTGTGGTGTTATATCAACTGGATTTGCCCAAGTTTTACCATCATCATCAGAATAAGTCAACCATAGATATTGAGTATTTAAAATATGTAATTCACCTTTATCAGGTCCATCTTTCAACATATAAATATTACCTTTATATTCTCCATTTAAATAAAGGCTTCCACGTTCATGATATGGTGCATTACCTTTTAAAACAACCGTATATCCTGTCTTATTATTTTGGTCATCATATACATAACCCATATCACCATCAGGACGAATCGTATACTCGTTTCCTTCACTATCGAATAATTGTTGATAATTAACACCATCTATTTCTCTATATCCACTACCTGTTGTTAATTGACTAGTATCCATTAAACCAGATGTCTCTGGGAACATATCAACCATCAAGAAAATACGTCCTGTTTCTTTATCTTCAAACATACTACTATCAATCAAGAAAGATGAAGATGAAGGACTATTTTGATTTGAGATCAAATCTGCAATAATGATTGGATCACCAAAATCATCTTGTCCTGCTTCCCTTCTTCTAACAGAAATATCAATATTTCCACAGTCCTGAGATCCAGAATTACGTTTATCAATAGCAGCTAAAACTGTTCCTTTAGAAGTCTTCAACAATGAAGGAATACGATATGAACTAGATCCATCATATCCAGTATAGAATAAATCTTCTGTATCTGTTTTTATTGCATTAGTCATATCAACTTCTTGGCCTGGCTGCCAGTTTGTTAGACTATGTTCTTGACTGATTGCACTAGTATCTAATACTTCATTATATGTTTTAACATAATCAATCGCACCAGCGAAAGCTTCTAAATCATCATTTGCAGTATCAACAAAACCTAAGTTAACAGTATTAGCATTACTTAATAAACTAAAGAATCCTTCAGCTACAGCGCTAGTATATTGATCAACAAATACACCATCTAAATAACACTTAAAACCTTTACCACTACCATTTTCTTTAGTAATAGTAATAGTATGCCATGCTGTATCACTTACGGTTCTATTCGCTCTTGTAATTGAAGATGATGGCATAACAAAATCTTTAGTTCCTTCAACGTTAATTCCAAATGTATTATTACTAGGGTTTACATAAACATCAATGTATTCATTCGCTGCTTCATTATTTGAAATAGAGAACAATGACATTCTTTCAGCACTAGCATCATTTACGCGATATCTGATTGAAATACTTCCTGTTGCCATTGATACTATTTGTGATAATTTATCATTATCCTGCACTCTTTGCACATCAGTATCTTTGTAATAAACATTTCCATGCTCATAAGCAACATTTTCAAGAGCTCCTAAATGATAAGACATTATATCACTTTCATCCAATGCACTAGTATACAGTTCTAAATTCTTTAAATTTCCTGTCATTGGATAATTATTAGCTCCACCTGCTCTACTTCCAATTCCAAATCCCATATAATTAGGATTATTGATAACTCCTTGAGTAAATCCAGATGATGTTGTTCCCTCTAACACCTTTTTACCATCTAAATAAACGCGATAATAACCATTAGCAGTCATAGTAAATGTTACTTTATGTTCAGCTGTAAAATCCACATCACTAAGCGTAACTTTAGAATTGCTAAGCATTTGTCCACCTGAGGCATTTCTTAATTCTATCCCTAACGTTTTACTGCTTGGAATAGCATATAATGAAAAGTAATTATTAGCAGTGGTATTATCACCAATAAAGAAAATAGAGTTAACTCCACTATTACTATTGCTCGCAAAACTAAATGTTCCATTAATAGTAAAATCATTTAGATTTGCATAATTACTGACATCTCCGCTAGCATCAATAGCACCTGTACCATTATTTACAGTAGTAATCGTATCTGTAGAATACTGATTAGTTGGGGCAACTATACTTTCTGCATAAATTGGTACTGTCATCAATGGTGTCATTACAGATGTCGTTCCTAATAATAAAGCCATCAAGACCGAACAGACAATCCCTTTTTTCATATCTTTATCTCCTCCTTTGGCCTATTTTTAAATTTTACTTATATTAAGTAATTATGTATAGGCATCTATAAAAATATGTTATCATTATAATTTAGTAAAATATTTATAATATTTAATGATTTTTTTGTAAATTTTTTACTATTTTATTATTCATTACATATCTGCAATTATATTGATATTATCGATATTTTTTTATTCAACAAATTAAAATCATCTATATAATTATTACAAAAATATTTATCACTTAATAAAAATAACAACATTATTAGTAAAAAAAACTAATATTTATCAATTTTTACTTAAAAAAAGAAAAAATTTATTGCATTGATAAATCAGTAATCTTTAAACGCCCTTATCGTTATTAACTCATTTCAAACAAAGAGCAATATATTCTTTCTTTTTATAGATATTAAAAATAATACTTTTATAGTTTTTACTATTTTATTTATAATTTTTATTATGAGAAAGTGCATTATAATACTCTTCAATTGTATAGATAATATCATTAAAAATTTCACTATCTAATAATTCTTTAGCCTCTTCTATTGAAGCAAACAAATAATCAGTATGTTCATCAGAAAGATGAACATGATCATTTTTAGGAATGCATAAATAACCAATTCCTACTGTTTGATAATCCTCTCTTATCTTAGTAAATGTATACGCGGGTTTTAAAATAATAATATCTAATCCTGTTTCTTCCTTCAATTCACGAACCAAAGCTTGATTAGGTGTCTCACCATATTCTAAACCACCCCCTGGTAGTTCCCAATAACCCAACCCATCACTTGAGGGTTGAACCCGTTTTAATAATAAAATTTGATTATTTAATACGACAATACCTTTTACAGTTATATGAAATCTTACATTTTTCATCTTCTACCTCCGTTAATCAACTATATCATAACATTATTATTAATAAAATTGTTTAATTTTTATCATCATTAGTGTTATAATTATCACGAGGTGATATTTTTATGATAGATTTTAAATCAGAAGTTTTAAAAATAAAAGACCAAATGATTGAAGATATAAAAAAGTTATGTGCAATTCCTTCGATGCAAGATGATAGTACTGTTAGTGAATTTGCACCTTTTGGGAAAGCTAATCGTGAAGCCTTAGATGCGATGTTAGAAATTGGGAAACGTGATGGTTTTGAAGTTGAAGACGTTGACGGTTATGCTGGTCATATCGATATCGGTGAAGGTGATGAAACATTTGGAATACTTGGACATTTAGATGTCGTTCCTGTAAATGAAGCAGGTTGGAACAGTGATCCATTTAATGTTATTATTAAAGATGATAAATTATATGGACGCGGTGTTGCTGATGACAAAGGTCCTTTATTAGCTGGATATTATGCTGCTAAAATCATTAATTCATTAAACATTCCTACAAAGATGAAAATCAGGGTCATTTTTGGATGCAATGAAGAACTAGGCAGCAGCTGTGTCAAACATTATTTCACAAAAAAACCTTATCCTAAAATGGGATTCACTCCTGATGCTGCTTTTCCTGTAGTTTATGGGGAAAAAGCTGGATGTGGATTTAAGATCGAGGGTCATGTAGAAAAGGGTGGTCTAATTTATTTATGTGCTGGTAGCAGGCCTAATATTGTTCCTGAAACATGTGAAGCTGTAATTACTGGTAACTATAAACAATATGTTGATTCATATCGTAAATTTTTAAGTGCTAATAACTTAACTGGTGAAATTGAAGAAGAAGGAAATCATACAAAACTTGTTTTAAAAGGTAAATCTGCTCATGCTAGTACTCCTGACGAAGGAATAAATGCGGTTGTTTTACTTTGTAAGTTTCTAGCGACTGTAGTTGATAATAAACTAGTTGATTTTATTTTAGAATATCTTGATGATTGTAATGGTAAAAAACTAGGAATTGATCATGTTGGTCTTATGGGACCTTTAACTTTAAATCTTGGTGTCATATCTTATTGTAAAGAAGAGTTTAAAATCACACTTGATTTACGTTGTCCTCATGATATGGATTTTGAAGGAATGGTTAATAAATTTCAAACAGCATGCACAAATTATGGATTTAAAGAAACACATGATTTAGGTAAAGCATTATACATTGATCCAGATTCTGATCTAATCACTAATTTGCATAGTGCCTATGTAAATGTTACTGGTGATAATGTTAATAAACCACAAGCTATTGGTGGTGGAACTTATGCTAAATCAATGCCTAATTGTGTTGCCTTTGGTGCCGAATTCCCTAATGAAGATAATTTGATTCATGGTAATAATGAAAATATTAAAATTGAGTCTTTATTAAAAGCTACAGAAATTTATTGTTATGCTTTATATAATTCAATTAAAGTCTAGGGTATACTCTAGACTTTTTATTAATAATCTGATAAACTAATTATACTTGCAGACATGGCGAAATTGGTATACGCGCTATCTTGAGGGGGTAGTGGGCAATTGCTCGTGCGAGTTCAAATCTCGCTGTCTGCACCAATTTTTTTAATTTGCCGGTGTAGTTCAATGGCAGAACGCATGAATGGTAATCATGAAATTCAAGTTCGATTCTTGGCTCCGGCACCAGTAAAGATAATAAAAAAACGGCAATGCCGTTTTTTTATTTTTGTTTTTTCTTAATTTCTTCCAATTCATTTAAATCATAAGGTGTCAACTGATATACATAATAGTTTAACCAGTTACTAAAAAGTAAATATGCATGCGAACGCCACTTCACTAAAATCCCATTATGCATATTATCATCTTTATAATAATTTTTAGGCATGGTTGCCTGATTAGATATCGCAAGATCGCGCTTGTATTCTTTATCTAAAGTATCTGGATCATACTCAGGATGTCCCGTTACAAAAAAACGCGATCCATCTTTTTCAGCTATTAAATATACTCCTGCTTCATCACTACTAGCAAGAATATCAAGATCATCAATTTTCGCAATATCTTTTGCTGCAACTGTCGTATAACGCGAATGTGGCGCATAAAACTGATAATCAAAACCTCGTAAAATTTTTCTTTTCATCTTGTCTACATTAGTATGATGAAAATACACACCTGTCAATTTTTCTTTCAATTCATATTTTTCAATACCATAAAAATAATGAAGTGCCGCTTGGGAAGCCCAACAAATAAAAAATGAGCTAAACACATGCGTTTTTGACCATTCTAAGATTTTTTCCATCTCTGGCCAATAATCAACATCTTCAAATCTTAATCGTTCAACTGGAGCTCCAGTTATGATCAAACCATCATATTTATTTTCTTTAATATCATCAAAAGTTTTATAAAAAGCTAAAAGATGTTCTTGAGAAGTATTTTTAGAATCATGACTGGCCATATGTATCCAATCAACTTCTATTTGCAAAGGTGTATTTGACAACATTCTTAATAACTGTGTTTCTGTAACGATCTTAGTTGGCATAATATTTAAAATTAAAAGCTGTAATGGTCTTATCTGCTGTGCTAATGCTCTATTTTCATCCATAACAAAAATATTTTCTTCTCTTAAGATCTTACTTGCTGGTAAATCATTTGGTATTTTAATAGGCATAATATGCACCTCCTAATACTGATTAGTTTATCACATTTAAACTAAGATTTTAAGTAAATATTAAAATGAAATCAATTCATTGAAAATCTGAATAATATATTCATCAGACATTCCAGATAAATAATCAATTATACTTTTAACAAAAGCCTTATCATCTTCTAAAAAATTATATACGATCTTATTTTCATATATATCTAAACGTTTCATTCCCTTCATACAGCTATATTTTTCTAACCAATGAACATAACCATTAATTGTATGTGGAAAATCATTTTTATCTTTGATTAATTTGCCAATTATATTAGTGTCACTGTCTCTATTCAATAATTCATATTTCATAAAGAAATCAAAAATAGAATTCAAAATCAATTTTACATAATTAGCATGAATCTGTACTCGATCAATTAAATAAATATTCTGATAATTAAATTTCATAATCGTTTTCATAATTTCAAATGCTTCATCTGATAAAGAAATTCCCTTTTCTGGACTACTGTTTTTACAAACATCCTGAATAAAATAATTTACTACTGTTCCATTATTAATAGCACTAAACTCATAACTACCACTAATATTATTTAACGATGCTCTTAAAACCTCAACTTTATTTTCTTTTAAAACTTTTAATCTTAAAGCATCTTCGATATCTCGTGCCAAATATGCAATTTTATCAGACATTTTAACAACACAGCCTTCCCATGTATAAGGATTATATAATCCAGCACTAGTAAACTCATTTAAATCAATATAGTCATTTCGTTTAACAATATTTTTTTGATTCATTTCTCCACAATGAGCAATTATTCCATCACGTACTGCATAAGTTAAATTAAGATTATGGCGATGATGCAAATTATCTTCTAATGTTTCAATATCATCAATAAAATGTAAACTATTACGTTCATGCCAAAAAGTTTCTAAACCATTATTTTTAGCAAGTTCATTAATTATCTGCTCGCCACCATGACCAAATGGGGCATGGCCTAAATCATGACCAACAGAAATTGCTTTAGTAAGTTCCGTATTTAAGCCTAAATAATTTGCAATTGTATAACTAATTGATTCAACTAAATTAACATGTTCACTTCGTGTACATACATGATCGTCTTTTACTGCAAAAAAAACTTGTGTTTTATGTTTTAACCGTCGATAAGCCTGACTAAAAATAATTCTGGTATAATCACGCCCAAATTCACTTCTTAGATCATTTTTTCTTTGATATAACGGTTCTATCCTTGCTGTTGCTTTTTGAAAATCTGGATGTTTTTCATTCAAAGCATAGTCTTTAAATAAATTTTTTGTCATTTCAATCCCCCTATACAGCATATTATATGACAGATTTAATATTTTAACAAATTTTAAACATTTGAACTTCAATGTTTTTATCTATAGTCTTCAATTACTTCAATATTATTTAAATTATTTTTTGAATTTAAAATAACTATTAAAAATTATATACCATAAAATATCATGTTAAATCCAATAAAAAAGGAAAGATTAGACATCTTTCCCTAAAATCAAATTATTTCGTTAAAAGTGATGCAGCATCCTTATCCAAAATAACTGTAACATCTTGATGTTTTTGTAAAATACTTGCAGGTAGTTCTTCTGTAACAGGACCTTCGATCATCCCTTTAACTGCCTCAGCTTTTCCCTTACCAAAAGCTAGTAGTAAAACACTTTTTGCATTCATGATATTACTAATACCCATACTTACCGCCTGCTTTGGCACATCTTCAATCTTACCATCAAAGAATAATCGAGCGTTATCTTCAATCGTACTTTGTTTTAAATCAACAACATGAGTAACTGCATCAAAAGACGTTCCTGGCTCATTAAAACCAATATGACCGTTTGATCCAATTCCTAATAATTGAATATCAATTACATTTTCTGCCAAAAGTTTATTATATTCATCACAACTTGCTTGAATATCACCTGACCCTTTTGGTACATGCACATTTTCAGGTTTAATGTCCACTTTTGAAAATAAATGTTTTTGCATAAAATAATAATAACTTTGAGGATGAGTATGTTCTAAACCATAATATTCATCCAAATTATACGATTTAATGTCTTTATAAGAAGTCCCGTTCTTCTCATGATCTTCAACCATTAATTCGTACATTTTGACTGGCGTAGATCCCGTAGCCAATCCTAAATTAGCAGTTGGCTTATTTTTAATAATTCCTAACATTACTTTTGCAGCTTCAGCGCTTGCTTCTTCATAATTTTCACAAATAATTAGTTTCATCTTTCTGTCCCTCCACCATTATGATACTATTTTTACCCTTAAACTTCAAGTTAAAGCTTAAATTTACTAAATCTTTTCAAATAGCACAATACTATATAAATAAGTATTTACAACGTTAAGAAAAAAGATTAACCTAGCGACGATATTTCTTTATTTTTCATATAAAATAAGGTAAAATAAGAATGTATGGAGGTGTTTTTATAATGATAAAAGGTATTGGGGCATCTAATGGTATCGCAATTGCTAAAGCCTACAAATTAGTTATGCCCGATTTAACTGTAACTAAAGTTACAGTAGAGGATGTAGAGGCTGAAATCAAAAAATTTGATGAAGCTATGGTTCAAACTGCAAAAGAATTAGAAGCAATTAAAGAAGCTGCTGCTAAAAATTTATCAGCAGAAGAAGCAGCTGTCTTTGATGCACATGCATTAGTTTTACAAGACCCTGAATTAAAAACTCAAGTTGAAGACAAAATTAAAAATGAAAAAGTTAATGCTGATGCTGCATTAGATGAAGTTGCTAATATGTTTATTGCAATGTTCGAAAGTATGGACGATAACTATTTTAAAGAAAGAGCTGCTGATATTAAAGATGTATCTCGTCGTCTTTTAGCAAATTTACTTGGAAAATCATTGCCAAATCCTGCTTTAATCGATGAAGAAGTTGTTATTATTGCTGATGATTTAACTCCTTCTGATACTGCTCAATTAAATAAAAACTTAGTTAAAGGATTTGCAACTAATATTGGTGGTAGAACTTCTCACTCAGCTATTATGGCTCGTTCATTAGAAATTCCTGCTGTTGTTTCTTGTAAAACAATTACAGAAGAAGTTAATGAAAATGATATGATCGTTTTAGATGGTGAAGCGGGAATTGTTATTTTAAATCCTAGCGAAGAAGAAATCAAAGAATATCAAGTTAAACGTGAAGCATTCATTGCTTATAAAGAAGAATTGAAAAAATTAAAGAATGAAAAATCTGTAACTTTAGATGATCATCATGTTGAATTAGTTGCAAATATCGGATCTCCAAAAGATATTCAAGCTGTTTTAGACAACGGTGGTGAAGGTGTTGGTTTATTTAGAACTGAATTCTTATATATGGAATCTGCTGAATTACCAACTGAAGAACAACAATTTGCTGTTTATAAAGAAGTATTAGAAGGTATGAATGGAAAACCAGTTGTTGTTCGTACATTAGATATTGGTGGAGACAAAAAAATCGAAGCCCTTCCTTTACCTGAAGAAATGAATCCATTTTTAGGAGTTAGAGCTGTTCGTTTATGTTTCCAAAGAGAAGATATTTTTAGAGTGCAATTAAGAGCATTACTTAGAGCATCAGTTTATGGTGATTTAAGAATCATGTTCCCTATGATCGCTACATTAGATGAATTTAGAAAAGCTAAAGGAATCCTATTAGAAGAAAAAGAAAAATTAGTTAATGAAGGTATTTCAGTATCTGATAATTTCCAAGTTGGTATCATGATTGAAATTCCAGCTGCAGCTGTATTGGCTGATCAATTAGCTAAAGAAGTTGACTTCTTCTCAATCGGTACAAATGACTTAGTTCAATATACATTTGCCGCTGATAGAATGTCTTCAGGTGTTTCTTATTTATATCAACCTTTCCACCCATCAATCTTACGTTTAGTTAAACATGTAATTGAATCTGCACATAATGAAGGTAAATGGGCTGGTATGTGTGGTGAAATGGCTGGTGAAGCTACTGCCGCACCGTTATTGATTGGTTTAGGTTTAGATGAATTCTCTATGTCAGCTACATCAATCCTTTCACAAAGAAAATTAATTAGATCAATGAAAAAATCAGAAATGAATGAATTAGCTGCTAAAGCTATTAATTGCTCAACTATGGAAGAAGTAGTTGCTCTAGTTAAAGAATACGTAGAATTATAATTAAAACAAAGATTGTTCTTGCGTTTTTAAGGGGCTGTAACGAGTAAATAATTATTTTACAGCTTCATAAAACAAAAAAAGCGCTCAAGCGAGCGTTTTTTTGGTATAATATTTTCATGTCAAATATTAATATTAACACTTCAAATTATAACT
>NZ_CAMPPT010000010.1:0-78068 GCF_946902305.1 Clostridium sp. Marseille-Q5894 | reverse complement strand
CATCTGAACTTACTGCCACAATCAAATAATCTCCCAACGCTTTAGCTCGTTTAATAAGATTCAAATGTCCAACATGAAATAAATCAAATGTTCCATATGTAATAACTTTTTTCACTAATTTCACCACTTTTTATCAATATTTTTTACTTCCACCAAAATAAACTTTATAAGGTTTATGCCCCACCCTATCAGATTCTTTTGGCAATTCCATATAATCACCATAATGAGTTTTTAAATATACATCCCAATTTTTGGGAATTGGAAAATAATCATTTTCAAATCTACGCATTTCCAGTGGATATAAATCTTCTTTTTTAATAAATTCAGTTTTATATTCAGGAAAATTTAAACAACAATATGAATTATAATTACTATTATTATATTTTGTTGCTACAGCATATAATCTGTTTTTCAAAAAACTAAGCGGGATTAACTTTACAAATATATGAGCCAATTTTCTAACACATGATTTGAATTTTTGAATACAATTACTGGGCTTTATAGCAATATCAGGAATTTGGCGTAACGAAAACACTCTAATCAATGATTGAAATTTTTTAAACATCTTTTTATATTCAACATCATCATCTGGCACAATATCAAACGGAAACACATCAATATAAATACCATGATGTATATTTATATTCCTATTACAATATTCCATAAATATAGTATTATTAATTCTAATTTTAGTATAAAAATATGGAATATTGTCTCCACTATCTGGAGTTTGCAGCTCGTATTTATCTGTTAGATTAGATGGTGCTAATCGTAAAAACTTTTCGTAATTTTCTCTTGTCATTCCAATATCAATATCATCATCCCATGGAATAAATCCACTATGTCGTATTGAACCCAATGCTGTTCCACCAATAAGAAAATACTCAATATTTTCTTTTTCACAAATTTTTTTAACATCTAATAAAAGTTCATATTCTAATCGTTGAATTGTTTTTAATTCACAGTCACTATATATATCATCGCTCATAGTCAACCCTCATATTTTTATAATATTTTATTTTTGGCTCATTTCCTGATGGTCTCACAACTATCCAAGAACCATCTTCTAAAAAAAATTTTATAACATTTGATTTAGGTAATGTTAAAGGTGATTCACCATTTTGATCGTATCTTAATGATAATTTATAATCTTCCTTTGCAATAACCTTTTTGCCTTCAATCTCATGAATATCATTATATCGAAAACTATTAATAATCTCCTCCATTTTTCTTGCTCCTTCAATTCCAGGCAAAGTCTCATTTTCCTGAATATCTAGAATATAACCATTTTCATCATAAATATCATTTAAAACATCCATTAAAGTCTTACCTTTGCTTTTATAATAATTGCATGCTTCACATGCTAAAATTGTACCTTGTATTGCATCTTTATCTCTTGTAAAGTCTTTAACCATATAGCCATTGCTTTCTTCATAACCAAATAAAAATTCTTTTTTTCCATAATATTCTCTAATCTTATCGCCAATAAACTTGAAACCAGTTAATGTTGATTCCATTTCAACTCCATATTTTTTACAAACCATACTTCCTAAATCACTTGTGACAATTGTATTAAAGACTATACCGTTATCTGGTAATGTTCCCTTTGCTTTTTTAGTTGATAAAAGATATTCTAACAATATTGCTCCTATTTGATTTCCTGTTAAATATTCATAAGTTTTCTTATGTCTAACCATTATTCCCAAACGATCACAATCTGGGTCAGTTGCAACTATTAAATCTGCAGCTTCTTTTTCGGCTAATTTTATTGCTATATTAAATGCGTCTTTATTTTCTGGATTTAGTGACCTAACATTACTAAAATTTGGATCAGGATTGCATTGTTCTTCAACAGCATTATAATTATAGCCTAATTTTTCTAACATTACTTTTATAGGAATATTTCCTGTTCCATGTAATGGGGTATATACAACTTTTATGTTTTTATTTAACTCAGGTCTTTCCTGTACTGTTTCTAAAACTTTATAATAAGCATTATCAACATTTTCTCCAATATATTTTATTAAACTGTCATTAGGATTTATCTTAATAGATAATAAGTCATCAACACTTTCAATATATTTTGCGATTTTATTAGTATCCCTTAAAACACATTGGCAACCATACTTATCATATATTTTATACCCATTATATTCAGGTGGGTTATGACTTGCTGTAATTACAATTCCACCAAAAGCTTTTAAATAACGTACTGCAAAGGATAATTCTGGCGTTGGTCTTAACGTATCGAATAGATACACCATTATGCCATGAGAAGATAATACCTTTGCCGCCTCTAAAGCGAATTTATCAGAGTTATGCCTATTATCATATGCAATAACAACAGCTTTCCCATTTTGATCATTAACATATCTTGCATAACCCTCTGTATTTTTTCTAATTGTATATATATTCAATTTATTTGGCCCTGGATTCATAATAGCTCTAATTCCTCCAGTTCCAAAAGACAGCTCCTTATAAAAACATTCCTCAATCTCTTTATTATCTAAAGATAATAGCTCTTCCTTCATAATTCCTTGTTCGAGCCACCTATTAAATTCTTTCATGTAATCCATTACTTATTATCCCTCAATTCATATACTTTAGATATGCTTTCCTTTTTACCAACTACAATCTTATCATCCGCTTCTATAACAAATAATTCATTTATATCCAATAATATAATTTCTTTTTTTGTACTATAAGCAATATTATTTTTTGAATTAAAATTATTTACTTTACCTTTAAAAATATTGTTATTTTCATCTTTTTTTATATATCTTTCAAGTGCCTTCCATGATCCAATATCATCCCATCCAAAATCACCTGGTATAACAAAAATATGTTTTGATTTTTCCATAATCGCATAATCTATTGATATAGATTCACATAAAGAATATTTTTTTTCTAACACCTCCATATAATTTTCATCTTCAATGGCCGGTAGAGTAGAAAGTATTTGATACATTTGATTAGATAATCTTTTAAACTCTTCAATCATAAATTTGCAGTTAAAAACGAACATGCCGGCATTCCATAAATATGTACCTTTATCAAGATATTCTTTAGCTATATTTAAATTTGGTTTTTCTACAAAACAACGTACCTTTTTTATTTGATAATTATCAATTTTTTCGATATTATCAGAAAAATTGATATACCCATAACCTGTTTCCGGTCTATTTGGCTCTATTCCAATAGTCACTATTGATTCAAAGGTATCATCTACAAACTTATTAGCTACTGACAAAATTTTTAAAAATTCTTTTTTATTATTTATTTTATGGTCACTTGGGAGTACAACAACATTGGCATCCATATAAATTTGTTTGATATACAATAGGCTTAATAAAATGCATGGTGCTGTATTTTTTCCTGTTGGTTCAATTATAATATTTTTTTCTGGTAAATTAGGTAATTGTTCTTTAATAATACCAATATATTGTACTCCTGTACAAACGAATATATGATCTATATTTATTAAATCTTCTAACCTTTCTATCGTTGCTTGAAGCATTGTTTTATCATCAATTAAATTCAAAAATTGTTTTGGTTTATTTTCAGTAGATATCGGCCAAAATCTTGTGCCCTTTCCTCCAGCCATTATTAATGCAGTTAACATATATACCTCCATTTCTATCAACTTTTTCAATTAAATATCAACACATATAAAAATTCTTCTTTTTTTATCTAAATAATTCTAGTAATAAATAAATTCTATAATCTACTTTAATTAGTAATTATTTTATTAATAGCATCTTTTATTATTATTTCTTTTTATTAAATGCTATAAAATTTAATAATTGTTTAAAACTCTTATCTTGTGTTATAATTATCAGAATAAAGTAAATAACAACACCTGTTACAATTTGAATAATTGTAGTAACAGGTGTTGCTAACATATTTTTACTTATAAAATAAACTATTATTCCCATAACAATAGAAAATAATAAATAATTCTTTGATTCATATAAAATTGAACTAATTTTTATTTGTTTATTCAAATAATAATATTGTATAATCGTTAATATTAAACTTGAAATAACTGTTGAAATTGCTGCACCTACAAACGAATACAATGATATAAAAATCGTATTCAAAACAATATTCAATAATGCGGCCAAACTATATGATTTTACTAAAATATTTATTTGATTAGTCGCTGTAAAATATTGTGTGCCGGAAATACCAATTAATGAATTTGTAATAATAATAGGTGCTAAGATGTACATTATACTTATACATGCTGAAAAACTATTTCCCAAATACCATGGTATGAATTTATCAGCTATAGAAATAATACCAATCATCAAAGGACATGCTAAGAACATTGTAAATTTAGCTGTACTAATCAACAATTGCTCTATTTTTTTCTTATTCCCATTTTTAAATTCGTTTGCAATTCTAGGCATAACAACTGTATTCAATACTGTTATAATAGTAAGTGGTATTGTAATTATTTTCTCAGCTTGATCATAATATGAAAGATTAGATGCATCCTTAGTAATCCATTCAATCATTATTTTTCCTATTTGTAAGTATATTAATGATGCAACTTGAGGAAGAAACAATATAAGAGATCCTTTCATATGGGTATGAATTCTTTTTAAACTAATATGCATTTTAGGTTTTGATACATATTTTTTTATTTGAAAATACACAGATAAATTAGCAATTAAAGCTGAGATAGACAAAAGAAGTACATACATGTATAAATCAGAAGAATTTTTAATAAATAAAAAAATCCCAACTACACTAGCTAACTTGGCAAAAAAGTTTTTTGTAACTGCAGGTTTCATATCCTCCATTCCTACAAATAACCACGAACAATCAATAAAATTCGCTAAAATAAAAGGATAATATAATATGTAATAGTTAAAATATCTACTCAAGTATCCCCAAATAAAATATATAATTGTACCAAAAATCCCTAAAAACAATCTAGAAATCATTATTTCCCAAAAATTCTTATTTATGTTTACTTCATTATCGCGAAAATATGCAATTTGTCTATTCCCATACGTATAAATGCCTAACAAACTCACTGTAGAAATAATTGTTGTGGTAGAATTTATATAACTATAAACTCCTAATTTAGCCGGTCCTAAAGTTCTTGCTAAATAAGGAGCAGTAATAATCGGAACAATAATTACAAAAATTTGATAAATCAAATTATAAATATAATTTTTCACTAATTTATTCATTGCTATTACCTTTTTTTTCTATCATTTTTCTCACTGCAATACATATTTCTTTTTCATATTTTTCCCATGTATAAAGTTCAGCAGTTTTTATTGCATTTCTACTCATTTCAGGTAATTTTTCTTTATTTTCAATAAACCAATTTATCTTATTGATTAATTCTTTAGTATCACCAGCTTCTATTACAAAACCATTATATCCATCTTTTATTATATCTGTCCCACAGCAATTTTTACTAACTATTACTGGTAACCCAGCAGAAAGTGCCTCGAGTACTACCAAACCGAATCCTTCTCCCATTGATGGGAAAATAAATATACTACTTTTAGAAAATAAATCTTGTAACAATTCAAATGGCACTCTACCATAAAAATTAACATATTTATCATACGGTTTATATAAATCTTGGTGATATTCTGCACCTGTTCCAACGATATGATAAACAATATCTTTACTAGCAATAACTTTAGCACTATCCAGAATTTGACGAATACCTTTTCGCTGATTAACTTCACCTACAAATAATAAATTAAGTTTATCATAATCCTTTTTACTAGACATAAAATCATTTCTATTTACACCATAAGGTATTCTAAATATAGATTGGTTTTTAAATCCGTTATACCTTACTGACTCAGCAGAAAATGATGATGCAACAATATGATAGTGTGCTTTTTTTGATTCAATTCCGTATTTATCAGCAACACTCTTATTTAAAAGATATCCGCAAGCTTCAAATGTTTTTCGAAATTCACCTGCAGACTCCATTTTTTCTTGATAAACTTTATACAAAAAATTCCTATTCGGATGAGCATCGTCTATAATTCTAATTATATTAGGTGCATATTTTATTAAATAATCAAACATGTAATTTGAATTTGTATCATATGAAATTATCGCATCAACATTATTTTTTATTGCGTATTTTGCTACCTTAATTTGAAAACTTTTTGAAATATAGTTATTTAATCTATTAGTAAAATATCTCTTTCTATCTATTCTTTGTATAAGAAGTAATATTACACCTAAAAATTCTTTAAACTGTGTAACATCACTGTCTTGTAAATCAATACATCTTCTTTTTTTTGCTCGATTAAGGCTATCTCCTTTTAGAAAAAATGAAACAATATGTGTCCAATTTAATTTATCCTTATAATAAACCGTTGTTAAATATTGGAATAATAAATTTTCTTTTTTCAATGCACTTGCTACCCTAAACGAATGTTGTCGGCCAGGATGTGCAACTAATACCTTATACTGCATTAACTAAACCCCCTTCGTATTTATCTAATTTTCAAATAAAATCTAATTATATAAACTGGTAATAATGAGAAAATAATATACCAAAAATTACTAGGAGTATAACCCCTTATTAATAATTGTAAATTAGTACCAAGCAAAATTGAAAACTCAATAATATCTATACCTGATATATTATAATTCATTATCTTCTTTTTAACCTTTTTCATCCATATTGCATAAATTGCCATAAAAAAACATATTCCTATAAAACCAAAAGAGTAATAATACTCTCCTAATCCAGGATATGCTTGTCCAGTATTTGCAAGATTATTTCCTATTATCTTATCTAAACCAACCCCAAAACTACTTGGCTTATTTGACCAAATAGCTCTTGGTATAACCATCGAAAGTGTTCCAAAAAGAATCTGTTCAAAAAATATATATGAATATTTACTAGGAATATTCCCAATAAGACCATAATAATTCCTATATATTCTAAAATTACCCCAAAACGCATCATCTAAAGATTCAATTATACTATCTAAGTTAATAATATTAAAATTTATTCCCGAACCTGCTCTAATGTCACTTCTAAACATTGTCATTACAATAATAGGAACTAATAGTAAACATAAAAATAAAGCTATTGTCCGTAATTTAGGTCTTTTATTTCTTTTTATATAATAATATGCAAAAAAAGTTATTGCGATTTGTATTATAAAAAATCTAAAGCCTCTTACCACTTGTAAAATTACCATAGGTACAAATAATATTAACTTAATTATCTTTTTATTCCCAAATTCCCAATATAAAAGAGTTGCAGCAGGTAAACAATAAGAAAACATAGATATATATCCAATCGAGGATTCTGTTGTATTAATTATATTTGATTTACCTAACATTCCTAATGTTAATAAATATGTTAGATCATATCCACCTTTTTGTATCATATAATATACATTACAGACTAAGCTAAAGAAATATATCAAAAGTATCAACCATATTATATTTTTTTCATAAAAATATTCATGATTTTTTTTAATAAAACGAAAATGTAAAAAATTAATTCTATAAAAAATAAAAAAAATTACATATCCAATAAATGCTATAATGGTGGATTTCAACCCATAGTCAAATAAATTATATCCGTACCAATAATAATTTTTTGTTACAATATCATATATAGGTGTAATAAAAAACATAAATAAATATATTAATGAAATAATAGTTATCGGCTCAAAAATATCTAATTTGCCTTTTATATATACGCTATTTAATAACATAAGAATTAACATCAAACATATCGACAATGTAATATAATTATTTTTATATAGAACATCAGCATTTAATGGATATACTATTATTAAGATTATTGTAGATAACACCAATATTAAAAAACTAGTAATATATCGTTTTGATACTTTAACCACATTTCCCCTCCTTTATATTAATTTATTTTAATATGACTAAAAAATTTAATAATATATAATCTATTTATCATTAATTTGTTTGTTATAAATCAAGTTGTGACATTCTGTCTCTATTTCACTACATCTTCGTTGCATAAACACAAATATATAATCAGATTTTATTTTCATACACACTCCTCTTTTAGTGTATTAAAAATTTCAAAATGACGATATGCCATAGTTTCAATCGTATTTTTTTTTATTATTTTTAATAAATTTAAACGAAATTTGTTATATTCGTCAAAATCCATAATAAGCAATCGATTAGTCAAATCATATAATTTTTCTTTATTTTCAACTTCTACTAAAAAACCTGTTTTATTATTTTTTATTAACTCTAATCCTGCTATACATTTATTAGTAGTTATGACCGGTAATCCTTGTGCCATTGCCTCATTAATTACTAATCCCCAAATATCTTCTCTAGTCGGCAAAACAAACAAATCTGATAATTGATACCATTTTTTTATCACTTCTTTATTCTGAAAATCAATAAAATGAAGATTATTCATTTTATATTTTTTCTTTAGCTCAAGATATTCTTCAGTTGGTTTTCCACCAATAATATATATACCAATATTGCAATTTAAATCTTTATATGCTTCAATCATCCAGTCAAATCCTTTTCTAGGTATAAACTGACCTATTGATAAAATAACTTTATCGTACGGTATTTTAAATTCTTTTTTCAACTTTCCTTTTATTTCTTTAGAAATAGGTTCACTGAGAATTTCAGATTGTCTTACACTAGTAAATGGAAAATTATATATTTTTTTCTCATCAGCTCCATAATAAATAAAGTATTTTTTTGTTTCTTTTCCTGAACTTAACCAATATTTTGCTGAAGATATAAAAAAAGTTTTAATATATTTATTTATTTTTCCTTCGTCTTTGTTAATAAAACCTCCATCAGCATTCAATATATATGAAATTTTATGAATTTTCATATATATACTAGCTATCATTGCTGTTGGAGAACTATATCCCCCTAAAATGATAATATCATAATCTTTTTTTAAATACTTAATAACCTCAAAAGATATAGATGCTTCATTCCCAATATTTTTTGATTTAAGAAAAATTCCGTTAAAATCAAAATTATTGTCATACCACTTATCATCTCTATCATTAGCTGTTTCTCTTTCAAATAACACTGTTAAATAACAATATTTATTTAATTCATTAAAAAAATCAACACGATACGGTGACGCCAAATTAGTAATATATAATACCTTCATAATTAATTATTCCCTTATAATTCCTAAATACTTATCTATCATAATTTCCATATCAATTCCTCTGAAATCATTATTTTTAATATCACTCTTTATTTTCATAAAACACTCATCAATAGATTTATTAAATATAATTTCTGATTCAGTTGCAAACGCACTTTCAGGACTTCCACCTGTATCAAAAGTAACAACTGGTGTTCCACACGCTATTGCTTCTAAATTTGTTGTTGGATAATTATCTTCTAATGTTGGATTAAAATATACTTCTGCAGCACTATACCATTGAACTAACTCTTGAACATTTTCTGTTCTATTAATTCCGATAATATTTTTTGGTAAAGATCTGACCTGTTTATCATTCAATCCAATCAAAACAATTTGATACTCACTATCTAAATGTTTTGATAACTCAATAAAAGTATCTAATCCTTTTCTTTTATCCCATACAGATGCAACTCCAAGAATTACTTTTCTATCCTTTATTCCATATCTTTCTTTAATATCTGATTCTGTATATTTAAATATCTCAGTATCTACTCCATTATTTATTACTGTTATTTGATAGTTATTTAAATATGATTTTTTTACCTCACCTTTCAGCCATTTGCTTGGTGTAACTAAAATCATATTATCAATATCATTAAATAATTCTTTTTTTCTCAAATAATTCTTATTGATTCTTGAAAATATTGTTTTCGGATACTCATTTTTATTTAAACAATGCCCTTGACATCCGGCTTTCCATTTATCACATTTTGCATAGGTATAATATGCACAATGTCCTGTAAAAGCCCAGCAATCATGCAGTGTCCATATTTTCTTTATTTCTGGATGTTCTTTCAGATATTTGAATAGAATCTCAATATTTACATAATATCCATGGATATTATGTAAATGAATGATATCCGGTTTAAACTTTTCAATTTCTTTTATAAACTTTTTTGTTGAATGTTTACTGCCAAAACCTGAAGCATCAAACACTCTTGCTTTTAATACATGTAAATATGTATCCAGCTGATTACCTATTTTTATTGTATCGAATCCTTCAGGTGCCTTTCCTCTTCCATATGCGATACAACATTCATGTCCTGCTTCTTTTGCTGCTTTATATAAGTTTTTACATATCGTTCCTGTTGAACCATTACAGACTGAATTTATAAATAATATCCTTGACATTACTTATTCTCCCAATCAGCTAATTCTTCTCTTACCAACTTTACTTCTAATAATTTATTCTTTACTTCTTCTACGTCCATTAATTCTGTATTGTGTGAATTAAACTGCTGTAATTTTGTCTTAGGCAGTCCTTCAAAGAAGTATTTATCATAGTTTAAATCTCTTTTATCTGCCGGTACCCGATAAAAATTGCCCATATCTATGGCATTAGCACATTCTTCATCTGTTAGTAATGTCTCATACATCTTTTCTCCATGTCTGATTCCGATTACTTTGATTTCATTATCTGCTTTGAATAATTCCTTCACTGCTTTTGCCAGTACTTCGATCGTACACGCTGGTGCTTTCTGTACAAAGATATCGCCGCTTTCTCCATTTTCAAATGCAAATAACACTAAATCTACTGCTTCTTCCAATGTCATTACAAATCTTGTCATACTTGGTTCTGTTACTGTCAAATCATTTCCCTCTTTTATCTGGTTAATAAAAAGAGGTACTACACTACCTCTTGATGCTAATACATTTCCATATCTTGTACACATAATACTTGTTTTCTTAGGGTCTACTGTCCTGCTTTTAGCTACGATCACTTTTTCCATCATCGCCTTGCTTGTTCCCATAGCATTTACAGGATAGGCTGCTTTATCGGTACTTAAACAAACGACTCTTTTAACATTGCATTCTATTGCTGCAGTTAAGACATTTTCTGTCCCCAGAACATTAGTTTTAACTGCTTCGATAGGAAAGAATTCACAGCTTGGTACCTGTTTTAAAGCAGCAGCATGATAGACATAATCAACACCATACATAGCATTTTTGATAGAATTTATATCTCTGACATCCCCGATATAAAACTTAAGCTTATGAAAAACATCAGGATATTTCGCCTGATATTCATGTCTCATATTATCCTGTTTTAATTCATCTCTAGAAAAGACTCTGATTTCTTTGATATCAGTTTCTAGAAATCTATTTAATACTGCATTACCGAAGGAACCAGTTCCTCCAGTAATTAATAATGTTTTATCTTTAAATTGACTCATCCTAGCTCCTCCAATTTTTTTAATATCTGATCAACATATTTATTAATAGTAAAATTATTCAAGAAATAGTTACGGCTATTTCCTGCTAATGTACTGATCAAATCATCATCTGCATCAGCCATTTTTATGATGATATCTGCCAGTTCTTTATCATTACCGGCATTACAAACCATCCCAGTATTAGATCTATTGATAATATCCGCTGATGTTCCATCAATCGAACCAATAATACCTCTGCCAACAGCCATATAGGTCTGTAATTTAGATGGAATAGTTTTACCAATATTACTGTCTTTTTCTAAAGACAGTAAAAATAAAGATGTATCATTATAATATGGTATAAGTTCTTCAACTCTTTTTCTGCCTACAAAATCAAACACAGCACCAAGTTCTTTTTCTTCTATCTGTCGTTTAAATTCTATTTCATACGAACCGCTGCCAATTATCGTAAACTTTAGTCGGGAATAATAACTGTCAGGAACTTTAGCTACTGCCCTGACCAAACAATCAAAATCCTGAGCTTTTCCTATATTTCCCGCAAAAGTTATATTTAATTTATCCTGTTTTTGATACGGATTGACCTGTAAAAAAAGATCTTCTCCATGCTGCGGAATACAGTTTAATCTGCTCATCTCCACCTTATTGACTTCATTTAAATATTCAATGAAAGCAGGTGATGTAACACTAATAAAATCACACTGTTTATAAAGTTTACTGCAAATCATTTTCAAAACTTTAAACACTGGATTTGTTTCTTTTAAATGCAGAACCTTTAATGATTCCGGCCATAAGTCTAAACAATAGACATACACTTTTTTTCTATATCTTTTTTTATAATATAGTGCTGGAATCAGCATAAAAACTGGTGATAACTGATATACAAACACAGCATCAAATTCTTTATCGAGTTTCTTTATCTCTTTTTTAGCGTATCCAGGATAGCTAAGGTAATTTCTTATCAGGGATAAAGGATTATGACCTCTTAATGGAATATGAGTTCTTATAACATTTACTCCATTGACTGTTTCATTCATTTTATCCAGATTATCATATCCAGGAAATAAATCACCATCAGGATAATTTGGTCTTCCAGTGATTACTGTTACTTCATTACCTCTTTTAACCAGTTCCTCACAAATTTCATGGATTTTAAACGGTTCAGGATAGTAATACTGTGAAATCACTAATATCTTCATCGTTTACTTTCTCCATTCATCGATCCTGTTCCTCCTTCTACTACTCCATCACTTTTTAATACTGATGCTATCGTTCCAAAGAAACATTTTAGATCAAATAAAAAAGAGATACGTTCTACGTATTCTCCATCTAATCTCGCTTTTACCGGTATCTCCAGTTCATCTCTACCGTTTATCTGTGCCCAGCCTGTTAGTCCCGGTCTTACTTCATTGGCATGATATTTATCTCTTTCTTCTATCAGATCATCCTGATTCCATAACGCCGGTCTTGGTCCGATCACTGACATCTCTCCTTTTAGGATATTGATGATCTGTGGCAGTTCATCCAGTGATGTCTTTCTTAAAAACTTTCCTGCTTTCGTTATAAACTGATCTGGATCTTTTAACATATGTGTCGGCATATCTTTAGGTGTATCTATGTACATCGTTCTAAACTTCAAAATATTGAAATATGTTTTATTGATCCCTATCCTTTTCTGTTTAAACAATACCGGTCCTTTACTGTCAAGTTTTATCCAGAGACACAGAATAATAAAAACAGGACTTAAGATGATAAGTCCCCCTAAAGCTAAAATAAAATCAATGACTCTTTTGATTCCTTTTCGATACATCCCTATACCCCCATTTCAAAACAGTATTCATCATCATTGCCTACTGTCATCCCATCATCGATATTACTGTTTGCTTTTATCTTAGTACCAAAAGTAACAGTACAGTTACTTCCGATACGTGAATAAGAACCAATCAGCGTATTAGGTCTGATCACAGTATTGGAATAAACAAGGACATGATCTTCGATAATGGCATCATGATTTACAGTAGTATTAGCTGTAATGACACAGCCATTACCAACAATCGCATTTGCTTCAATGACCGCATTAGGAAAAACAACCGTTCCTTTACCAATGAAAGCATAATTAGAGATGATACTGTTTTTTGAAAGCAGTGAAACTAAATCATATCCGATCATCTCTGCCTTATCAATCAACTGTTTTCTAAGTTTGTTATTGCCAACAGCAATAAAGATATCTTTATATTCAGGATAAAACAGTTTCATATCATCAACAGAACCAATGACTTTAGAGTCATTGATCATTTTATTGTTAAGATTATCATCAAGGAAGGCGATGTGATCATAAGTTTCTCTAGCGATATCTAAACAGCATCTGCCATGACCACCTGCTCCTATAATTAATAATTTTTCTATCTTAATCTCCCCTTATCTTATTTTTTATTTCTAAACCAAGACATATATCATAGTCGCTAAAAGAAAATTTATATTTTAAAAAAGCTAATCGTTTATGACGATCAACTTTTCTAATCATATTCTCTAATCCTTTTAGTGGCCCCTCTTTTACAATAATATCGTCTTTGTAAATATCACCAATTGAATGAGCTATTATCATTGAATCATTTTCAAACTTCTTAATAAAAGATATATCATTTTCATTCAATCTTTTTAACTTCACACATCGATGATTATTAAGTTCAAAAAATCTTTTACATTTTTTTAACCTATCTTTAAATAAATCAATATCTTTTATTTCAAAAAAAATTATTCCCTTAAGAATATCAACTACACATATCTTCCATTCCAAACCAAATTTCCGAGCCTGATTTCTTTTCAAAATAAAACACCTACATATCGATTCATTAAAAATATCGGATTTAAAAATATCTAATATCTCTTCCTCTCTTTCTCTATTTACTTCTAAAACATAAAAGTTTTGCATAATTTCCTCCAAAAGACAATAAAACCCCAGTGCAACTATGTAATATTTTTAGTTACACTCAGGGTCTTATAATCATTTTAATTCCATAACATGCGCTAGTCAGTGATTACTTCATTAAAAATATTGTCATAAAGTTTAGTAATATAATCCAAGAATAGGTTATTCTTGGACTTTTTGCTTAAACTTTAATTGAATTATAAGGGAATATGTCGCTTTTTGCAATCTAATATTTGTATTTTAACAATTAATTTCACTGAAATTTAATAAATAATACAATAACATTAAAAAATTGTCATAAAAATAATCCAAGAATAACCTATTCTTGGACTTTTCACACTAAATCATTAAATATTCTTAATTTTTTTATAATCTAAACGATTAAAAACAACTATTTTCATGATAAAAATTATGATAATAACTGTTTTTAATCATATAATATGTAGCTAATAAACTAAAATTAACCAATTCACTATCATTCAAACCTGGTAACTGAAGATATAAAGATAAATCATTAATATCACAACATAAATTTTGTGAAATTAAGATAGCTTTACATTTACTACTAAAAATTTTATTAAGTAAATTTTGATTATGCGTAAAAATACGCCCCGTAATCGAAACAATAATAACTAATTCATCATCTATAAATGATACATCATCACGAAATAAAAGACATTGATGGAAAAAAACTAATTTATCCATCATAATTAAATCTTCTTGAAAATTTTGTGCTAAAGCTAAAGGATATGTTGCTCCTACAAGTCTAACTTGTTTAGCTTCATAAATAAGTTTTGCTGCCTGATAGACCTGTTCTTGAAATTCTTCTTTAGCATCTATATTTAAATAATCTAATAATTTTTGTTCATCCATAATTTCAAAACGATGTTCCATTTGCTTCATTCTAATTTGATAAAAATATTTAACTTGGCTTTTTAAATCTTGATATGATTGAAAACCAATCTGACGACAAAACTTATTAATAGTCGCCGGAGAAGTTAAACAGTCACTTGCTACTTTAGAAATAGAAATTTTATCTAACTTTTTATAGTTAATAATAAAATATCGTGCAATATTATATGTTGCATCTTCAATAAGAGCATTATTTATGATCAATAGCCACATACTAATTAAAGAATTCATCTAATCACCTCGATTTATTTGAATTATTATTTTATTAATTATCTCTAAAATAATTTCTTGATATAAAAAATTATATCTTGTTTGCACTAAAGATAGGCAGACCGTTTTATCATAACTAGAAGCTCCCATACTACCGATAAATAATCGCTTAGCCTGATGGGTAAATAGATTTTTGGGAACCGTTGGCTTTAACATCGCCATTTCTTTAAAACTAAAGTAACTATATTGCACTGATACAATAATCAGTAAATCATCAGCTGTTAAATTATCAAGACATTTTTCTTGTTTTTGTAATGACCATAAATTAGGAATATACAAATTATTTACATAATGGGATAAAGATAAAAATAATGAACAATAAAAGATATCTCCATATAAAACGATAGACTTACTTGATGTTATCATTTTGACAATATCAGCAAGTTGTTTATTAGTTATAAAGCGAAAACATTCCTGAAAATACTTATCTTTGATTTCTTGATAATTTTTTAAATTTATAGTCTTATTATAATACAATTTTTGAAAAATCTCGTTTGCTTCAATACTTAATTCATTTCTCAATGATAAATAGCCATCAAAACCTACATCTTGGCAAAATCGTGTAATCGTTGATTTGGAGACAGCAATATCTTTGATAATCTTCTTTAATGATATTTGATCAATTTTGTTTAAGTTTTTTATTAAATAATTCGCTATAATATAGTCTATTTCATCATAAGCTGAGTTATTTCTTAATTGATACAACTTTCCAATTATATACATTAAAAACTTCCCCTTTATCTGTTATAAAACCATTATAGCATAACTTTATCATGATTAAATTATATGAATTAAAAATATTTTTTCTAAAAAAAATCTAGGAATATTTCCTAAATCAAATGACAATTCTTTCTATCTCTTTTAACAGTTCGCTATTATAATTTTATTTTCTGTATCTTCCATCATTAAAATTATATAAGATCAATTCATCTATAATTTTCCGTTTTTCAAGTCCTTTAACTTTATCATCTAATAATACTAAAAATAAAATATTGTTTAAACAAACTCATATTATAAATTCAACATATAAAAAGTCGTAGATCTTAAATTTTAAGTGTTTGGAACAGGGAAATCTACGACAATGATATATTACCATATTTTTATTCATTTAAAAATAGAAAAATTAATAATTTTTCTAACTTTTCGTAACTATTCATCAATAAGAAAATCACTATGTGATTAACTCAAATAATTTTAGCTCATATTTGTGATTAAAAAGTATTTTTATAATGTATGAAAACAGTTTGTGATAAACTGCAAAGGTCAAAATCAAAAATGAAAGTGCCTTAGAAACTTTAAAAAGTTTTCATTAAAGCACTTTTTCATAACACTTATTTTTTATATAAATTATCAATAGATAATAACATCTTTTAAAAAACCAAAAATATTTCCTAAATTATTTTAATAATACTCGATCAGTATACTCATTAGAAGAAGTTGAATAAAGATGAATCAAGCCCTCTACTGTCATTTCCTCTCTTTCTTTTCCTTCAATCAAAGCAATAATTCGTCCATCTTTCATAATCATTGTTTTATTGCCATACTTTAAAGCATCCTCCATATTATGAGTAATCATTAAAGTAGTAATCTTATGTTCATCTACTATCTTTTTTGATAATTCTAACACTTTATGCGCTGTTTTAGGATCCAATGCGGCAGTATGTTCATCCAATAAAAGCAAATTAGGAGTTACTAATGTTGCCATTAATAAAGTAAGTGCCTGTCTTTGTCCCCCTGACAATAAACCTACTTTAGTATCCAGACGTTTTTCTAAACCTAGATCCAACTCTTTTAACGCTTCTTTAAACTTCTCACGGTGACGATGCGACATTAAGCTTAGACTAAAATGTTTACCACGCTGATTAGATAAATGTAAATTTTCTTCAATCGTCATATTTGGTGCTGTTCCTTTTAATGGATCTTGAAACAATCTTCCGATTACTCGAGAACGTTTATATTCAGGTTCAAAAGTTATATCTTGGTCATTTAATAAAATTGTTCCACTTTTAGTTTCTACAGCTCCTGAGATTGCTTGAAATAATGTCGATTTTCCAGCCCCATTGCTGCCAATAATAGTTACAAAATCACCAGAATTCAATGTTAGATCAACATTAGCAAGAGCTACTTTTTCATTAACAGTACCTTCATTAAAAATAACAGATAGGTTTTTAAGTTCTAACATGATTTTCTTCTCCTCTTCTTACTTTTAAAAGCTCCATTTGTTGAAGCAATAGCAATGATAACAAGCAATGCTGACAATAATTTTAAATATCCTGATGGTAACCCTAACTGTAAAGCTACCGTTAAAACAGCACGATAGAAAATAGCCCCAAAAACAACTGCAACTAATTGGAAAATAATCTTTTCCTTTTTAATAAACGTCATTCCTACAATAATACTAGCAAGACCGATAACCATCATTCCAATCCCACTATTTACATCGGCAAAACTTTGATGCTGAGCAAAAATCGCACCACTCATAGCTACAAAACCATTTGCGATAGCTAATCCCAATACTTTCATTTTATCAGTATCAATCGAACTTGCTCTAACCATATCTTCATTATCACCACAAGCACGTAAAGATAAGCCTAACTGCGTTCTTAAAAATAAATCTAATATTATTACTATCAAAACCACAATAATATAAATAACGATGAGTTTCCCATATGCTGTAATTTCATTTAAACCACTAAAAATAGTTGTTTTATCAAATAAAGAAATCGTTGGTGTGTCATTCATGATTGCAAGATTGATCGAATATAATCCTGTCATTGTTAAAATCCCTGATAATAAAGGCATTATTTTTAACTTTGTGATCAATAATCCCGTTACCATTCCTGCAACAGCACCAATTAAAAATGAAGCTAGGATTCCAAGATATGGCATCGCATTAATTGTGAACATCGCACTTACTGCAGTTCCTAAAGTAAAACTTCCATCAACTGTCAAATCAGGTATATTCAATACTTTATAACTAATATACAACCCCAGGGAAAGAACAGCAAAAATCCCTCCTAATTCTAACGCCCCTAAAATAACCGTCTGACTCATATAATTTCCTCTACATTTCTACATATGCTTTATCATTTTTAATACTATCAGGTAAAGTGATACCTAACTCATCTAATACTTTTTTATTTACATAAATACTTAAATCTTCTTTAAATACTTTAACCGGTATATTTTCTACTTTCTCACCCTTTAAGATCTTATCAACCATATTAGCAGTTTCTTTACCTAAATCATCATAATTGATTCCTACACTTAAAAAACCACCGTCTTGAACCATTGAATCAGCACCAACATATAAAGGTACTTTAGCTTTAGTACAAGCAGTTGATACCATATCCATAGCACTAGCTACCATATTATCATTTGGTGCAAAAATAGCATCACTTTTACTTGCTAGAACATCAATTGCACTTTGCACTTCATTAACTGCTGTAATTGTCCCTTCCACTATAGAAATATTATTTTTCTCACAAAAAGCTTTAGCTTTTTCAATATTAGTAACTGAATTAACTTCACCCTTATTATAAATTACTCCTAATGTCTTCAAATCAGGATCAACTTCTAAAGCCTTTTCTAAAATCTGTTCAACTTGAATCTCATCACTTGTTCCGGTAATATTCTTATCAGGTTTTTCAAGCGAAGAAGTTAGTCCCGCAGAAATCGGATCTGTCACTGCTGCAAAGACAACTGGAGTATCTTTAGCCATAACTGCTGCTGACATTGCAACTGGTGTTGCTATTGCTACTACACAATCTTTCTTTTCTGATTGAAAACCTTGAATGATCGATGGTGCTGTATTGGCATCACCTTGCGCATTCTTAAATGTATAATTAATATTTTCTCCTTGTTTATATCCTAATTCCTCCATTTGTTTATCAAAAGCTTTTTTGATCGTATCCAATGATGTATGTTCTACATATTGAATAATCGCTACTTCTTTTATCTCTTCATTGTTTTTATTACCGCATCCTGTCAATGCCCCTAATGTTAAAGCTGATACAGCCATTAATTTAAATAATTTACTTACTTTCATTTTTCTTGTCCCCTTTTCTTTAATTTTTTATTTCATCTTAATTGCACCTACACCATCGTTTATCTAGCTTCATACTTGTCCCCCTTTAAACAAAAAACATCTGTCCTAAAAGGACAGATGTTATAATTAATCTGCTTTGCCACCTTATGGTTAAAATAAATGCTATCACATTTTAGCTTGATAACGTAAGCTAACCGTCAAAAGATACTCAAAATTACTTTTTCCCCTTTGCCTTCATGGGTCCATTTACCAAAGCCGCATCTCTATCTAGCTTCCACCGTCCTAGACTCTCTACAAGCGCGCTCAATGTTTTATCTCCCAATCAATAGTTTATATATGTATTAAATGTATCATACCCTAAATAATTTGTCAATCACATTCTTTTTGCAGTCACTAAACTATAAATAAGCTAAAATAAATTTAATATATACTTTCTTAAAAATATTTGCTTTTTTATATATTATTTTAAGCTGCTTAAAATAATAATTTGCAACAAATTCTAATTCCTCATCTGTAATTTCATGAGGTGAAAAACGAGCTTTATCGCCAATTTTCTTAATTCCAGAAAGATCACCATTTAGATTACTTAAATAATGACAATAAAAACATACTAATTGATTATTATTTTTTGCATCTTTAAACCTTCTTTTTTTTCTAATTACTGCCTGCAAAACAATTACAACTAATCCAGCTATAAATAATCCTAAAAAATATACATAAAACGGTATCACTATTGTTGATTCAGTTTCTGTACTAATTTCCTCTTGAGTTTGATTAGGTAAAATTGGTGTAGTCTGATTATTATTTTGATTATTATCAGTAATAGGAGATGTTTCATCGTCTTGACTTATTACTCCTGCGCCAATTGCTTCAATAGGAATCCAGCCTAAATAATCATCAAAAATTTCAACCCAGGCATGTTCGTTACGATCTCTGATAATCAACTTACCATCAGCATCTTTGCTGCCATCAGCTTGATATCCTAAAACAAATCGCGCAGCTATCCCATTTCTTCTTAACATTAAAGCTAATGCTGAAGCATAATGAACGCAATATCCTTGTTTGTGTACATTTAAAAAGTAATCTAAATAATTTACACCACTAGGCAAATCACCTGGTTTAAGAGTATATGTAGTTTGATTTGCTAAAGCATTTTTACATTGGTCAATCAAATTATAGACATCACCATTATAAACAATATTATTTTCTAATAGAAACTGGTCAATAATCTTAGCATCCTCATCAGAAACAGCTGTTAAAATATCTTTATTTTGATAACGATAAGTCTGCATATTTTTTATATCTTCCAGAGTTCCATTTCTAGCAGCTATCTCTTGAAGTTTTTCTTTTTTTACACTAGCATCAACACTTGATAATAATTCATTAAAATCATTATTTGGGACGATCATTTCATATGTTTCTGGATTTTCACCCATAAAATAATTATTATAATAAGTTAAATTATCGTTTGAAAAATAATATGGTGCATAATTACGATATGTATAACCACTTAATTGTTTGATTCTAATATTTTGAATCGATACTTTAGTTACTTTATTAATTATATCCAAATTCCGATAAACCCAGTCAATATAAGTTCGCTCATCATCAACAATGCTCCATTTACCATTATCGTACTGATCGTAACCAATTCCGCGGATTTTAAAATTCGTTAACTCACTAGCTCCCTCAACAACAAAATCTATTGAATTACGATAATATCGATTTCCTTGTTCTTTTATATCATATTCTTTTTTAAAACTTCCCCCTGCTGTAGTTAGTGGTGTTTTAGCATTATTAAATAAATTTATTGGTGAAACCTGATATGTATGCGGTGAAAAAACTAAATATGTAAAAGTCATCGAAAATAAACAAAGTCCAATTACAGCTATTTTTATCTTATTTCCTTTTTGTAATCCATTAATGAATAAAACTAAAAAATATAGTAAAAAACTGCCAATATAATACCATGGTGGAGTAATTGTAAATAATAATTCAATAAACACTCCTGGCAATAGAGCGAATATCGCTAAAAAGTGTTTGTTTTTATCAATCGCTATTAAAGCTAAAATATACATAGGAATAAACAATAACAAAAACGCACAAATACAAGCAAAAGGGTCATCAAAATAATTTACCATGCTTTGATAACTTAGCTGATAAACCGATACTTCCCGATACTTATGCACGACAACAGAAACTAAATATGAAAAACAAGTTATTGTTTTAGGAAGAATCAATAACCCACCTTCAAAAATCAATCCACCCACTATGAATTTATTTTTATTTTTTATATTCATATAACCAAAATAAATAAACAAACCTACCATAATACAAAAAACAAAAATCAAGTGGGGACTAGTATTAAAATTAAACGAATAAATTAATGATCCAGTTGAACCAATAATTCCCAAGATATAAATCAATAGTTTCATCGTCGATCACCCTCTATTCTTTTAATCCCATGATAATCAATAACAAATTCATAATTACGTTTCATCATAGCCAAATCATAATCTTTATGCCATAACAAATATTCAAATTTTTCTTCATACTCCTGATAACTTGTAATCTCTTTATTTGAAAGAATAAAATCAAGTTTTTTACTCAACATATATTTACAAAAACCCTCAAGATAACTAAAAACTAAATCATTATGACTATCATCATTATCAAATATACAATATATATTAACGATTTCACTGACCGCCAAGGCATTTTCTTTAACTAAGAGGGCATCATATTTAGCACTTAGCTTCCAATGAATATTTTTCAACAAATCCCCTTCTTGATATTTATGAATATCATATATTTCTGTAGGATCATTACCTTTTTGATTAACCGTATATGCTTCTTGTTCATATTTTGGTAAAAATCTTTGATATATTTCAAAATCAAAATCTGTCTCTTTAGGATAGATCGTTATCGGTATTTGATAATTACAGCGTTTTTTTAAACAAAATAAATTTAAACTATCATACTGATAATATTCCTTGATTATCAAATTTCTACCACCACAATGCTTAAATATCAAATCAAGATCCTCATTACTACCTCTTAAAAAATATTTTTTATTATCAATCTTAAACTTGATCGCCCCTAAACCAAGATTATCACGCTTTACAAATATTTTAACTTGTTCATTTTGTCTAACGATTCCCTTATTCACTTTAAATTCTAATTTTATAAATTTCCAAGCTAATAATAAATAAATTACGGAAATAATCGGTAAGAGTAAAACAACTAATAAAAAGTAATAAGAAAAATAACCTATAAAAGTGAAATAGAAAAATACACCAAATCCAATCAACAATAAATAAATTAAACGATATCGAAACATAATCACTTATAAGTAACTGGCGAAATCCGTATCATGATTTCTTCCATTATAATCTGAAAAGCCTTACGATTTTTTTTCATGCCAGGAATAAAAAAGATTCGGTGATTAAGTACTTCATATAAATTCTCATTAATGTCTTCAACAATAACATAATCACGACCATACAAATAAGCGGTCGCCTGAGCTGCTTTTAATAAAGCAATCGAAGCTCGTGGTGAAGCTCCCTGCTCAATTTTTTCATGTTCACGCGTCTGTTGGACTATTTGAACGATGTATCGAACCAAACTTTCCTCAACATAAACATCTTTTATTTCTTCTTGCATTAAAATTAATTCTTCTGGTGTTAAAACAGCATTAATTTTATCAAGGGGATTACCATTTTTCTTACGGTTTAAAATTTCAATCTCGCTTACTTCGTCAGGATAACCTATTGATAAACGCATCATAAAACGATCCAGTTGTGAGTCCGGCAGCATTTGCGTCCCAGCACTTCCAAAAGGATTTTGTGTCGCAATAACAACAAAAGGTTTATTAACAGGATATGTATTACCATCAACACTGATCATCCCCTCTTCCATAACCTGCAATAAAGCTGATTGTGTTTTACTAGATGTACGATTAATTTCATCAGCTAAAAATGTATTTGTAAAAAGTGGTCCTTTTTTAAAACTCATCTCTTTTTTATCAAAATCAAAAGTTGAATAGCCTAGTAGATCACTTGGCAATACATCTGAGGTCAACTGCACCCGCTGATAGTTTAAGGATAAAGCTTTGGTAAAAGCTACCGCTAAATTTGTTTTACCGACCCCAGGGATATCTTCCAATAAAATATGTCCTTGAGCTAGAATAGCTACTACCATTCTTTTAATAACTTCGTCTTTTCCTAAAACTGCCTTTTTAACCTCTTTAATTAAAAGTTCTAATTTATCATTCATAGAGCAACTCCTTTATTATTATCAAAATATTATTAGATATTTTTATTTTATCATAAAGTCGTGTAGTTTCTGTGTAATATTTCTTAATTTGCATTAATTTTTTTCAATTAAAATAAATAACAAAAATATTTACCAAAAATTTAATTATTTTTTAGAAAACTATTTTAATCTATGGTATAATATGGAAGTTGAAAGAAGGTGTTATTATGTCCCCTGAGCCCGAGCAGGTGTATATCAAACAATTAAATAAAAAAATACAGGAGACATAATTAATTAGTCTCCTGGGATGGAGGCTAAGATGTTAGAATATTACAAAACATATGGAACAGTAACAAAAAAAATCGATGCTCCCGAGTTAGGATGTTGGATCAATGTTGTTGCTCCTAGTGAAGAAGAAAAAAATTTTTTAACAGAGAAAATTGGTATTTTACCAGAATTTGTTAAATCATCATTGGACCCTGAAGAAAGTTCGCATATTGATTACGATGAAGATTACAACCAAAGATTAGTCATCATCGATTATCCTAGTGCTGACGAAAATGCTGAAGGTTATGATAAAAATATGCTTCAATATACCACATTACCTTTAGGTATTATTATTATGAAGGGTCATATTGTAACAATATCTTTATATGAAAATCTAAATATTGATGATATGGCGCAAGGAAAAGTTAAGGGTATCAATACTCATTTAAAAACAAGATTTTTATTACTATTGTTACTTAGAATTTCTCAGCGTTATTTGATATATTTACGTCAAATCGATCGAATTTCATCACGTACAGAACAAAGTTTGCATAAGTCTATGCAAAATAAAGAATTGATTCAAATGTTAGGATTAGAGAAATCACTAGTTTATTTTTCTACTTCTTTAAAAACTGATGAAATCACTTTAAATAAAATTATGCGTGGTAAAATCATTAAATTATACGATGAAGATCAAGATTTATTAGAAGATGTGTTAATCGAAATTAAGCAGGCAATAGAGATGTGTAACATCTACTCTAATATTCTTTCAGGAACTATGGATGCGTTTGCTTCCGTTATTTCCAACAATTTAAATATTGTTATGAAAGTATTAACGGTTATTACGATCGTAATGTCAATTCCAAACATCATTTTTAGTTTTTATGGAATGAATGTTACTGGTTTGCCTATTGCTCACTGGTGGTTTCCAACTTTAATCGCCGTTATTGCTTGTATTATTGCAACAATTATATTTATGAAAAAAGATATGTTTCATTAAAAGAATCATTAATTTGATTCTTTTTTATCTTGTTGTAACATTATGACAAAATATTAAATAAGGGAATTATTGATGCAAAACATCAAAATTCCCTTTTTATCATTACTTATCTTTTTTTCTTAATAAACTTAATCCCGCAAAACTTAAAACTGATAAACTAGCAAAGATTCCAATTAAACCATTATCTCCAGTAGCTACACTTGCTGTTGCATCACTGGCTTTTACTGGATTACTTGCTTCAATCATTTCTAATCCAGCCATTGCTTTCGTTAATACTTCTTTAGCATTATCTACTTCTGCCTGGCTTGCTTCTGGATCATTGAATACTGCTTTAGCTTCATCTAAGGCTTTTGTCATCACTGACCATGTCTTAGCACTGTAATTTGTGGCATTTAATGTCTCAGCTTTATTGATCAACCCTTGTAATAGATCCTTATTTGGAATTAATCTTAAGTCTAAGTATGCTCTGATCAATGCTTCATATGCGGCATCTACCTCAGCTTGTGTTGCATCTGGATCATCTAATACGGCCTTAGCAGCTACCATTGGCTCAACTAATCCCGCTACACTGTTTTCAGTATATAGACTCTTATCTAAGCCATCTACTTTGTCATATGCTTCTTGTAATCTTGTTTTATCAGCTCTTAAGACTAAATTTCCAATTGCTTCTGTTAAGTTATTTAACGCTTCATTAACATCACTTTCTAAAGCATTTTCATCATTCATGACATCTCTAGCGGCTTCTATTGCTTCTTTAAATGCTGTCCATGAATCAGTCGTATAATTTCCTTCTTCATATTTTTCGGCTTCATTGATCAAGGCTTCTAAAGCACTCTTATCACCTTTTACAAATTCCAACATATGAATTGCATTAGCTAAACGATAGAAAGCACTGTCAACTGTAGTTTGGTCAGCACCAGTGTCTACTAAAACATCTGCTGCTTCAGTTAACGCAGTTTCAAATTCAGCTGCTACAGCTGGTACGACATTATCCAAAGCCCCTTGAGCTTTTAATATATTTGCTGTATCTACAGCTATTTGTAAGGCTGTTTTGCTTATTTCTATCTCATTACCATAAACCCTAATTTCCTTAATATGGAACGATTCATTTGCTGAATTATATTTACCACTTAATTTTAAATAACGTGCTTGTAAGCCATCATCATATGTGTAAGTATCACCTTCATTTGTCCCAATAGTTTGATCTGTTTTATGCTCAATTTGAATCCAATTTTCGCCATCGTTACTAATATAAAGATCATATAAATAATATCGATTTGCAACATATGGTAAAATATTTATTTTTTCAATTATATATGTTTTTTCCAAATCAATAATGATCCATGGGTCATTTGTTTCCCATTCGCCACCATCCCAATATGTATCAGGATTTCCATCATTTGCATGAGACGCATATCCACCACTTGAACCTGGCGAATTTCTTTCCTCATTTGCCCATATTTTCTTATCAAGTGCAATATTTCCTACATTCTCAGGACGTTCAATAATCACTGAACAATCACTTAATACTCTTTGAGCCACTTCATAGATTTGTTGCGGAGAATCATTTGCTTCTCTCGTATATTCAGGTGTATTCATCACCCATTCCCAATAAAAATGGAAATATTGTGATTGATTTAGTCGATCTACAGGTGTGCTATCAATCAAATATTGTTCTTCTTTATCTAAAAACGTTTGCCATCTTGCTTTATATACATCTATCATCATTCCTTGATAATTACGATATGCATAATCTGGTAGTGCACTTGCACTAGCTGCACCAGCCCAAGTAGTTATTAATGCCTTAGCATTCATTGGTAAAACATTTTTAGAAAAATCATCATCATTTTCAGCCCAATCTTCTGCTTTTCCGATCCATTCTCCAACTAATTGATCTACCTGGGTACCTTCTACTGCATCACATATATCAAAAGCATTTAAAAACTTTTCTTTTTCAATACGGAATTTTTCTAAGTTTTTTTCATTATATGCGGCAATAACATTATTGTATTGAGTAACTGCATAATTATTTACACATTGCCTCATAATTTCTGTCAAATCATACAAATATGCTTCACTTGAACTTAAAATATCAAAATCTTCTAATAAAAGCATTAAAGCTCGCTCAAGCTTTTCAGTATTATAACCAACAGATTGTGTACCTACATTTTCTGGTAATCGTGCCAATGTATATGTAGTATTCCCACTTCTTCGATATACCGATTCTTCTAATAGATCCCAAGCTTTTCTAGCACTTGTACTTTCACTACCGTATCGTCTAACTACATAATCATCTAACCAATCATCTATATCAACCGGTTCACTTTCCCAAGCCATATCCCAAATCAAATCATAAATAACTGGATTATCATATTGAGCTTCAGCAATGATACCAATTCCCTTCATATGCTCTGCCTGTTTATAAGCATTTGGAATATCATTGGCCATTTTAGCTAGCTGTCCATCCATAGATGGATTACCGCCATAATTTTCTAACATACACCATACCCAGTCTGTACCATTAAATTCTGGAGCATCTAACTCGGTACTGCCATAACTTGTTTTATCCCATTTAGGTGCTTCTAATCCTGTCAAATCAAGAATCATCACATGGTCTTGACGATATTCACCCATTCCATTTAATAAATCATTCGTTGGATTACTCCACCAGGCTTGTACCATCCATACTGCATCTTCATCATATTCCAACAATGAGTCAAGTACTTCTGAAGCAATCGTTGTATCAGATAAATCACTTGGTCGAATACCACCTTCATGGAATGGATCTGCAGCATAGTAATTACTAGTTTCACCAAAGGCCCATTCTTGTGCTTTGTAGAAAGTTGCAGCATATTCATCATAAAGTGCACCATCGGTACGAATCATGTCAGGACGATTTAAGCCACACCAGCCACCTTGTTTTAAAATTTCAACATCCGGCTGATGATTTGCAAAATCTGTAGGTATCATTCCTGCATATCCCTGCAAAACTGTATCGATTCCCAAAGAACGTTTCCAGCGCTGATTTTCTCGAGCCATCTCCAACCGTCCCTTTACCCAGCGATCAGATACCGGACCACCAAATATCTCAAGATTATCCATAAATTGCCAAGCATAATAAGAAGGTCCTGCTAACCAGTCTTTTGCTTCATCAAAAGAATAGTTATAATTCATTAAAAAGTTGATCCATACAGCTTCTTGACCAGCTAGATCAAGTACTACATTAACGCCATTTAGCGCTAACCAATCATATTCTTTTTGGAAATCTTCTGCTCCAAAAAATGCAAATGTATAATCCATTGTACAATAATTAAATGCATAACGAACTTTATAAGGTGTTGTTCTTCGTGTTGGCATAACCGCTACAATTGATTCAGGCATTTTATTTTGGATCGTTTGCTCAGAAATGTTTACATTACAATAATTTTTATAGTAATAATTTAACCCTGCTGAAAGCATTACACCTTCATTACCACTTATATGAACTTTACCGTTTTTCATTGTTAGTTCATAAAAATCATCTTCATTTTCTAAATTATCTACCAATTCAAAACTAAACCAGTCCCGATATTGACTACCCACAGTACGATCTATGATACCATATACATTTTCAATCGTTTCATCTTCTGTAATCAATGCAGCATACTCTGTTTCATTAAATGGTTTAATTTCTAAAATATCTTCAATTGATCCTGTTCGTAACTCGCCGGTATTTTCTCCAGTTGGCGTTCCAAAGGCTCTAATCTCACTAACTCGAGCACTACCTCCATCATTACAATACTCAAGATACAAACGAATAAAGCGATATGATTTATTTTTTAAGCCTTCTATAGCTGATAAATCAATAATATCACCATCTAATGTTGTCGATGTTTTATCTCTTTTTTGATAAAGTTCATCAAAAACAGAATAATCATTACTTCCGTATATCGTATAGTAATAATATCTACCTTCCTTTACAGGAAAATTAAGAATTAATTTATTTAAATCATACTCCTCCATCAAATCAACATCAATTGCTGCTGGATAAAATTCTCCAACATAATAAGTCGCATCAGAACCATCTGTCACTCTTTCTATTCCTTCATTTGAAACATGACATCTTGCTGGCTTTCCATAAGCAATATTATCCGGATACTTAGTATCAGAAGTAGCTGGTTCTGGTTCTTTATAATCTGGATCAGGATAACCCCAAGCTTCAAATTCTTTCATATGTACAGATGGATTTGCGGAATTATATGTCATTATAACCTGAATATAACGAATATTTGCTATTTCATCCAACTCATAAATTTCACCACTACTACTAGCTATGTTGTTATTATCCTTTTTAGCTAATAATTCATAATTTAATCCGTCCAAACTACCATAAATTTCGTAATGATAATATCTATTATCGCCATAATATGTTAAAGCTTTAAACCTAGAAATAAAATGACCTGTTCCTAAATCAATAATAAATTCTGCTGGTGCTGCGCCACCGTCCCAAAAGGCACCTGTAGCACCATCTGTTATAACTGCTCCATTAGTGCCAGCACTTACTTCAACCGGCTTATTTAATGCAACATTGGAAATTTCATTTTCATGATTTCCTACATTATCTACTGCATATATTTCAATTTCAGAAACAGCAGGCCAAATAGTTGTCCCTTCAAGTCTTTCTGTAATCGTTACTTTGATATCATCTGTTTTTACTGGTATATCAAAAACAAATTCTGTATCATAGGTATTTGTTTCTTCATTTAGATTTAATCCTTCATAAAATTCTATATATTCTTTTGTAACATTATCTAAATAAGAAAGCGTAAAACGAATTTTTTGGTTAACATCTCTTTGCTTTTCAAAATAAATTTTAACACTGTTAACATCATAAATCCCATCTAATTTAATTCCAGCACTAGCTGGACATGATGAACTAGCAGCAATCCAAAGATTACTAGTATTCCCGTCATTTAAAAAACTTGCTGGATTATTTTCTGAGTCAGCATAAGCTATACCATATTTTGCTACATTTACTAATTCTTCAGCAAAGACACTCGTGCCCATTTTAAAACAGCAGCTGATAGCAAGTAAAAAACTCAAAAAATATAATCCTATACATTTTAATTTAATTCTTATTTTTTTCATAATCTTCTCCTTTCGCATCATATTATCTATCTAAATGCCAAAAAATAATAATTAAGACCTCCTCTCTATTTTTTGTTTAGGCATTGTAAATCCACGTATATTTCCCTTTTAAAACGTACTAAAATATTTTAGTTTATTATAATAATATAATTAGTAACTACCACAAATAGATATGAAAATATCATCAAATATATAATTTTATTACGAAAAACCTAAAGATATGCTATTGAAATATTATGTTTATTATTTTTACGATCATGTGTATCATAAACACTGCTTAAAATAATGTAATTACTATCAAAAATATGATAATATTATCTTTATTTATTTATAGAAATCAAATATTTAAATTAATAATAGCAAATTTATAATTTATATTTATATTATATCATAAAAAAATAGTAAAATAATACAACTTATAGCAAAATAATACACATAAACTCATACTTATTTAAATTTATAAGCATAAATATATATTTATCTTTTATAAAAACTAAATAAGTACCAATTTGCCAATTCAGTTTTATACAACAGTACAATTATTATTCCCACTACAAGAAATAACCCAAAAGCGATATGCTCGCCTATTTTCACTTTATCTCTAAATAATAGATATCCAGCATATATTCCTCCGATAATAAATGCAATAAAAACAGCAAAAATATTACCTTTCCAGCCTAAGAGCATTCCTGAAACAGTTACTAATTGAATATCCCCAAAGCCAAAACTATCAGGAATAATTAAATTAATCATAATCATCGGTATGCTTATACATAACATTCCTGCTAAAAGATCACCAGGATTCATTTGCATGATCAACTGATAAACAATTACTAATATAAACAAAAATAAAATTGTGGATAAATAAATATTCATTGTTTGCTGATCAATAACTGCAATTACAACTAATCCCATTATAATAAAAAACACAATTATCATTTCTACTGTCAATTTCAACTGTTGAAAACACAAAAGCAATAATAAACCTCCTAAACATTCAAATAAAAAATGATTTTTGGATATTCGTTCATTGCAATAACGGCATCTTCCTTTTAAAAAAAGATAACTAATCAATGGCAATAAATCATACCAATGAAGAGTATGATGACACTTTTCACAATAACTCCTTCCTTTTAAAATTGAAATATTTTTAGGCAAGCGGTAAATTACAGCATTTGCAAAACTAGCTACACAACTCCCTACAACAAATAAATAAAAATAAATTAATTTCAAGACTTT
Organism: Clostridium sp. Marseille-Q5894; assembly: GCF_946902305.1. Lineage (NCBI taxonomy): Bacteria > Bacillati > Bacillota > Clostridia > Eubacteriales > Clostridiaceae > Clostridium > Clostridium sp. Marseille-Q5894. The sequence goes on along the minus strand of NZ_CAMPPT010000010.1, from coordinate 46,658 downwards.
TTCCTCCCTTTAAAATTATTAACTTATTATTATTTACTCCATAATTTTTTCAATTACTTCTAAATTTTCTATAAAAAAATAGTAATTCAAAATATTACATTTCAAATTACTATCATCTAAGATAAATTGTTTAATTACATAAATAATTTTTCCCATAATCCAAATAAAAATATAAAAATCACGATCAATGGTAAAATCCAACTAACATAAAATCTAGCTCTTTCAGGAAAGCTCAAGCCTTCACCTGCATTAGCTTCAGTTATAAAATTCTTCCATCCCCAACCTGATTTTCGTGTACAAAAGAATAAAAATACTAATGATCCTAGTGGCATAATTACATTAGAAACTAAAAAGTCTAATAAATCCAACACCGCACTTCCTGCTCCTAAAGGCTGAAATCCAGATAAAATACTAAATCCAATGGCACATGGAATACTACCAATAACAATAATAATAAAATTTAAAATAACACTCTTTTTTCTTGACCATTGAAATAGATCGATCGTAAAAGAAACAATATTTTCAAAAACAGCAATGATCGTTGATAATGCCGCAAAATTCATAAAAACAAAAAATAATGTTCCCCAAATTTGTCCACCATCCATGGCATTAAAAATATTTGGTAATGTAACAAATACTAAACCAGGTCCACTACCAGCATCAACGTTAAATGACATACATGCTGGAAATATGATCAATCCTGCCATAACTGCTACAAAAGTATCTAATATCAACACTCTTAAGCCTTCACCAGTCAATGAATGTTTCTTATCGATATAACTACCAAAAATAGCCATACCACCCATACCGATACTCAAAGTAAAAAATGCTTGACCCATAGCTCCATAAATAGCATTAAAGATTCCATTTTCTTTTAAAACATTAAAATCCGGGATCAAATAAAACTCAACACCCTTCATAGCATCATCTAAACTTAATGATTTTACAACTAATAAAATCATTACACCAAGCAATAATCCCATCATTACCTTAGTTACTTTTTCAACACCGCGCTGTAATCCAACAGCACAGATCCCACAGCCAATAATAACGATCAATATCATCCAAAAAACACTAGCAGCTGGATCTGCTTGTAAAGTTGTAAAAACATTACCTACTTCATTTGGTGACAAACCAATAAAATCTCCTTTTAACATTTTTACAAAATAAGCTAGCATCCACCCTGCAATAGTCGTATAAAACATTACTAATAAATAATTTCCTGCCATGGCAACATATGAAAATAAATGCCATTTTTGTCCCTTTTTCTCTAACACGTGAAAGCTTTGTGCAACACTTTTCTGAGATCCCCGACCAACTGAATATTCCATAACAATAATTGGCAGGCCTAAAATAATTAAAAAGAACAAATAAACTAATACAAATGCTCCTCCACCATATTTACCTACCATATATGGAAACCGCCAAATATTTCCTAAACCAATTGCACAACCCGCGGATAATAAAATAAATCCTAAACGTGAAGATAATTTTTCTCTTTTCATAAATTGTCTCCTTCTTAATTGGTAACTTTATTGTAAAGGATATTATTACTACCGTCAATCAATAAGAAAAAAATGTATCGAAATAAACACATTTAGCATAAATCAACTTTTATTTAAGTAATATCAATAATTCCATTTCATAATAAATCAAAACTAAACTATTTTTATCAAAATCATGTATTATTGATTGCAAAAATTTAAGGATACTAAATATAAGTATCCTTGCTATACAAAATTTGAGCATTCATCTTAAATCGATTAAATTAAAATTAATAAAAAATATACTTCTTAATCCTTAGTTCTAATATCATCAATACTATAAATATCTTCAAATAAAATCTTTATATCATTTTCTAAGATAAGCAATCGTTTATAATCGTTAATTTTTATAACTCTATTACAACCGGTTATATAAGCACCACCGGTTTTTTTATGATCCTGTTGAAAATAAGTAATAGTTATTTCTGGATGTTCTTCAATATATTCTTTGATATAGTTTAGCTGATTATTAATAATAACTATTTGGCTTTCATCTAAATCTAATTTCTGATCAACAAGTCTAGCAGTTTCTTTCACAGCTTCGCTATGCCCAGTTAAAGCTGCAAATGGTGAAAATTGAGCAGCTCGCTCATTCATTGTCATTTTTGGATGAATTTTTGATACATGATGAGGAAGATCAATAATATCACTATAATCTTTTTTTATCATGCTTTATGTCCCCCTATTTGCTTATTTCTATCTATAGTCGTTGCATCTTCTTCAAGATCCATCCCTTTTAAAACACTATTTTTCCCAAATCTCTTTTTAATTTTTATAATAGCTTTTTGCAATTGCTGTTCTTCCTCGAGTTTTACTTTTTCTTTTTCTATTTTTTCTTTATTAATATCAGAATATGAAAAAATATCTAACTGTTCATGAAATTCTTTATTTTCAACAGATTTACTATCAACAAGATGATTTGCTGAAATATTTATTCTTCTTATAAGTAAACTACTATCAATAATACGATCATATAACTTTAAAACAGCTTCTGTTATTAACTTCGTCGATGAAGTTGGAAACTTTAAATTAGCAGTTCCATGCCCATGTTTAGGTAATTTTCTACCATAGCGATCAGTCCCAATTTCACCACGATATGATTCTTTTGTAAGATTTTTAATATCATAGCCAACAGTTAAAACAATTTGATCCGTAACTAGATTTTTATCTACTAAATCTAAAGCTAGCAAATCAATCATTTCTTTAACGACCAGCCTTGCTCTATCATAAGTGTACGGTTCATGTAAGACCTGACCAGAGCCGATACTTTTATCTTGCGGTTTATAAGCTTTAACATCTTTAATAGTACATGATTCATAACCCCAAGCATGATCAATTAGTAATTCAGCATTGACACCAAACATTTTATACAATAATTCTTCATTATAATAATCTTTTTCATCACCTAATGAACATCTTGCAATATCGCCCATAGTATATAATTGTTCCTTTTCCAACCTTTGGGCATAGCCTTTACCAACTCGCCAAAAATCAGTAATTGGTCGATGATTCCATAATAATTTTCGATAAGACATCTCATCAAGTTCAGCAATTCTTACTCCATCTTTATCAGGCATCGTATGTTTAGCTACAATATCCATAGCCACTTTACATAAATACATATTAGTTCCTATACCAGCAGCAGCTGTAATACCTGTTGTTATCAAAACATCTTTAATAATTGTTTTTGCTAATTCATGGGCTGTCATTTTATATGTTTTTAAATAACTTGTTGCATCGATAAAAACTTCGTCAATAGAATAAACATGAATATCTTCTGGAGCAATATATTTTAAATAAACATCATAAATTTTAGTACTATACTCAATGTAATATGCCATTCTTGGTACTGCTGCTATAAATGATACAGAAAGATTAGGATCTTGTTTTAATTTTTCATCATCAAATGATTTAGCAGTTAGTTTTCTTCTAACTTTTCTTTGTCTTTGATAATTAACTTCTTTAACTTTTTGAATGACTTCAAAAAGTCTAGCACGTCCTGAAATGCCATAAGCTTTTAATGAAGGAGAAACAGCAAGACAAATCGTTTTTTCTGTTCGACTAGCATCAGCGACAACAAGATTTGTTGTTAAAGGATTTAAGTGGCGCTCAACACATTCAACTGATGCATAAAATGATTTTAAATCAATTGCAATATAAATACGATCATCCATCATTTATATCCTCCTTCCTTAATTTATTTATATTTTAACAATAATCAATAGTCTTTTCATTATTAAAAATAACATATATTTTACTCAAATCTATATTTTCTATATTCTTTAAATACCTCATCACGATATGCTTTACTAACAGGAATAATGATATTATTTTCTAAAAACACCTGTTTATCATCAATGCCTTTAATATACTTAACATTTATCATGTATAATAAATGACATCTAACAAAATTATACTTTTTTAATTCCGTATTAATTAAAGAAAAATTGTTTTTTTTCTTATATTTTTTATTATCTTTTGTATAGTAATAAGCATGATTCAATCTTAATTTTATATACATAACATCAGTTATCTTGCCTAATTTATCATCAATTATAATTTCTGATCTTTTCCCTTCATTTTTTTGCTTAAGTTCTTTTATACATTTTGCTAGATCATCCTCTAAATCCATTTTTGTGATATAATATACAGGATATTTAATATAAACAAAGTAGTCAAATCCATCATATGGCGAAATAAAAACAACATCTAATTTATCATCTTCCTGATCACGATATTCATTAATAAGAGCAACACCATCTTTACCATTTAATTCCATAGCTAAAAAAAGAATTTCTATGTCGTTATTAACTAAAAATTCATAATCAAAATCCGTTAATATTTTTATCTTATTACTATCATAATATCTTAATAATTTATGTTTCAAAATAGTTGCAAATTGATAATCATCATCAATTACTAGAATCAAAAAAATTCATCCTTTCTTTTATTTCAAAAAAATAAAATTATACTCAACTATATTTTTAACAAATCAAATATAATTATCCTAAAACTTTGAATTTTTTGATTATGCTACGATAATATTATAGATATTAAAAAACTTTTTATATTTATTCATTGATTTCTACTACTGCAACAAATATATTTATCAATATCAAAAGATCAATAACAAGGTAGCAAAGAATATTGATTTTCATCTGCTGATTGTAAATAGCTATCATTAAGATGTTGGCACTTTTAGCATAAACTTATTAAATAATAATTTGCTCAAATTCAAACAAAAAGACTTAGAACTTAATCATTTCATTAATTCTAAGTCTTTTATATTTATTTCCACACAATATTATTTTATTGATCTTACTGAAAAATCATTAATCCAGAAAACTCCTAGCCTGTTTTTGAATCATTTTTTCTAATTGTTTTAATCGTTTATTTGGTAATTCATATCTTACTTTCCTTTCAAAATGAAAATCCAAAAGTTTTCTTACCTTATCTTTTTGTCTATGTGACATTAATGGTTTTACAAATTCTATAAATTCAGTATACGTTGCTGGTTGACGTGTTTCAATGTATCGGCTTTCTTCATCAAAATCACTCTCCATTGCATAACATAATAATGACAAACCGTTATCAAATATTGGTGCAGGAGCAATGATTTTATTTGTATGATTATCTATTAACAATCCAAAGATTCCAAAATGATGATCTTCATTCAAAATAATTGCATCAAAAACCAATATATCAATAAATTCTTGATAATATTCTTCACCTAATTCTCTATAAAATTCTAAAACAGCTTCTATTCCCCCTGTTCTTATTAATCTACCAATAGGAATAAATGATTGATTCAAACTTGTAAATAACTCACAAGTTGAACATAGTTTTCCTTTCCATTTTGATAGATCATATGGAACATAATGAAGTTCCATTACCTTGGCAATTTGACTTGCATAATATTCTGAATATGACTCTAAACCACTATTTGCAAAACCTTCTATTCCACTTTTATAAAGTAAAATTCTCCCTTTTATTCTGCGCCATGATTTTGCTAACATCCCGTTTGTTGTAAACTCTGGTGAAGAACAAAATGTACTTCTTGTATAACTTCCATATCCAGTAAAAGCAATAGAAGCTATATTTGTATTAAATGAATTCATGTATAAATTTTTGTCTTTAAATAAATCTTTGCAATCAGCTTTAACCACCCAATAACAATCATTTAAAGATAATCCTTGACAAATATCTATAATACCTTTCGTATCTTTTTCATTTAATCCTAATCTTGATAAGAAATTTGACACATAAGCTCTATTTCTAGAAACTGTTCTATTTTTTAACCATTTTACCAAAGATTCGTTCGTAAGATCTAAATCTAATGGCAATAGATACTTTTTTTCTTCATTAACAGATTGAATTTGAACAGTTAATCAATTTATTGTATTTTCCATAGAAAAATACAATAAATTGTTTTAATATATAATCCATGGAAAACACCCTCTTTCTCATTTTATTAAAAACGCTTTTCAAAATAAATATTTTTGAAAAACGTACTCTTTTTTATTGGTGGAGCAACAAAACTTATAGAGAACATATCATAATTTTATATATTGATACAAATACTCTATATTTATTAACTACATTTGACTGAAATCACTTATTCGTTCTATTTCCTCTTTTTGCAATTCTTCAAATAATTGAGACAATAAATCAATACTATCATTTTCCATATAATCTAAATATTCTTTTCTTTTTGAAATAGGTACAACGATTGGACACTGATTTTTAATTAATAATAAATAATTAATCAAAAGTCTTCCTGTTCTTCCATTTCCATCGGGGAATGGATGAATATTTTCATATTGAATATGCATTTTTGCAATATCAGTTATTGTTATATCTTTTTCTACTAATTCATTATATTCTAAAATAAATTTACTCATGTAATCATTTAATTCATTTGGATAAGGAAACTTTTTTTGAGATCCAATAATACGTATAGGACCTAATCTATATCCTCCAGTATAGATTATATTTTCATTAATGATTTGATTGATTTGAACAAGTAAATCATGCGATAATCGTTCTTTATCTGTTATTTTATCTAAAAGAATTGTTAATATTTTCTTATGATTAATTGCTTCATAAATCTCCCTAGGTGATGCGTTTTTAATATTACAATGTTGACTATCAAATAATAGAGCATAGGTTTCATGCATACTTAAAGTACTCCCTTCAATTGCATTACTATGATAAGTACTTCTTGTAATAAAATCTTCAAAATAATTTTGATTTGTTTTTATAAAATCTAAATAATTCATATGCTCACCTCTTTCTCATTTTATTTAAAACGCTTTTCATACGAATATGAAAAACGTACATCTTTACATCGATGGAGGTGAATCTATCCTAAACAAATTCACAAATCCACTATAAAAAACATTAAAATCAATATATTGATTTTCTTAACTATATTATATTCAATTTACAATTCGATTACAATATACATATATTCTTCTTAAATTCCTTCTTTTAATCTTTTGCTTAAATCAGAAGAACTATATAATACTCTAATTACATAAACGCAATCATCTTTAATTGTATAAAAGATAGAATAATTATCCACTAATAATTACCTTATTTCTAAAGAATTTTTAGAATCAAATTCTAATGATCTATTGCGTTCAGTAAACACATATAATTTTTCAATTCCACTTGCAATCCTATTATATTGTTTCAAAGCAGTATTTGGCAATTGTAAATTCTCTGATATATAATGATATATCTGTTCCATATCATCTAATGCTTCTTATAACTGAGAGCGTATTTCTTGAATAGTCATCTCATCTGTATTAATTGAAGCAGGAGCTTTTGGCAAAGTTACTGGAAATGGTATACCACCTGTTAATGAAATTTGTTTCAAATAAATATTTATTGCTGTAGACATAGGTATACCTAATTGAGATAATACTTTTTCTGCACTTTTTTAACTTCTGGATTAACTCTTAAATTCAATGTCATTGTTTTTTCCATTTTATCGTCCCCTTTTATATAATTGTAACGTAAACGTAGTTACAATTTAATAGTAGGTTGACTATACAAAATTTTACAACTATTTTATATATTTTACTCATATTGTAATTATTTATTCAATGCTAGAAATTATCAAACTTATGTATCGGTTTCACTAAGTCTTTCATAATTTCATTTATCACCCATAAATATATTTTAAAATCATATTTTTAATCTATGATTTAATTTTCTTTTTCCACTATCTTTGATTTTATATATTCTCCATCCCAAAGCAAAACCCTGTTCACTTGAGCCAATTCTTTTGCTTGTTTAGTAAATTTATTATTGGTTACTACAACAGATTTATCACAATTATAATAATGCCTTGCTGCACATACTTGTTGAACAGCTTCAATACCAACTGAATTTTGCCAATATTTGCATTGAATAGCATATCGAATTTCATCTTTTTCAGCAATAACATCTGCACCAAAATCATGGCTATCCCTAGTTAAGCTTGTAGAATAACCATATTTTCCAAGTAATTTAGCAATAAATTCTTCAAAATCCTTTCCAGTTAATAATTCGTTATATTCTTCATATAAAGTGTTATGATTATTAATATTATTAGTGTTGAATTGTATATTATCTTTGTATTTATTTTTATTCATCATTTTATGATACGCTCTTAAAAATGGATTTATTTTTTTGTCATCAATAAAATATAAAACTGTATAATATATAACCAAACATATATATACAAAAAAAATAAATGACGCTATTAAGCTAATTCCAAACACTATTAAAAAATAATAAATAATTTTATTCAAAGTTTAACAAAACATTTAAAAATAGTAAACATTATTTATAATACTAATAAAAAACAATATATTATATTTTAACAAGGCTATAAATTGAAAAAATATTCTTTTCATATTTAAATGTAATACATAAAAAATTGAAATTTATTAAATACTAATTAATTTATGCAATGAGTAAAAAGACCTAGAATATAGTCATTTTATTGATAAATTCCAGATCTTTTATATTTATTTGAAACGAAAATAATTGATTTTTTCGTGAATATACTAAGTTTGATGCATAGTTTTTGCATAAACGTGCATAATTATACCTAATTAGCATTACCCTAAATAAAATACATGATTACATTTTCATTATTATTTCAAGTTTTAATAACACGTAAACAAACTATTTTATCTAACAAGAAATAACATATTCCTATAAACTGGAATTTGTTATTTTTCTTTCATTTTGTCAAATTCAGCTACTCTTTGTTCATTAATTTTCACAATTTCTTCGCCAGAAATCATATTTTTATTAAATACCAAATCATAATCTGGATTTTTAGGCTTATATTGATTAACTCCATAAGCAATACTATTTTCTGGAATATCTTTTGTAATAATTGCTCCTGCCCCAATTACAGTATTTTTTCCTATGACAATAGGTCCTAATACTTTCGCTCCATCTGCAATTATAACGTTCTCATCAATAATTGGACTCCCCACATTTTCCCATTCATTATTTAGTTTGTTATATTTCATATTTGAGCCAATTGTAACATTTTGATAGATTGCTACATTCTTGCAAATTTTTGCAGCTACGATTGTACAACCTCTTGCATGATGAGCAAAAAGAACACTTTTATCCATATCTTGGCAATGAATTTCACATCCATAACGATATTCCAATAATTCTGATGCTTTTCGCTGTTTTTCTTTATCTTCTGAAAAACAATTTATCTTTAATAATTCTTCAAATGACATATTTTCCATTATTTTACCTCCTTCATCAACTTGATAAATTCTAATTTATTATTAATTTTATTCCATTGAATTTAATATTTCTATTCTTTTCCTTATCGCTGTATTCGTTATATCACATTTTTGTATATCATATCCATGCATTGTTTTTTTAGTTTCAGATAATGATACATCAACTCCACTATTTAATAATTTATTAGCAAATTCTATTCCCTCATCATGCAAACAATCAAATTCTGCTACTTCAATATATGTTGGTGGAATTTCACTTAAGCCTTGCCTTTCATTAGGAGAAATATATTCCCTATTACCTAAATAATATCTCCATTTTTTTATTTAATTTTGCATTCCACATCGGCGTATCAGTATATTTATTCATAGATAATGTCATCATTCTTTTATCTAATACAGGATAAATAAGCATTTGATAATATGGTTTTATTATATTTTCTTGGATCGTTTTTAAAGTAACGTCGACTGCTAAACATCCACCTGCCGAATCTCCTGCAACAATAATTTTATTTATATCAATTTTTAAATAATCAGCATTTTCTATAATCCATTTATATGCACTAAAACAATCATTCAAGGGAATTGGATATTTATATTTAGGTGCAAGGCGATAATCTATATAGATGACTTTGCAATGACACTTATCGGCAAATATTGAACAAAGATGATAATGACTAGCATATCCTTTAAAAACAAATCCTCCGCCATAAATATATAAAATCACTTTATCAGTTTTTATATTTATAGGATTGAAAATATATAAATCTATATTTTTTTATCATCCGTTTTTATTTTTTTCGTATGATTTTTACATCTCCACTACTTTTTAACAACTTTGGGGTTATACCCAATATTAAAGAAGACATGGGAAATATCAACTTATTAAATGGAGGTGAAAAATGGGCAAATAATCCAAAGTCTTTACTTATATTATATTTTTTCATAATTATCCTATCCCCATCAATTTCCATTTATCTTTCTTTGAACAATTTCATCATATCAATTAATAAATATATTGTTTTTACACAAATTTGCTTTATATATATGACAGCCAAACCACGCAAAGTATATATAAAAAAGCCCATTTATAGCCAATAACATCCTCCAAAATATGATGACATCCACGATAAATAGGTATTTTAAAGTTCGGTAAAATAATTGAAAAAACTTCGACAAATCAATTTTTTCAATAACATCAAAACCATGTATTAAATTTGGTGGAGCAAACAAACCTTATGTCGAACACCTCCACTTTGATAATAACAATATATATATTACATATTCTTAAATTCTTGAATTCTTTCTAATTCATATTGCATTAAATCTTTAATCATATAAACAAAAGATTCTTCGTCATAATTAGCAATATATTGAAAATAAGCATCTCTTTTATCAATAGGTATAACAATAGGTGGTAAATTATTTTTTAATAACTCATAATTGATTAATAATCTTCCTGTTCTCCCATTTCCATCTTCAAAAGGATGAATATGTTCAAATTCAATATGAAAATAAGCTATTTTCTTAAAAATATCTTCTTTACTTTGAATTGGGAAATGATTATAGTTATCAATAAAATACATCATCTTTATCGGCACTTCACTACTTTTAGGCGGAATTTCTTGCGCACCTCTTATCATGACATTGACTTTTCTATATCCTGAAGTATCTTTTATATTTTTATTAATTATCTCATTTAATTTAATAATATCCAAAGATATTAGATCCTTATTTAATATCATACTATTTAACATATAATTTAAAGCATACTTATGATTAATAGCTTCATATATTTCTCGAGGTTGTGCATTGATTTTAAAAGAATTATCATTAAAAATAATCGCATAAGTTTCTGCATATGAAAGAGTACTACCTTCTATCGAATTTGTGTGATAAGTACTTCTTGTAATAAAATCTTCAAAATAATTTTGATTTGTTTTTATAAAATCTAAATAATCCATATGACTACCTCATTCTCGTTTTATTTAAAACGCTTTTCATATAAATATAAAAAGCGTGTATCTTTTTAATGGTGGAGGTGAGGGGAATCGAACCCCTGTCCAAGCACAATCCCTCCAAAGCGTCTACAGTTTATCCCATTGAATAAATTTAATTAGGCTACAATCAATGGGCAATTTTCCACCTAACGAGCTTATTAAATTTTCGAAATATCTATCTAAGCTATAGATATCCTTATCCTATGGGTTTATGATACCAGCTATCTAGCTATAGGCACACTAAACAGTGGCAGCTTTCATGTCTATGTCGACTAAGCGAAAGCGTAATTAGTTTGTCTGTTTCCAGTTATTTTTTGGTGCATTTTACGAATGCCTTCGACTGCAGCTAAGGTCAGACATATACCTGTCGAACCCAGGACACCCCCAAATCAATAATTCTTTAAAGCTCTTTGAATTTCTCTTTTTGAATCTCTTTCTTTTAAATCTTGACGTTTATCATAAAGTTTTTTACCACGAGCAAGCCCGATTTCTAATTTAACTTTACTACCCGTATTAAAGTATAACTTAGTTGGTACAACTGTCAAGCCCCCTTCTTTTAATTTATTAGAGATTTTTAAAATCTCTTTTTTATGTAAAAGAAGTTTTCTAGTTCTTCTAGGCTCATGATTAAAGCGATTCCCATGGCTATAAGGAGAAATATGCATGTTTTCAACATAAGCTTCATTATCTTTGATCCGGACAAAAGCATCTTTTAAATTAACATTTCCTAAACGAACAGATTTTATTTCTGTTCCTTTTAGTTCAATTCCTGCTTCATATGTATCCAAAATAAAATAATCATGATATGCTTTTTTGTTGTTTGAAATGATCTTCATGCCTATTCCTCCTTCTTATTTAATGATGTTTACGTTTTTTACTTCGAGATTTATAAAAATCATTTCTTTTGTAGCGTGACTTTTCATGTCTTCTTTTATGTCTTGATTGACTTTTTTTCTTTTTATCATCTCGACGTGTATTCATTATAACAGTTTTTCTTGTCTTTTTGTTGGATTTCATGCCAACAATTTCAAAATCTATTGATTTATCTACTTTCGAAGCACTTATTACTCTTACTTTTACATGATCAGACATTTTAAACACTTTTCCCGTTCTTTGTCCAATATAACGAAGATTTTTTTCATCAAAGAAATAAAAATCATCAGTTAGATCACTAACATGAACTAAACCATCAATAGTATTATCAAGCTCAACAAAAAAACCAAAATTAGTAACTGAACTTATAATTCCCTCAAACTCTTCTCCTATGTGCTTTTCCATATATTCAGCAATCTTCATATCATCAACTTCACGTTCAATATCAATAGCCTCACGTTCTCGATTAGAACTTTGAAGAGCAATTTCCGGCATTATTTCCTGATAATGTCTAATCGTTTGATCATCCAGACGTTTTTCAAACAAATACTTTCTAATTAAACGATGCACGATCAAATCTGGATAACGTCTAATTGGTGATGTAAAGTGGGTATAAAACTCATCGGCTAACCCAAAATGTCCTAAACACTGTTCATCGTAACGCGCTTTTTGCATACAGCGTAACAATAGAGTTGAAATAATCGTATGTTCCGGCGTTTCTTTACTTGCTTCAATAATACTGCTTAATTCATTAGGATAAACATTTTCCAATGATCCTTTGATCGTATATCCCATAATTTTAGCTATTGTGCTAAATTGTTGCAGTTTTTTAGTTTTGGGCTGTTCATGGACCCGATAAATAAATGGCAGTTCTAACCATTTAAAATGCTCAGCAACTGTTTCATTTGCTAATAACATAAATTCTTCAATGATCCGATCACTAGCCCCGCGTTGTCTTAAAACCACATCTGTCGTTTCACCTTTACTATTTACAACAACTTTAGCTTCTTTAACATCAAAATCAATGGCTCCACGTTTAGCTTTTTTCTCTTGTAAAATCAAAGCCAGTTCCTGCATCAAGAAAAATAAATCTTTAACATGATCATATTGTAATTGTAATGCTTGATCACCATCTAATATCTTATTAACATTTGTATATGTCATTCTTTCCGTAGAATTAATTATTCCCGGCACGATTTCATGGTCGACAACTTCACCACGAGGATTAATTTCCATAAAACATGAAATTGTAAAACGATCGACACTAGGATTTAAAGAACAAATTCCATTTGAAAGCTTATGAGGTAACATCGGGATAACCCGATCAGCTAAATATATCGACGTTCCGCGGGCAAAAGCTTCCTTATCCAACGCAGTTCCTTCTTCTACATAATATGACACATCGGCAATATGGACTCCTAAATAATAATTGCCATTAGCTAATTTCTTTAGCGAAATAGCATCATCTAAATCTTTAGCATCATCACCATCAATCGTAACGATCGTTTCATTACGAAGGTCAATACGATTACTTTTATCAATCTCATCTAAAGTATCAGGAATGTTTTCTATTTGTTGATAAACTGCTTTATTAAATTCTACAGGCGTATCATGTTCATAAACAATCGATAAAATATCAATTCCTGGATCATTTTTATGACCGATTATTTTTACAACATCGCCTTTTAAAATTGGTTTATAAACTTTAATTTCAACTAATACTTTATGCCCTAAAACTGCACCATGTAAATGAGCATGATCAACAAAAATAGGTTTTTCAAACTTAGGATCATCTACATCTACATAATAATCCCGTTTACCTTTTTTTATTTCCCCAACTAATCTAGTTTGACCTCGTTTTATGACTCGAATCACTTTACCTTCCGGTCTTTCAAGATCAGTATATTTATTAATTTCTACTAATACAGTATCTCTATTAAAAGCATCCTTCAATGCATCTGGAGCAATAAAAATATCTTTTTCTTGATCATCAACAGCTACAAAACCATAACCTTTTTTGTTGATCGTAAGTGTCCCTAAAACCATTCCAAATTGATTTGGCAAATAGTAATGATTATATTTATTTCTTATTACTTTTCCCGCTTCTTCTAATTCGTTCATTATCTTAACTAATTTAACAAAATTTTCACTAGAAAAACAATCTAATCTTTTAGCTAACAAATCAATCGAGCGATCCATATAATCATCATCACTTAACAATGTTAAGATCTCATCTTTCATTGATCCACCTCCTTAAACAAAAATAAAAATAGGACCAATAGTCCTATTATTATGACATTCTAATAATAATGGCAATAATGAAGAATGCAATTGCTAGCCCTGTCGTAACTCTTGTCATTACCAAATCCGCTCCACGATCTTTTTGTTGAGCAAATAAGTTTGAACTTTGACCAGTTAAGGCATTAACAATCCCATCAGATTTACCACTCTGTAATAGACATAATATAATAAGTGCTATTGATATTATTACTAATAAGACATTTAAAATGGTGTCAAACATAATATACCTCCTAATTGATATTTTGATACATCGCTAAAACATAATAACATAATATTTTTAAAATTTCAATGATTTAGTCAATACTTTGACTAATAGTATTAAATTTTCATCTCTAATATCTCAACTTCTAAATTATTATACATAGAAACAGCAATTTTATTAAATCCTAAAGCTTTCCAAAATGCCATTCCTTTTTCATTGTTCTTTATACAAGCCAATTGCACTAAACAACATCTTTTTCGATATTTATCAATAAAATGTTCAATAATCATTTTACCAAATTTCTTTCTTTGATAATCTTCATCTACTAAAAACAAGCCAATCCAAAGACATTTATCATCATGTTTCATTGAAAAGCGATATCCTAACTGAAAATCTATCAAAGCAATCATCTTATCTTTAAAATACACTTTATAAATATAATGATTACTTTCATCAAAGCCTTCTGGAAGTTTCATATCATTTAAAAGATAATCTCTAGTTGGGATAACATTCTCTAATAAATAATATTGCTTTTGCTTCAAATGAAACTGACACAATTCATCATCAACCTCAAAAATTCGTTTATAATTAAGCATTGTCAACCCCCACAACATAAAAACGATCATTATCTAAAACCAAAACAATATTTGCACTATTTGACAACCCTTCAACCTCACGATTAAACTCTAAAGAAATAAGTACATTATAATACTCATTATCCTCCAATCCTTCAATAACAACTTTAGATGGCGAAAAAGAAATAATTTCATAATCCTCTACTTCTAATTTCGGATATTCTTCTTTATATGTATAAAAAGATTTCAACGCAAATGAATTAAACTCACTTTGTAATTTAGGATAAATATAATCCAATCCCCCAACCTGATTATCCTCTTTACCCTTCAAAGTAAAATAATCAACAGCAAAATACGCTGCAGCCAGCTGACATTCATCATTTAAAAGTTTACTTTGATAAGCTTTATCTAATCTTACATAAATATCATTCAGCAACTCACTAGATCCAGTTTTAAGATATGGTGTAACTCGCTGCTCTTTAATAATAGGTTTTTCTTGATTTAAATGAATATACGTTACACTACCACCAATAATTAATAACAAGCAGCTAATCATGACCAGCTGATCAATAACGGCTCTCTTTTTAGATCTTTTAGATCTATAGCGTTCCAATATCTTGATCTTTGGTAAATGATCACTCTGCACAAAAATATTAATTATAGTAAGCAAAGGTTTATATTTACGACTGACCATGTTTGTCATTTCTACAAACAATTCAAAAATAAGCATTAAAATAATAAACATAATCGTTCCTAAAGTTGGATCGTATAAATATATGTATGATGTTAACGAAAATAAGAATGTTACCCCATAAAGTACAATTACACTTTTACGATGTCCCAGCTTTAATTTAAACATTAAGTTATGATGCAAATGTGCTTTATCAGCCTCACTAAACTTTTTATGATGCACTTTTCTACGAATAATCGCAATTAAAGTATCCATGATTGGAACCATTAATACAACTATCGGAGCTCCCAATGTAAAAAAAGTAGAGACATTATAACCAAACCCCAGCAAAGAGATAACAGAGATCATAAAACCAATATACAAAGCACCACAATCTCCTAAAAAAACCTTAGCTGGATGAAAATTATAAAATAAAAATCCCATGATCGAACCTGCTAAAACTAATGAAAGTGATGCAATATCAGTTCTGCCACTAGTCAATGATGTCATTGATATAGTAAATAAAACAATGATTGAGATCCCTGATGATAAACCATCAAGACCATCGATTAAATTGATGGCATTGGTTATCCCAACGATCCATAAAACTGTAATCATTCCGGGAATTATCGGTACCCAGTTTTCAGGTACAAAATCAAAGCCTTTTAAATAAATATTTCCATATCCAATCACAATTAAAGCCGCAGCTAGTTCAACTATTAATTTAGTTTTTGGTGACAAATCATGAACATCATCCAAAAGCCCAACAAAAAAAACTAAAAATCCTGCAATTAAAATTGCATTTATTTGTGGATCAGTTTTTAAAAAAATAACCGCACCTATTAAAGAGCTGATATAAATTGCATAACCGCCAATACGTGGAACTTCGATTTTATGAACAGTTCGTTTATTTTTATGTGCTACGATTCCTAATTTTTTTCCCACCTTAATAACTATAGGAATTAACAAAGCAGAAATCATCATTGTAACAACAAAAGACATTATTAAACTAGGTTTCATCTTATCACTTCCTATCTCTTGTATATTATCAATTATTTTACCCTAAAATACAAGATAAATAAATCATTTAGTCTGATATTGTTGTTCAAGCATCTAAAAAAACGCTCCCGTCATTTAACAAGAGCGTCTTAAATAATCCAAATAAAAAATATTTTTATTGACCTTTTTTTACTGGGGAATATACTTCTGTTACAAGTTCACTTTCTTTTGAAACACACGAAGGGTCTGTTACATATACTTCAAAAAGTGCGTCTCGACATACATATCCCTCATCTTCCATCCATTTTCGATGTTTAGCATATATAGATGGTAAATTTGAATATGAACCCTGTAAAACTGTTTTCAAACATAATCCTGGACAAAATTCTCTAGTATCAATAGTTTTTTCTTTTACAGGAATTGCAAACTCGGTATCTAAACCAAGTGCCCCAAATTCTGCATCATGAAATAGTACCATCGGCGGGGCAAAAACATTTAAATTATTGGTTTGGATTCGCTTCAACAATTCGCCAAAATAACTACTATACGCTTCAACAAATTCATCTTCACGAACTATTTTACGAATCGAAATAAGATTCATCTCTGGTACTTCAACCAATTCGATATCAAAATCTTCTAAATACGACATAATTGACCTCCCTTGTTGTAAACATAGCATATCTTCATTTAATCTCTCTAAAATAGTATTAGATTTATCTATTTGTTCTTTAACTTCTTTTTTCTTTCTTGCAAGCGCTGCATAAAGCTTCTCGTTTTGTAATTTGCCTAAATTAAGAATTACTTTGATTTCTTCCAAAGAAAAATTATAAGATTTTAAACGTTCAATAAATAACATCGTTTCCAATTGATCAATAGAATAATATCTATAGCCATTTTCCGGACTGATCTTATCAGGCAAAAGCAACCCAATTTTTGCATAGTATCGAAGCGTTTTTGTTGAAACTTTGCATATATTTGAAAATTCACCAATAGTCAGCATAGTCATTCCTCCTTTCAAACATCTTTAACACTACTGTACACCTTGACCTAACGGTAAAGTCAATACGATTTTAAAATTATTTATTTTAAATAAAAACCACGCCTAAAAGACGTGGTTTTCTCTGAGGCTATAAGCCTTTGTTACTTGCTCGCGTCTCAAGGCGCTGCTTTCACTTCGCTCAAGCTATTGCTTTTGACTCTCGCTATCCCTCAAAGGGATTATTTTCATTTTTTTACTTTTTTCTTCTTAACTTCTTGTTTTTTCTTTTCTTCCTCTATTTCCTTATCCTCGAATGGATTTTGGTATTCCTTCACACTCAATTTGTCCATCGCAATATCATGTCGTTCCTGTTCCCTTATATACTTTGCGACTGTTGCATCATTCAATCCTACTGTACTCACATAATATCCTTCTGCCCAGAAATGTCTATTCCCATATTTATATTTTAAATTCGCATGTCTATCGAAAATCATTAATGCTGATTTTCCTTTCAAATATCCCATGAACTTTGATACACTTTCCTTTGGTGGAATCATTACTAACATATGTACATGATCAGACATTAAGTGCCCTTCGATTATTTCCACTCCTTTATATCTGCATAGCGTCCTTAAAATTTCACCTATATCTTTTCTTAGTTGATTATAAATCACTTTTCGTCTATACTTGGGTGTGAAGACGATGTGATATTTACACATCCACTTTGTATGTGCCAATGAATTTGCTTTTTGAGCCATACTTCTATCACCTTTCCTTTCATATATGATAGCTTGAACAACTTTAATATATATCGGAAAGGTGAATATTTGTATAACTTTTTTATCGCTCCACCCGCATAGCAGGTGGTTTTTTATTTCGCATACTTCGTATGCTCAACTGACTTAAGTCTATATATTCATACAAGTATGAATATTAAAAAAAAAAACATGAGATTTTCATCTCATGTATTATTTTACATAATGTGTATTTTCTAACATAACCCCACAACCATTAGCAACACAATTTAATGCATCATCAGCTACAAATACAGGTACTCCTAATTCATTTTCTAATAAACGATCAAGTCCGCTTAATAAAGCTCCGCCACCTGTTAAGAAAATTCCTCTAGATACAATATCAGCTGCTAATTCTGGTGGTGTTTGTTCTAGGACATGTTTTGTTTCTCTTACAATAGTTTGACAAGTCTCTCTTAGAGCCAATTCTGTTTCATCAGCAGTAATTGTAATTGTATGAGGTAATCCTGTTACTAAATCACGACCTCTTACTTCGAAGATTTCTTCACTGATTCCTTTGATTGCTGTACCAATTTGCATTTTAATTTGTTCAGCAGTACGATCACCAATCAATAATTTATATTTATCTTTTACAAATTTAATAATATCTTCATCCATAACATCACCAGCAATTTTAAGTGAACTACTAGTAACAATATCACCTAAAGACAATACCGCAATATCAGTAGTTCCACCACCAATATCAATTACCATGTTACCTGTAGGTTTTGAAATTTCTAATCCAGCTCCAACTGCTGCCACTTTAGGTTCTTCTTCAATGAAGACACGTTTAGCACCACATCTTTCAGCAACATCTTTAATTGCACTTTTTTCAATTGATGTAATATTTGATGGGCAACAAATTAGAATTGTTGGTCTTGAAAAAATTCCTTTTAAATTTAATTTATTAATAAAATGAGTAATTAAGATTTCAGTAATTCTAAAATCCGCAATAACTCCATCTTTTAAAGGACGAATCGCTTTTACTCTTCCAGGTGTTTTACCTAACATATCTTTAGCTTCTTGGCCAACAGCTAAAGGTTTTTTTGTTTCATCATCTATCGCTACTACAGAAGGTTCATTTACAACGATACCTTCACCCTTGACATAAATTAAAATATTTGCTGTACCTAAGTCGATACCTATTTCTTTTGATAATGCCATCATTAGTCCTCCTTATTTTTCTTAACTATTGTACCATGATTTTTGATATTTACAAGGTAAAAAACAAAATAAAACCAAATAGCAATAATTTTTTTATTATTGCCATTTGGTTGATTATACCGCTATTTTTGTGACTTCTTGATCAAAATAAGATTCTGGATTCAAAGCTTGATTATCTTTTTCTAAAATAAAGTGCAAGTGATTCTTTAATTCCGATTCATAAACATTTTCACCACTGACCCCAATTTTGTCACCTTGCTTAATAACCGTATCCTTTTCAACACTAACTTCACTCAATGACTGATATGTGGTACTAAAGCCATTTTCATTAGTTACAGTTACAATCCAACCAAGTAAAGCATCATTATCTTTTTTAGTTACCGTACCTGAACATGCCGCCTTAACTTCAAACGTCTTTCCATCTTTAGAAAAATCTACTCCCAAGTTAGGTCGATATACTCCTTCAAAATACACTAATGCTTTTTCTAATTCTGCATCACTTAAGGATGCATCATAAAATTTTTTTACAATCGTTACATCATCATCAACAGGTTTGATCAATTTCTCTGTTGCTACAGTTGGCTGATCTTCTTCGCTTTTATCTTCTTCTTTATTATCTTCTACTTTTACAACAGCAGTATCTTTAAACGGCTGATATTGATTCATAACCAGCTGAACTATCCCAACACCAGCTAAAAACAGCATTACTACCACACTAAATACTAAAACACGTCGATTACGTTTCATAAATAATTTCATTATTTCACCTCATTTGTAGTGTTTCCACTAAAATAAGGTTTATACTAATTATTTACAATTTCGATACCTGTATAATAATGATTCAAAATCTCTTTATAATTTGAGCCTTCTAAAGCCATTCCTTGAGCACCATACTGGCTCATTCCAACTCCATGGCCGCTTCCTTTAGTTGTAAAAACATAATTATTGTTGACATATTCAATCGTAAAACAGCTTGAAGACAGTCCCAATATTTCTCTGACCTGCCGACCACTGTAATTTTTACCATCAACACTTAAAGTAGCTACACGACCACTTTTTTTATATGCAATTATATTAAAATTCAAATCTTGACAATTAAATTTTTCTTTTAGTTCCTGTTTTGTAAATGTAGTTTGCCTTGTATTTTTAGGATCGATCGTTAAATCCCAATGACTATCAACACTTCTTAGATAAGGTAAGGGACTAGATTCAAAATAATCTTCTACATTTTCAGTATAGCCATTACTAGAAGAAAAAAATAACGCCGAAATATATTCGCCCTGATATTTCATTACTTCATTATCAGTTTCTTTAATTGCCTCACTAATTTTTTGGTGATACTCATTATACTTATCACCCCAATTTTTTTTCATCTCATCTTCACTTAAATAAACTTGACTATTAACAGTATTATCGACACTTAAATTTCGATTATAAACAAAAGTTCGACTAGCTACAACTTGTGCCTTCAATGCTTCCAATTCAAAATTAGCAGGCATTTCACCAGCAACAACACCTAAAAGATAGTCATCTAAATCCACATAATTAACATTGTCATCAATTGTTACTGCTACTTTTACAGCTTCCTCTTTTTTACCCTGAATCACTTCTTCTTTAACCTGATAATAATTCATTGATAAAAAAATGATTCCTACCAATACAACAATTCCTAATTTTACACTTATCTCTTTCATATAATTACCTCACATAATTATATGTACAGTTATTTAAAATATGTTAAAAATGAATTGTCGCAAACTCCAAAATAAAAGAACCCAATAAATATCCCAAAGCTAATGATGCAATCAAAAAGAACAAATAAAATTCACGTAATTTAGCTTTTCTAATTACATTATCAAAATTAAAACAACTTAGCCCCCACATCGAAAGCATGACCGAAATAACATATACAAAAGCTTTAATAATTTGATAAGACATTAATATCACCTCGACTATTATAAATTTAAATACTATTTTATCACTTAGTATATCATAGTTCTAGTCATTATACACTTTACTAATTTAGAGCTTAAGATCAATAACTAAAACTATAAACATTTTTTCATCAAAAATGCATAGACTGTATTAGATATAAAAAGCTTTGACTTCTTATAGTCAAAGCCAAACATCTACTTATATCGTAAAGAAAGGAACGTAAAATTATATGGATACTTCACTTATAGAAACTTTGATTTATAATCAGCTTTATCTTGCAGCTATATATGATTTGATCTTAACTATCGCTCCAGATGAAATCACAAAAATCAGACTTCACAATTTTTCAGCTGATTGCAAAAATAACGCTATTTATCTTGATCATTTTTACCAAGATATAAATACTACCAGTTTTTTTCCACTTCTTGAAAAGCCTGTGTTTCATGGTAATTTTCAAGAATCAATATTATGGCTATTAAACTATATCGAAAATTCATATCGAATGTTTCACATCAATTCTCATAACAGTAAATTTCCCAATAACCAAACTACATTATTAAAATATATAGCCGGAAATCTAATTAATCAAAGTATCGGTCTTATTCATATATCACTAACAAAATAATTATTAGTGATATTTTTTTATAAAATAAAAAATCCAGAAATTGATTCTGGACTAATTTACAATTGGTGACCTGTACGGGATTCGAACCCGTGAATGCATGCGTGAAAGGCATGTGAGTTAACCGTTTCTCCAACAGGCCATGGCGCTTGAAGTAGGACTCGAACCTACGACCGATCGGTTAACAGCCGATTGCTCTACCAACTGAGCTATTCAAGCAATGGAGCGGGTGATGGGAATCGAACCCACGTAGTCAGCTTGGAAGGCTGAAGTTCTACCATTGAACTACACCCGCATTTTCTTCTTAGCAGCACCCCTAACGACTACTGCTCGTCTATAATAACATTTAATATTAACTATTGCAAGTCTTTTTTTAATTTTTTTTACATTTTTTCTACAATTCAAAACATTAAAAGAAAAAACACTGATATAATGATACGATTCTTCTTAATAAACTGTATTTTTATACTATCTACTAATTTAGATCATATCATAATCGTGTTTTATTCATTTTCTTCTACTTGATCACCATTACTAGAAGGATTTTCATCTTCTGGTAAATCATCAGTTGATTCATTAGTCGATTCATCTGTTTTATTTTCATCAGAACTCTGATCATCATCTTTATTTACATCTTTTTTTGTTTCATCACTTTCTTTTGAATCACTATTTTCTCTTGAATTATTATTTTCTTTTTTTGTATTATCAAGCTGTTCTTGAAGATCATCTATTTGATTTTGTTGATCCTGATAATATTCATATGCAAAATATGCACCTACACAACCACCAGTAATAATTACTAAAATCAATAAAAATAATAATATCGTTGAAAAAACAGAACGTCCTTCTTTTTCTTTTTTTACTTTTGTTTTAGTCTTACGTTTTGTTTTGGTTACTTTCTTTTTCTTAGTTTTTTGACGACCTTTATTTGTCGCAGCATCTGTAGTAGCATCTTCTAAATCATCTTCATCTGTCGCTTTGGAATCTAATTCAAAATCAGTTGCATCTAAATCACTGTCATCAAACTCAAATCTCTTAGTCATTTTTTCACCTCACATATATAATATTATACACTGATGTGAATTTTATATAAACTTTTAACCATTTGACAAATTATTCAGATATTCCTCCAAACATACACCCTGCTCTGTGATCTTTTTTGCGTGTTCCTTTCCTACAAAACGATAATGCCATGGTTCATAACCAACTTTTGTCAAATCACTTTTATTTGATGGATAGCGTAAAATAAAACCATATCGCCAACAATTTTTAATCAGCCATTGTTGTTCAGCAGTTCTTTCCTGACTATCATCTAACCTTTGATTTTTCTTAGAAACCAAGTCAACTGCCAATCCCAACTGATGTTCACTTGTATTAGGCTTAGCTACCCACATACTAGCAGCCTCTTGAGCTTCGTTATAACCATAACCTTCCTTTAAATACTCTTTAACTTTATTTACAAAAAGTTCTTTTTGTTTATCATATGTACGATAAGATGAACATACTATTATGTTTAACCCCTGCTTTTTAGCATCATTCAGCATATTTTTCAATTCTTGATAAGCACGTTGATCAATTGATTGTTGATCATTTAAAGAAACCAAATCAACTTTCCAATCATCAGGAATTTTATTTTTATAATTAACCAGCGTTAACAACTCATCATTTATTATTTGTTTTTCTTCAATCGCCCTTGTTTTTAATACGTTATTTTTACTACTATTTTCTCTAATAAAATAATTAAAACCTATAATATATCCAATAATAACCACCAGACAAATCACTATTTTTTTCACATTCACACCTCCTTCTTAAATCATATAAAAAACTAACATAAAAACTGCCACATTTTTGAATCAAAACTGCATCAATTAATAATTCCGATATCAATTCTTTTTTTACTAGCCATAACCGTACAATATTTCATCATTTCCTCTTCAGACAATCCTAAATAGTTTATTCCATAATTAAGCAAAACATTTTCATCAAAAATACCAGTTGCTTCAAAATCAACTAAATTTTCACCATAATAACTACAGCGATAAATAGTACTATCATTTCCATCAAACCAAATGCTCAAACTACTCTTATCATCATAAAATCCCATCTGCATCACAACGACACAACTTTCAGGATCTGTCATTTCAGCATATGTTAATATTTCAATCGTATATTCTTTTTGATTATCATTAAAATTAAACTCTGGCAGTATCTTTAAATCCTGCAGTTCTTTTACTTCTTTTATCACACTTTCTTTTATCTTTTCAAACTCTTCTTTAGATTTAGTTTGTTGTTGACTTACAAGAACAAACTTTTGATTTTTATAATTATAATCATACAATAAAGCTATTTTTTCCTTCACACTCAACTTACTTGGATGTACCATCGAACTATCGTTATCTTCAACCTTATCTATTACCACACTCGCTAACATCCTTTCATCATTCCATTTAGCCAGCACGATCGGCATAAAAGCCACGATCACCAATAAAGCAATTGTAGTCAGTACTATCAAAAAAGTTTTAACTTTCTTCATGAATCTCACCGCCTTTAAATAAAACCGTCACCTTAGTACCTTGTCCTTTAATACTTTCAATCACAATTTCACCTTGGTGGATTTTAATAATCTGATCACATATCGCTAATCCTAAACCAGCGCCTCCCGCCTTACGAGAACGCGACTTATCTACCATATAAAACGCTTCTTTAATTTTATCAACTTCTTTATCCTCGATCCCACAACCATTATCTTCAATTATAATTTTATAACCATTATCATCTTTCACTCCCAAAAACTTAATTAACCCTTCATTTTCTATTGCTTTACGAGCATTATCTAGTAAATTTAAACAAACTGTCTTCAACAAATCCCGTTCACCAATGATTTCTCCATCTGCAACCATAACTTTAAAATCAACTTTTGAATTTTTCATCACCGGAGCAACAACCGCACTTATTTCTCCAAAAAAATCACTAGCATTAATTCTTTCAAAAACAAAATCCTGCTTTTTTAATACAATTAATTCCATTAATTTCATTGACATTTTTTCAAGTCTTTTACCTTCTTGAACAATTAAATCAGCATAACTTATGATCTGTTCCTCAGTATTTTTTTTACTTCTAAGCATGTCACCATAACCAATCATTGACGTTAATGGCGTTTTTAATTCATGCGCAAAATTTCCAACGAAAATTTCCTGACGCTTTAAAGCATCCTGCAATTCTTCCATCGATGTCATTAAGCGCTTCATCATTATATTAAAATCTCTCGTTAATTGCCCTATCTCATCATTACTACGAACCTTTATTTCATCACCCAAACCACCATCTGCCGTAATTTGTTTAGTCGCCTGTGATAATGTTTTAATTGGTTTTACCAGCCATCTTGTTACAATAAAAATCACTACCGTTCCAACTAAAAACAACAGTCCAATACTATATAAAAAACTTCGATACTGATCTTTTCTTCCCTCAAATAAAGATGAAATATCACGGCAATTTTCTAAATAAACATCACTATCTTCAATATCAAGTTTTCTTAACACATGAATTTTATATTTATTATCGTCTTCAACGATCTTATATCCTCGAGTTCCCGAGTCCACTTTTTTTATTAAACTAGAATCATTAGTAAAGCCTCCGTTTTGATATATCATCTGCCCCTCATTATTTCGCAAACAAAATGAGATCATCCCATTAAAACTTTGAATCGTTAATGTTGTTATAGATTCATGAATAATCTCAATCTTTTCCGCATCAGTAAAAGCACTTGCATTATAACCATTAAACGGCGATAATAATTCCCTTGTAAAAGATGAATATAAAATATTATTTTCCTGATACGCCATCTCCACTTCACGTCGCAGTGAAGAATTAAATCCTGATTCAATCAGCATATATCCACCCGCACTAAAACAAGAAACAACCATCAGCATAATTACTAAATACAATTTCCAAAAAAACTTCACTCGTCAACCTCCAAGCGATAACCTATTTTATACACCGAAACAATCTTATCTTCTAACCCAATTTTTTTACGTAACCGCTGAACATGTAAATCGACAGTACGACTATCACCACGATAATTTTCCTGCCAAATCAATTCATATATGCGATCTCTAAATAAAGCGATATTCTTATTTTGCAAAAAAAGCAGCAATAACTCATATTCTTTAACCGTTAAATTAATAACCTGATTCCCCTTCTTTACAATTCGAGACAGTGTATCCACACTAACATCATAAACCGATAAATAACGAGATACCTTATCAAATCTTCTCAGTACGGTTTCAACACGAGCTAAAAGTTCGATAATTTCAAACGGTTTAACGATATAGTCTTCAGCACCCATTTTGAGTCCTTTAACCCGATCTTTTACATCGGCTTTTGCAGTTAAAAAAATAACCGGAATATTTAAGGGATAAATATATTCCATCAATTCATATCCATCAATTTTTGGCAGCATAATATCTAACAATATCAAATCAAAAGATTCTTTTTCTATCAAATCCGCCCCTTGCAAACCATCATAAGCACATTTACATAAATATCCCGCATCACTTAAACTTATCCTAATCAATTCATTGATTGCTTTTTCATCTTCGATAATCAAAATTTTATTCATATGTATTCACCCCTCTAATCATACAACGTAATTGCATCATTTTTACATCAAAACATAACAATTTATAACAAAATCTTCTCCATTAAAAAAGATCATTTAATAAAGTTAATGTCAAGATCATATCAATATTTAAATTTAAAGCAAAATAAAAAGCATCTTTATTTTCAATAGCGAAACTATAGAACCTTAATTACTTTGATACTTTTATCTATAAATATTTTATTCTGCCTTCAATGAATGTAATGATATAACCCAACAAAAAATTATATTTAGTTATTAAAACAAAAAGAGTTTCTTTAAAAGAAACTCTAATTATCTTTCAAACTATGGAGCGGGTGATGGGAATCGAACCCACGTAGTCAGCTTGGAAGGCTGAAGTTCTACCATTGAACTACACCCGCGAGAATGGTGCCCAGGGCCGGAATCGAACCGGCACGGATTTTAAGGTCCGCAGGATTTTAAGTCCTGTGCGTCTACCAGTTTCGCCACCTGGGCAAATATTAAGAGATGGTGACCCGCAGGCGATTCGAACGCCTGACCCTCTGATTAAAAGTCAGATGCTCTACCGGCTGAGCTAGCGGGTCATCTTGGCTGGGGTACCTGGATTCGAACCAGGGAGATGACAGAGTCAAAGTCTGTTGCCTTACCGCTTGGCTATACCCCAATTAGATGGTGGAGGAGGGCGGATTCGAACCACCGAACCAAAGGAACTGAGTTACAGTCAGCCGCGTTTAGCCACTTCGCTACTCCTCCATCATGGTGCCGGCTAAAGGACTTGAACCCTCAACCTACTGATTACAAGTCAGTTGCTCTACCAGTTGAGCTAAGCCGGCTTATTTATTTTTATGGTGGAGGTTAACGGGCTCGAACCGCTGACCCTCTGCTTGTAAGGCAGATGCTCTCCCAACTGAGCTAAACCTCCATAAATGCTACCTCATTAATATATCATCATTTCAAACAAAGGTCAACACTTTTTTTGTTTTTCTACCCTTTATTTAATCTAATCGATATCTCATGATTTAGGCAAGATTTATAGTAACATAATTTTAGTTATTAATCAATATGAAAATTACTTTTTTCCTCATTATTTTCACATATTAATGTAAGCGTTATCTTTTATTATTAAATTAATCCTTTTTTCTACTCATATATGTTAAAATAAAATTAAGAAGTTCATTTAAAGAAAGGTGGTTATTTTAATGAGAACTTATCATGCAAATGAAATCGGTAATGTAGCTGTTTTAGGGCATTCTGGTTGTGGTAAAACAAGTATTGTTGAAGCTATGGCTTACCGAAGCGGTCTAATTAACCGTATTGGCAACGTTAATGATGGAAATACATTAAGTGATTATAGTATTGAAGAAATCAATCGTAAATCATCTGTCAATCTATCTGTTGTCCCTATCGAATGGAACAATTGCAAAATCAACTTAATCGATGTTCCTGGTATTTTTGACTTTACAGGCGAATGCGAATCTGCCTTGAGTGTATGTGAATCTGCTTTAATTGTTGTTCCATCATCTTCAGGTATCAACGCCGGAACTAAACAGGCTATGTATAAAGCCAAAGATAAAGCAAAAATCATTTATGTCAATGGATTAGATAACCCTAATAGTGATTATACAACTAAATTACAGCAATTAAAAGATACTTATGGTAAAGCTATTGCTCCTATTCAGGTTCCTATCATGAATAATAATAAAATGATCGGTTATGTTAATGTTGCAAAAATGGAAGGTCGTATTTTTGAAGGAACACAGACAAAACCGGTGGATATTCCCGAGGAATTATTGGATGAGATCCAGCCAATCAAAGATATGATCGATGAGGCAGTAGCAAATACTAGCGATGAATTATTAGAAAAATATATTAATGAAGAACCATTTACAAAAGAAGAAATTTCCTTAGCTTTACGAAAAGGTGTTATTGAAAAAACTTTGATTCCAGTCTTATGCGGAACTGATCAAATTGGAATTCAAATCATTTTAAATTCGATGGTAGCTTTCTTCAGCGCTGCTGGAGATATGACTAATTCTTTGATCGTTAATAATATTGATAAAAATGAAGAGGAAATTATTGGCTATGATGAAAGTTTACCTGCCAGCATCTTTATTTTCAAAACAGTTGCAGACCCTTTTGTTGGACGTACATCTTTATTTAAAGTTGTTACCGGAACTATATATAGCGGAACTTCTCTATATAATGTCAAAAGAAAAGAAGTTGAACGAATCGCTAAACTATACCAGCCTTGCGGTAAAGAATTAATTGAAGTTGACTGTTTACACGCTGGCGATATCGGAGTAGTAACAAAGCTAAATGCTTCAAAAACAAATGATACTTTATGTATTGCTGGATATCAAATCATCGTACCAGAAATAAAATTTTCAACACCTTACTATGGTAAAGCAATCGTTCCAATCGGTAAAAGCAACGAAGAAAAAATCACTAACGCTATCAATAAACTATTAGAGGAAGATCCGACTTTACAATTTAAATCAAATGCAGAAACTAAACAGCAGTGCATTTATGGTGTTGGTGACATTCATTTAGATATTTTATTAACAAAACTAAAAAACAAATTCAAAGTTGAAGCAACTCTTGAAGATATCAAGATTCCTTATCGCGAAACAATAAAAAAGAGCATTACCCAAAGAACAAGATTCAAAAAACAATCAGGTGGTCATGGTCAATTCGGTGAAGTTGAAATTACATTTGAACCTACTTATGACTATAGCAAAGCATATGTATTTGAAGAAAAAATATTTGGTGGTGCTGTTCCAAAATCATATCTCCCTGCTGTCGAAAAAGGATTGATCGAAAGTGTCAAAAGTGGTGTTTTAGCAGGATATCCAGTACTTGGAATCAAAGCTACTTTGATCGATGGTTCTTATCATAATGTCGACTCATCAGAAATGGCTTTTAAAACAGCTACTTCAATGTGTTTTAAAGAAGCTATTCCTAAAGCTAGTCCAGCATTACTTGAGCCATATATGAAAATGAAAGTTGTTGTTGACGAACAATATACAGGCGATATAATGAGTAATTTCAATACCAAACGAGCTCGTGTAATCGGTAGTGATGTCTTAGATGACGGTTTAATTAAAATCGTTGCTGAAGCGCCTATGAATGAAGTTATGAACTATGCTGTTGATTTACGTTCTATAACTCAAGGTCAAGGTATCTTTGAAATGGAATTTTTAGATTATGAGTTTGCCCCTGATAATATCACAAAAAGAATTATCAACAAATAAGATAACGAGAGATATTTAAATCTTTATTTCTCTCTTTATAAGGAAGATTTTAAATTATTGATCCATCAATAAAATAAATTCTTCCTTTTTATATTTCAACCGACCAATATTATATAATTACTTTATTAATTATTAAAATATTATCTTCAACCTTTCATTACCATTACCTATATTTTACACAAAATAAAAAATACTTTTCTTTAATTTAGTATCTAAAAGTGTTATTATAGAAGCATATATAGGAGGAAAAAATAATGAATGTACTTGTTTGTGGTGGAGCAGGCTATATTGGAAGTCATATTTGTGTTGAATTATTAAATGCTGATTACAATGTAATAGTAATTGATGATTTTTCTAATTCAAAACCTGAAGTTTTGGGATATATTAAAGAAATCACTGGAAAAGAAGTAAAATTCTATGAATTTAATATATTAGATGAAGCTAAAACTGAAGCAGTTTTTAAAGAAAATAAAATAG
The DNA here is from genome assembly GCF_946902305.1 of Clostridium sp. Marseille-Q5894. Lineage (NCBI taxonomy): Bacteria > Bacillati > Bacillota > Clostridia > Eubacteriales > Clostridiaceae > Clostridium > Clostridium sp. Marseille-Q5894. The sequence goes on along the minus strand of NZ_CAMPPT010000010.1, from coordinate 15,885 downwards.
ATGCGGTTATTCATTGTGCTGCGTTTAAAGCTGTTGGTGAATCAGTAGAAAAACCTATAGAGTATTATACAAACAATTTAACTACGACATTGATTGTCAGCAAGATGATGAAAAAATATCACGTTAATCAAATCGTCTTTTCATCAAGCGCTACAGTATATGGAGATCCCGAAGTTGTTCCAATAACTGAGGATTGCAAATTAGGAGACACTACTAATCCATATGGTACAAGTAAAGCAATGATGGAAAGAATATTAACAGATGTACAACATGCTTGTCCTGAAATGTCAGTAACTTTATTACGTTACTTTAACCCTATCGGAGCTCATGAATCAGGATTAATTGGTGAAGATCCTAAAGGTATTCCAAACAATTTAATGCCTTATATCATGAAAGTAGCAACAGGTGAACTAGAATGTCTTGGTGTTTTCGGTGATGATTACGATACTCCTGACGGTACAGGTGTTCGTGATTATATTCATGTAGTAGACTTAGCCAAAGGACATGTTAAAGCGATTGAACGTTATCGTAAACCAGGCGTTCATATTTGTAATCTTGGTACCGGAACTGGTTATAGTGTACTTGATTTAGTAAAAACATTTGAAAAAGTAAACAATGTAAAAGTAAATTATAAAATAAAAGATCGTCGTCCTGGAGATATTGCAATTTGTTATGCCGACCCTTCTCGAGCTAAAGAAGAATTAGACTGGGTGGCTACAAAAGGAATTGAAGATATGTGCCGCGATACTTGGAACTATGCTTTAAAACATAAATAATTTACTAACAAAACATACCAGAAGCAAAATATTGCTTCTGGTTTTTATTTTTATATAACGTTTTAAACAAAACACAAAAATAAAAAGCATTTTTTTAGTATTTTTAACACGATCAACAATAAAAAAGATTATGTGATTAATCGATATCCTTTTTTAAATATTGTTTTTAGACAATTTTTTTGGTATTATATAAAAGTACTGTTATGGAGGCTAATCATGGAAAAAGTAAAAAAATTATGGAAAGAAATTAGCATCTTTGGAATTGTAATCGTAGTTTTTCTTGGGTTATTCGTTTATCGAAAAATTACTCACGTTGAATTTACAACAATCACTCAAAGTGCACTTGTAGAAAAAGTAGAAGATAAAGATAGTTTTGTAGTAGTAATCGGGAATAATAGCGATAGTGCAACATTATCTTATCAAGATACAATGACTACATATTTAGAAAAACACCGTGGTAAATCTTTATACTATGTTGATATCTCTAGCGATAGTGATTACACTACCTGGTTAGAAGAAAAGCTTGACATCACAGATGGAACAGTGCCTCAAACAATAGTATATAAAGATGGCAAGGTATCTAAAAATAAAACAGGAGCATTATCATATTATCGACTTGCTCAATTATTTAAATAAAAATCAGCTAATGCTGATTTTTATTTTATATATAAACGTTCTACTCTTTTTGATATTAAACAAATTATTTCATAAGGGATCGTTTCCAAATCTTTAGCCATACTAGCGAGACTAATATGTTCCCCAAAAATTTCAACTTTATCTCCCGCTTTTACCCTTTCATCAACTCTTACCATTGTCTGATCCATACATACTCTTCCTACGATCTCAAAATAAGAATCATTGATATAAACTTTTCGTCCCTGATTTTTTCTAATTAATCCATCAGCATAACCAATTGGCAAAGTAGCAATAAATTCATCCTGTTTAGCAGTATAAGTTAAACCATAACCAATTCGTTCACCAGCTTTGACTTTTTTTACCATTGAAACTTTTGAAAACAAAGACATCACTTGTTTATATTCATTTGATTCATCTCCAGCAGGATCAACTCCATACATCACGATTCCAATTCTTCCTAAATTAGAACCATTATCTTGATGATATATCATTGCCGCACTATTACAACAATGTATATACTTAAATTCAGTTAGATCGATCAAATCATAAAACATTTCCTGCTGCTGTTTGAAAGCCTCCATTTCCCCATCAGCTGTAGCATAATGAGTAAAAATCCCTTCTAAAATAAATTTATCATGATCGATCGTTTTCAACAACTCATCTAACTCATCTTTGCTTGTCAAACCAATACGATGCATTCCGGTATCTAACTTAACATGAATCTTTAACGGCTGATTATCAATCAATGTTTGTAAATGATGCATGTAATCTAAAGAAATCATTGTTAAAGAAATATCATAACTAATTGCTAATTCAATTTCTTCTTTAGTAGTCGGAACAGCACCCAATATCAAAATTCCTTTTTTTATCCCTAATTCGCGAAGTTCAATCGCTTCTGGTAATGTCGCTACAGCAAACATTTCAATATAATCAATATCCTTTATATAACTAGCAACTTCCTTATATCCATGACCATAAGCATCCGCCTTGATTACAGCCATTAAAGGACGTTTAAACTTTTTATAAGTCAGCTCTATATTTTCTTTTAAGTACTTTAAATTAATAACAGCATATGTATCACGATGTAAACTCATACAAACCCTCCATACTGTCTTAGTATAATCCAAACATTATAATATTTCAATTAACTCTTAAATAATTTTAATAATTATGTAGATAGAGGCTAAGCCCCTATTTCAAACTAGATGTTTGCATACTACTAATAACACTTACCATTTCTTCCTTACTCAAATCTTCTGAATATAACTTACATAAAATTCCTGATTTCATCATTGTTAATTGTCCTTCATTATAAAACGCCACACCATCAACAAGATCAATAACTTCACCACTAATTTCTTCAATATTGATCTCATCAGTTGCTACTACTGGTGTTTCAATAACTGTAAAATTCTTATCTCCAGTAAATTTTAAAATGTGATTAACGGTACCATCAATCGTCGATACTTTTTCACTATTTAAAGAACTTCCCATCAAAGCAATCGGATATAGAGGCAATTCACTTGATACATTTGAATATTCACTTGTACTTTTTTCAAGAACTTTTTTCTCATCAAAACTATCTTTACTTAATTTAACCTCCGTTTTAAAATCTGTGAAATTTGCAGTTATAATTTCGGCATCATCTTTATCTAACACAGTAACTTGTTTAGGCACCAATTCTTTATCAAAAATCATTTCTTGGCTAGTTATTCTCGAATCGTTAGGATAAGTAACATCACATTTTACCTGATAACCTGTTTTTATTTTTTCTACTTCGCCTTTTTCTAATAATTCAATCAAAGATTGATAAATATATGGTTTAGGGGAATTATTAGGCCATTCACTTTGAAATTTAAAAATTTGATTTAATGTTGGTGTTAACACAAATACGCCATCAAGATTCTTTACAATAATTTGTGATTGATTTAACGATTTATCATAAAGTTCTACTTTATAATACTCATCCTTCTTTTCTTTAAAATAGCTTACATTGACCAAATAACTTTTCAATTCATCATTTTCTACCATTTCCATATTACATGTAAGTGTATATTTATCATAAGCTTTTACTTTTTCAACGGTCTTATCTAAAGAGCTATCTTTAAATTTAAAAAATATTAGTGATGCCACAACTAATGCAATAGCAACTGCAATTCCAATATATATTTTTTTCAAAATTACACCCCCATTAATAAATATGTTTAAATTTTAATATTATGTATAAAGTTATTTATCTTGGATACACTTTAATAAGGAGGATGAAAATAATGAATATAATACAAAAAATTTCCTTAATACTAACAATTATTGGTGCACTAAATTGGGGGTTGATTGGTTTATTCAATTTCAACCTAGTAGATTCGTTATTTGGTGTTGATAGTTTTTTATCAATGTTGATCTATATATTAGTAGGTATTGCTGGTATTATCAACATCATGTTATTATTTGTAGATTTAGATACAAAATAAAGAGCAGTTTCCTACTCTTCAATAATAAATGGGGTCATTTCTCCATTTTTTTTATTTATTTTTACTCTGTTTTTAACCATTTTTAACATTGGAATATCGTGGACAGAATCTGAATAAGCATATGAATTTTCATAATCGATTACTAGATTCAATTGTTTAATAACCCTATTTAATCGAACTACTTTTTCTTCATTTTTACAATTCTTACCAATCATTTTACTAGTATATTTACCATTAACAACTTCTGTTTTAGTTCCTAAAATACCATCAACTGGTAAGTCACAAAAACGAAGATATCCTTCAATCGAAGCTGAACAAATATAGACTTTATAACCTTCACGCTTTTTATTTTTCAATTCCGCAATAACATTTGAATAATATTTAGGAACTAGACACGTTTGATAAAACTCATTGATTTCATCATCATTTAAATGATCCATAGGAAATAGCCATGATGATTTAACTGTCTGAAACTTTACAATCCCTATTAAATACAAAGGAAATAAAACTACGATCTTTAACAATCTAAAAACAGCCAAAGGATGTTTTTTGATATAATATTTCAATAACGCTTTACCAGAATCACCATGAATTAATGTATCATCAAAATCAAAAAAAGCAAACTTCTGTTTCATCAAGCAATCTCCAATGCGATTTCCATCATTGCCGTAAAACTTTTTTCACGTTCTTCAGCACTAGTTTGTTCGTTAGATACTAATGAATCAGAAACAGTCAATAAAGTTAGCGCCTTTTTATTTAAATATGCAGCTGTCGCAAACAATGCATAAGACTCCATTTCAACACCTAAACAACCCATCGACGCCCACTTATCTGCCGTTTTCTGATCAGCATGATAAAAGATATCTGATGATAAAATATTTCCCACGTGATAATTAACATCTTTTTCTTTAGCTTTATTTACTGCATTTTCTAATAACCCATAATCACTTATCGCACTATAAGTACCTGGCAATTCATATTGGTGAGCAAAATTTGAATCCGTACAGCAACCTTGAACAATAATAATATCACGTAATCGCACTGCCTCTTTAAAAGAACCACATGATCCAATCCTAATAATATTCTCTACACCATAATGGCTAAATAATTCATAACTGTAAATCCCAATTGATGGCATTCCCATCCCAGAGCCCATAATAGAAACTTTTTTCCCCTTATATGTCCCTGTATATCCAAACATATTTCTAACACTATTAAACTGTTTTACATCTTGTAAATAGGTTTTTGCTAAAAACTTTGCCCTAAGCGGATCACCTGGCATCAAAACAGTTTTTGCAATTTCACCCATTAAAGCTTGATTATGCGGTGTAGCCATTGTTATTCCTCCTTGATTTTACCATCTTTAAAATAATAATATGTTTCACTACCCTCAGGTTCATTCAATTTCTTACCATTTACAGCCAAAATCAGATTATCTAAAAACTTCTCAGCATCGTCAGCTCCTAATTGAGCATAATAACCATCCAGCACTAAAAAAGGGCCGAAACCATAATCATCTTGATCAAAATCAATAATTTTATCAACAATTTCATCATATGCAGTTTTAACTTCTTCAACACTTTCGCGATCGTCCATATCATACTTGATTATTTTCATATGTTCACCAAACTCTTCTTCAACTAGTGGCAAAACATTATTAGTAACATATTCACAATTTGAGCATCCTTCAACATAAAAATATTTTAATGTGTATGTTTCAGTATATACATTTTTTTCCTTTTTTTGACACCCAACAAAACTAAAACATAATATCATAACAATAAACAACTTAACTATTTTTTTCATATTCCACCTCTTGCTTTATTATAAACCAAAAATCCATAAAAGTATACTAATCATTATTAAGTCCCAAATATAACACTTTTATCACAAAAAAAGGAAATAGCTATTTCAAACTATTTCCCTTTTAAAATCATTAGTCTTCTTTCTTTTTCTTAGTTCCATAGAACGCTAGAGCAGCAATTGCTAGTCCTGCAAGTGGATATAACATATTTGTCGTATCTCCAGTAGCTACACTTGCTGTTGTATCACCGGCTTTTACTGGATTACTTGCTTCAATCATTTCTAATCCAGCCATTGCTTTCGTTAATACTTCTTTAGCATTATCTACTTCTGCCTGGGTTGCTTCTGGATCAGCTAATGTTGCTTTTGCTTCATTTAATGCTTCCATCATTACTGACCATGTCTTAGCACTGTAATTTGTGGCATTTAATGTCTCAGCTTTATTGATCAATCCTTGTAATAGATCCTTATTTGGAATTAATCTTAAGTCTAAGTATGCTCTGATCAATGCTTCATATGCGGCATCTACCTCAGCTTGTGTTGCATCTGGATCATCTAATACAGCCTTAGCAGCTGCCATTGGGTCAACTAATCCCGCTACACTGTTTTCAGTATATAGACTCTTATCTAAGCCATCTACCATATCATATGCTTCTTGTAATCTTGTTTTATCTGTTCTTAAGACTAAGTTTCCAATTGCTTCTGTTAAGTTATTTAACGCTTTGTTAACATCACTTTCTAAAGCATTTTCATCATTCATGACATCTCTAGCTGCATCTAAGGCTTCTTTAAATGCTGTCCATGAATCAGTCGTATAATTTCCTTCTTCATATTTTTCAGCTTCATTGATCAAGGCTTCTAAAGCGCTCTTATCACCTTTTACAAATTCCAACATATGAATTGCATTAGCTAAACGATAGAAAGCACTGTCAACTGTAGTTTGGTCAGCACCAGTGTCTACTAAAACATCTGCTGCTTCTTGTAAAGCGGCTTCAAATTCAGCTGCTACAGCTGGTACGACATTATCCAAAGCCCCTTGAGCTTTTAATGTATTTGCAGTATCTACCGCTATTTGTAATGCTGTTTTATCTGTATCAAGCTCAGCTTTAAAAGTGATATCTGCAAAGAACATATTATGATCTGATAATCTATTATCAATCATTTGTACTACTTCAATATCAATATTTTTTGATACGATTATATTATCTACACAATTTACATTCATTGTAGCATCTACACCATTAAATGTATCGAAGAAAATATCATTCATACCATTAGCTATATTATAGTTATCACCAAAGATTTCAGCAAACTCTTCTCGATATTGATCTGCATTGAAATCCCCTACAACAATTCGATATGATAATGGATCAGCATCCATCGCCGCTTTTAATGTTTTCATTTGTTGATGACGTAGTTCTGTATCTTCATAAGATAAATGAGTATTATAGAAAGCAACTTTATGTCCAGCTAATTCCACAACACTGCGTTGATAGATACGTTGTTCATTACCAGCACTTTCCAACATAGCTGATGATCCATCATTTAATGGTGATTTTGATACTGTACCAATACCATATTCACCACCAGCATAGTCTATAGCTTTACTGAAGAAAATATTACCATAGACATCACCTTTGAACCCTGCAAGCATATCATAGTTATTTCTACTTGTATACTTATCAACTTCTTGGATACCTGCTATATCAACATCATATTTTTCTAATTGTTCACGAATTTTGTCAACATCAGGATTTTTATTTGCAGCGATATTATATGAACCAATTCTGACTTTACCTTCTTCTTTTGCCATAAATGAATCATAGGCTTCATCTAAAGCTGCAAGATTTTCATCTTTTAATGTATAATCATCAGCTTTAGCCTTAACATCATCAATAACTTCTTGTAATGCTGTCATTTTTGCTTCAGTATTGATTGATCCTGTTAATAATTTTTCTAATTCTGAAATACGATCATAAACTGCTGATGTATCTGTATCAGCTACATCTTTTAAACTAATTCTATCGATCCAATAACTTGCTTCTGGACGTTCGTTATTGAATAAATATATCTTACCGATATTTGAAGGAGCGGCAGCCGAACTACGATAACCATAATTTTCAGCAAATGCAACTTCCTCACCACCTGGCACTGTTACATATGCACTATAAGTACCTTCTTTTAAATTAACTTCAATTCTAATATGATATTTAACATTTTGCTCATATTTAACTGTACTTTGAACATAACCTTTATTACCATTATAAGCACCAAAAGTACCTTGATACATACGGATAATAACCGGAACTTGTCCATAAGCTGTATAATTTGAACCACTATTACCAAGTCCTACAGCAGTATTTGTTTGATCTGGTGCAAGAGTTGTCACCATATCAAATTCTACATCAACTAAATATGTTGTACTTGGTCCAATTTCTCTATTTGCTGAAACTGCTCCGGCACTGTTAGGTGCTTTTGCAATCAAAGCATCACTTGCTGGCTTCAATTCTGTTTCTAATGGTCCGTAAACTTCAAATTCATAAATACTTCCACTATACCATTGTCCATTTCCAGTATGACGCCATCTTTGTTTTTGAATATATTTTACATAACGAGCTTCAACTGCATCAAAATTGATAACCTCATCAATTTCAGGTCCATTATTAGCCGTTGTTTCATCTTTAACATAAACTGTTGTAAATTCTACACCATCTTCAGAAACTTGAATTTCATATTTATCAACAGCTGATTCATAGCGAATATTGATTTCATCGATAACTCTTGTTTCTTCTAAATCTACTAATAACCATTGTTCATCTTTATCTTTAGCAAATGAAACGCGTGATTCTTTACTTACAAGACCATCAACTGCTTTATCAGCAGTAAAACGTCCATCATTTACTTCTAATCCCGATACTGAAACTGGTCTATTTAATGCATAGTTTTCTGATTTATATCCTAAAATATCAGCAATTTCTTCTGTTGTCATTGCCTTATTATACACAGATATACTTGACAATGTTCCTGTTGCATTTTCAAATACTTTTTCAACTGGAAGAACAAACGTTGAGCTTTGTTGTGTTTTTCCTGCAATCGTTGTATTTGTTAACTTACCATTTCCAATCTTCTTTCCATTAATATACAATGTTAAATCTTTGTTATTGCAAGCTAAAACTAAATCAATATCTTTATCTGTTTCTAAAGTATAATCAAATGTAAATGAATATTGATCACGTGAATAACCAAGTTTCCCATTCATATCAGCAAAGAATGTTCCATCTTTACCAGTAAATAAAATTGTATTTTCAGTAACTTCACTTAAATTAAACTTCATAAATACAGTATAAGGATAACCTATACTATCCATTGGTAATGATAAATATCCATCACCATTAAAAATAACTTGTCCCTCATTTACTTGTCCATTGACAATAGTTCCATCATAACCATTTCCACTTAAATCTGTTACAATATCACTTACATCTTCAAAATCATAAGATACTAATTGATCTGTTTTACTTTCGACATATCTTCCTGGATTTGCGTTAGGAACTTTATTTTGTAAAGCATCAATTCTTTCTCTAAATTGTTCATATGTTTGATCTGCTTCATCTTCTCCATACCAGGTTTTTTCAGCTACGATTGAAACAGCATCTTTTATACGATCATAAATATCGAACCATGAAAATCCCGTTTTAAATGATGTCATATCATTCCATAAAGCAAATTCAGCCCCTTTTGTTTGTGGATGAGCCACTGGCATAATTGCTTCACCAGAAGGATTTCTTCCAGATTTAAAGTTATTGACCTCAAATTCTTCATATAATCTTTCTGTATCAATACGATCTGGATATCCAGCATTTGCAGCAGGAACAATGTATAACCATCCACCATATGTATTAATTATATCATATCCAGCATCATATGTTTCTTGAACATCAGCCCAATATGGAGCCCATAAGTTCATAGTTGCTTCATTAGTTACTGGAGTTGTTCCGTTAAATCCATTTTTACCTAATGAGGCCCATACACGACTTTCATAGCCTTTACTATTAACATATTTAATAAGCTCATCAGTCCATTTACGCATTTGTTCACCATATGCTTTATCGTATTCATCTGTACCGATATGGAATTTATCGCTTTGAATAACTGGATCATCACCATCCAAATATTCATCGAATAAATTTTTAATAATCGCTATATTAGCATTGTAGGCTTCTTCAGTTGTAATATCCAAATAACCTGCTTTATTAGCTAACATCTGGACTCCAGGAATATCTCTAAACGCTTCAGAATGATATGGTGTATCGATTTCAGTGATAACATCAATACCATAATTTTTCATATCTTTTTGATATTGTTTGTATTCTTCTTTTGTATAATACCCATCAGATGCTACAATCGATGGATAAACTTCACTTTCTAAACGGAAAGCACTATACCCAGATTGTCCCCAGTAATCATTAATATGAATACGTGCTTCGTTTAACTTATACCATGACATATAAACTGTCATTTCTTCTAAGTATTCTAAAGGAATATACATTCTTCCTACATCGATCATACCTGCACGTACTTCATATTGAGGATAATCTCTCGCAAGTCCTTTAGGAGCAGTGTTATTATTTTGATAAAGAATTTGTGTAATAGAAGCACCACCATAAATCATCCCTTTATAAGTAGGAGCTTCGATCGTTACATAATTAGCAATATCTAAATAATATCCTTCTTCTCCCAATTCATCAATAGTACTACCAGTTTTTAACACAATATCTCCAGTTTGTGGTTGCCCACTTACAACTTCGATATCACGTCCTAACATATCTTTAAAATATGTCTGGATCATCTTAGCGCTATCTAACCATTCATCATCTAAAACAACGATGCGAGAAGCAGCTGTTAACTGATAATCTCCTGTTGCTCCTTTCCATTCTCTAAGACCTGGAACAACATTTGGTTTTTCATTATCTTGTTGTTCAACATCATATTTTCCATTAACAACAAATGCAATATCATCTGATAGGGCAGTATCTGTTTCATCATCAACATTTTCAACCTTATACATGATATTAACTGGCATATCAACTAATGGTTGCGTAACTTTTCCAGTTTTTGAAACAACTTGTTCATTATCTGTCCCATATAATGAAATTTTATATCCATCTGGTACTGATGGTATAACAAGTGATTGTCCATCATCTGACAATACTGGCGTTTCTTTTTCGATTTCATCAATAATACTTCCAGCATTGTAAACTTGTTGAGAATAAACCTCTAATTCATAAATAGAATATCCATATCTTGCAGTTTTTGGTGTTTGACACAAAATACGAATATATCTAGCTGTAAACACTTCAAAGTCTTTATGTTCTTGCATTCCTGCATCATTAGCACCTGATACTAAAACATCAAAGAAGTTTTCACCATCTAAAGATCCTTGAATTGTATACTTTGTAGCCGTTGCTGCTTCCCAATTGATATTAATTTGAGAAATTGGATACTCTTCTAATAAATCAACCATCATCCATTGCTCAAAATTAGAATCCCATTGTTCTGCAGGTGTCCCAGTTCCTAGTCTTTTTGTTGACCATCTTGATTCATTACTAACAATTCCATCAACAGCTTTTGATGCATCCCAACTTGAACCAGGATATACACTTGATTCTGTTGCCGGCTTGTTTAAAGCAAGATTTTCAGCAGTCGATGCATATGCTGGTGAAATTTGAATCAACCCAATAACCATCAAACATGATAACAAAAAGCTTACTAGTTTTTTACCTTTCATTTTCCTCCATCCTTTCATTAATTTTGCATCAGCGCACAATCTAAGCGCTTAATTGTTAAACTGCAAACTCTCCCCACTTTGCAACTGCAAATTAAAATAATCAGATTTTTATACTTTTTGAATTGTAACCGCAAATTATTTTAACTTGTTATCTGTTAAATAAAAAAAGAATGCAATTATGCATTCTCTTGTTTTTTCATATATCGCTTTTATTCCATATGCTATTTTTAAACTTATTTCAATATCTTCAAATACTTCATATATCGCTTTCATATTCCAATAGACATCTCTTGGATGTGCAAGTTCTACATTTTTTCTAATATCAATAAAATGTATGCACCATTCATTTAATAAATGCTCCATCTGACACCATATTATTTTATCTTTTATTTTTATTGAAAAATCATATACTGGTGTTATTACCAGTCCTTCTATTGTTCCTACACACTTTTCTTCTTGTGAATTTCTATATATAATCCATAATCATTACCCAATCATCAATTCCTTGCTTGCTTTCATTATTAATTCACTATCTATTACATCTTTTTTATAATGCATTCCCAGTATCAGACTCTTGTTTATTAAAAGGTTGAGTATTCTTACAGAAGTATTCATTAATGAATATAGTGTATGATAACATTCTTCTTTGAAAAGATCGCTTCTGCAGTTAACTGATTTGAGTCTTGAGACAACATAGTTTTTGACCTCTTCTTCATTGAAGCCAGTAAATGTATAATTCATATTGATGCGTTGTCTAAATGGTTCAAGTGATTTGAGTCTTAATGTTCTTAAAAATTCATTCTGCCCTACAAATATAAGTGTGCAGTAATCTTTAGAATCATAATCAAAATTCATAAGCATGATGAATTCTCTGAGTACTTCTTTTCTTAAAAACTGTGCCTCATCAACAGCTATGATGACTTCCATCTTGTTTTCTGATGTCAGTCTTTTGAGTTCTTCCTGTATCTGATTGAACATTTGCGATTTCTTCGTTGTTTCTTCCAGACCAAGTGCATCATTAAGCATACGATAAAAATCAATCGCTGTTATAGTTGTCATGCATATATAGATGACGACATAACGATTTGGATTGAGTGATTCAAGTGTCTTTCTTAAACATGTCGTCTTTCCCATTCCTGGACTGCTTAAAAATACACCAATACCCCTTGAACGTATGATAAAATCCAGTCTATTTGTCATCTGATTGAAATCATTCGATGCATAAAGTGTTGAAACTGTTGCATCCTTGGTAAAAGGATTTTTATCCATTCCATAATATGTTGTCATTTCCATCAGTAAATGATCTCCTCTCTTCTTGTTTTTCCATTTTCAACTCTATCTGTTCTCTTTAGGAATACTTTTTTCTTTTGTGATGTATCATAAAGATATGTTCCTTCAAAAGTACGAGGATTATAACGAATAATAACTCGAATCCCTATATAAACAGAAGGAACATCAAATAATACATTCTCTATAAGAACTGTTGAATCTCCATTAACCTTTCTTGTCGTTTCATGAAGAAATACATCATCAAGCCATGAAGAATAATCAGCCGGTGATTTATTGGAAAGTCTTGATACTTCAATATCTCTCATATCATACATATACCTTTCAAATGGTGTATGATTATCGTGTTCATCATCTTTCATGGATGAATGGACCGTTCTGTTGTATTCATTGATCCATTTATTGAGATCATCATTCAATTGATGGAGTGACTGATAATCACTTCCTTTATGTACATCTAAAAATCTCATTTTCATGGTATGAAAAAATCTTTCAATAACAGCTTTTCCCGTTGGAGAATAAGGGGGATTATAGATAATCTTAGTTCCCAATTTTGCTTCTATTTCTTTTGTGCTCTTATTTTTATAGCTGCTTCCATTATCTAAGATAATGACTTTGCTTCTCCCATACCTTAAAACAGCATCATGCCACACTTTTTGAAAGTTGACTGCATTATCATTGAAAAAGAATTCAGCACCAACGATCATCCTTGAATGATTATCAATAATAGCTATCAGATATGTTTTTCGATATTCTCCATTTTTATCAAAAATATAAAATGTATGACATGTATCAGCTTCATATCCATCACATGAATGGGCAAATTCCCAAGCCCTTCTTTCTTTGGTCAGTGTTTTACCCTGTCCGTTTCTTAAACCACTGTTTTTGATATAACGCTGAACCGTATCTACCGAACAGTCTCCTTGATTTAACACACCATCTTCGATCATTTTTTCATAGATCATAACTCCTGTTATTTTAGGATATTCTTTAATGAGATTAGCGATATATTTCTTATGTTCCTCATCAAGTTTCCTGACTCTCCCAAGATCGAGTCTATCTTTAGGCATAAGTCCTTCAAAGCCAAATTTTCTGTAAATATGGAGCCAGTATTTCATTGTCTGTCCAGAAAAGTGGCGTTTTGTACCATCAGGCCATTCAATTTCACTGTTTCCAATGCGCTTGAAATAGGCAGTTATAGAATCATCAGTAAATGTATGTGAAACAACTGGCGCAATCATCGAAAATTTGACCTGTGCTACAAGCTTTCGATACTCATAGCTGTCTGTTTTTTGTATATTCATATTATTTTACCTCCTGATTTGAGTATAGAACAGACAATCATGAAATGACATTGCCAACATATTTATTTGATTATCTTTCAAGAACGATCAGGATATTGATTGAAACAGCTTGCGACTGTTTTGAAAAAGAGTATGAAGAGTCATACCGAAAATATCACTGATGAGACTTTCGTAGTCATAGATCAAATGAATGAAGAAATGCATATGATATTTATTTTTTAAAAAGCTGAATATCCTTAAATAATATGAATATTTTTTTATCCAGCGGTAAAGTGTTGAAACAGATATCTGAAATATATTGACGATTTTTTCAATGGTCAATGAAGAAAACATCTTCAAAGAGAGGACATGAAGTACAAAAAATATGGAATATGATGAATGAGGTATGATAAAAGAAGCAGGCAAAATAGAATGAAAATGACCGTCATTACGGCAGTACATCACAGGGACTTCAAGCATCTGATCATCAATTTGGCCATTATGAAAAGAGATATAATGTCTCTGATAGGACTGATAATATTTGATATTGGAAGATTTACAGACGATGCCGTTATGAGTATGTAAAGATGACAGCTCCAAATGATTGAGACAGTAGAATTCGAAATCGCGGATTTGTGAAAAAGAAGGTTCATTATAGAATTTAATATTTTGAGAATCAAAAGCTGACTTGATATTGAGTATAAAATCCTGTATCATATAATTTGTATCATCAGTATCAACTGACGATTGAAAAGGGACAGTGTTAGAGGGTGAGAAGCTTTAACGGGCTGTTTCTTTTCTTTTTCCTTTCATAATATTGATCGATAGATATCATACACTATTCTGCAAATAAAAAACAGATTAAGGTTGATGCAGTGCAGTTTGAAACGGCATCTTTCTTAATCCGTTTGTTTTTTTTATTTGCAGTTTTTGTATTATTTTTTTTGTAGAGAATTTGCGGTTTAACAATCTTACTGCTATTTCTTCACTTCCTGGATATCTTTCATTTAGCTTTTCTATTCTTGTTACTATTTTTTCTATCTTCTCTGATTCCTGCTCTACTGTTAGATTAACTAGTAATTTTGCTAATTCTACTGCTATTTCTTCACTTTCGAGATATCTTTCATTTAGCTCTTCTATTCTTGTTACTGTTTTTTCTATCTCATCTGATTCTTGTTCCGCCGTTAAATTAACTAGTGATTTTGCTAATGATTCTGCTATTTCTTCACTTTCGGGATATCTTTCATTCAGCTTTTCTATTCTTGTTACTGTTTTTTCTATCTCATCTGATTTCTGTTCTACTGCTAGATTAAATAGTGATTTTGCTAATGATTCTGCTATTTCTTCACTTTCGGGATATCTTTCATTCAGCTTTTCTATTCTTGTTACCGTTTTTTCTATCTCATCTGATTCCTGTTCTACTGCTAGATTAAATAGTGAGTTCGCTAATGATTCTGCTATTTCTTCACTTCCTGGATATCTTTCATTCAGCTTTTCTATTCTTGCTACTGTTTTTTCTATCTCCTCTGATTCCTGTTCTACTGCAAGATTAAATAGTGAGTTTGCTAATCTTACTGCTATTTCTTCACTTCCTGGATATCTTTCATTCAGCTTTTCTATTCTTGTTACCGTTTTTTCTATCTCATCTGATCCTTGTTCCGCCGTTAAATTAACTAGTGATCTTGCTAATCTTACTGCTATTTCTTCACTTCCTGGATATCTTTCATTCAGCTTTTCTATTCTTGTTACTGTTTTTTCTATCTCATCTGATTTCTGTTCTACTGCTAGATTAAATAGTGATTTTGCTAATGATTCTGCTATTTCTTCACTTTCGGGATATC
>NZ_CAMPPT010000009.1:0-155805 GCF_946902305.1 Clostridium sp. Marseille-Q5894 | reverse complement strand
ATTTAATTCTTTTATTCCCTCACAATAAGCTGTAATACCTGCATATAATTTGGATGAACCAGAAACAAGACTATTTGAACCATTTAGTAATTCTTTACTACCAGAAGCTAAAGAAGAAACGCCTTTTATCATTTGATTATATCCAAAAACAATAGTAGCTACTCCATTAGTATAATTATTTATTCCTTTATCAAATTCTTTATAATTGACAACAAGCTGATTAATTCCTGATGCTAATTCTGACATTTTTGTAAGCATATTACTAAGAGTATTTATGAATTCAGATATTGCAGTATCAAATTTATTATATTCATTTTCTAGTGAAGTTACACCGGCATATTGTTGATTAGCACATTATATAAAATAAAAACAATACCATCCAGTCAATTAAAATTAATAAATGCAACAAAACAGTTAGAATAATTTGATAAAATTATATGCAAGTTATTCTAACTGTTTTATTATTATATAAAGGAGTTAAACATACGAAAAAAGAAAGGGTCATCGGTTCGCCTTCCTGCCTTTCTTTTCCCAAAAACAAAACGTATGTTTTGTACAAGATTATGATAACATTTCAAACCTTCAATTTCAACAATTATTCTCAAGATTCATATGACCTTGATATTTCATCTCTTGCTCTTACTAAAATCAAATGTACATGCGGTTCTACTGGTCATTTTCACAGACATGCTGTCTATCCCCGTTATTTAACTCTTGATTCTGACAATACTATTTTAATTTCTATCGTTAGAATCAAATGCGAAAGCTGTAACTGTACTCATGCTCTTTTGCCCAGTATTATCATTCTCTTACCGGATTTTGTCCAATCCCTGTATAATAAAAATAATCCAGTCCTATCGCAATGTCAGTGATTCTGCTTCTGTTATTTCTAAAATAACTGGTTTTCTAGAGAACTGGTCAAAAAAATTATTGCCTTTTATATTAAATTTCACAAAGAACGTCTCACTTCTTTTTTGGCTTTTTTGGTAGGTGTGACTTTGAATGTTTTGATTTCATAATAAATTATTTTTCAGAATATCATGTTATGTTTATGCAGCATATTTCAACTAAAAATATGATCATTTTTACATGATTTCTTTTTCCCATACCCCTTCCTTTGAATATGCCTCCACTCTGTTATATGGTTAGGTCAGGAGGTGTATTCTATATGAATAACAGTAAAAAAGATTTAAACATTCAAATTGCACTTTTCAGGTATGAACTGATCGTTCCCGTTCTTAATGAAACATATCCTGACCGTTCTGCGCTGCAGTACTACAAAAGAATTACGTCTACTCCGTTTCGGTATCCTGACGGCACTTCTAAAGAATTCTCTTTTCAGACTGTACAGTACTGGTATGACCTGTACCGCAGGGGAGGGATTTAATGGGCTGATGCCAAAAACACGTGAAGACAAGGGGCATTCACGCAAACTGACCAAAGATGTAAAAAATAAAATCATTGATGTAAGCAAACAACTCCAGGATGACCGCCACTTCCATTTATCTAAAACTGATAGAAGATGGCGATATATTGAAAAAAGATGTATCACTTTCAACAGTATCAAGATTTATTGCCTCAAAACCGAACTTAACCGAATACCTGTTGAAGATATGCGGGCCTTTGAAATGGAACATTCCAATGACATGTGGCAGATGGATACTACTTACTGTTCCTATATTAACGATGACAGCGGGCATAAGCTCAGAACATATCTGATCATGATTATTGATGATCATTCAAGGATGATTGTTGGTTATGGATTTTTCTCGAGACAATGCAGTAAATGTTCAAACCGTATTAAAGAGAGCTGTAACTAAATACGGCATACCAAAAAGAATTTTTACTGACAACGGCACACCGTACAAGAATGAACAGCTGCCACTTATCTGTGCTCAGCTGCAGATTCAGATAAGTCGTGCAAAAATCTTTCATGGCAACCAGAAGGAAAGATTGGAGCGGGCCTTTAAATCAGTAAAGGAACAGTGGATGTACAATACTGATTTCAGCCAGTTTAAAAATATCGAGGATATAGATGCTGCTTTTGGTATATATGTCAATCAAAAAAACAATTCTCCACATGCATCATTAAACGGTCAAACACCATTGAATGTATTTATGGATGATTCAAACTTAATCAGGAGAATCGATTCAAATTTACTTGAAAAGATATTTTATCATACGGTTACCAGAAGGTAGCCAATGATGCAACAATCAGACTCAATACCAGAATTTATGAAACAAAACAGATATATCGGCACAAGAATAACAGTTAAATACAAACCGGATTTAAGCAACGTTTATATATATGAAAATGACAGTTATATAGAAATCTTTGAAGTCAGAAAGGTTGACAATTCCAGAATAAAAAGAAATAAACCATTATTTGCACAGGAGGATTCATGATGAAGGATTTTAAGATTCATTACGGACTTGAATTCAATCGTTTGAAAAAGGACAGCCTGATATAGAAATATCTACAAATGATTTTTAAAGAAGCACTTGGTCGGCTTAACTATCTGAAAGATGTTCGAAATTGGACTTTTCACAGGACGCAGTGGAACTGGCAAGACATTTATCATGAAAAAATTCAGTGAGACACTAAACCCAGGACTGTATAAGGTTATCTATATGCCAATGTCTACATTGACAACGATTGAATTTTATCGTGAGCTGAGCAGTCAGCTTGGGCTGGAACCACAGCATAAAAAAATAGATAATTTCAGAAATATACAGAGCTATATAAAAAGTACTGTCGATGAAAAAAGGATCGTACCAGTGATCATACTGGATGAAGCTCAGTTTTTAAAAACTGATATTCTTAATGATCTTATAATGCTTTTAAATTTTAATTTTGATTCAAATAATTATGTAATTTGATCCTGTCAGGAACACCAGTATTAAATCACACTGTCAACAGAGCTGTGCATGAAGCATTGAAACAGCGAATTGTAATTCAGTATGAAACTTCTGGAATGAATGAGAAAGATATCGAAAGGTATGTGGTTGAAAAGCTAAAAAAAGCAGGAAGAACACAGCCGCTGATAATGCCAGATGCGCTCAAGGCATTATCAAATGCAAGCCAAGGATCATCAAGAAAGCTGAATAATTTATTGACCCACTGTTTAATAATAGGAGCAGCCAGAGAGAAAATGGTAATCGATAATGAAACAGTAATGAGGCAGCAAATGAAATCGGATAAAACAATAAGATATAACTGCAGATATAAAAGCAGGTATGGAAATGTGAAATAAGAAATATAAAAAAATCAATGAAATAACATCATTCAGTATAAGCGGAAGAAAGAGCAGGTATGACATATATTTAATTCAGCTGGGACAAGAGCGTTGGATTGGTATACCAGAGATAAATGTATCAAGTCCATTAAGTACGTTAGATGATATTTTTGGAACAGTGAAAGGATTGGAAATATCATGCACAGCATAATTGATGGTGTAATGATTGCAGAAGGATTAAAATTAATATGAAAATGCAGTGTAAAGCTGCATTTTTGTTACTGTTAAAGTATAAAATAAAGTGCGGATATTGTCTAAAATAGTATAACAAATTTAATTAATCGTGATGATTTTACATTTAATACTGTCTAATTTAATTTGAAAAAGTTAGTTAAATTAATTCGCTAAACAACAAAATGACATTGCCAACATATTTATTTGATTATCTTTCAAGAACGATCAGGATATTGATTGAAACAGCTTGCGACTGTTTTGAAAAAGAGTATGAAGAGTCATACCGAAAATATCACTGATGAGACTTTCGTAGTCATAGATCAAATGAATGAAGAAATGCATATGATATTTATTTTTAAAAAGCTGAATATCCTTAAATAATATGAATATTTTTTTATCCAGCGGTAAAGTGTTGAAACAGATATCTGAAATATATTGACGATTTTTTCAATGGTCAATGAAGAAGAAACATCTTCAAGAGAGGACATGAAGTACAAAAATATGGAATATGATGAATGAGGTATGATAAAAGAAGCAGGCAAAATAGAATGAAAATGACCGTCATTACGGCAGTACATCACAGGGACTTCAAGCATCTGATCATCAATTTGGCCATTATGAAAAGAGATATAATGTCTCTGATAGGACTGATAATATTGATATTGAAGATTTACAGACGATGCCGTTATGGTATGTAAAGATGACAGCTCAAATGATTGAGACAGTAGAATTCGAAATCGCGGTTGTGAAAAGAAGGTTCATTATAGAATTTAATATTTTGAGAATCAAAAGCTGACTTGATATTGAGTATAAAATCCTGTATCATATAATTTGTATCATCAGTATCA
Organism: Clostridium sp. Marseille-Q5894; assembly: GCF_946902305.1. Classification (NCBI taxonomy): domain Bacteria; kingdom Bacillati; phylum Bacillota; class Clostridia; order Eubacteriales; family Clostridiaceae; genus Clostridium; species Clostridium sp. Marseille-Q5894. Next base: position 151,487 of record NZ_CAMPPT010000009.1, on the reverse strand, counting down.
ACGACGATTGAAAAGGGACAGTGTTAGAGGGTGAAGCTTTAACGGGCTGTTTCTTTTCTTTCCTTTCATAATATTGATCGATAGATATCATACACTATTCTGCAAATAAAAAACAGATTAAGGTTGATGCAGTGCAGTTTGAAGACCATCTTTCTTAATCCGTTTGTTTTTTATTTGCAGTTTTGTATTATTTTTTGTAGGAATTTGCGGTTTAACGGTTGAAAACTGTAAACAGATTCTGTGACATTACACGCTTATTATCTTCATGACGATGTAGAACCAATGAATCATTTTCTTATCAATCATAGTTTACTATCCTGCTTTGCCATTATTGGTCTGCTGGTATAACGGGTTATATATTGAACACATTTTCAATGTCGTCCTTAGTCTGTTCATCTTTGATTTTTGGAGCATAGACATAGAACCCTTCCTCGTATTTTCGGTAGAACCACTTTAAGGCTTTGAAATTCTTTGTCGTTGCCAATGTGTCTGTCAAGATAGCTGAGTAATTGATAACGCCATGTCTGTGAAGTTTTTATAGTCCATATAACTAGTTTTTGATTTTGTCATCTTTAGAATCATAAGCATCTTCGCATACCAGAACATGGATATGCTTTCCAAGAGGTCTGCCAAAAGTGTGCAATGAGGCAATGGCGCAAAATCACATTATCAGTTGTATCTTTGTAAAGATATTAGGTGTACTTTTTTTTTTTATGATGAAGATACCTTTCTTTTTCAAGACGCTTTTGTCTGCGATATTTTCTGTCGTTGAAAAGGGAAGCCAGTATTTCTGGCAACGACAAAAAGACCATCAAGCAGTGATCGGTTTTTGATAAAGTACCGCGAAGCTGAGCAGGATTAAAGACGATATGACGATGTTTGGATTTAAAAGCCATAGAGCTGACATAAGCAGCGCGTCTTTGACTGGATTTAGAACCACATTTGGTACAGTATCTGGAACTGCAGGTATGAGCAACAATAGTTTCATTGCCGCAGTTAGGACAGACAAAGAGATCATAACCAGATGGATGAAAGAACAAGGATAGTTTTTTGAACATTATCAAAAGAAACATCCTGAGTTTGCCTTTATCCTTGATTAATGATATAGTCGTAATTGTCAAGAAGATATATTTAAAGGTATTTTTACCGTCTTTTTTAACAAACTGCTTAAAATTAAAAAGACTAATGTATTCAGAAGGAACAGATAAATCGATCATAAGTCATCTCCTAAAATCATTATAATACCAAAAAGGATGAAAGGCATTTAAAATGCACTATTGGACAAGTTATTTGTCCTTTTTTCTGTCCGTAAGCGTTACTTAATATTACTATTTCTTCTTTAGCAGAATCATTTTCAGCAGCAAATATCATTGTAGTATTTGTTGTCATTAAATGCAAGAACTATAACAATAACTTTTTTATATATTTTATTTTGTAATACCTCCTTATGTTTTTTTATAACTAATCCATCAAATATATATAAAGCTGGCAGAACAAAAAGCACAATGATAAGAGAACAAACTGTTCCTTTTCAAGAGAATCTAATTGTGAAAGTAGTCCATGAGTGAAATGTTTCCAATAAAAATCCCACGATTGTCAAAACTCCGCCAGTTAAAATGGAAACGGTAACAGAAGAAATTGTACTATTATTGCTTGCTTTTTATTGTTGTGATTCGTTTTCTTTATACCTATCTGAAAATAGTATTGCATAATCTACTGTTGCACCTAGTTGAATAGAATTGATGATTAAGTAAGCAATATAGAAAATCGTACTATTTGTAAAATAAGGAATAGATAAATTTATCCAAATTGCTGTTTCAATAGCTAACACTAAAATAATTGGTAAAATAATAGATTTTGTTGTCAATAAAAGTACAAAATACAGCTCCAATAGCTAATAGATTTACTTTTTTCATATCCATAAGTAACCATATCCATTTTAACTTCTGTTTTGACAATCGTGGGATTTTATTGAAACATTTCACTCATGGACTACTTTCACAATTAAGGATTCTTCTTTGGAAGAACAGTTTGTTTCTTATCATTGTGCTTTGTTCTGCCAGCTTTACTATATATTTTTGATGGATTAGTTATAAAAAAACATAAAATTATTACAAAATGAAAATATAAAAAAAGTTATTGTTATAGTTCTTGCAATTTTAATGACAACAAATACTACAATTGATATTTGCTGCTGAAAAATTCTGCCAAAGAAGAAATAGTATATATTATGAGTAACGCTGATGGGACAGTAAAAAGGGACAAAATAAATTTTGTCCACCTGGTGTTGTTACATTTTAAATGCCTATGCATCCTTTTTTGGTATTATAATGATTTTAGGAGATGACTTTATGATGATTTATCTGTTCGCTGATACATTAGGTCTTTTAATTTTAAGCAGTTTGTTAAAAAAAAGCGGTAAAAATACTTTTAAATATATCTTCTTTGACAATTACGATTATCATTAATACATGATAAAGGCAAACTCAGGGATGTTTCTTTTGATAATGTTCAAAAAACTATCCTTTGTTCTTCCATCTTGGTTATATCTCTTTGTCAGTCCTAACTGCGGCAATGAAACTATTGTTGTCATACCTGCAGTTCCAGATACTGTACCAAATTGGTTCTAAATCCAGTCAAAGACGCCTCTTATGTCACTATGGTTTTAAATCCAAATCTCATATCGTCTTTACCATGCTCAGCTTCGCTCTACTTTATCAAAAACCGATCACTGCTTGATGGCTTTTTATCGTTGCCAATCTGGCTTCCCTTTTCAACGACAGAGAAAAATATCGCGACAAAAGCGTCTTGAAAAAAGGTATCTTCTATCATAAAAAAAAAGCAATATATCTCAAAGCTGCTCTTTTACAAGATACAAGCAGTAATTGATCTTTGGTGCCATTGCCTCATTGCACACTTTTGGCAGACCTCTTAGTGAATCCGCTATCCATGTATCTGGTATGCGAAGATGTCGTTCTAAAGATGACAAATCAAAAACTTCAGTTATATGAATATAAAAAACTTCGCCAGACGCTGGCGTTATCAATTATAAATATGTATTGGTACATTGGCAACGACAAAGAATTTCAAAGCCTTAAAAGCTGGTTCTACCGAAAATCGAGGAAGGGTTCTATGTCTGCTCCAAAAAATCAAAGATGAACAGACTAAGGACAGCATTGAAAAATGTGTTCGAATTTAACCCGTTATACCAACATTCCAATATAATGAAAGCAAGGATAGTAAACTATGATGATGATAAGAAAATGATTCATTTGGTTCTATCATCGTCATGAAGATAATAAGCGTGTAGATGTCACCAGAATCTGTTTACAGTTTTCTTAACTGTTCGCCGCAAATTCTCTACAAAAAAAATAATGCAAAATGCAAATAAAAAAAACAAACGGATTAAGAAAGATGCCGTTTCAAACTGCGCACCATCAACCTAATCTGTTTTTTATTTGCAGAATAGTGTATGATATCTATCGATCAATATTATGAAAGGAAAAAGAAAGAAAAAGCCCGTTAAAGCTTCTCACCCTCAACACTGTCCCTTTTAAATCGTCAGTTGATACTGATGATACAAATTATATATACGATTTTATACTCAATATCAAGTCAGCTTTGATTCTCAAAATAAATTCTATAATGAACCTCTTTTTCACTATGATTTCGAATTCTACTGTCTCATCATTTGGAGCTGTCATCTTTACATACTCATGCATCGTCTGTAATCTTCCTTCAAATATTTCAGTCTATCAGAGACATTATATCTCTTTTCATAATGGCAAATTGATGTCGATACTTGAATCCTGAACATACCGTAATGACTCATTTTTTTATTTTTGCCTGCTTCTTTTATCATGCCTCATTCATCATGTCCATATTTCTTCACTTCTCCTCTCTTTGAAGATGCATTGACCATTGAAAAAAATCGTCAATATATTTCAGATATCGTTTCAACTACCGCGATAAAAAAATATTCATATTATTTAGGATATTCGCTTTTAAAAATAAATATCATATGCACTCTTCATTCATTTGATCTATGACTACGAAATTCAGTGATATTTTCGGATGACTCTTCATATCTTTTTCAAAACTTCAATATCCTGATCGTTCTTGAAAATAATCATATGTTGGCAATGTAGTGTTTCGAATTAATTTAACTAACTTTTTTCGATTAAATTAGACAGTATTAAATGTAAAATCATGATTAAATGTTATCTATTTTAGACAATATCACACTTTATTTTATACTTTAACGTGAAAATGCGGCTTACACTGCATTTTCATTAAATTTTAATCCTTCTGCAATCATTACACCAATAATTATGCTGTGCATGATAAATCCTTTCACTGTTCCAAAAAATAAATTAACGTACTTAATGGACTTGATACAATCTCTGGTATACCAATCAATAACTGAATTAAATATATGTCATACCTGCTCCATCTATACTGAATTGTATTTCATTGATTTTATTTCTTATTTCCATTTCCACCTGCTTTTTTATCTGCAGTTATATCTTATTGTTTTATCCGATTTCATTTGCTCCATTTGTTTCATTATCGATTACCATTTTTCAGCGTCTATTATTACAGTGGGTCAATAAATTACTCTTGATGATCCTGGCTTAATAATGCCTTGAGCGCATCTAATCAGCCCTGTTTTTAGCTTTTTTGACATACCTTTCGATATCTTTCTCATTCATTCCAGAAGTTTCATACTGAATTACAATTCATCTTCAATGCTTCATGCACAGCTCTGTTGACCAGTGTGTTTAATACTGGTGTTCCTGACAGGATCAAATTACATATTATTTGAATCAAAAATTGCTTTCATTATAGATCATTAAGAATATCAGTTTTAAAGCTGAGCTTCAAGATGATTCGATCCTTTTTCATCGACAGTACTTTTTATATGTCTGATATTTCATATCTATTTTTATGCTGTGGTTCCGTAAGCTGACTGTGCTCACGATAAAATTCAATCGTTGTCAATGTAGACATTGGCATATAGTTATTCTTTGTGCACATTTTTTCATGATAAATGTCTTGCCAGTTCCACTTCTGAAAGTCAATTTCGACATCTTTCAGATGATTAAGCCGACCAAGTGCTTCTTTAAAATCATTTGTAGATATTTCTATATCAGGCTGTCCTCAAACGGATTGAATTCAAGTCCGTAATAAATCTTATCCTTCATCATGATATCCTTGCAAATAATGGTTTATTTCTTTTATTCTGGAATTGTCACTTTCTGACTTCAAAGATTTCTATATAACTGTCATTTTCATATATATAAACGTTGCTTATCCGGTTTGTATTTAACTGTTATTCTTGTGCCGATATATTCTGTTTTGTTTCATAAATTCTGGTATTGATCTGATTGGCATCATTGTTTGCCGTATGAAAAATATCTTTTCAAGTAAATTTGAATCGATTCTCCTGATTAAGTTTGAATCATCCATAAATACAAAACCGTTTAATGATGCATGTGGAGAATTGTTTTTGATTGACATATATACCAAAAGCAGCATCTATATCCTCGATACTTTAAACGGCTGAAATCAGTATTACATCCACTGTTCCTTTACTGATTTAAGGCCCGCTCACCTTTCCTCTGGTTGCCATGAAAGATTTTGCACGACTTATCTGAATCTGCAGCTGAGCACAGATAAGTGGCAACTGTTCATTCTTGTACGGTGTGCCGTTGTCAGTAAAAATTCTTTTGTATGCCATATTTAGTTACAACTCTCTTTAATACGGTTTGAACATTTACTCATTGTCTTCGAGAAAAATCCATAACCAACAATCATCCTTGAATGATCATCAATATCATGATCAGATATGTTCTGAAGCTTATGCCCGCTGTCATCGTTAATATAGACAGTAAGTAGTATCCATCTGCCACATGTCATTGGAATGTTCCATTTCAAAGAATTATATCTTCAACAGATATTCAGTTAAGTTCGGGTTTTGAACAATAAATCTTGATTCTGTTGAAAGTGATACATCTTTTTCAATATATCGCCATCTTCTATCAGTTTTAGATAAATGGAAGTGCTTGACTGCATCTGGATTGTTTGCTTTCATATCAATGATTTTATTTTTGTCTTTGGTCAGTTTGCGTGGAATGAATTGTCTCTGTTGGCATGTTTTAAAAATCACTCCCGCAAGTCATACCAGTAATACCAGTCGGAGAATTCTTTTTGAAGTGCCGTCAGGATACCGAAACAGTAGACGTAATTCTTTTTGTGAAGTACTGCAGCGCAGAACGGTCAGGATATGTTTCATTAAGAACAGAGACGATCAGTTCATACAAAAGTGCAATTTGAATGTTTTAAATCTTCTTTTTACTGTTATTCATATAGAATGCACCTCATGACTAACCATATAACAAGTGAAATTTTTATTCAAAGGAAAGTATGGAAAAAATCATGTAAAAATGATCATATTTTTAGTTGAGAAATATGCTGCATAAACATAACATGATATTCTGAAAAATAATTTATTATGAAATCAAAACATTCAAAGTCACACCTACCAAAAAGCCAAAAAGAAGTGGACGTTCTGTGAAATTTAATATAAAAGGCAATTTTTTTTTGATTTCTCTAGAAAAACCAGTTATTTTAGAAATAACAGAAAGAATCATGACATTGCGATAGGACTGGATTATTTTTTATTATACAGGGTTGGACAAAATCCGGTAGAAATGATAATACTAATAAAAAAACATGAGTACAGTTACAGCTTTCGCATTTATTCTAACGATAGAAATTAAAATAGTATGTCAGAATCAAAGTTAAATAACGGGATAGACGCATGTCTGTGAAAATGACCAGTAGAACCGCATGTACATTTGATTTGTAAGAGCAAGAGATGAAATATCAAGGTCATATGAATCTTGAAATAATTGTTGAAATTGAAGGTTTGAAATGTTATCTAATCTTGTACAAACATACGTTTTTTTTTTGAAAAAGAAAGGGAAAAGATGACCCTTTCTTTTTTCGTATGTCTAACTCCTTATATAATAATAAAACAGTTAGAATAACTTGCATATAATTTTATCAAATTATTCTAACTGTTTTGTTGCATTTATTAATTTTAATTGACTGGATGGTATTGTTTTTATTTTATATAATGTGCTAATGCTAATATGCATTATAACTTCACTAGAAAATGAATATAATAAATTTATTTCTGCAATATCTGAATTCATAAATACTCTTAGTATATAATAACACAAAATGTCAGAATTAGCATCGAAATTTGTTGTCAATTATAAAGAATTTGATAAAGGAATAAATAATTATACTAATGGAGTAACTATTTTTGGATATAATCAAATGATAAAGAGCATTTCTTCTTTAGCTTCTGGTAGTAGAAATTAAAATAGTTCAAATAATCTTGTTTCTGGTTATCAAATATTGCATACAGCTTATTGAGGGAATAAGAATTAAATAATGGGTTCATGAACTAAACTCTAAGACTTCAAAAATGTACATCGAAATGAAAATAAAATTAATGAGATACTTTCTTCTATACGAGGAGAAAAAACAAAAAACACGCTGTTTTGAAAAAAAATGTCAATAATGTTCAATTTGTTATCAAAATTGCAGCTATTGAAAAAAAAGAAATAAAAGTTAAAGAAAAGCAAACTAAATCTAAATCTTTATGGCAAAATTTATTCAATTATTTGATTTTTAAACAAAAGATTAAATAGTTTATAAAATAGGGAGTGTAAAATAAAGTGTGTAAGTAAGTAATATGTGTTATATACTGCTACACACTTTCTTATTATCAAAATTAAAAATATGGAATTAATGAAATATGGCAAGAATAAAAGAAGATCAAGTAACAATAATAACAAATTATTGATACTTATAATCCACAATCAGCACAGGATATGGATGAAGCTTTAAAAGATATTTTGGACCATTGGCTTTGAATCAATGCTTCAGGAGAATGAACAACCATCTTGGTTATGCAAATCTAACAGTAAAGAAAGAAAAAGACATTAAACAGAAAGAAATGAGTTATTCTCCTAAAAAATAAAAACATCAAGAGAGAATTAGATATTATACCTAGAACAGGGAGGATTTTCAAATTATTCCTAAGAAACGAGAAATGTTTCGAGACATTGAAAATAAAGTCATCTCAATGTATGCAAAGGAATGTCTCAAAGGAATATCAACACATTGAAGATATCTATGGATTTTCGGTTTCTCATGAAATGATTTCCGATATAACTGATGCTATCATTCTGAACTGGAAAACTGGCAAACCGACCACTATTCAATGTTATGCATTCTTATTTGTTGACTGTTTATATGTGACAGTAGAAAATGATTATGAGTAAAAATATGCTGTATGTATTTTAGGCATGACATAAAACAAGGAAAAACTGGGGTTATGGCAGACAAAAGCAAGCATAAATGGATGCAGATTTTTGATGAAATCAAAGCAGAAATTGGAAGATTTTCTTTATATCTATGGATGGTGTTAGTGGACTTGAAGATGGTGCGAAAGCAACCCAATGTTGTGGTACAAAGATGTATTGTCCACCTTATAAGAATTCTATTAAATATGTCCCAAGCAAGATTATAAGCGATTTACAATCGTGAAAAAAGTTTATGGAAGCTCCTAGTTTAAAGGCGGCAAAAACATTTAACATTCAGAAATGAGTAAACAAATCAAGCGTTGATGTATGGAAAGGAACATTCATGTAGAACAGCTGTTTGATTATGGATCAGCCATCAGAAAAGTTATGTATACAACCAATGCAATTGAAAATGTCAATTCAAGTTTTAGAAGGTCATAAAAAAAGAGGAGCATTTCCAAATGAGACAGCGGTATTAAAAGTGTTATATTTAGAGTTCTTGATTATCAGAAAAAATGGTCGAAAATTGGGCAATGGTTATGAATCAATTAATGATGGATGATAGATTTTCAACAAAATCAAAAATATTTAGAAAAATAAAATGACCTATATATACTCGATATAAGTCATTTCTATAGTTCTTTGACAATTTAATAAAATTACTTACACAAATTTCTTGACATTCCCATAAAAATTACTTAAATTATTAAAATAAGTGTAAAAAAGAGATTTCTTACTAAACAATGAAATCTCTTTTTTTAATCATCTCTCATCGAGTTAAAATCTATACAATTTTCTAATAATTCTTTTTTCTTAATAAACTTAATCCCGCAACTGCTAAAACTGATAAACTTGCATAAATACCAATCAAACCATTATCTCCAGTAGCTACACTTGCTGTTGTATCACCGGCTTTTACTGGATTACTTGCTTCTAATCCGGCCATTGCTTTCGTTAATACTTCTTTTGCGTTATCTACCTGTTCCTGTGTTGCTTCTGGATCATTTAATACTGCTTTAGCTTCATCTAATGCTTTTGTCATCACTGACCATGTCTTAGCACTGTAATTTGCAGCATTTAAGCTATTTGCTTTATTGATCAATCCTTGTAATAAATCCTTATTTGGAATCAATCTTAAGTCTAAGTATGCTCTTATCAATGCTTCATATGCATTATCTACATCTGTTTGTGTTGCATTTGAATCTTCTAATACGGCTTTAGCATTTGCCATTGGTTTAGCTAAGTTGGCAACACTTCCTTCTGTATATAGACTCTTATCTAAGCCATTTACTTTGTCATATGCTTCTTGTAATCTTGTCTTATCAACTCTGATCACTAAGCTTGTCATGGCATCTTTTAAGTTATTTAACGCTTCTACTACATCAGCTTCTAAAGCATTTTCATCATTCATGACTTCAATTGCTGCATCTAAGGCTTCTTTGAATGCTGTCCATGAATCTGGGGTGTAGTTTTCTTCTACATAATTATTTGCTTCATTGATCAAGGCTTCTAAAGCAGTCTTATCACCTTTTACAAATTCCAACATATGAATCGCATTAGCTAAACGATAGAATGAAGTATCAACTGTTGTTTGACTAACACTTTTATCAGCTAAAACCTCTGCTGCTTCTTTTAAAGCAGCTTCAAATTCATTAACGACAGCTGGTACGACATTGTCTAAAGCTCCTTGAGCTTTCAATGTATTAGCTGTATCTACAGCCATTTGTAATGCAATTTTATTTGTCTCTACTTCTAAATCAGCATCTATTAAATTATCAATAGCTTCTAATAAAGCATTTTTAGCATTTTCTACTTCTGATAATGAACTGTTTTCTTCATTAACTTTATTAGCCATTTGTAATGCTTCATCAACTTTTTGCCATGATTCTTTTGTGTAATCATCTTCATTAAGTTTATTTGTTTTGTCGATTGCTTCTTGTAAAGCTGTTTTATCTACAATGATCTTATTGTTTTCAAATAATTCAATAGCATTGATCAAATCACTAATAATTATATTTAAATCACCTGCAGTATTTACATTAACATAATCATTTTCAGCTTTATTAACAGCATTTATTAAACTATCCATCGTTTCTTTAGAAACATTACCATTATATTCACCAATTTCAGTATCTTCAATCAATTTATTAGCTACAGCTAATTTTTCTTGATATATTTCTTGATTAGATAATAACGATAACGCCTCTTCTTTAGCTGCTTGTAAAGTTTCTTTACATGCATCTAATTCATTTTGAGTTACTTTGTATGTATTGTAAATGGCTTTAGCACTATCATAAGCATCATTTAAATTTTCATTATCTTTTAGACTTTCTAATTTTAATAACTTGTTTACTTCATCTAATTCTACTAATAAAGGTGTTCTATCAATGCTTATATAAGATCTTAAAAATTCATTATATGCTTTTTCTAACTTTTCTTGTTCCTCTAACACTTCTAAAGAATTAATATTACTATCAAGTTTACTTTCAGCATCACCAATAATATTTTCTAATACTTGTTTAGCAGCTGCTGCATAATCTCCCGCATATTCTCCAATCGTGAACTTAGCTAAATTATTCTTTAACGTAGTGATATAAGAAGCCAATTCGATCGTTGCATCATGACGATAAACATTAAATCCGGAAATTTCAGCACTATCATTATAAATTGTTAAACGTATTTTGCTAGCTAATACAGCATTAAATTCTTCAACATATTTCTTACTGTCTTTTAAATTATTGCTTTCATCAATTAAAACAGACCATTCACTGTCATCTACTGATAAATATTCGATTTTATATTGTAGAGCTTCATTACTTAATTTATATAATTCATAAGCATAAATATCAACTGGTTTTTCAAAAGCAAAAACAATTTCTTTTTCATCATTACTATCAAATTCGACACTTGTAGTGTTATCATTGTCAACTAATGCCTTTTTTTGTTCATCGCTTAAAGAAATATTGGCACTAATTTCACTATCACTAATAACATTACTTGGTTTAGCGAATACTTCAATCTCTGTCATTGCTGGTGAAGCCAAATAGAAACTACCACCTGGCGCTCTTCCTTCAATAACTACATTAACTTTAGAACCACTTACCTTAGCAGGAATCGTATATTCTGACTGCATATCATCAAGATTATCTGTCATATCCATAATTACCGTCTTATTACCAGACGTATCTTCAACCTCGACCTTATATTTAAATCTGATTCCTGGCTTTTCAAAATAAATTTTTACTTCTTCAATAAACTGATCACTGCCTAGATCAACTTGGAAAGTAGTTGGAAAATCATCATGTCCAACATTTTCTAAACCGCTAATTGAACCATCCGTCAATTTGCTAGTATCATAAGAATTCTTATTAATTACATGTCCTGGTTTACCATAAGCAATATTTTGGTATTCAAATTCAAGTTCCGTTTCTTGTAATAACTTGATTTCCGCTAATGCTGGCCAGGCTAAATAAAATTCACCACCTTGAGCTCTAGCTTTTAAGTTAACATAAACTTTTTGAACCATTTGATTAACTGGTAATTTATACATACCTGCTAAATCTTCTGTGTTATCAGATTTATCTTGAATAACTGTTTGATTACCACTAGCATCTTCAATCACAACATCATATTGATATCTTAAACCTGGTTTTTCAAAATATAATTCTAAAACATCTACGTATGCTTCTTCACCTAGATCAAGTGTTAATAAAGCAGGGTATTTATCACCATTTCTTACCCATAGTGAACTTGTATTCTCATCAGTAATTTTATCAGTAACTCCTTCAGGTGTTGTTACTGGAATACCTGCAGCAAGATTTTTATAATTAACCTTTTGGGCTACTTTACCATAAATAAGTAATTCTGTTACTTCAGGGATAATAGTTGTATCAGTTGTTGTAAAAGTAAATTTAACTTTACTTGCTATTCCTTTATAATCAATTAAAGTTTGACTTGTTATTTGTCCATCATTATTTTCGGCTACAACTTTCCATTCACCTTTTTCAAATACTTCTACTTTATAACTATAAGGGAAACCTCCGGCAACCTGTTTTAAAGCAATTTCCATGCCATCAATACTTGATTCTTCTTCTAAATCAACAGTTAAATCAAATTGTGCTACATTGCTTTCACCAACCCAGGCTGTTTCTTTGTTACCATCTGTCAAATTAGTAGTTGGATTAGAAACAAGGTTATTAATTGAAGCACTGACATTCTTTCCTAATGCAATATTTTCTTTTTCCTCTACATTACCAACTAATTGTTTTAGGCTTGAAATTGAATAATCATTATAGGCTTTCATTGCTAATTGACTTAAATCTAAATTAGCTGGAGTTGTGCTATAATCATTGCCTTCATCAGATTTTTCATTAGCCCACTGCCATTCCATTAAAAACCAATTTGTGGTAGCAACAGCACTACCTGTTTCCATAGCTGTTTTTACATCCTCGATCCATTTTTGCCATCTTGGATAATAATAATCTTTTGTGATTCCAGCCCATTGACGATTTGAATAATCACGAAGACCACCACCATTGGCATTTTTCAAACCACCCCAAGTAGTGATTAGATCACGAGCATTAAATTCAAATAAATCTTTTGTCCAGTCATCACTATCATCTAACATCGTTCTTGCTTTTTCAATCCAGTTTCCAACTAAAAAGTCTGAATTCGTTGATAAGATCTGGTCTTGTAATAAAATCATTTCTAAGAACTTATCTGATAGTATTTCAAATTCTGCTAAATTACCATTTTGATAAGCACTGACCATTGCTGCGTGATATTCTTGAGCTGAATTTGAAATTAATTGTCTAGTAATATCTGATAGATCATAAATAAATGCTGGACTATCTTTAAATTCATCATAATTTTTTGCTAATAAATATACTGCGCGTTCTAATTTTTCTTTATCATAGTTAATAGTACTATGTCCCCATGAAGATGCAGAAGTAAAATTAGTTGTTGGTCGCGCATTGATTACTGATTCTGGTGCTCCTTGATAGTAGCTATCCTTACGATTATAACCTGTTTCTAATAGAATATTCCAAACCTCTTCGATATCTTCATTAGTTCCACCATAGATTCTTTTTGCATAATCCTGACTCCATTGTCTAAAATCAATTGGATCTTTGCTCCAAGTCATATCCCAAAGCAATTCATAAGCCATTGGTGAATTCTCAATTGCTTCAGGTGTCATTCCAATTCCCACCATATAATTACTATTTTGATATGTATTAGGAATATTTTGAGATACTTTTTCAGGATTAGCATCTAACCCCATCCGTCCTCCAAAATTATGAAGCATATTCCAGATCCAAGGTGTACTTGCCCCTTCTAATGCTGAATTTCTAGGACTAACTTCAGAAAATAAATCTAAAACAATAACATGATTTTTATCTAAATTTGTTAATTTACTAGTATTTCCGGCAATACTTCCTGACCACTCTTGAATTAGCCAAATTGCATTTTCATCATTTTCCATCATTTTCTTTTGGACAGTTTCATATACTTTAGTATAATTCATATCCCCAATTTTGCCACCTTCATGGAAAGGATCAACTGCATAAATATCAGTTATATCCCCAAAAGTATCGCGTTGTGCTTGATAGAAAATGTCAGCCATTTCTGAAAAATAATCTTTTCCGCCGTTATCTACATAAGTTCTAAGCATGTCTGGTCTTTCATAACCACACCAGTTTCCTTGAGCTACATATTGGACATCAGAATATTTATTTTTGAAATTAGTTGGTACTTGTCCTGAAAAGCCACTTAATACTGGGGTAATGCCATATGTTTGCATTCTATCATGCATTTTACGTCCCAACTCAACACGATTTTCAAACCAGTTATTTGGTAACTTCCCACCATAACTAGTCATGTTTTGCATATAAAACCAGGCAAAATATCCAGGTCCGCAAATATATTCTTTTATTTCATCATCACTATATCCATAAGCACTTAAAGTACGACGAATCACCTCTTCTTGACCAACAATATCTAACATTGTATTGATTCCTGACATTGCTGCCCAATCTAAAAAGACTTCATAATCATCCCAATCCCAAAAGGCCATTGTATATGAATAAGTACAGAAATTTAAGGCATATCGATAATCATACTGCGTTTCTTTTACAATTTTACTATCTAATTGTGGTAATGTCTCTGGCATCTTTAATTGTGAAACAAAAACTGGATTGTAATCAACATTACAATAATATCTTAAATAATGATTAAATCCTGAAGCCATGGCAATACCGTTATTTCCGCGAATAATGATCTTTCCATTAGCGCCATTTTCTATCTCAAAAATATCTTTGTCATCATTAGAATCTCTCATTTCAAAAATAAAAGAATCTTGCCACTCATCACCAATAACCCGACCAACTAATGCTGACATTTCTTTAATTGTTTTATTATTAGCATATTCTTGATCATTAGCAACTTTTTGATACTCATCGGCCCACTCAGTATCTTCAAAATTGGCAACTTCATTGATTTTATCTTCTATATCAACTGCTTCACCAATTCTATCGCCAAATAATTCAACTTCAGCTAAGTTTCCTTCCATTTGGTTAGAATTATAACTTAAATTGATTCTAATATGGCTTGCCTCAACATCTACTATATACTCATCACCATTGGCATTTGCCATCGCATCATCATTTTTATAAGCAATTTTATCATAATTAACACCATCTGTAGATGCATAAATTTGATAATGATTATAAGAACCTTCATTATTATAGATTTTAATTTTAGAAAGTTCATATAACCCATCTAGTGTTAAATCAATATTTCGATAATGGTCATCCATCGAATTAGAAGATGGTGTCATATAATAAGTATTTATATTTCCATCGATTGCTAACGCAGGTTCATGACCACTACTACTTTTCCCCTCAGCTGTAATGTTTGTGATCTTACTATCTTCTTGGGCCCAGATTCTACAATTAGAAGATACTGCAGTACTTAAACATAAGATTCCAGCTAAGCATAATTTTACAAATTTTTTCATTCATTTTCCCCTTTCTTTAATTATTATATAAGAAAATTCTTATATAATAATATTATAACATCTATAAAGTAGTAAAATCATACACAGAGTAGTAAAATTTTTAACTAAAAAGACGATCATGACGATCGTCTAGTATATATAGTAATCATTAATATTTGCTGTTAATACTTCAATATTTTTATTTTTCAATAATTCTTTAAGCTTTTTTTCCATTATTACTTCAATATGATGAGGAACATCAATCAAAACAATATCATGATCTATCGCATATTTAGCATGACGATGTTTAGTATCCCCCGTAATATAGGCATCAACTTTACCTGCCAGCTGCTCAATGTCTTCCGCACCACTGCCACCACATATTGCAATACTAGAAATCATTTTTTCTTTACCAGCATATTTTACTGGTAAATTAAATTTATCTTTAATTTTAGATACTAATTGGCTTGTTGAACAAGGGACATTTAAAATTGCCTGTTTACCAACTTTAATATCATCATAACATTTTACATCATGAACATCTAATTCATTGATCAACCAGTCATTCATGGAAATACCATCTTTTCCTTGATCTAAACAAGTGTGCAGGCTATAAACAATAATATTATTAATTATCGCTAATTGTACAAATTTACCATGATGATTATCAAAACTTAAATTATCAATTTTTTCTAAGAAAAACGGATGATGAGTAATCAACATTTGACAATCATTATCAATAGCTAATTGCAAACTTTGTAGATCCGCATTTAACGAAATCATAACTTTATTAATATCTTGATGGATATCACCTATTTGTACTCCACATTTATCCCATGGCTGCTGTAAATTTAATGGAAAATAATTTTCTAAGTAATTAATTATTTCATAAGCAATCATGTAATACCTCTCTTATCATTTTCATCTTATTATCTATCTCATGATAACGGGGATGATCTTGAGACAATGTATTTTGAATTCTTTTATATACCTGATACTGTTTTTGCCATTTTTCTTTAAATAATGGTGTTTGGTTATTGATCAGGATAGGTCCAAACTCTTCATCTTTTTGATTATAAGTAATTGCTTTATTCTTTCTTGCTGTTACTACCATAACTTCGTAAATATGTCCAGCATCTTTTACCATCTGTTCATCAATGATGATCCAGTCATTTGCAAATAAATATTTTCTTAGATGATCGTTATTAGCATTGGATTGTAAAAATAATACTTTTACATCTCTTAAATATTCACGATGTTCATCTAGTATCTCACAAATTAAATAGGCACCCATTCCGGCAATACTGATCATATCAACTTTACGATTTAAAATCGGATTCAAACCACTTCCAAGCATTGGAAAAACGCGATCTTCTAACGCATACTGCTTGATTGTTTCTTTAGAGGACTCAAGCGGTCCTTTAGCCACATCACAAGCATAAGCACTTGCAATAATTTTATTTTCTACTAAATAACAAGGCAAATACCCATGATCCGTTCCAATATCAGCTAAAACACTTCCTTGTTTATATTTGATGATTACATCGGCAATTAATTGTAATCTTTTTGATAACTTCATCTTAACGGTCTAGAAAATCCTTTAATCTTTTAGAACGCGAAGGGTGTTTTAACTTACGTAATGCCTTAGCTTCAATTTGACGAATTCTTTCCCTAGTTACACTAAATTCTTTACCTACTTCTTCCAATGTTCTCGTTCGTCCATCATCTAGACCAAATCTCAAACGTAATACTTTTTCTTCACGATCTGTAAGTTCTAGTAAAACTTCATTTAACTCATCTTTAAGTAATTCATTTGCTGCATAATCATCTGGTGACATAGCTCCCTCATCTTCGATAAAATCACCTAAATGAGAATCATCTTCTTCACCTATAGGTGTTTCTAAAGAAACTGGTTCTAATGAAATCTTTTGAATTTCGCGAACTTTTTCAGGTGTCATTCCGTCCATCTTTTCAGCAATTTCTTCAGCACTTGGTTCACGCCCCAATTCTTGAATCAATTGACGCTGAATTCGCGTTAATTTATTGATTGTTTCAACCATATGAACTGGTATACGAATCGTTCTTGCCTGATCTGCAATCGCTCTTGTAATTGCCTGACGGATCCACCAGGTTGCATATGTCGAGAATTTGAATCCTTTTGTATAATCAAATTTTTCAACAGCCTTAATCAACCCCATGTTACCTTCTTGAATCAAGTCTAAAAATAACATTCCTCGACCAACATATCTTTTAGCAATAGAAACAACTAAACGTAAATTAGCTGCAGCTAATTCTTTTTTGGCAGTTTCATCACCCTCTAAAATCTTTTTCGCCAAATCGATTTCTTCATCATGTGATAACAATTCAACGCGACCAATTTCCTTTAAATACATCTTTACCGGATCATTGATCTTAACATTACTTCCTAATTGATTTTGATCCATTTCAGCATCAGCATCAGCAACTTGATACATATGAAGTGTATCTCCTGTCATCATATCGAAATCACCAGCAAAATCTAAATCAGGAGTATCATCATCTAAACCTAGATCATCATCTATATCAAGATCTACATCTAAATTTCCTGGTACACCAGCCAATAATAAATCATCTTCAACATCTATATCGTCTAATCCATCATCAGAAATAATAATATCATTTTCGCCAATAAATTCTAATAATTCTTCTGCAAGATCATCATTTAAATCATAAGTAGATAAATAATTATCAATTTGATCTTGTGTTAAAATCCCATCTCCACTTTTTGCATCATCCAAAACAATTTTCTTTAAATCATCAAATGATACAGCTGCTACATTTTTTTTCTTCATACACTACTCCTTATCTTTTAATGCTATGATTTCCTTTAAGATCTGAGCTTTTTGCTTAGGATCAAAAGTATCTTTTAAAGCTTTTTTCAATTCTTCTATTTTAACTTTTACAGTATTTTCTTTAATTATCTCAATATAATCATCAATTGCCTTTGTATCCTCTAATTTAGGCAATTCTAATTGCGATATTTCCACTATATTTTTAACAAGATTCTCATCTTCAATACTACTAATTAAATCAGCAACTTCTAAAACGACTTCCTGACGATAATAATCAACTATATAAGAAGCAATGATTCGATAAGTATCATTAAACATGAATCCCGCTTTTGCTTCATACATAATTGCGACATTTTTATCATTCATCATATAATATAATAAATCTCGTTCCGCTCTTGCATATTTATCAATTAAGCGAACACTTTTTTGATAGGGAATATAATCATTTGTTTGTTTGATCTTGGTACTCGTTTTACTATTTACAAGTTTTAAGATCGTTTCTTTTGAAAAACCAGATTTTTTTTCTAATTGTTGGATATAATAATCTTGATCAATCATATCATCAAGATTACTTATCTCTTTAACAATCGTTTCCAAATATTTTTTACGATCTTCATAGTTATCCATATTCGTCATTTCATAGTAATAATTCATTTTAAAATCCAATGACGATATCGGCTTTTTAATTAAAGCATTCA
The DNA here is from genome assembly GCF_946902305.1 of Clostridium sp. Marseille-Q5894. Lineage (NCBI taxonomy): Bacteria > Bacillati > Bacillota > Clostridia > Eubacteriales > Clostridiaceae > Clostridium > Clostridium sp. Marseille-Q5894. Next base: position 132,583 of record NZ_CAMPPT010000009.1, on the reverse strand, counting down.
ATTCATCGCTGCCTTTTTTATCCAAAAATTCATCAGGATCTAGATTATCCGGTAAATCAATAACCTTTATAGTAAAGTCCTCTTGCAATAAAATATCAATACTTTTAATAGTTGCGTTTTTTCCCGCTTGATCACCATCTAAACAAAGATAGACGGTTTTACTAAGACGTTTCAATAATTTTATATGTCCTTTTGTCAAAGCTGTTCCCATGATTGCTACTGCATTTTTTATTCCCGCTTTATACAAAGCAATTACATCCATAAAACCTTCTGTAACAATTACAAAACCAGCTTGTCTCGTTTCTTCAATCACTCGGTGATAATTATATAGTGTTTCACCTTTGATAAAAATATCTGACTCGGGTGAATTCATATATTTAGATTCATTTTGACTCGTCTGATAAATACGACCGCTAAATCCTACTACTCGGCCACCAGGATCATATAATGGAAACATGATTCGATTAGTGAAACGGTCATATCCTTTACCAGATTCAATGATCAAACCAGATTCAAACATCACTACTTTATCAAAATTCATTTTTTCAAATGCCTTTAATAAAACATCATTACTAGGTGCATATCCAATTTCAAAAGTATTAATAATTTCATCTGTTATGCCGCGATTAGTCAAATATTCTTTAGCTTCCAAAGCTAATTTAGTATTTAAATAATGGTTATAGATCTTATTAGCTTCATCATGCATTTTATACAACGGCTCTAATCGTTGATCAACAGGCTGAACTCTTTTTTCAAGATGATATTCACTAATATCGACATTCCCCATCGAAGCAACCATTTTTACAGCTTCGATGTAAGAAATCTTCAAATAATTTTTTAAAAAAGTAAAAACATTCCCGCCATTATGACAGACAAAACACATATAAATTTGTTTTTCTGGTGAAATTGACATCGAAGGATGACTATCATCGTGAAACGGGCATAAAGCTACATAATTACGTCCTTTTTTTTGTAAAGAGAGATAGTTACCAATGACATCAACGATATCGACACTTTGTCTGATCTCATTAATTTTTTCTGCTGATAATCTTGGCATCTATGCTCCTCCTTATTAGAATATAACTTTTTTACTAATATGATCCACTAATTCATCAATTGATAAACGAATTTGTTCCATCGTATCACGATCACGTACCGTAACACTATTATCTTCCATCGTATCAAAATCAACAGTTACACAATATGGTGTACCGATCGCATCTTGACGACGATAACGTTTACCAATTTGTCCAGCAACATCATATTCACAACTGAAATGTTTACCCAACATACTATACACTTCAACAGCTTTATCACTTTGTTTTTTAGTTAATGGTAAAACTGCTACCTTATATGGAGCTACAGCTGGATGTAACTTCATTACGATTCTTGTTTCACCGTCTTCTAACGTTTCTTCTTCATAACTATCACATAACACTGATAAGAATAAACGATCCGCTCCAACTGAAGGTTCAATTACATAAGGAATATATTTTTCGTTAGTAGTTGGATCTAAATATTCTAAAGATTTTTTAGAATGATTTTGATGCTGTGTTAAATCATAATTAGTACGATCAGCAATGCCCCATAATTCTCCCCAGCCAAATGGGAAATTATATTCAACATCACAAGTACCTTTAGAATAGAAAGATAACTCTTCTTTATCATGATCTCTAAAACGTAAGTTTTCTTCTTTTAAACCTAGATCCTTTAAGAATTGTTTACAATAACTTTTCCAATATTCAAACCATTCTAGATCAGTATCTGGTTTGCAGAAAAATTCTAATTCCATTTGTTCAAATTCACGCATTCTAAAAATAAAGTTACCTGGTGTAATTTCATTTCTAAAAGCTTTACCAATTTGTCCAATTCCAAAAGGAACTTTTTTACGAGTCGTTCTTTGAATATTTTTAAAGTTCACAAAAATACCTTGAGCTGTTTCAGGACGTAGATACACTGTTGATTTAGCATCTTCTACAACCCCCATTCTTGTTTCAAACATCAATTTAAATTGTCTAACATCAGTAAAATTACTTTTTCCACAGTTAGGACAAACAATTTTATGATCTTTAATATATTTCACTGTTTCTTCACTTGACCAGCCTTCACTGTGAACTGTTGGATCGAATGATTCAATTAATTTATCAGCTCGATGTCTTGTTTTACACTCTTTACAATCGATCAATGGATCAGAAAATCCTCCAACATGTCCACTTGCTTCCCAAACTTTAGGATTCATGAATATTGCAGAATCTAAACCAACATTATATGGCGATTCTTGAATGAATCTTTTCCACCATAATTGTTTAATATTGTTTTTCATCTCTACCCCTAAAGGTCCATAATCCCAAGTATTTGCTAAACCATCATAAATTTCAGATCCTTGATAAACAAATCCCGAAGTTTTAGCATGATTCACTAATTTATCCATATCTTTATTTGTCATAATTTACTCCTTCATCCACCGAATTTTAAATATATAAACAACGAAAGACTTGAACATAGTCAAGCCTATTTTATTATTATATATCTATATTTTATTTTTATGCATATATAAAATACCCTTATAGTGGTTTTTTGTCAACCAACTATAAGGGTTCTAAACATACGTTCGATCATTAAACCACTCTAAAATATCCTTGTACACTTCTCGACGCTGCTGATCATGTAAAATATCATGATAACTATCCTCATATAATTTGATTGAAAGATCTCTTACACCATTATTTAAAAGCGTATCATAAAACCACTTAGGTCCTTTTCCTAATTTACCAAAAACATCTTTTGATCCCGAAACAATCAAAACAGACAAATAATTAGGTATTTTTTTTATTGTCTCATATGCAGTTACTTCTTTAATTAACTTTAAAATATCATTATAGGCCTGATTAGTATAAATAAAATCAGTAAAAGGATCCTGCAAATACTGCTCTAATTCATTTGTATCAGCACTTATGTACGATTCTATTTTAATAATTTTTTTCTTAACGATTTTTGAACGATGCATATTTCCCTTCAATAATATATCACCTTTCAATAATATTTTGCTAAGATTTATGTTACTGAATTTTCCGCAAGTCCCCATAAATATACAGCCTTGTACATAATCACCATAAATCGACACATATTTACGCAAAACAATAGAACCTAATTCATTTCCAATCATAAAATATGGTAGATCAGGATATCTAGCAGCCATGATATTTCTAAGACGCTGCATATCCTCAACCAAATTTTTAGTCGCATCCCCAAAACCAAAATACCCCTGTTCATAATTATATAATGACATCCCATGACCTGGAAAATCACTAACCACTACAACAAAACCATCATGTGCCAAGTACTCAGCAAAACGCTGATAACGTCCCAAATGTTCCCCCATCGCATGATGAATTTGAATTATTGCTTTATAACGAATCATTACAGTAGGAAGATAAATATCAAAATTCACATGCGTCTTAGTTGTCGATGTAAAAGTTTCACTGTATTTCATGATTATCTCCTCCGTTTTTGATAGCTGTTATTTTTTATTGGATAATTTTGTTGATGACTATTTTTTCTGGGTCTGATTAGACATTTTTTACCAAAACCAATTAAATCTCGACGATTTGCTTTGATCAAGGCTTCGTATACTAGATCATAATTTTTAGGATTCCGATATTGAATCAATGCTCTTTGCATTGCTTTTTCTTTAGCTGATTTAGGTACATATACTTTTGACATATCACGAGGATCTAAACCAGTATAATACATTGTTGTTGAAAGAGTTCCTGGAGTTGGATAAAAATCCTGAACTTGTTCTGGTTGATGATGAATATCTCGTAAATATTCTGCTAATTCAATAGCATCTTCCAAAGTACAGCCTGGATGTGATGACATTAAATACGGTACTAAAAATTGTTTTTTATGATACTCTTCATTTAAACGATAATATTTATCAACAAATTTTTCATATAAACCACGACGCGGTTTACCCATTTTATCTAAGACCTGATCACTAATATGTTCAGGAGCTACTTTTAGCTGACCACTAATATGATTTTGAACTAATTCTCGAAAAAAACTATCATCTTTATCATACATTAAATAATCATAACGAATCCCAGAACGAACAAAAACTTTTTTTACATTAGGCAGCATCTTCAACTTATTTAATAATTCTTTATAATCCTGATGACTTACTTCTAAGTTATTACAAGGTTTGGGCCATAAACACTGTTTTGTCGGACAGGCTCCAAACTTATTTTGTTTCTTACATGCCGGCTGTCTAAAATTAGCAGTTGGTCCGCCTACATCATGAATATATCCCTTAAACTCTGGATCCCAAACCATTTTACTTGCTTCAGCAAGTATTGACTCATGTGAACGAGTTTGCACGATTCGTCCCTGATGAAAAGCTAGAGCACAAAAATTACAAGAGCCAAAACAGCCGCGATTACTTATCAATGAAAATTTAACCTCATCAATAGCTGGAATATGTTTATAATCAGGGTGTCCCATTCGGTTATAATCCAATGAATAAGCGCGATCAAATTCCCGTTGCGTTAATGGTCGATTAGGTCTATTTTGCACCACATACCAGCCTTGATATGGCTCTACTAATGTTTTAGCACTATAATGATCAGTATTTAAATACTGAATCTGAAATGATTTTGCATAAGCAGTTTTATCTTTACAGATTTCTTCAAAACTTGGCAACATGATTGGTTCATGAGCATCTTCAAGATTTTTAGTTTTAAATACTGTTCCATCTAAATAAGTTAAATATTTGATTTCTAAACCACTATCCAAAGCTTCAGCCACTTCAATAATACTATTTTCACCCATCCCATATAATAGTAGATCAGCATTAGCATCGATAATAATTGATTTACGAACCTTATCATCCCAGTAATCATAATGTCCCAAGCGTCTTAAGCTAGCTTCAATACCACCGATTATAATATTAGCATCTTTATAAGCTTGACGTGCCATCTGACTATAAACGATCACTGCTCGATCAGGGCGCTTAAACCCTTCACTGCCCGGTGTATATAAATCTTTATGACGACGTTTTTTAGCAACAGTATAGTGATTAACCATTGAATCAATATTTCCTGATGATATCAAAAATCCTAGTCGCGGTTTACCAAACTGACGAAACTCTTCAACGTTGTGCCAATCAGGCTGAGCCAAAAAACAAACCTTAAACCCATGACTTTCTAAAGTTCGACAAATAATAGCTGCCCCAAATGATGGGTGATCAACATAACCATCTCCACATATATATACAAAATCAGGCTGTTTCCAGCCTCTTGCTTCCATTTCTTGACGATTTACTGGTAAAAATTCACTCACGATTATCCCTCTTTCTATATTTATTAATTATATACGTAAAATCACAAAAAATAAACAAAATAGACAAAAGTTATACCAACTTTTGTCTATTTTTCATATTTAGTTAATATTTTTAGTTTATAATGTGTAGCTCTCATTTACAAATTATTGATTTGACGAATAAATTTACGACTTTGAAAAGTCAATCCTGTAAATTCATCTATATATGTATCCATGATCTCTATCAATTGATAAATCACATCTTCTTCTAAGTGCAATTTATCAATATTTTCTAATTTACAAATATTAATATAACGAAAACCTTTTAAAACATCTACTGATAACTTTCGATCATATAAACCAATACAATTTTGACAAACAAATCCACCGCCATGTATAGAAATACCAGCAATATGATCTTGTCTATTACAGTGTACGCATTGTTCAACTTCTAATCCTGATCCTGTTATTTCTAAAATAAAAGCATTAAATAATAAATATACTAATTTTGGATCATAGCCATTTTCCAAATATTTCAAAGCTAACGATAGATTATGATAACATTCATAATCAGGATCATTATCCTTAGTATATTTATAAACAAACTCCACACAATAACTTGCATATGTTTCTAATTCAATGTCTTCTTTAATATGACGAAAATATTCTATCGGTGAAGCCTTTATTAATGTCGATAAACCCGTTCTAGGTATAAAGATAAAATCAGATAATGTTATCGTTTGACAAGCTGGGGCATTTTTACTCTTTAATTTCTTAACCCCTCGCGCAATTAAAGCCATTTTTCCATAATCTTTAGTATATATCCATACCAGCATATCATTTTCTTTATAAGATTTATTTTTTAATACAAATCCAATAACACTTTCTTCTCCATTAGTAGTCATCTTCGTTATAACCAAATTCTTTTAAATATTTTTGTTTATTACGCCAATTATTTTCAACTTTTACAAATAATTCTAAATGCACCGGTACTTGTAAAAAACGCTTCATCTCACGTTGAGCATTTAAGCGAATCTTTTTGATCATCGAACCTTGTTTACCAACAATAATTCCCTTTTGACTTTTACGATCACAAACGATCGTTGCAATTATTTCAACTCCATCTTCATCTTCAAGCATTCTCTCAACTACAATAGCAACACTATGAGGTACTTCTTCTCTAGTAAAATATAAAATTTTCTCTCTAATAAATTCGGCCATTACAAAACGCTCCGGATGATCTGTCAAATGATCTTTAGGATAATACATATTACCCTCAGGTAAATATTTTTTTATCGTATTCAATAATAAATCAATATTATCATTATCTTTTGCACTAACCGGAACAATCTCTTTAAAATCAAATAATGTCTGCCATTCTTGAAGTTTTAAGACTAATTCCTCTTTACTAACGGTATCGATCTTACTTAAAACCAAAAATACCGGACCATCTGCTTCTTTTAATCTTTCAACAATAAACTTATCGCCACGACCGATCTTTTCATTGGCCGGAGCCAAAAACAATACTATGTCAACTCCAAAAATACTATTTAAAGCAGTTGAATTCATAAAAGTTCCTAAACGATCCTGGGGTTTATGAATTCCTGGGGTGTCCATAAAAATAATTTGTGCATCATCATCAGTATGAATTCCTTGAATCGTATTTCTTGTTGTTTGAGCAACATCTGACATAATTGCCAGCTTAGTTTCTAATATACAATTTAATAATGTTGATTTTCCAACATTAGGACGACCAACTATACTTACAAATCCTGATTTAAACATTATAAATTCTCCTCTGTAAAGGCCATTGGTAATAGCTCTTTAATTGTCATTATTTTATATCCCTGACGATTAGCCAAGATAATTTGACACTCATCAGGAATTAGTTCTTTTAATACTTGACGACATGCTCCACACGGTGAAACGATCGTCGCACTATCAGCTGCGATTGCTAATAACTTAATATCTTTTTTAGTATATCCATTGCAATATGCTCCATACACAGCATTTCGTTCCGCGCACATCGTTGAACCATAGGCAGCATTTTCAATATTAGCCCCCATGAAATACTTTCCATCATTCATTTCAACACAGGCTCCTACTTTAAATTTTGAATATGGAGAATACGAATTTTCACTTGCCACAAAAGCTTTTTCAATAATTGTTTGATGATCCATATTTATCTTCCTATCGCCAAAGCTTCTAAAATAGCTTTTTGCATGGCAATCATTTCCTTTTCATCTTCAGCTTCCATATGATCAAATCCTAATAAATGTAGTAAACCATGGGTAAATAAAAAACACATTTCCCTTTTTAAACTATGACCATATTCTTCAGCCTGCATTTTTGCATGATCAATTGAAATAAAAATATCACCAAGACTTCTTGGCATCCCTGACACATAATACTGCTCGTTGTCTTCCAATGCAAAACTAATTACATCTGTGGAACGATCAATATTACGATATTCTTTATTAATTTCATGAATCTTTTGATCATCAACTAAAATACACGATAATTCTAAATCCTCATCAATTTCTAACTGATTAACTGTTTCTTTAATAATTTCTAAATAAATTTGTTGATAATCTTCATCAAATCCTTCTACTTCATTTACCAATGCAAAATCTATTTCCATTACTTTACCTCACTTCAAAAAATATTCCTCTTCTATTTTTTTCTTAAACATTGCAAAATCATCTTCTTCAAATATATATTTATATATTAATTCTATTTGCTCTTCATTCAAACCCTCTACCCATTTACTACAATCTTTTTGATATCTTCCCTTAAGTAATTCAATACAATTATTCTTGTTTCTTTTAATTTCCTGTTTACGGCCAATTCCGATTCCTTGTTCAATACCCTGCTCGATGCCTTTTTTGATTCCTTCTTCGATTCTTTTGGCTGTCTTTTCTTCGCGTTCCATCTCTAAGGATTCAGTTCTAAGCTTCGCTAACGCTAACTGGTTCGCTAATGACCATATCGGCTCATTACTTCTAAACTTGTCATACATCTTTATCACCATCTCCACTATATCTTCTTCTCTTTCCTTCATTATAGCAGTGTATTCATTTTTTATAAACAAATAACATAATCTTTCTAGATCATTTAATCCTGCGATTCCTTTTTCCTTGATGATCTTATCGATATGTCTCATCTTGATAAAATAGCGGTAGTTGAGATTTTCTTTTTCCAGCTCTCCCTGATCATCTCGAAACGCATAATCTTTGATCAAACGATCATCATCTTCATTGATAAAGATGATTTGATATACCGGTCTTAGCTGATGATATTTTTCACCGGTATCGATCTGTTCTACTAACAGTCTGGCACCATAGAACTGAAAGCGGGTGCTTTCGCTATTACTGTTGCCAGCCATCTGCATCTCGATATCAATGATTCGGCCCTTTTCATCAACAGCACAGATATCAAGGATGATATTTTTAGCGAGGACCGTATTTTGATTGATTTCGGGATTTTTAACGATCATCTGTTGGCAGTCAAGATGAGTGACAGATTTAACGATGAACTTTCTCAGTTTTATAGATTCTAAAGTATCTCTGGAAAGCAGATATTTAAAAAACAGGTCATTACTAAAGCGAACATTGTTATTATCGATAATAGTTTTTTCATGAATCATATTTTTTCCTCCTCATTATCTTTTACAATCTAAAAAGGAGAATTACTTCAAAAATTTCATTAAATATTAAGAAATTTTTCCGTCTTTTATTATAACACAGTCATAAAATTGATTCACTAATTTTGTTTGATGGGCAACGATGATCACAATTATTTCCTTTCTACAATTACGAAGATAATTTAAAATCTTTTCAACCCGATAATCATCTACATTACTCAAAGCTTCATCTAACACCAAAACATCTGGATTTAATATTAAAGCTCTAATGATCATCATGATTTGTTGTTGTCCTGATGATAACGGTCTACCCTCTACATCAATTGTCATTTCTAATTGATCAATAAATTGATCAACTGCAAACTCTCTTAATAATTCTTCTAATAAATAATTTTTTTTACTTTTTAAAAGGAGATTAAAACGTAAAGATTCTTGATAAAAAATTGGTTCCTTATCTAAATAAATAATTTTTTGATACAGCGAATTAGGATCAATATTAACCAGTGGTATCCCGTTGATCAATATCCGGCCTTTAATTAAATCATCATGTTTCATCAACAGTCTTAATAATGTCGACTTACCAGCACCAGTGTTGCCTTTTAACCATATCGAATCTTTTATAACTAGATCCAAATGATCAATGATCGGTTTACTATAGCCATAGCTATATGTAATATGATCAAACTTAATTTCCTTTATCTTACCTTTTATTTTCAACTTTCGTTCCTTTTTATCTGGTACAATTTCTTTATAACGCTCATATAAGATCATAATTTCATCTTTTTCAATAATGAATGCAATTACATTGAATAATGGCTCGATCAAATATGTTGTCAACATATAGAAAAAGACAATATCACCAATATTAATATACCCGTTTTTATAATAGTAAGCAGCTATCATAACAACTAAAAAAGCTAATCCTTGAATCAATAACTCACTAATGATATTTAGATCATTTAAACTTTTATCTCGCCAATAAACATTATAATTATACTCATCAAATAAGTAATTTATCTTTTCTTTAGTAAATTGTTTTAAAAAAAACTGATGACTGTTATAAAAATTTTTTAAATATTCTAAATATCCTTGATTCATCTGCTCTTGACTAGTAACAATTTTCTTATTTAATCTATTTAATCTTTTCATTCCTTTTGTTATAACGATTGCAATCATAATTAAAACAATTATTACCACTGATCCAATCTGTAAAGAAAAAAGTAGTATTGCAATAATAACCCCACTCATTAAAACCAGATCCATAAATATCGTAAGATAAAGATGAATAAAAAAATCACTTAAAGAATACAAGTTTTGAACTTTAGTTAACAATACTCCCTCTTGATTACAATTAAAATACTTAAAAGGCAGTTCCAGCATATTAATAACCGTTTTATTTACATACTCATAATTCAGTTTCTTTTGGATCTCAATCTCCAAATTTTTACGCTGATAACACATGATGATCCTAATTCCAGCTACAAATATAAAAACTGCACTAAAGCCCATAATAAAATAAAAATCCACTTCATCAAGCATATTGATCAATCCTTGAAAATAAAATGAACCAATTATACTACAAAGTGATATCACTACTGCTTTCATTAATAACTTAATAATATTATAATAACTATCCTTTAAATGCTTGATTATAAATTCTTTAAATCCTACTTCTTTTTGATTTTTCTTAATAATATATCTTCCTACATGTTCAATACAAATGCAAACTCCAGTAAATACTTTTTCAACTTCTTTTTCAGTTAATTTAACTAATCCTTGAGCCGGGTCTCCAATTAAAAGATATTTTTTAGTTATTTGATACAAAACTACAAAATGTGTCATATTTTCATTAATAATATGTATTATACAAGGCAACTTAGCTTCACTTAATAATGTTTTCAAATCACATTCATACGCTTTAGCATCAAAATGATACGACTTCAAACAACATATTAGTCCATATACACTAATTCCTTCACTCGTTAAACGACAGCGCTCTTTTATTTCCTTTGTCTTTATATCATAATGATAATATTTTAAAATCATTTTAATACAATATGCTCCACAGCTATAATTATTATCTTGTCTATATATTGGATATCTACGCATATTAAAACCTCCTATTATCATTTACTACTAAAAAAGATAAATTACTTCTTTTTAGCTTGAAAATGTTAATAAAAGATATAATATTCTACATCTTAAATCTATTTCTTATTATTTTTTCACGACGCATAGCTTCCTTGGCGGCCTTTAATATCTCCACTAACAATCTAATCTCATATTCATCACAATCTCTAAATATTTCTTTTGCTTCGCCTTCAAATATTATTTTTGTATTCAATACATTATCACATAAAAGTGTATCTACAGAAATAGAAAGCGCATTTGCAATTGCAATCAATGTTGGCAAGCTAACTTTTGTTTTTCCTGTTTCAATATTACTCATATGCGCAGGGGTCACATCAATTAGATATGAAAGAAATTCCTGAGTCATCCCCATTTTGATTCTTGCACTTTTCACCCTTCGTCCAATTGCTTTATAATCTATCTCCACAAATACTACTCCCTTCTTATTTTATATTTTAACCATTCAAAGGCAGTAATATAACAGGCTGTGTAAATGATTATTGCATACAGTATAATTTTTGAAATTTTAAAATCAACAATTTTTATTTTAAGATATCATTTAAATTTTGATATCAAAAAAAGATTCTTATCAAATAAGAATCTCATTTAACTATTCACTTCTTCAATTACTTCCGTAAAGATTTTTATCATTGCATCAACATCTTTTTCTTCGATAATAAATGGTGGCAGCATTCTGATCACATTACTACCTGCCGTAATTAAAATCAAACCTTTATCCAAAGCTTTTTGAATATATGGCTTGATAGGATGAACAAATTCCAATCCAATCATCAAACCTAACCCACGACGTTCTTTGATACAATCATACTTTTCTACTAGTTCATCCAATTTAGCAATCAAATACTCACTAATGTCCTGGACATGTTCCAACATTTTTTTCTCTTCAATAATTTTAAAAACAGTTTTACAAGCACATCCGGCCATCGGATTACCACCATAAGTAGAACCATGATCACCAGGTTTTAAAGCCGAACCAACTTTTTCATTGGCAACAAAGGCTCCCATTGGAAAACCAGCTCCGATTCCTTTAGCTAAACAAACAACATCCGGCATGATTCCGTATTGGAAATAAGTCATGATCGTTCCTGTTCTCCCCATACCACATTGAACTTCATCAAGAATCATGACAATGTCATGCTCATCACAAAGATTTCTAATTCCCTGCATGAATTCTTGAGAACAAACATGAATTCCCCCTTCACCTTGAACTGGTTCTAAGATGATTGCTGCGGTCCGTGGTGTAATTAATTTTTTAACTGATTCTAAATCATTGATTTCACCATATTTAACACCTTCGATCAAAGGTCCAAAAGCTGTTTGATAGGCTGGGGTTCCTGTTAAAGTAACAGAACCTGTAGAACGACCGTGAAAAGAATGTTTCAAACTGATGATTTCACTATCGGCTTTGCCATGTTTTTCATAATAATATTTACGTGCTAATTTCAAAGCTCCCTCTGTCGCTTCTGTTCCACTATTAGTAAAAAATACTTGATCTAATTTAGTTGCTTTAATTACCGCTTCGGCTGCTTCAATTGCTTCTACACTATTAAAATAATTAGAAATATGCATCAAACGATGTACCTGCTTAGCTAAAGCATCAGTATAAGGCTGATAATCATAACCAAATGAATTAACCCCTATTCCAGAATAAAAATCTAAATATTTTTTCCCATTAACATCATAAAGATAAACACCTTTACCATGATCAAAAGTAACATCGAATCTGCCATAAGCTTTCATTAAAGCATTATTAGCTCTATCATAATAATTCATTTTTAATCCCCCAATTTAATCTTTGACGCTAGACAGTAATATAATTCCACTGCCTGCATCAAGACTTCTTCATTAAAATTAAATGTCTCTGTATGCAAACCACTTGAATATTTGGCTGTTTTAGTTCCTACATAAAAGAAAATTCCCGGAACTTCCCTTTGGTAGAAAGCAAAATCCTCAGCTAGCATCAATGGTTCTTTTAATTCTTCATAATTCTTACCAGCCAGAGCAACAAACTGTCGATACAAATCATAATCATTTAAAACTGGTGGATACATCGGTGGACAGCTAAATTCAATTTTACAGCCATAACTTTCTTCCATTCCATGATTGATAGCTTGCATCGTATCTACGATCTTTTTAAAGACCGCTTCGCTATAGGTTCTAACAGTTCCTTTAAATGTTGTTTTATCAGCGACAATATTTCTTACTGTCCCGCCATTAATTTCACCAATATTGATAACACAGCTTTCAACTGGTGAAATAACTCGAGAAATAATATTTTGATACTGACAAATAATTGAACTAGCGATCACAATTGCATCTACCCCTAAATGATATAATCCCGCATGAGCACTTTTACCAACAACTGTAACATCAAGTTCACCATTTTGAGCCATTAAAGGTCCTGGACGACAAGCAATTTTACCTTCATCGATCGTCGGCATTAAATGAAGTCCAAAAATAGCTTTTACCTGATATTTATCTAATATCCCTTCTTCAACCAGCAGCTTAGCCCCTCCAGGAGCTTCTTCAGCTGGCTGAAAAATTAATAAGATATTATGGTTAAAAGAACTAGGCTGATCTTTTAACTTTTTAGCCAGTCCTAAAAGGGCCGCCATATGTCCATCATGACCACAGGCATGCATATAACCCTCATGTTTAGAAGCAAAACAACAATTTGTTTGTTCTTTTATTTTTAAAGCATCAATATCACTACGGAAAGCTAAAGTCTGATCATAACCGTTATCAATATATACTAAAACACCTGTTTCTAATATTGAGATTGGCTGATAACCCATTTTGAGCAGTTCCGTTTTAAGATAATTAGAAGTTTTATACTCTTGTAAACCCAGCTCAGGGATCTGATGTAATTCCTGACGCCATTTCTTTATTTGTTCTAAAGCGTCCATATCTATCTCCTAAAGTTTTCTTAAATCATCCATTAATTGAGTTTTACCCTCAGTTTTTTCATCTTTTTTCTCTTTAATGATTCTAGCCGGATTTCCTACCACAACAGCACCAGCAGGAACATCTTCAGTTACGATCGATCCCGCTCCAACAACAGCACCTTTACCAATATGAACCCCTTCAATAACTACGGCATTAGCACCAATTAAAACATCATCTTCTAAAATTACTGGAGTAGCACTAGGTGGTTCAATAACTCCTGCTAAAACTGCTCCTGCCCCAACGTGACAATGCTTTCCAACTTCAACTCGGCCACCAAGAACGGCACCCATATCGATCATTGTTCCTTCACCAATTTTAACACCAATATTAATTACTGCTCCCATCATAATAACGGCATTGTCACCAATCGTTACATGTTCTCTAATAAAAGCTCCTGGTTCAATACGCGCATTGATATTTGTCATATCTAATAGTGGAATTGCACTATTACGACGATCTTGTTCTAAATATGAATCTGTGATCATTTCTTTATTTGCTTCCATATAAGCTTTAATAGCATCTAAATCACCAATACAAACTTTACTTTCATTACCACCAAACATTTTAAACTCTGTTGCTTCCGGTAAATTTTTACCTTTCAAATACACTTTTACTGGTGTTTGCTTTTTAGCATCGCCAATAAATTTAATAATTTCTTCTGCACTATTCAACATATTTTCTCTCCTTTTCTATATTTCAATTGTTCCTTCAAATACATTAACAGCTGGTCCTGACATCATGATCGTACCATTAATATATTCAATTTCTAAACAACCGCCTAATAATTCGACTGTAACTTTATCTTTAGTATAGTTATTTAAATAACTAGCATACATCACAGCACAAGCTCCTGTACCACAGGCCATTGTTTCACCAGAACCACGTTCCCAAACACGCATTTTTACATAGTGATCATTAACTACTTTCACAAATTCAGTATTAACACTTTCAGGAAATAATTCATGATGTTCAAAAACAGGACCAATTTTCTTTAAATCCAACGTCTCTAAATCATCTACAAATGTTACTGTATGCGGATTTCCCATGGAAATCGTTGTTAAAGGGTAATCATGATCACCGATCGTTACTACCTCATTGATCATTGTTTCACTATCATAAGTACATGGAATATCTTTACATGTCAATATTGGTTTACCCATATCAACTTTGGCACCCACACATTTATCATCTTTAAACAACAATTCTACCACTCTTAGTCCTGATTTAGTTTCCACTTTCAATACACGTTTATCACTTAATTGATGATCATAAATAAATTTCGCAAAACAGCGGATACCATTACCACACATCATTGCTTCACTGCCATCAAGATTAAACATTCTCATTTTAAAATCATATTTATCTGATGGCAAGATCACGATCATACCATCACTGCCAATTCCAAAATGACGATCACTGATCTTAGTGATAAATTCTTTGTCCATGGGAATTTCCTGGTTTATCCCATCAAAATATATGTAATCATTACCAAGGCCTTCCATTTTTGTAAAATGTAACTGCATAATTCCCCTCCTTTTCATGTATTTACAAGATTTTATCAAAACAATGACTTTTTTTCAATTCTTAGATAACATTTTAGTTAAATAAAATATGGGGAATTATTGATTCCCATATCAAAATCATTTATTTACCACAAATCATTAAAACTATAAACAACTCATCAACTATCCTAATAAGCACCAATAATCTTTTTATTTCCTTTTATATAATCAGATTTTAAAATAAAGCCATGTTTCATTTCATCATCTTCTAAATATGCTATATAATAATAATCCTTCGCATCTCCAAATATGACTACATTTTCGATTTTATTCATGCTTATTTTTTTAGATTCTGCTGTTTTTAGATCCAGTGCATAATATTGATCAGTTCCTTCTTCTTGATATATCCATTCATCTTCACTTAAAATTGGATATTCTTTTGTTGTTGCTATGATTTCAGTTTTATAGTCTGGTAAAGTATATTTTGAAATTGTATAGATTTTTTCACTATTAAAATCATCTGCTATTAAATTTTGAGCTTCTAGTGCTAAGAAGATATCTTCATTTAGTTGTCCTTTAATAATATATTTATCTTTCAAAACAGCTGTTAATTCTCCTGTTTTTAGATCATATACATAGTTTTCGTTATTTTCATTAACATCTTTAAAATTTGTTCCATCAAAATAGTTGTCAAAATAAGTATAATTTAAATAAATCTTATTTTCATCAGCGGCAATAATTTTTAAGGAATTATTAAAATTATTTTTAGACTCCGTTAATTTTTCCTCTTTACCACTTTTTAAATCAATCGCTAAAAGATAACAATTATGTTTTGGTTCTTCAACTATTGCGCCACTTTCCGATTCGGTAAAAACAACTTCATCAATCGCAAAATAAGCTATCTCTTTAATCACTGCAAATGATAAGATCATAGTACTATTTATTTTAACGATTTCTTTTTGATTACTTCGATCTAAATTTGATTCAATCAACGAATATCTTTTTTCTATATCATCATTTTTAATAATCACATATAATTTATTATTACAAACAAAACCAGTACCTAAGCCAATATAAGCTTCTGAATCTTCTTTTAATTCTGTTTCCATTTTACAATTAGCTTTACTGCATACAAGAACATCTTTTTTACTTTCATAATCAAAAAAATATAAATATCCACTATTATTAGTATGATAAAAGCCATCATCCGTCGAAAATTCTAATGTTCCAAACTGTTCATATACTTGCACATTATCATCATTTGAATTTTCCGTATTTGTACTACAGCCACTTATAAAGAAAACAAATAAAAGTATTATAATCGTAATTTTTTTAACCGAATCAAGCATTTTATTTACCTTCCTTTAACCATTTTTGATATTGGCGATTGGCTTCATCAACTATTTTTTGCATTCCGGCATCATCAAGCTCTTCATTTAAACCTTTTAAAAAAGTATCTAAATCATCTATATCTAACTCATATATTTTATTTGTCCATTCACTATCTGTCAAAGTATTAAAGTATGCTGATAGTATATCATTTGTTGTTGCAATTTCCGTAATTACAGGATCAGCATCAAACCTAAAACCTTTAGGAAAATTATCGCCATATGTTGAATAAAACCAATTTGAGTAGGCAACTTTATCATCTTCTTCATAAATAGAAGAATAAGTAATTTTTGGATTTGTATACTGATATCCTGATATTCGTAAACCTAGACTTGATGTAGTTACTGTAATACGATTATTTTCATCAAGTTCATAATCCTGTCCTTCAGTTCCATATTGAATTAAATTAGCTATATCTTTATCTGTAAATAATTTTAAAAGAAAATCTTTTGCATTTTCAACATTTTCTGACCAAGATGCAATTGCTGTTTTATTATCGCCCCAATATAATTCCATATCTGGTATAGATCCATCTGGCACTACGATATAATCTTTTGATGATTCTGATAAATATGTAAATTTATCATATCTGCTGATACTTTTTTCAGGTAACTTAACAAATGGGACAACACTTTCATCATCGTCTAAATTTATTAGATCCTGCTGTTTTAAAGAAAGCCACTGATTCAATACATCTTTATACTCTTTTGATTTACTTAATGAAATAAATCCTTCATCTTTTTTCCATGCTAAATTATTTGTTGGAGGAACTGTCCATAATCCTGTCTTTCCAACACTAAAGCCCATCTCTTTAACAGGTTTTTCGTTAGTTTCTTTTTTTACTTTATTCAATAAATCGATATTATCAAATAAATTACTTTCAATATTTTCGGGATTTATTCCATATTCATCTAAGATCTCTTTTTGATACATAATGCCAAATGTAGAAGGAACATTACTTGAGATTCCATATAATTTGTTATCTATTTTTGATAATTCAAAATCATAATCAGTTAAAAATTTTTCTAAAACCTTCCCATTTTCCTCTTTCCAATCATCTAAATCCATAAGTAATTCATTATCAACCGCACATCTATATGTATTATTCCATTCTGTTAATTTATCTCCTTCTACTTCTGGAAGTATTGTTATAACATCTGTTTGTTGTCTACTTTTTTTAAGTTCTGTTAACTCCACAATCTGATTATTCTCTCCTTTATTACTAAAAGGAATAATTTTTACTTGATACTGCACCCCTTTTTCTTTTAATAATTCATTAAGGGGCTTTTCCCAAATTTCAATCATTTCAGCTGTCATCTCTTTATAATTACCAATAGCAGCAATTCTCCAAACAACAGTTTTAGTATCAATATTTGTCTTTTTTGTACATCCCATTATTTGAAAACATAATACAAAACTTAAAAATATTAATATTTTCTTCATTCTATTTCTCTTTGTCATAATCGTATTTCCCTTTTTCAAATTATTTTTAAAAACTTAATTAATATTAAAGAGCTGACTTTTGATCAGCCCTTTATATTTCAAATCAAGCTAAACAACTCAATAACTATACCTATTGAACAAGCAATATATATCATGGCTATTAACGCATAAACTATCTTTTTAGTTTTAGAAAAATTATCTTTTATATACCACATATGTACTAGTCTTTCTATAAAAAACAGTAAACTGAAACAAATAAATATTATTCTATTTCTTTCTAGGAAGAAAAAGGGGATCAATACAATATAAACAAATGCTATTTTTGAAAAAAAACTATCAAACTTTAAAAAATTTTCTCTATTCATAATTTCCTCCTTTTCTGTCTATCTTCATTGATTAGACACATTCATTTCAATTTATGATATGACCAAGTAATTCATTATTCATGTTTCCCTCGGTTAATAACAAATCTTATTTTCACTCTCACTTCGCAAAAAATTCTTTTAATTCACTAGATAATTCTTCTCAATTCAATAAAAATCTGTCAACTTCATCATCATTTTATTATTGTCATATTAACTTTAATATTATATAAAAACATTTTTCTTCCTTAACTAAAGGATTTATTTTTAAGCATGATAAACGATCTGTCATTAAAAAAATACATATCTATTTACTATTTGTCACGTTTTGTTTGCTTGAATAAACCAGCAATTATTACCACCACCAATATCCCTTTTTTAATTTCAAATTATTTTCTTTTTTACTATCACTCATTCCCGTTGTCCCAAAATATAATAACTACACATTACTTACAATAATAAGTAAAAAACATAACAAAAAGAAATTTTTTTGATGCCTCAAATTCATATTTGATTACTTTCTTATCATTTCTTTAATTTATTTTCCCTCCTTACCTATCTGATGAAATTAAAACTATTTAACGTTACCATAACTTATTTACATAATAAACAGAAGCATCATTTCTTTTAGCTGCTTTTCTTACCTTTACTATAACATAAAAAATAAAGATATTGTTCATTTCCCCATTTAATGGTTTGATATCCAATCGAACGGTCGTAATTTTTAAAAATTATCTTATTAATATGATTTATATTGATTTAAAAATAACTGATAAAATGCTTAAAATAAAAACTAATTAGATATCTAGCATAATATTTGATACTAAATGAGAAACAATTAAAAATTTTATTTTATTAATCATAGTATGACTACTAATAAAAGCGGATCATATTCATTTTTTCATCTTTTAAATGACTTATATAATGATCTCTTGCGTTTTATTATCTAGATATATCCACTTTCCATTATTAAAAATTAATTATTACTTGGTTAAAGCTGTTTCTTTTGGTACATAACTGTGAAAAATTTTTCACTATTTGCTTCTTTTTTCATTTATATACTTTGTTTCAACTGTCAATAATGTATCTCTCACAAGTTGTCCTTTTTCAATATTTCTATCATCTAATACTGATGTGATTTTTTAGATTTAAATATCATCCCCATAATTTTCATTAACATCTTTAAAATTTGTTTTATCAAAATAAATATAATTTAAATAAATCCTATTTTCATCAGCTGCAATAATCGTTTACCACTAATTGATAAAAGATAATCTCAGTTAAAAAAGCTGTAAACAAATCGTTACAGCTTATAAGATTCTAAATACTTTTCGTACTTTTAAATTAAATTTTAATTTTATTTTTGATTTTAATAACTATTCTTTTTATTAAAGAGTAATTTAAAATTATAATTATTCCAATCGTTAAAATAAAAGCAAGCCAATTATTGATAGCATTATTTTCATATAAATAACGTATAAGGATAATGAAAATAAAGGAGAATACTAGCAATAATATATTTAAAATATTATTTTTTTTCATTTACACAACCTCCTTTAATTAACTTCATCTTTAATAATATTATAATGGCACTACTTTATATTCCCAATATCCAGTATTACAAGGTCCTGAATGTCTTGGCTCACACCCTGGAATATAATCCTGAATAAATCTACCAGTCAGCTCATAACGTGCCTTGGGTTTTCCTGATGTTCCTAACATTTTTAAAACAACTCTACTTTGCAACAACATTAATAGGGGGTGTTAGTAATGATCAATGAACATCTAGTGAGTAAACAGCTAATACTTATTTCCATCTTTTCTATCTAACTTCATTAATTAGATCATAATGCAAAAAAAGAAATTTTTTTGATACTTCAAATTCATATTTAATTACTTTCTTATCATTTCTTTTAGCTGCTTTTCTTACCTTTACTATAACATAATAAATAAAGATATTGTTCATTTCCCCATTTAACGGTTCGATATCCAATCGAACGGTCATAACTTTTAAAAATTATCTTATTAATATGATTTATATTGATTTAAAAATAACTGGTGAAATACTTGAAATAAAAACTGATAGTATTATATATTGTATGTATTTAGGCGATATGAATATCGCCGTAATATTTGATGATAGACAAGCAATAATCAAAAATAAAACTTTAAAAAGTTTATTAAGGATTTTGGGAAATGATTTTATTTGTATTAATCGTAGTGTGATTATTAATAAAAAGAAGATTTTAAAAATATTTAATAACCAGCTTTATTTAAAAGGTGTTAATTGTTTGTTTGAAATCAGTCGTCGTAAAAAGAGTTTAGTATTAAAAGCTTTCTATGAAAAAAACTTTTAATACCGTTTAATTAGATATCTAACCATTAAAAGGGGAAATTAATAATTTTTCCTTTTTTTATGCTATAGTGAAAATAAATTAGTTAGATATGGAGGTAGACTATGAAATTAGAAATCCAACAGCTGACAAAATCATATGGCAGTTTATTAGCTCTAAATGACATCAATCTCACTCTGACCCCAGGAATTTATGCTCTGCTAGGATCTAATGGTGCTGGTAAGTCAACCCTTATTAATTTATTAACTGGCAATTTAAAACCAAATAAAGGCAAGATCTTATATAATGGTAAAAATATTAATGATTTAAAGAAAGATTATCGTGCTATATTAGGTTATATGCCTCAGCAGCAGGAATTATATGAACAATTTAATGCTTATCGATTTTTAAATTATATGGCTGCTTTAAAGGGAATGGATGCTAAAACAGCTAAGATGGAAATCGAAAATGTTTTAAAAATAGTAAATTTACAAGATGATGCTCATCGTCTTTTAGGACAATATTCAGGCGGGATGAAGCAAAGAATCCTTATTGCCCAGGCAATCATGAATCAACCCAAAATCATCATTTTAGATGAACCTACAGCTGGGCTTGATCCTAAAGAACGGATTCGAATCAGAAATATTATTTCTAAAATAGCAAGAGAAAAGATCGTTTTATTTGCTACACATGTAGTATCTGATATTGAACATATTGCTAAAGAAGTCATTCTTATGAAAAATGGCAAACTGTTAGACCATCGCTCACCATTAGAATTTTGTAAAACTATCCAAGGAAAAGTCTTTGAGTTATCGATTCAGGAAGAGGAATTAAAAAAAGTACAAGGTGAATTTCTTATCAGCAATATTTCACAACAGGCAAATGGTTTATTAGTACGGATTTTAGCGAATCAAAAACCTCTTCAATATCAATATATTGAAGCTGTTGCAAATCTTGAAGATGTATATTTATATTATTTCAGTGATGAAATGAAGGACTAATATAATGTCAATATTTTTGCAAGAATTCTATAAAATCTTTAAAAATAAAACATGTATCCTGGTACTTATTATTGCCCTTTTATTAAATATCGGTCTATTATTAGCAACTAATCCTAATAAATATTATAGTAGTGATGCTTATCAAAAAAGCTACAATAAAATAAGTAGTTTAAGTGATAACAAAAAAGGTGAATATATTGATGAATATTATCAAGCTGTGATGTCTAATAATATTGATAATTATAAATATACTAATAGCTTTATGGGAGAGATGGAACTATTTAATAACTATCGTAATCAATGGAATACCCTAACTTCTTATCCTGAACTGCGTATTGCAATAAAACAAAGTGCTCAAGAATCAAAAATAGCTATTTTTAAAAATCAAAGTGATTTTCAAAAAAGAGATGCCAGCAAAACCATAAATGATTATCAGTCATTAGATAATGTAAAATTGACCTTTACTAATGTTAAAGCATTTGAAAATATTATCGATTTTATTCCTACTGATCTTTTAGCACTGATCTTTATTTTCTTTATTATTAGTACCCTTCTCATCTATGAAAAAGAACACCAGCTTTTCTTTTTATTAAAATCCACTAAAGAAGGTCGAACCGGCTTGATTCGTGCTAAAACTTCTGTAATTCTCTTTACAACGATTTTAACTACTATTTTATTTTGGAGCAGCAATATCTTTATAAATTACTTAAAATATGGTTCTATCCCTTTATCAGTAAGCATTCAATCAATTACCAGTTTTACAACTTCTACATTAGCTATTTCATCTGGACAATACTTACTTATATTCTTTTTATCAAAAATATGTATTTACTCATTATTAGCAATGATATTTTTATTCATAACATTAATATCAAAAAGAACGATTGAAATATATATTTTAACTATTCTTTTATTAGGCTTAGCACTTACTTTCTATTTAGCAATACCCGCCAGTTCAAACTTCAGCCTTTTAAAACATACCAATATCATTCCTTATCTCCTTGTCAATCCCATCTATCAAAATTATTTAAATCTTAATATTCTTGGTTATCCTATTAATATCATAAATATCTTTTGGTTTATCACGATCATTTTATTATTACTTTTTATTTTTTTAAATATCTATTTATTTTCTAAAAATAAAACTGCCGATACTTTAAAATCATTTCATTTAAATAGAAAAAAAAGATTTAAAGCAAATGTAAGTATCTTTTACCATGAATGTTATAAATTATTTATCATCCAAAAAGGACTTATAATATTAGTAATATTTAGTATTGCTGTTTCATGGTTTACGATCAATCTAAACTATGATGTCACAACTGATGAATATTATTATCAAAATTATATGAAGATATTAGAAGGTCCCTATGATCAAGAAAAACAAAAAATCATCGAAAAAGAAACACTTCGTTTTGAAGAACTCCATCAACAAAGTCTGCAAGCTGAAAATGATTTTCAGTCTGGTAAAATCTCAGAAAACGAAAAAAATGCAATTACCAACTACATTTCCAGTCAGTTAATCAGTGAACACGCTTTTCAAAAAGTTTTAGAACGAATTGATCATATAGCAAAACATCCAAATTACCCAATTATCTATGAAACTGGATACTTAGAATTATTCGGAAAAAGCTATGTCGGTTATAAAACAGATTTTACTTTAAGTTTATTTTTAACTCTAACTATCATTATTCTATTTGCCCCATTTATTGCAAATGAATATTCCTCAGGCATGATACAACTGATCAACGTCCAAAAAAACAGCCAAAAAGAAGTATTTAAACAAAAATGGAAAATATGTTTTATCATTACGACCTTATGCACTTTTATTACCTATCTTCCACAATTATTTATCCTCTTACAACGTTACGGTTTAACTTATCTATTTACCTCTAATCATGCAATTCTAGAATTAGCCAAGATAAGCTTTTCTATGCCACTGATCATTCAAATCATTTTACTTTATATCCTTAGATTATCTATGGCTTATATCACAGCAGGATTTACTTTTATAATTTCTCAAATACTAAAAAACACTTATCTTGCTTTATTATTACTTTGTAGTATCTTTGTTTTACCTTTAGGAATCGGAATTATTGATATTTCGTTTATAAATTATATATCTTTAAATAGTTTATTTTCTGGAAATCTTATTATCAATGAATTTTCTTTCTTCTATATAGTTATCTTATTTATGATGGTATTTATTATTTTATATAAAGGCAAAAAACGAAATCTATTTTAAAAGATTTCGTTTTTTATAATAAGATCACTTAGTTCAATGTTATGACTAATATCATTATTACATTCATATAATATAGTGGTGATAGCATGAAATATATGTTTAAAAAAATAAATCAAGTTCTTTCGATCATTCTTTCAATGATCATCTTTATGATTATTTGTTATTGGCTGTAATGATGCATTTTAGATGTTAAATAAATTTTAAACTGCTATAATATTTTTGAGGTGATATTATGGAAGATTTTAACAATGTTCAAGTAAAAGTAAAAAATGGTTATATGGATGAAGAGGAAATTCAAGCATATATAAAATATTTGGAAAATAAGTTTCCTAATGAAACATTAAAGTCTCTTTCAATTTCAATTGATGGTGATGAGGTGGATCTAGATTATGTTTTCCAGCCTCAAAACTTTGAAAGAATTAGAAGAATCACAGGATATTTAGTTGGAACACTTGATCGTTTCAACGATGCTAAAGCAGCTGAAGAAAAAGATCGTGTCAAACATGCATAAAAAAACTACATCCAGTAGTTTTTTTATTTTCCTAATTCTTTTAACGTTTCTCCGGTAATTCGATATACTGTCCAATCTTTCATCGCTTTAGCACCTAATGATAAATAGAAATCAATACTTGGCTGATTCCAATCTAAGCACCACCATTCTAAGCGACCACATTTTCGCTCAACTGCTATTTTAGCCAGCTGTTTAAACAAAGCTTTACCATAACCTTTGCCACGATGTTCAGGTTTGATATATAAATCTTCCAAATATATCCCTGAGCGTCCTAAAAAAGTCGAAAAATTATGGAAGAACAAAGCAAAGCCAATCTCTTTTCCATCTTTTAAAGCAAAAATTACTTCGGCTTTCTTTTTTACAAATAACCACTCATTCAATAATTCTTCAGTAGCAATAACTTCATCAAGCATCTGTTCATATTTTGCTAATTCCTTAATAAAATATAAGATCAATGCTGTATCATTACTATTAGCATATCTAAATGTTAATTCCATCACATCATATCCTTTCATTCACTTATACTGTACCATTAATTTATTCCTTTAACAATAATGGATAGGCTAATACCTATCCATATCTTAATCTAATTCTAAACCACCTGTGTATAACTGGTAATAAGTTCCTTTTTCTTTTATTAATTTATCATGATCACCACGTTCAATGATTCTTCCTTGATCAAGAACCATGATTGCATCAGAATTTTTGATCGTTGATAAACGGTGCGCAATTACAAATACGGTACGTCCTTCCATCAATTTATCCATTCCACTTTGAACGATACTTTCAGTACGCGTATCAATACTTGATGTTGCTTCATCCAAAATCAATACTGGTGGATTAGCAACTGCTGCTCTAGCGATTGCTAGTAACTGACACTGACCCTGAGATAAACTTGAACCATCACCGCTAAGAACTGTTTGATACCCATGCTCTAAATGCATGATAAATTCATGGGCATTAGCAAGTTTAGCTGCGGCAATACATTCTTCATCTGTTGCATCTAGTTTTCCATAACGAATGTTATCCATGATCGTTCCGGTAAATAAATGCGTATCTTGTAATACGATTCCTAAAGATCTTCTTAAATCAGCTTTTTTAATTAATTTGATATCAATACCATCATAAGTAATCGATCCTTTTTGGATATCATAGAAACGATTGATCAAATTAGTAATCGTTGTCTTACCAGCTCCTGTAGCCCCAACGAAAGCAAGCTTTTCACCAGGTTTAGCAAATAAGTTCATATCATATAAAATTGTCTTATTATCATTATAACCAAAGGTTACATCATGAAAACGAACATCTCCGGCTAAACGAACATATTCAATTGAACCATCAGGACGTTTATGTTCCCAAGCCCAGATACCGGTGCGGTAATTTACTGGTGATAAAGTTCCATCTTCATTTTCTTTAGCATCTACTAAAGTAACATGACCCTCATCAACTTCAATCTCTTCATCCATCAAAGCAAAGATTCTTTCAGCACCAGCTAACGCCATTAAAACCATGTTGATTTGTTGCGAGATCTGACTAATTGGCTGATTGAACGAACGGTTTAGTTGTAAGAAAGAAGCAAGGGTTCCTACGGTTAGATCCATATAACCATTGATTGCTAAAACACCACCAACAACCGCTACTAAAACGTAACTTACATACCCTAAGTTTCCAATCAAAGGCATTAAAATATTAGCGTATTTATTAGCTTCATAAGCACTTTCAAATAATTCTTCATTAACTTTATCAAAATCAATCTTTGCTTCTTCTTCATGAGTAAAGACTTTGACAACCTTTTGTCCTTCCATCATTTCTTCAACAAAACCATTGACTTTACCCAAATTAGTTTGTTGAGCAAAGAAATATTTACCACTTCGATTTGTTACATACTTAGAAACTCCAAGCATTACACATACCATAATAACACTAATGATCGTAAGCGGAATACTCATAACCAGCATCGAAACAAAAACACAGATAATCGTTGTTGCTGAAACAATTACTTGAGGAATACTTTGAGAGATCATTTGTCTTAAAGTATCCGTATCGTTAGTATAAATAGACATAATATCACCATGGTTGTGGGTATCAAAATAACGAATCGGTAATTGTTCCATATGTTCAAACATTGTATCCCTGATTTCTTTTAATGAGCCTTGAGATACATTGATCAACAATTTATTAAAAGTATAAGTTGCAATAACACCAATTGCATATATAGCTACCATTTTTAAAATGGCATTCAATAACGGATTAAAATCCGGATTAACTGTATTAAGATAAGGAGTAATATAATCATCAATTAAACTCTTAATAAAGATCGATCCCATAACACTAGATAAACTGCTAATAATAATTAATAAAAGAATCACTATACAAGTATTACGGTGTCTAGAGATAACAAAATTAAATAATCTTTTCATTGTTTTTCCACGATTATTATTCACTTAAAGTTCCTCCCTTCTTTTGGGTTTCAAAAATTTCACGATAAATATCACTTGTTTTTAATAATTCATCATTAGTACCCATAGCACTAATTTTTCCATCATCTAAAACAATAATTAAATCAGCATCTTCAACCGAACTAATTCGTTGTGCGATGATCAACTTAGTAGTTCCAGGAATAACTTCTTTAAAAGCTTTACGAATCAAAGCATCAGTTTTAGTATCAACAGCACTAGTAGAATCATCAAGAATCAAGATTTTTGGTTTTTTAAGCAAAGCTCTGGCAATACACAATCTTTGTTTCTGTCCTCCTGATACATTTGTCCCGCCTTGTTCAATATATGTGTCATATTTATCTGGGAAACGTTGAATAAATTCATCAGCCTGAGCTAACTTACAAGCTTCCATGATTTCTTCATCAGTAGCATTTTTATTACCCCAGCGAAGATTTTCTTTGATCGTTCCAGAAAATAAGACGTTCTTTTGTAATACCATGGCAACTTCATTTCGTAATGTCTCTAAATCGTAATCACGAACATTTTTACCACCTACAAGTACTTCGCCACAAGTCGTATCATACAATCTTGGAATCAATTGGACAAAAGTTGACTTAGCACTACCAGTTCCGCCAATAATACCAATGGTCTGTCCAGATTTAATATGCACATCTACATTACTTAAACTGATTTCTTCTTGATCATCATAGTATGAAAAACTTACATTATTAAAATCAATTGATCCATCTTTGATTTCATAATCAGGATTTTCTGGATTATGCAAAGTTGATTCTTCATTTATTACTTCACAAATACGCTGTGCTGAAGCAACTGACATAACTACCATGACAAAAACCATAGAAAACATCATCAAACTCATTAAAATCATCATCACATAAGTAAATAAACTAGTAAGCTCACCGGTAGTTAAGCTGCCACCAACAATTAAATGTGCTCCAAACCAAGAAATTCCAATAATACATGCATATACTGTCAATTGCATTAATGGTTGATTGAAAACTAAATAATTTTCAGCTTTTACAAATAGTTTATATATTAAAGATGATGTCTTTTTAAATTTTTCATCTTCGTAATCACCACGAACATAAGCCTTAACAACTCTAATTCCATTGACATTTTCCTGAACTGAAGCATTTAAATCATCATAAGTATTAAATACTTTTCTAAAATAAGGATGAGCCCGTGTCATAAAAAATGTCAAGACAATTCCTAAAAAGATAATTGCGATCACAAATACAAAGGCAATTTTAACATTGATCGTAAAAGCCATGACCATCGCAGAGATCATCATTAATGGTGCTCTAATACATGCTCTAATAATCATTTGAAAAGCATTTTGAACGTTTGTTACATCGGTCATCATACGAGTAACTAAACCAGCCGTTGAGTATTTATCAATATTTGCAAAAGAGAAATTTTGAATATTGTAATACATTGCCTTTCTTAAATTTTTAGCAAATCCTGTTGAAGCTTTAGCTGCATACTTTCCTGCTAGGCCTCCTGCTGCTAAAGAAACAAAAGATGCTAATAACGTAATAATTCCTAATTTAACGACCATATCCATATCTTTTACAGATATTCCCTGATCGATGATCATTGCCATTAAAAACGGAATTATAACTTCTAAAACAACCTCTATAATAACTAATAATGGTGTTAAAATAGTAGCTGTTTTGTACTCTTTAATCTGAGCTATAAGTGTTTTTAACATTTACATACCTCCTAAATATATAGCGTGCTATGAATTAGTTTAAAATAAATATTAAGAAGCACTTCTTAATATTCTGATTAGATATTCGTTTAATCTATCTATTTCTTCTGGAGTCAAAGAACTAACTAACTGTTCTTCCGCTTCTTTAAAAGTTTTTCGAATTTCTTTATCTAATTCAATAGCTTTTTTAGTAACTTCAATATATCTAATTCTTGCATCATGTTTACAAGTAACTCGCCTAATTAAATCTTTTGCTTCTAAACGATTTAAGATTCCAGTTACTGTAGGATTTGAAATATCCAATATTCTTTCAAGATCTTTTTGATTTAATTTCTCATTTTTTTCTCGAGCTTTAAACAAACTAACTAGTGTAAAAGTTTGTGCAGCCGTTAAACCAAAATGTTCAAATTTTCTATTTAGACGCTGCTCTTGAAGAATATGAACTTGTTTAATTAAAAATCCAGTCTTTTTATTAGGCATTGTATACCTCCTTAAATAGATAGCATGCTATATATTATATTCATAATAAATTAAATGTCAACCCTTAAATAAAGAAAAAGAATCCTAAGATTCTTCATCCTCTTTTCCCCATTGTTCAAACCATAGTTTAGATGAGCGGGTCATCTCCTCAATAAACGGATTAGTCCATTTACGGTTATAAATATCGTCAACATATCCCTTGCCACCGCTTGTTTTATTAGCTTTAATTGCGCGATCATCAAACATTGCAACTAATTTTTCTGATGAAAATCTTTCATATTTATCAGTACTTACAATATATTTAGAATCAAAGCGTACTGGTTTTGGTCTTCTTTTTTGTTGATCAGTAGGATATCCCATCACCAGCATGGCAACAGGTGCACAATATTGTGGTAAATTTAATAACTCCCGATGATATTCATACTGTTCGATGATGTCACCAATAAAACAGCTGCCAATTCCCATACTTTCGCCAGCAACAACAGCATTTTGTGCTGCAATCAGCGCATCACTATAAGCCAATAAAAAATCGCCATAAGATGGTTCTCTGACTTTTTCATTATCATGATAATATTTAAAAGCATCATACCATTTTTGATAATCGGCAACAAAAATCAATACTAGTGGTGCTTTTGCAATAAATGGCTGATTATCACAAGATTTAGCCAGTTTATCTTTAATTTCTTGATCTTGAATATCAATAATTGAATATAAAGTCATATTTCCGGCTGTTGGTGCCTGAATAGCTGACTCTAATATTAATTGTTTTTTTTCTGGTTCAATTTCTTTGTCTTTATAAACTCTAACCGATTTTCGTTCAAATAATTCTTTAACTGTACTATTCATACTGCTCCTCCTTGTAAATATTATACAAGAAAAAACAAGTAGTACAATGATCTACTTGTTTTTTTCTTTATATTCTAGATATTCATCATAAGTTGATAAACGGTCTAAAATACCATTTTCATTAAATTCAATGATTCGATTAGCAATCGTCTGTACAAACTGATGATCATGACTAGTAAATAAAATATTTTCTTTAAAATTGATCAATCCTTGATTTAAAGCCTGAATCGATTCCAAATCAAGATGGTTTGTTGGTTCATCAAGAACTAAAACATTAGCTTCAGCCATCATCATTTTAGCTAGCATACATCTAACCTTTTCACCTCCAGATAAGACAGAAGCTTTTTTTAGTGCTTCTTCACCAGAGAATAACATTCTTCCCAGCCAGCCCCGTAAATCTTGTTCATATTCATCTTTAACTGAAAATTGCCGGAGCCAGTCTACCAAAGATAGATCACAGTCATTAAAAAACTTTGAATTATCTTTAGGAAAATATGATTGTGAAGTCGTTACACCCCATTGGAATGTTCCTTCGTCAGGTTCAATTTCTCCCATAATGATTTTAAAAAATACTTCTGTTGCTTTTACATCACCAACAAATGCCACTTTGTCTTTAGGATTAATTGAAAAACTAACATTGTTCAACAATTTCACACTATCAACTGTTTTAGATAAACCTTCTACTTTTAAAACAATATTTCCAACTTCACGTCCCGGTTTAAAGGCAATGAAAGGATAACGGCGAAGTGATGGTTTTATATCCACCATTTCTAAATTATCTAATAATTTTTTTCTCGATGTCGCCTGCTTAGCTTTAGAAGCATTAGCACTGAAACGAGCAATAAATTCTTCTAATTCTTTTTTCTTAGCTTCAGCTTTTTTATTTTGATCTTTAGCCTGCTGTAATTGCAATTGGCTATATTCATACCAAAAATCATAGTTACCAACATATAATTGGATTCTTGAATAATCAATGTCAGCGATATGAGTACAAACTTTATTTAAAAAATAACGGTCATGGCTAACAACGATAACAGTATTTTTAAAATTCATCAAAAAGTTTTCTAACCAGCGAATACTATCTAAATCTAAATGGTTAGTCGGTTCGTCTAATAAAAGAACGTCTGGATTACCAAACAAAGCTTGAGCAAGTAATACTTTAACTTTTTGATTACCATCTAATTCTTTCATTTTCAATTCATGTAATTCATTTGTGATTCCTAAACCATTTAATAGAATTTCTGCATCGACTTCCGCATTCCAACCATCCATTTCTGCGAATTCACCTTCAAGCTCACCTAATCTAATTCCATCTTCATCATTAAAATCAGGTTTTGCATATAACTTTTCTTTTTCTTGCATGATTTCATAAAGATGCTTATTACCCATAATTACAGTTTCTACGACACCTTTTTCATCATATGCAAAGTGATCTTGTTTTAAAACGGATAAACGTTTATGTGGTTCTAAAATAACCTCACCTTTATTGGGTTCAATTTCACCTGCTAATATTTTTAAAAAAGTACTTTTACCAGCACCATTAGCCCCAATGATTCCATAACAGTTTCCTTCTGTAAATTTAACACTAACATTTTCAAATAAAGCTCTATCGCCATATCTTAAAGATACATTTTGTGTAGATATCATTATCATAACTCCTTTTTATTAAAGTCATATTATTATGTCATAAAGTCATGATTAAATCAATATAATTTATTATTTCACTTAATTTTAAGCAAATAAGTGCACTAAACCTGATCAATAAAATTTAATATATGTAAAAGATGTCATATTTTTAAAATATAACATCTAACTTTATATCTAGTTACATCTTTTTTTACCATTTGTAAATGCTGGATTATATTTATAATAATTTTGTGAATCTAAACGTTTTTTCACTAATTCTAAAGCTTCAGCAAATCTTTGATAGTGAACGATTTCCCGTTCTCTTAAAAAACGAATTGGTTTTCTAACTTCTTCATTATCAACAAGCGCCAAAATGTTATCATAAGTTGTTCTTGCCTTTTGTTCAGCTGCCATGTCTTCAGTTAAATCTGTAATCGGATCACCTTTAGACTGGAAGTATGCAGCTGTAAATGGTACACTGCTGGCACCTTGAGGATAAATTCCTAACGTATGATCAACAAAATATTTATCAAATCCTTGAGCCTTGATTTCATCAATTGTTAAATCTGTAGTTAATTGATATAAAATAGCACTGATGATCTCAACATGAGCTAGTTCTTCAGTCCCAATATCCGTCAACAATGCTTGTATTTCTGGATAAGGCATCGTATAACGCTGTGAGATATATCTAAGTGCTGCAGCTAATTCACCATCAGGACCACCCAATTGATCGATGATCACTGCAGCTGCTTTAGCATCAGGCTTTGTAATATTTACTGGATATTGCAAGCGTTTTTCATACAACCACATTTTCTGTCACCTTCCCATGGCCAAGGAGCCTTTAAATAACCGTTTTGGTAAGCATCTAGTTCACGATTAGTTAAAACATTTCCCTGTTTACGATATTCTTTTTTAGCATTTTTCAAACGTGTTGCAGCTTCATTAAAATATCTCATTGCTTCTTCATCACAAGGATGAGTATCTAAAAATAATGAAGCTTCTTGAACAGCAAAATCCAGCATCATGATTTGCATTAATAAATCATCGTTATTCATTATTGAAGCTCACCCCATGGTAAGTCCAATTCTTCAAAGATCGTTCCCGTATGAAAAGCTTTCATAATCGGATATATTTTTCTAAACTTTTGATATTTGATCGATGAAATCGCTAATTCCAATTTATTCATTTTATTCCTCCTTCTACTCTACCATATGAATAAAATCAGATTTAGCCTGGGTTATTATCATCCCTTAAAAATAATTAACTTACTAAAAATATAATTCATGATGATCACTAAAACATTAGAAGCAATTTTAATTATCAAATCATTGAAACCTAACCAGGTACAAAATACTACCATAATTATTAAATCAATTAATCCTGTCGTTAAACGACAGCCTACAAAACGAGTAAATTCAATCAAAATCTCTTTTAGTTTATTTCTATTAGAATTAAATACCCATATCTTATTAGTGACATATGCAAAAAGTACTGATAAAGCCCAAGCAATTATCGTACTTATAGAAACAGCCAGCTTAAATCCATGTCCGCATATATAATATACGATTATATTGACAAATGTCGTTCCAGCACCAAAAACTAAATATAAGATCATTTCCCGATATTTTCGATAATATTTATTGATCATTCGTTTCACCTAACCAGTTTGCAACATGATAACGTGGCCGTCTTTTAACTTCGATATATACTTTACCAACATATTCACCAATCAAGCCAATTCCAAACAACTGTACGCCGCTTAAAAACCAAATCGAAATCATCAATGAGGCCCAGCCTGCTACACTATGACCATTTATGTATGAAAATAATGTATAGATGATTGCTAAAATGGAACAAAACATAATTATAAGTCCTAATAATAAAATCATTGTAATTGGTTTTATACTAAAAGAAGTAATTCCATCAAAAGCAAATGAAAGCATCTTTTTTAACGGATACTTAGATTCTCCTGCCATTCTTTCTTTACGCGAATAATATACACAGTCAGTATTTAAACCAAGTAATGTAACTATTCCTCTTAAAAATAAATTTCTTTCTGGATATTCTTTCAAAAACTGTAAAGCTCGTTTATCTAGTAAACGAAAATCAGCATGATTATAAACAGACTTCACTCCTAAAAAGTGCATTACTCGATAGAAAGACTGCGCTGTAACTCGTTTAAATGCAGTATCACTACTACGATCATCTCTAACACCATAAACTATATTACAGCCTTGATAATATTTATCGATCATTTGTTCAATCACATTAATATCATCTTGAAGATCAGCATCTATTGATATTGCCATATCACATTTATCACTTACGTGATGCAATCCTGCAAGTAACGCATTTTGATGCCCAACATTACCTGCCAAATTTAAACCTTGTAAATGTTTAAAAAGCTTAAAATTATCTTCAATAATCTGCCAGGTATTATCTTTACTACCATCATTTACATAAATAACATAACTTTCTTTAGCTATTTTTCCTTTTTCAATCAATGATATAATTAACTGTTCTAATTGTTTGATCGTTGTTGCAAGAACTTCTTGTTCATTATAACAAGGTACCACGATTGCTAATGTATCCATAATAATTTCCCCCTCTTTATTATTTTTTCATAAAATATCATTCCATCTAAAACCAAAATATTAAACACTGGTAAAAAATTTACCAAATACTTTGGTTTAGATTCCCAAATCAGTAAAAATAACATTAAGCCAAATAATAAAATTCTAAGAAAACTTAATAAATCTAATTTTTCTTTTCTAAAACCACTAACCATTGATAACACAAGCATTACTAAAATAAAAATGTTATAACTATTCGCTAAATATATCGTTTTATTTATGTATTTTCCATCTTTTGCTAATAAATTATAGCCTAATGAATCTGTATTTAGCGGTTTACGAGCCAGTAAAGAAACTGAGTAATATGTTCCATCATTATAAGTGTAATTTATTTTAGTTCCTAAATGCCCAATTAAACCACTAAATCCATAATTATTTAATCTTTCACCAATCATTTTGATTGCCGCTTCCTGCTTAGCCTCTTTTCCAATGATCGACTTAGAATAATTATAGTCTTTACGATTAAATCCTCCGGTTTTATTTAATGCCATCATTATCCAATGAACATACGGCAAAGCCTCTGCTTCATAATCTAAATCATTAAAAAGATTAGTACTATCGATCATCTTATTATATGCTGTCATCGAAGTAATAAATGAAACTACTACTAATGCAATAATAACAAGCTTTTTTATTCCTTTATTTGTAAATAGATAGTGCAGAATAACAGCAGCCAGCAAGATCAAGATCGTTGCTTTTAATTCAAAACCAATCAATGCACAAATCCCAATCAAAACCGCTTCCAAATATTTTTCTTTGAGATTCATCGTTTGATTCATTTTTATATATAATAAAACAATTAATGAGCCCCAAATCATTGGATATGTGTCAGTATAAAAGATCAGCACGTAAGTATAGATTGGTAAACAAAACATCGTTAAAATCATATACATAACAACCATATTACGACTGAATAATCTTTTTACACTAAAATAATTAATTACTAGTGGGATATCGATCATCAACATATTAACAAAACAGCTCGCCGTTACATAATCACTAATATGAAAGCAGCCTAAAATCTTATATATCCCTGTCAACATTAATAACATTAAATTATTATTTGTATAAGTACTAAAATAAGATATATTAGTAATTTGACTTTTACTCGTCGCTAAACGAATAGCTTCACGGTGAACTACACCAAAATCCCAGCTCGGTTCAACCTTAATAGCATAAATACTATATAATTGTAGTCCTACAATTACAATCGCAATAATAGATAAAATCAAATAATATCTCTTTTTATTCTCTAAATCGATCTGTTTTATCTTTTTATACAAAAAATACATTAAAACAAAAACTAAGATAATCACTATGGGAACAATAAGCATATTATATTTATTATCCAAATTATAAGAACTAAAATAGACACCACCGATTTCAAAATAGATCGTAATTGTCATAATTACACTCATCAACAAAATAGTTCCTAAACAATGTCCCAATTTATTTATCACTATAGATAGTTTTTCATCCATGATTACACTCCCTTAGTTATAAAACATACGTTGCTTATTATAAACCATGTTTTATACTCATTCAATAATAAAAATCTTATGATTTTCTTAAGATTTTTATAATATTCTTCAATTAGACAAATACCTATTTTTTAAAACATTTAATTTTTTTATTTACAAGTTTATAAAGATATGTTATTATAATAGAGCAGTTGAAATAGAGGTATAGTTCAATGGTAGAATACCGGTCTCCAAAACCGTTGATGTGGGTTCGACTCCTACTACCTCTGCCAGGATATAAACAAACGGCTTGATAGCCGTTTTTTAATTATTCAAAATTCTTTGCGGTAATCGCTTTACATTCTCTTAAAAGCATTTTACTAAAAAACTAACAGTAAATATATTATCTGTTAGTTTTTTGAGTCTAAATTTTTAAAAACTATTATTCATCACAATACAAATGCATTGGATATGACAAATATTCTAATTCATCTAATTTTTCAACTGTTATATATCCTGCTGGAGCTAATAAAACTGAAGGAATACGATTAACGATCGTTGCACATGTATGTTCTACAGTAGCTGGTTTTTCAACATAAAAAGTGACATCTGGTTCGCCAATGATTTTCCAATCACACATATCACCATCATCAGGTCCATACACTTTTCCAATACATTGTGTTTCTATTATTGGTCCTTGGAAGGTTTCTGTTGTTACTACTGCTGACATTCCAATACAATTGCCTTGAGGAATAGTTTCCTGCAAAGTTTCTGAATACAAATCACGATCATAAAAATAAGGCACACATTTTTGGGTCTGTGATTTTATTGTCCAGCCCATTTTATTACATAATGCTTCATTTGAATTCCATACATAAGAAGGCTCCAAAGTTTCAGGATGAGCTAATTCTTTTTCAAACTGTTCTGATGTAAAACCAGCCCCATGAGCTTTTGCAAGAGCTAAACCATAATCTTCGACATTATAAGAAACAGCTCCTTCAATTTTTTTGATCTTATGAACACCACCAGCTACTGCACCGATCATATTGATCCAATACATATCCTGCATTCCCGAACCAACGATAGTACATCCATTTTCTTTAGCAAGTTCATCCAATTTATTAGTAAGTTTACTAGCGGTCGTCCATGGATAAATTGCTTCTTCACATGTAGTAATAACGTTAATTCCCCGACTTACACATTTTTCAAAATGTGGATAACAATCTTCAACAAAACTAAATAATGTAACTACTGCAATATCTGGATCACACTCATCCAAAACCTTATCAGCATCATCACTGATAGTGACACCAAGATTAAATCCAAGCTGGGCAAACTCACCAACATCTTTACCGACAACTTCAGGATTGACATCGATCGCACCTACGATTTCAGCACCTTTTTCGTATAGATAACGAATAATATATTTTGCCATTTTTCCGCATCCATACTGAACTACTCTAACTTTTTCTTTGTTCATATTAATTACCTCCGATACTTTTAGTATAAACTTTATGGTTACCATAAAGTCAAGTATTTGTAATTCTATTTTTAAATTTTAACGGGAACCTGCAGTCTTAAATACATATTTCGTTTTTTATCGTTAAATATCAAGATATCATTTAAGCTTTCGCATAAATAATCCCCGATTATTGTATAATTTTTAGCTTCTATTTCATCAAATAATTTACAAGCATATTCTTTTTCATTAGTGAAATCATCACAATATATACATAAATACATACTTGCAGGAATTGTTTCTTTTTTTAAAACTACTTTATTTTTATCATTAATAAAAACAAAAATCTCACTTGAAATAAATTCTCTTTTTTCAACATGTTCTTTTCTTAAAATCGTTCCCGGATTAAAGAAAATAGTTGGTGGTAAATTTTGTTTAATTAAATCATCTTTAAACTCTCTTAACAAACTTTCATAAACATCTAAATCATAATCATAAATATTAATTTTTTTATCTACGTAAAGCATCGTTCGTTTATTAATAAATTCTAAAGTTATCATACCGGCTTTAGGAGCTGCTTTAAACAGCTCAAATGAATCGATCGTTCTTTGAATTGCTTCTTTTTGTTCCCTTAAATGTTTAATTTGTAGATCAATTTGTCCTTTGCTTTCTTCTAGTTTCTCTTGCAATAACGATAAATCTCTATAATCAAAAACCTCTTTTATTTCTTTTAGAGTCATTCCTAAATTTTTTAAATATTGTATAATATCGAGTCTTGCTGATTGTCCAATATCATAAAGCCGATAACCATTTTTTTCGTCAACATAAGCAGGTTTAAATAACCCGATCTTATCATATAACCTTAATGTTTGTTCACTTACATTATTTAATTTTGCCATTTTACCAATTGTATAACGTTTCATTTATATCACCAAAAAGATTATATCAAGAATAAAGTTTTTCAGTAATCAAGATTATAATATTTGTTTATCTATATCATCATAAAAATAGATCATATTATTTCAAAAAAGTAATAGTAACTAAAAAAGGTTAAAGATTTTCATCTTTAATCTTTTTTTACACTTTTTTCATTTTAATCAATAATAAATTTTTTATTTGAACCTATATCTTGTATATTAATATACTCTATACAGCAATAACTGCTTATATCTTACAAGATGTTAGCTAGCCATACTATCTAGTCAAAATAATAACCGTTTTAGTTATCAACATATAAAATCACTTTTAATTACTCATTTACAAATATTGATTACATGATAGAATATAGTTAATTTAAGGAGAATCGTATGTTAATAAGTGTAAATAATTTATCTAAAACAAATGGAATTAAAAATATTGTTGATCGTGTCTCATTTTCAATAGAAGAAACTGATAAAATTGCTTTGATTGGTATTAATGGTACTGGTAAAAGTACTTTATTAAAGATCATTGCCGGCATTGAAACTTATCAAGGTGACATTATTCAAAAAAAAGATCTACAAATATCTTATCTACCACAAAATCCTGATTTTAATTCCCATAATACCATCATTAAACAAGTCTATGAGATGATCGACCAAAATAAAGTCAATGAATATGAAGTTAAAGCAATTTTAAATAAATTAGGTATCACTAATCATGATCAATTAATTAAAGAATTATCAGGTGGACAACAAAAACGTGTTGCTCTAGCAATTACTTTATTAAAACCCTGTGACTTATTAATTCTTGATGAACCAACTAACCATTTAGATAATGAAATGATCGAGTATTTAGAAAAATATTTGATCAAGTCTAACAAAGCTATTTTTATGGTTACTCATGATCGTTATTTTTTAGAAAGAGTTACAAATAAAATCATGGAAATTGATCGTAGCAAGATATATGAATATGAAGCTAACTATTCTAAATTCTTAGATTTAAAAGCAAAACGTGAAGAAGAAGCCTTAGCTAGTGAACGGAAAAGAAAATTGTTTTTAAAGAAAGAACTTGAATGGGTGCGAGCTGGAGTTCAGGCTAGAACAACTAAAAGTAAAGAAAGATTACAACGCTTTGAGCAATTAAATAGTATTGCAGATATCCAAACGATAAATCAAGTTGAAATGATCAATACTGCTTCAAGACTTGGTAAAAAAACGATCGAGCTTAAAAATATTAGTATGCATTATGATAATTTAACTTTATTTAATAATTTTTCTTATTTATTTAAACGAACTGACAGAATTGGAATTTTAGGAGTTAATGGTTGTGGTAAAAGTACTTTACTAAAGATTATCGCAAAAGAATTAAATCCAAGTAATGGTGAAGTTATTTATGGTGATACGATCAAAATCGGTTATTTTAAACAAATGAGCGATGACCTTGATGAAAATATGCGAGTTATTGATTATATTAAACAAACGAGTAATGATTTAAAAACTTTAGAAGGAACTTTCAGCGCTAAACAAATGTGTGAACGTTTTTTATTTGACTCAAGTTTACAACATACGTATATTTCTAGATTATCTGGTGGTGAAAAAAGACGTTTGTATTTATTAAATATATTAATGCAGGCACCTAATGTTTTATTATTTGATGAACCAACTAATGATTTAGATATTACAACGTTAGCAATCTTAGAAGATTATTTAGATAGTTTTAATGGTATTGTGATCACGGTTTCTCATGATCGTTATTTTTTGGATCGTATTTGTGATGCTTTATTTATTTTTAAAAACAAACAAATAACTTATTGTAATGGCGGTTATAGCAGTTATGTTAATATTGATGATAAATCATCTAAAGCTAAGGGGGATGGTGCCCTTAAGTATAAAGAGCAAAAAAGATTACAAAAACAAAATCAAGTACGTTTATCTTCTAAAGAAAAACAGGAACTAGAATCAATGGAAAGTATTATTTTAGACTTAGAAGAACAAATTGAAATATTTAACGAACAAATGAATGAGTATCAAAATGATTTTAAAAAACTAACTGAGCTATCTAATCAACGTGATCATTTAACAGAACAATTAGAAGCCAAAAATGAACGCTGGTTAGAATTATTAGAAAAACAAGAGAAAAGTCAAAATTAAATATTTCAAAGGGAAGCCTGCGGCTTCCCTTATTAATTATAATTTTTTAATATCCATCACTTCTAAATGCAAATCATAATCATTTAAATATAACCCTCGATCTTCATATTCAGCTTCACCGGTTTGATTATCATAAGGATCCTGACGAATAAAATTTTTGGCAGGATATAAATCATATTGATATTCACTATTGGCAACCATTCTAAATGGATCTAAATGACCAAAATAATACTGCCATCTTTCTTTATCACCGTTACGATAAGCCGCTCCACCAAACGAACAATCAGCATACAGCCAGCCATATGGAGCTACATAGAATCGAGCCCAATCATGATTACCAATATCGTATGGAGTTACATAAAGACCTGCCTGCCACATCGCCGGAACACCAACATAGCGGCATAAAGTGATAAATAATAGAGCCTGAACGCCACAATCACCTTTACCGCCTAAAGCAGCATATTCGGGAATATTAGGAATTGTATAATAGTTGCGAACAAATGAATATGTAATATGGGTAGTAATATATTCATAAATCAATTTAGCTTTAATTAAATTATTGGTTTCATTTTTAATGATCTCTTTTGCTAATGATTTTAAATATGGTGTAAAAACAATATGTGGAGCTTGCTCATGTAAATAAAATTTTGGTTGATCATTTAAAACTTTTTGATAATCAAGCTCCTGATATTCAATCATATTATCATATTCATATTCAACATAAAATTCTTTAATATCATCAATGTTTTCTTCAAAATAAACCGTTCTTTGAGGATGATCTTTTTCATTTAAAGAACGATATTGGGGTGTTGTTTTTAATAATTTAAAATTACTTATTTGACAATTTTCTAATGGTACAGGTAGATGAACTCTAATCATTTTATCAGTATCCCTAGTCTTGATCTTCATTCCCGTCTTCAAATGAAAATGATAAGCTAATTTACCTTTTTCTTTTATTTCCTTTATTGCATTATTTAATAACGCAAAATTAGTTTCACGACTTTTTATCTTACTAGGATCTTTTAATCTTTTTACATAATCATTACGCGTTTTAATTATATTATCAAAAAAATCATCTCTAAACTGTGCCTTCCCTTCAACAAAGATCCACTCTACCGCATTTTCATCCTGTAGCTGTTCTAACTCGGCATCTTTAAAATCAATAAAATTATCATGACATATTTTTAAAGCATCTTGATAAGCCAAAGGATATTCCTTAGGCATTCTTTTAATTATTTCTTTTTCATGAAGCAGTCTTTTTTTCAATGCTAAAGGAATATCTTTAGCAAGTTTTGCTTCAATAACTTTATTCATCTGTTTAAAACTGCCATGCCACTTTAATTTTAATAACTCTTCTGGCAAAGGGATCTGTAAATATTTTAAATCATTAAATTCATACTTTTCCATAGTTTTCTCCTTTACATATACCAGGTAATTATATCATCAGCTCGTTTAAATCCTAACTTTTCATGAAATCTCATCGAAACTGTATTTTCAAGCTCAACTTGCAAATAGATTAGTTCATTTTTCTTTAACGCTTCATTAATCATATATGTTTCTAACATTCTTGCAATTCCCTTACGGCGATATTTCGCTATCACTTCAACAAAACCAATCGATCCTTCGTCATGAATTCCAGCAAATCCAACAATTTTATCCTGATCAAAAGCACCGATAAAAACATTTGTCTGAATGCGGCTTTGTAAATATTTTTCATCGACTAAAGTTGAATAATTTTGCCTAATAAAATCATAATACTCCATCCCAATTTTTCTTATTTCTATTTGTGGAACTTTAACAATTTCAACATCATTTTTTAAATACCCATACTGATATGCCACAATTTTTTGATCAAGATCAAATTTTTCTTTGATAAGATCGTGGTAATGATCATTATGAACAGCCAGCATATTACAATTATCAAGGTCATTCAATAATTGACATCCTAAATCAGAATCCTTAAGTGATAGCATATACATATCACCAAATTTTAACATTATCCCTTCATTACCAAAATAAATGATCTTAGCACCGTGATCAATAGCATAAATTAAATCAAGATTATTAAGATAATCTTGATTTAAAAATTTTAGAATTTCTCTTTTCATTTAACTTTCTTTTCAAAAAAGCAGGTCAATACCTGCTAAAATTTTAAGAATCGTCTGATTGAAACAAAACTTCCAACCAATCCAACTCCAGCGCCTAAAAGTGCTAAAACTAATGAGAAATCACGGATAAACGGCATTGGCGCTTTCAACGCTAACATCGCTGACATAAACATTCCACCAGTATAATCATAAATCATTCCATAACCATACACTAAAACGATGATCGGAATAATCGATCCAAACAAACCAATCAACATTCCTTCTAACATAAATGGAATTCGAATATACCAGTTACTAGCCCCAACCATTCGCATGATACTGATTTCTGTTTGACGAGCTGTAATCGTAATTTTGATCGTATTAGCAATCATAAATAATGCTACTATTGCTAAGGCAACAATAAAAATCGTTCCCCCTGTTTGAATCGTTTGTAATGTTTTTACCATATCCTGTGTCGATTCACCACCATAATTAACTGTGCTGACTCCAGAAATATCTCTAATTTTTTTAGAAATACTAGCTAATTTTGAAGCATCTTTAGCTTCAACTTCATAAGCTGAACCAAGCGGGTTATCTTCTCTAAATGATTCAAATAACTGTGCTCCATCTTCACCTTGTTTTTCAATCAATTTATCTAATTCTTGATCTTTAGTAAAAAAAGTGACTGATTTAACATCTTTAATAGCCTTTATTTCCTCACCTACCGCCTGTTCAGCAGTACTATCAATATCACGGTCTAATTTAACATAAATTCTTACTCCCTCTTCAATATTCAAACTCATATCTTGAATATTTAAAGCCAGTACTCCAATTACCCCAATTAATACTAAAGTAATTGTAACTGCAAATATTGATGAAAATGACATTACACCATTTCGCCAAATATTTTGCAAAGCTGTTTTAAAATGCTTAGGGAGGTTTCTAATACAACTAATTAATTCATTCATTAGATTTCATAACCTCCTAAACTAGTATCAGCATTGACACACCCATCTTCAATTAAAATAGTTCTTTTTTTGTGTTCCTGAACGATTTTACTATCATGAGTAACTACTAAAACCGTAGTGTGCTGCTGTTCATTGATTCTTTCTAATAAATTAATAATCTCTTTTGAAGTTTCCGGATCAAGATTACCAGTCGGTTCATCTGCAATCAATACTTTCGGTTTATTAACGATCGCTCTAGCAATTGCTACCCGTTGCTGCTGTCCTCCTGATAATTCATGAGGAAAAGCATTGACCTTATCTTCAAGTCCAACTAACTCTAAAGTAGCTCTAACACGACGACGAATTTCAACTCGAGGTGTATCAATCACCTCTAAAGCGAAAGCAACGTTTTCAAAAACTGTCTTTTTAGGCAATAATCTAAAATTTTGGAATACAACTCCAA
Source organism: Clostridium sp. Marseille-Q5894 (assembly GCF_946902305.1). Classification (NCBI taxonomy): domain Bacteria; kingdom Bacillati; phylum Bacillota; class Clostridia; order Eubacteriales; family Clostridiaceae; genus Clostridium; species Clostridium sp. Marseille-Q5894. The sequence continues at coordinate 88,499 of NZ_CAMPPT010000009.1, read as the reverse complement.
TATTACGACGAAAATACGGTACCTTGCGATTCTTTATCTTTGAAACATCACGCCCTACAACTTCTACTTTACCAGATGTTGCTTTTTCTTCACGATACAACAATTTAATAAAAGTTGATTTTCCAGCACCAGTAGTTCCGATAACATACACAAATTCACCTGGTTCAATCGTAAGATTCATATTATTTAATGCTCTTACACCAGTCTTATATATTTTTGTTACATTAGTAAGTTTTATCATATATTTTGCCGTTTTTTTCGACTGTCTCCTTTCTTTCTATGATCTGTTTTGAAGTATCTTATACTTCGAGACTCATTATAGCACATTTTGACGAATAAGGGGACAATTAGTATTATTATCTCGATAATTTTATGGTACAATAGAAATTAAAGAGGTGACAGTATGAAAAAAAAGTGTCCTATTTGTCAAACTGAATTAAATACAAACTGCTATGTAAAAGATAATGGTACCGCAGCTTTAAGCTATTTAGAATTAATTATAAAAAATGATAATTTAAAGAAAAAAAATTATGAGCTTAAATGTCGTTACTGCTCTAATTGTGGACATGTGGAATTTTATATTGATTTAAATAAATAATTTTTAACTAGCAGAAGTATAGAAGTTTGCAAATAAATATTATGACTAAAAATTTTTATGTAAAAATGATAATCTAAGATAACATAAAATCATAATGATTATCAGATAAAATGGGATCTACTCTGATCCCAATTTTTTATTATCATATACACGAAAGACTATTTAATTGATAAAATTTTTATAAAAAAGTCACTAAAAAGTGACTTAAAACAATATCCTTTATTTTCATACCAAATAAAAATTACAATTCAACTGGTGGTAAAGTAAAACCACGTCCTTTAACACTATGTGTTTCATTACTAATAATAAAAGCAGTTGGATCAATATCTAAAACCATCTTATTTAAAAGATGCAATTCTCGTTTAGAAACGACAGACATGACTGCATATTGATTTTTTTGATAATATCCTGTCGTGATCTTTAATAATGTACAGCCCCGATTTATATCATCAAATACAACTTTACGAATCTCTTGCCATTTTGGAGAAATCACTGTTACTTGAACCTTTGTTTCACCAAGCATGATTACTTTATCCATTACGATCGTTGTAATAATAACAACTGTAATTCCATATAAAACCTGCTCAATTGAGATAGGACAAAAAATAACTTGAAGTAACAAAATAACACAATCAAAAATATTTATCAACCAGGCTATCGAAACTCCCGTTTTTTTATTAACGATCAGTGGCGGAATATCCATTCCACCAGTGCTGGCACCAACTCTTAAAACTAATCCTAAGCCAAGACCAATACAAAGACCAGCATATAAAGTTGAAAGTAAAGCATCATTAGTAATACTAGCTAATTCAGAAACTTTTTCTAATATCGCTAAAAAAGTTGGGTATAAAATAGTACTTAATAAAGTTCCTAATGCAAATTTTTTACCTAAATATATATAACCAATAATAAACATTATGATATTTATTACATAAACAGTATAGGAAATATTAATACCGGTCAATGATTTTATCGCAATTCCTATTCCTGAAGCACCACCGGTAATCAAACCAGCCGGAGTGATAAAGGCACAAATTCCTAACGCTAAAATAAAATTACCAATAATAATTATTATTGTCTCATAAATACTTTTTTTCATCTTATCCTCCTATAGTACTCTTTAAATAGGCATAAATAAATCCATCAAGATCACCATCTAAAACTACCTTAGGATTATTTGATTCATAATTACTGCGATTATCTTTCACTAAAGAATAAGGATGTAAAATATAAGAACGTATTTGTGAGCCCCAGGCTATCTCCTTTTGTTCTCCTTTTATCTCTTGTAATTCACTAGCTTGTTTTTCTAACATCAATTGATAAAGTTTGCTTTTAAGCATGATCATAGCCTGTTCACGATTTTGCAGCTGACTGCGCTGACTTTGACAAGTAACGATCGTATTTGTAGGAAGATGAGTAATTCTAACTGCTGAATCCGTCTTATTTATATGCTGTCCTCCAGCACCGCTTGCACGGTAAGTATCTATTTTTAAATCTTCATTTCTTATATTAATTTCAATCTCATTATTAAATTCAGGAATAACATCAACTGATGCAAATGATGTATGGCGACGTTTGGCAGAGTCAAAAGGAGATAAACGTACTAAACGATGCACACCCTTTTCAGCCTTTAAGTGTCCATAAACATTATTCCCTTTTATTAACATTGTAACCGATTTAATTCCGGCTACGTCACCATCAAGATAGTCAAGCACTTCGACCTTCCAATCTTTTGTTTGAGCATAACGCTGATACATTCTAAACAACATTTCTGCCCAATCTTGACTCTCTGTTCCTCCAGCACCAGGGTGAATTTCGACAATTGCATTTAAATTATCATGTTCTCCAGATAATAACAGCATTTTTTCAAATTCGTCTAAATCTTTTTCAAATAACAAATAATCACTTTCAAGAATTTCTTTAAATTCTAAATCTTCAGTACTCTTTACTAATTCATAAGTTTCATCAAGATTTTTTAACATTGCATTTAATGTGTCATATTGATCAACAATTTTTTTCATTTGATTTAACTTATCATACGTAATCTTAGCTTTATTAGCATCATCCCAGAATCCCTCTTGTTCGGTAATAACTGTAAGTCCTTCTATTTCTCTACGGTAGCTTTCAATATTAATTGAATGATAAAATTCATCTATTAATAAATGGGCTTTAGAAAGCCCATTTTTAATTTCATATAATTCCATTATTTAAAAGTAAGTTCCATTTTTAAATGTGGAATAGCTTGTTCTACTTCGCTACCAGGACGAACACCCATATGAACAATATTACGAGAAATAGTGTCAGCAATGCTAGCAGTCATTTGTTCAAACATATAGAATGCTTCTTCTGTATATTCAGCTAATGGATCTTTTTGAGCATAAGCACGTAGATAAATACCATTACGTAATTTTGTCATTGCATCAATATGATTGATCCAAGTATAATCAATTACACCTAAAAGGATACTTCTTTCATAACGTAATCTTTTTTCAGGTTCTAATTCTTTATTGTAACGACTATTATATTGATTAAATACTAAATCAGTAAGAGTATCAATTAATTTTTGTGGTTCATGCACCAATGCTTCACAATTATTTGCCTGCACTTCTACTAATAACATATAGTTTTTAGCAACAAATTCTACAACACCTTCAACATCGATCACATCATGTTTACCATCGTTTTTAGTAAACTGTTTTACTGTCATTTCAATGGCCTGGTTAAACATTCCTTTAATAATATCATCCAGTTTTTCTTCTGACATAATATCATCACGTTCTTTATACATGATTTCACGTTGTTGACGCATTACATCATCATATTCCAAAATATGTTTACGAGAATCAAAGTTTTGTCCTTCAACCCGCTTTTGAGCTCCTTCAATTGCTTTAGTAACAACTTTATTTTCAATGGCTTGATCATCTTCTAAATATTCTGTAAATGATTTCAATCTTTCACCAGCAAAACGTTCCATTAAATCATCTTCAAAAGAAACATAGAAAACAGAATATCCAGGATCTCCTTGACGCCCAGAACGACCTCTTAACTGATTATCAATACGTCTAGATTCATGACGTTCAGAACCAATAACTGCTAAACCACCAATCTCAGCAACACCTTCGCCTAACTTAATGTCAGTACCACGTCCAGCCATGTTGGTTGCGATCGTAACTGCCCCACGTTGCCCAGCTCTTTCAATGATTTCAGCTTCTTTAGCATGATTTTTAGCATTCAAAACATTATGTCTAATTTTACGGCGATCTAACATTTTAGATAATACTTCTGATGTTTCTACAGATACCGTACCAATTAAGATCGGCTGACCATAAGAATTACGAGCAACAACTTCATCACATAAAGCTTTAAATTTATTAACTCTTGTCGAATAGATCTTATCATTACGGTCATCACGAATTACAGGTCTATTTGTTGGAATCTCAATTACTCGCATATTATAAATCAATCTAAATTCTTCTTCTTCAGTTTTAGCAGTACCTGTCATTCCTGATAACTTATTAAATAATCTAAAGAAATTTTGATAAGTAATAGTAGCTCGAGTTTCTGTTTCTTCTTTGATTGGTACCCCTTCTTTAGCTTCAATTGCTTGATGTAAACCATCAGAATAAGCACGTCCAGGCATAACACGACCAGTAAATTGATCGATGATCATAATTTTTGCATTTCTAATATCACGACTACCATCTTCTGTTGCAATCATATATTCAACATCACGAGTCATCGTATAATTGGCTTTTAAAGCCTGATTGATATGATGAACTAATGATGTATGCTGTGGATCATATAAATTTGCAATCTTAAATCCTCTTTCAGCTTTAGCAATACCGTCAGCCGTTAAAGCAACTGTTTTACTTTCAATATCGACTTCATAATCAACATCAGCTTTTAAAGATTTAACAAAACGGTCTGCCTGCATATATAAAGCCGCTGTATTTTTACGTCCTCCAGAAATAATCAACGGTGTTCTTGATTCGTCAATTAAAATAGAATCGACCTCATCGATCAAAGCATAATTTAATCCTTTAACTAATACTTTATCTTCTAATTTAGTCACCATATTATCTCTTAGATAATCAAATCCTAATTCAGCATTAGTTGTATAAGTAACATCACAGCCATGGGCTTCTTGTTTTTGGGCAGGTGTAAGCTCACGCTTATTTAAACCAACTGTAAGTCCTAAAAAGTTAAAAACTTGCCCATTATTTTCAGCATCACGACCAGCTAGATAATCATTTACAGTAACAACATGCACCCCATTACCTGTTAAAGCATTTAAATAAACAGGGAAAATTGATGTTAAGGTTTTACCTTCACCAGTTTTCATTTCGGCGATATCACCTTCATGTAAAGTAATTCCACCCATCAACTGAACCTTAAATGCTTTTAATCCTAATTTACGATATGCAGCTTCTCTTACTGTAGCAAAAGCATCAACAATAATATCATCCAAAGTTTTTCCATTAGCTAAAGCTTCTTTAAATTCATTTGTTTTATTTGCTAGTTCTTCATCTGACATAGCTTGATATTTTGATTCTAATGCTATGATTTCATCAGCTATCTTACTTAATTTTTTTAGTTGTTTATTTTCATCATCAAAGATTCCTTTAATACGTCCAACCAAGCTCTTTTTAGTTGAATGTGGTGTAGTACTAAATGGAATAACATCACCATTATAAATACCTTTAAAATCTTCAACTATAATATCTTCACCAGTCTGGTCTTGTAAATCAACAATATTATTTACTGCTTCAGGATTAAGACCTTCCTTTTCATTTTTCTTTTTTATTTCTTTTCTAATTTCTTCTTTTCTACTTGCCATGAAATACGCTCCTCTTTTATAGCTTTAGTCTACAGTATTATAACATTTTATAGCTATATTTAAAAGCATAAATTATTTGAGTTTCACTTTCATTTTCACTTTTTTTAATCATTCTAAAAATATTGCTTAAATATGACCTTTTTATGCTTGTAGTTACTAATTCAATCAATCATATTTTCATTCAAAATCAGCTTTTAAATAAATAATCGATCATAACTAAAAAAACAGAGGAATTTCTCTGTTTCTAGATTTTAACAACATGTTTAGCCTGCATTCCACGTTCACTTTGATAAAGATCAAATTCAACTAATTCACCTTCATTTAAAGTCTTATATCCATCTTGTTCAATTTGACTATAATGAACAAAAACATCTTTGCCTTCACCACGATCAATGAATCCAAAACCTTTTTCTGCGTTAAACCATTTTACTTTTCCTTGCATTTAATTCACCCCTTTAACAATGGTCAATGCTAGTATATTATATCTTTTTTTAAATATAAATTTTTTTCACTCGACAAATTTTGCCTTCTTAAAATTCATGTCAAAATTTATCAAAGCTTTTGTAATAATTTGTAAATCCCTTGATTATCAAGACTTTTTTTAGCGTTTTTTAAATAAACAAAGTTGAGATTTTAATAAGAAAAATATATCACCAATTTGAGACAAAAATAGAGCTAATATGAGTTACAATATAGATGGGTGATAAAAGATGATCTGTCCACGATGCAAGAATCAAGATCCACGATATTTTTATACTTTTAATAACATAACTTATTGTCGTAAATGTATTAAGATCGGCTTAACTAATGATACTGTTCAAGATATTAAAACAAAGCCTAGTTTACCAGTCGATTTTCAATTAAATTACCAATTAACATCTCTCCAACAAGAATTATCAAATAAATTATTACTCCGTTATCAAAACCATTTAAATACTAATCTTAAAGCTGTATGTGGGGCTGGTAAAACGGAAATAACTTATGAAGTAATCAAATATGCATTAAATCTGGGGCATAATGTCTGTTTTACAACGCCTAGAAAAGAATTGGTTATTGAATTGACAAAACGATTTCAAAGTCAATTTTTAAATATCTCAATAACTTCTGTTTATGGTGGCAATACAGCAGTAACTAATGGTTCTTTTATCATTTGTACGACCCATCAGCTTTATCGATACCCTCATTATTTTGACTTGTTGATCTTAGATGAATTAGATGCTTTTCCATACGCTAATAATGAGGTTTTACATAACATCCTTAAAAACAGCATTAGAGGAAATTACATTTATATGTCCGCTACTTTAACAAACGATCCCAACTTATTAATGACTAAACGCTATCATGGTCATCCTTTAGATATTCCAAAATGCTATATAACAGGTCCTTTACTAATGTATTTTATCGCTATCAAAAAAGCTTTATTATACAAAAAAGAAAAGAAACCAGTCCTAATTTTTGTTCCTACGATAAAGCTGACTACTGCTGTCCATAAATATTTTAATTTATTTGGTATTAAGAATCATCCCATTAGTTCTAAAAGTAAAAATATTCATTATTTTTTAAAAAAACTAAAAACAGGTGAACTTGATGCCCTTATTACGACAACAATTTTAGAAAGAGGCATAACAATCAGCAATGCCCAGGTAATTATACTGTATGGCAATAACCCTATATACGGATCTTCAACCCTGATTCAAATTTGTGGACGAGTAGGACGAAATGTTAATTACCCTACAGGTTCAATTAGCATTTTTACCCCCTATAAGACTAAAGCTATTAAACAATGCATCAAAACCCTCAAAAAAGACAATGCTTGATCTGTTTTGAAGATTTAAATAAACAGCCTAGTCTATTTCATCTTTTTTATCAACCAACATTATGTTTAAAGTGTCTTAACAAGTTTGTTATTTATAATCAACACCATTTTTATCAAAATTATCCAATAACTATTTTATACTACTATAATGACTTCTTTAAAAAAACTTTATTTCAGTATAAGGGACAAGGGGATCATGCTTTAAAAGATGCCTTTTTTAACTCTTTTCCAGAGTTAAAGTATAAATACCGTAAGCATATGATCGTAGTTGTCCCTAGCAGTAAACAGGATAATTTAAAAAGAGGCTTTAGTCCAAATGAAATGCTCGTAAAAAATTTTAGTAATAATATTTTTACAGGTTTGTTTAAAACTACCGCTTACAAACAAACCCAGCAAACTGATCGTTCTCTTGTAAATAAGATTATTAAAATCGAAAATGGTGAAAGATTATGCAATCAAGATGTCGTAATTTTTGATGACGTAATTACCTCTGGTAATACTATCATGACTTGTGCAAAAATTATTGAATCTTACCAGCCTAAATCAATAACATTACTAGTTATGGCAAGTAACCAGCTAAATGAATTATTTAAATAAATACTTCACACATAAACCTCTAATTTGTTGATTCATTAGCTAAAAACTAATCCAGGGCGTTATAGACGCCCTGGATTGTTATTCTTTTTGTTCTAATGCTTTTTTGTAGTTATCTAAATCCACTTTGATTTTTTTCAATGTATCAAAAACCCAATCAACACGATCATCAGGAATAGCAGCTTTATACAAATCTGCTAATTCACGATGAAACTGTTCATGAATTTTAAGAGCCTCATGCCCTTTTTCCGTTAATTTCAAATAAAAAACACGTTGATCTTTTTTAGACCGTTCTTTGATCAAAAATCCTTTTTCAATGATCTTTTTTACTGCTGTCGTTAGAGTTCCCATTGTAACATTTAATATTTTTGCAACATTAGTCATCGAAGGAAATTCAGCTTTATCAACTGCATCAATCACGTGTGTCTCACTCATTGATAATTCTTTAAACTTACTCTTTCTAAGATATAATTCTTGAATTGCCATAGCTTCATTAAAAACATCTACAACTGTTTCTATTGCATCCGATCGTTTATCCATTGTCATCACCTCCTTAATTGTACAATATTTTGTTGATAAATAAAACAAAATTTATTTTTATCTGAAAACAACTATGATTTTTTTTATCCATAGTTTATAATATCAATCGAAGTGAGGGGCGGATATGAGAAAAAATATTATTAATATTTTAAATGTAAAACAATTTAAATTAATTCTACTATTAGAAGGGGTGTTAGTAGGAATATTAGGGGGATTAGTAATTGTAGGATATCGAATTTGTCTTAGTAATGGAGCAAATTGGTTAGAGCAGATCTTGATATACTGCAAACAATCTGTTTTTACGATCATCCTTTGGTTTGTTATTTTAATAATTATTGCCTATATTGTTTCAAAACTGCTAAATACGGAACCTTTGATTTCTGGTAGCGGTATACCACAATTAGAGGGTGAATTGGCTGGTAAGATCGATGCTAAATGGTGGCGGGTCTTAATAAATAAATTTTTAGGGGGCTTTTTAACTAACTTTTGTGGTTTGGCATTAGGACGCGAAGGTCCTTCGATACAGCTTGGTGCCATGGTTGGAAAAGGAATTGGAAAAATACTAAAACGCGGCAAAACCGAAGAACGCTATTTACTTACATGTGGTGCAAGTGCGGGGTTAGCTGCTGCTTTTCATGCTCCACTAGCTGGAGTAATGTTTGCTTTAGAAGAAGTTCATAAACATTTTTCAGCTCCTTTATTAATCTCTGTTATGGCTTCTTCAATTGCTGCCGATTATACAATGAGCAATATATTAGGAATGGATCCTGTTTTTTCTTTTAAAGTAGCTAAAGCGCTTCCAACTAATTATTATTGGATGGTTTTAGTTTTAGGAGTGATTTTAGGTTTAGCTGGGGCTTTTTATAATAAAGCTTTATTGTATGTTCAAAGCCTTTATAATCGATTTGAAAATTTAAATACATTCAAAAAATTATTGATACCTTTTATAATTTCTGGAATTTTAGGATTTATAGTACCACAAATCTTAGGAAGCGGTGATGTTCTAGTTGATCTCCTTACCGAAGGTAAATTGACAGCTTTAATGATTCTTTGTCTTCTTGCTGGCAAGTTTATATTTGCCATAACCTGTTTTGGTTCTGGAGCACCAGGTGGAATATTCTTTCCCCTACTTGTCATCGGTTGTTTGATTGGTGGATTATTTGGACATGGGGCAGTGAAATATTTAAATTTAGATGCAGTTTATATCAATAATTTTATCTTATTAGCTATGGCAGGATATTTTACAGCTATAGTTAGAGCGCCGGTAACAGGAATTATCTTAATTTTTGAAATGACTGGCTCATTAAATCACCTACTTTCAATTACAACAGTAACTATTGTTTCATATATTGTTGCTGATTTAATGAAATCAAAACCAATTTATGAAAGTTTATTAGAAAATTTACTAAAAAAACGTAACCTGCCTATTCCTAAAGGTGTTGGAGAAAAAGTACTATTAGATTTTATGATCAATGTTGATTCACAGTTAGATAATCATTTAATTAAGGATATTGATTGGCCTAATCACTGCTTGATTGTTTCATTACGTCGTGATGGACAAGAATTTATCCCCCATGGTGATACATATTTAAAAGCTAGTGACAATATTATTATTATGTGTGATAAAATTGATGAAAGTTATGTTTATGATATCGTTTCATCGCTTACAAGTGAAAAAATAAGTAATTAATATTAAAAAAGGGGATTTGATATACCAGATACTGGTTTCAAATCCCATTTTTATCTAATTTTATAAATTATTACATAAAATTTTCTAATTTCAATTATACTTATTTTAAATAATGATATTGATGCTGCCATGGACTATTGATAAAATATTGAGCTGCTTCTTTAGCTTTATTTAAATCCATAAAACTATAATTACCACATTCTTCTATCTTAGCACCAGGTATTTCCTGATCCCATAAAGCAATTTTACTAAATACTTCTTTAACAAGCTCAATAACTTGATTCAAATCAAGCTCTTTAACTATTAAATAAAATCCGGTTAGACATCCCATTGGTCCAAAATAAATAATTTTATCTTTAAACTTACCATTACGAAGCAATGTTGCTCCAATATGTTCAATCGTGTGTGCAGCTTTAGGATCGAGAGCGGGTTCAAGATTAGGAGTTGTCATCCTAATATCAAAAGTTATTAAATTATCATCAATTCTTGAAATATATATTCCTTTTGTCAACTTTGTATGATCAACACTAAAACTTGTTATTCGTTCCACGATAAGCCTCCATATTTCTTTATAAATTGATATCCAACACCACCAACACCCATATGTGCACCAACTACTGCTGGCAGTTCTCTAACTATAACTTGACATTTACCAATTCGCTCAATTAAAATCTGCTTCATCGACTGTGCTAATTCATCAACTAAAACATGTTCAATAGCGATAATATAATCCTGATTATTTATTCCACATACATCAACCATATAATCAATGATTTTTAAATTTGCTTTTTTGACCGTTCTAACTTTATCTAAAGTATCGATTTTACCACCTAAATCATAATTTAATTTCATAACAGGTACAATTTTTAATAAATTACCAAGCATTGCTACTGCTGGCGTAATTCGACCACCTTTTTTCAAGTGATCTAAATTTGGAGCCATGATCAAAGTTCCTGACTCTTCTACCATGCTTGTTAAAATGCTTTCAATTTCACTAATATCTTTGCCCTCATCAATCAATGTTTTAGCTACTCTAATTAAATAACGATGATTACTAGCAGTACCTTTAGTATCAATTAAAGTAACCGGCATTCCTACCATATCACAAGCTAATTTCATTCCATTTAAGGTTGAAGATAATCCTGTTGCAATTGAAAGAGCGATAATATGTTCATATCCAGCTGCTTTAATTTTGTGAACCGCTGCCTGAATCGATCCTGTCGATGGTTGTGATGTCTTTACTATTTCACCTGTTTCATTCATTCTTTCAAAAACTTCTAAAGCAGTTATTTCTTCAAAATCTAAATATGTTTTATTATTCATAGTTATTGTTAAGGGAACAATATAAATACCCTGATCTTCTAATGTTCCAATTGGCAATTGACATCCACTGTCGGCTAAAACTGCTATCTTATTCATGGTTATTCTTTCCTCCTATAGTTATGTAACTAATATATCAAATTTATGACCATATTTCTAGTAATATATGTTATGATAATAAAGAAATGAGGGATTTGATGAAATCAGTACGTGAAATTACAACTTATCGCTGGACAATTAAAAAATCAGAATTTATTTGTACTCTAATTCCATGCAATGATGAAGAAGAAATAGAAAAAATAATTCGTAAATATCGAGAAAAGTACCATGATGCTACCCATAATTGTATTGCTTATATTGTTAATAATCAAAAAAGAGCCAATGATGATAATGAACCTAGTGGAACAGCTGGATTACCGATGCTTGATGTTCTAGAAAAAAATGATCTAACAAACATTATTGCTATTGTGACAAGATATTTTGGCGGAATTAAATTAGGAGCTGGCGGATTGACCAGAGCCTATCGTCAAAGTGTTGCCGATGCTTTAAAAGAGGCTGACATTGTTGAAAAATTTAGTGTACCTTTATACAAAATAACGATTGATTATTCTTTTACTAAGAAATTTGAACACCTGCTTAAAGTTCATAAAATCAAATGTATTAATGTAGAATATCTTGAACGTGTTAGCTATAGCTGTTATCTTGAAGATGAAGCATTTTTTTCAATTATTCAGGATTTAACTAATAATACTTATAAAAAAGAATATCTTAGAAATGATTATATAGAATTATCTTAATTCATGAAAATGTCATAAATATGAGTATAATAATTATTAAGAGGTGATTATTAAGATGAACGAAATCAACAAAATTTATCAAAAACATGTATCTAATGAACTAAAATTAGTCACTGATCCTAACCATGCTATTTTAAATAAAGATAAAGTTAAAACCAAAACATTAGCTTTTCTTTGTGAACTAGGAAAAGTGGGAGAAGAAGCTAAAGTATTTAGTTTTTGGGATAGCTCTTCTACAGATAGTAAGGAACTTATGGATTGTTATATTGATGGTTTACACATGTTAATGTCGATTGGTTTTGAATTACATGTTGATAATCTAAAAAATTATCAAGAAATCAGTGATTCAAAAGATATTACTGATCAATTGATCAAAGTTTATCAAAGCGCTTTAAAAGTAATCGATACATACACTTTTGAAGCATTTCAAAATTGCATTGATGATTATTTTACATTAGGATTTAAAATTGGTTTAGATTTTGATACGATTTTACAAAATTACAGCAATAACTAATAATACGATACTATCAATATGATAGTATCGTATTATTTTTTTCAATTAACATTTTAATAAATTTTTCATCAAAATTATCAGCAATTTTTGTCGCATATTCGCTTGCTTCAAATGCTAAAAAGCCCTGATTCATAAGCCATCCATAAACTTTTTGATGTACTTGTAAACTTTCCTTAGCTATTTTCATTCCTTTAACAGTTAAAAAAATAAAACTATCTTCTATAACAATCAAATCTTCCTTGATTAAATGTTTTACCATAATTGAAATACTTGAACGAGCATAACCAAGACTTAGAGCCAAATCAATCTGTCTTATTTTCTTTTTTTGTAAAGACAATTGATAAATTGTTCTTAAATATTTTTTCTCTGTAACTAAACTCATTTACTTTACTCCTTTAACTAAATAAGCACTATTTGATAACTTAGTCCACTCAATTTTATGAAATAATTCACTCATCAAAGATACTATTTCTTTCTTTGAATAAATTCTCACATCACCTTCATGACTATATCTAATCAAAAAATTCATGATTTGTTGAACAATGACCGGCTGATAAATATCACCAAGAATAAATACCCCTCCATACTTTAATACTCGCCATACTTCTTCAAGCACCTTTTTAGGATCAGGATAATGATGAAATGAATCATTACAATAAACAATATCAAAACTTTGGTTGGCAAAAGGCAATTCTTCACTATCTCCAATAACCAGGATACCCTTATTTTTAATTCGCTTTTTTGCTACCTCGATCATTTTACTAGAAATATCTAAACCAGTAACACAACATGACTCATCTAAATTAATAACCTGTTCCATTAATAAGCCCGTTCCACACCCTAGATCCAGAATAGTTTTACCATGACAATGGGTGATTTCATTCAAGATATACGGATATAATTTTTTGGCATGTTTACTAAAAGATGTTGTATCATATTTTTCAGCTTGTAAATCAAAAGCTTGGCGACTTTGTTCTTTTTTATTCATATTCCCTCCAATAATGAACAATGTTCATTTTCATACTATTTTATAATCCCTGATCAACAGGGATTATAGATCCATTAATTTATTAACATATTCTCTTAAAATCTTAGCGATTTGATGATGATCAGTATCATGTTTAGAAAGCAAACCAATTTGCCCATAAGTAATGAAACTTACTAAAATATCAGGATTTTTTATAGCTAGATTTCCTTCATCGATAGCCTTTTCAATTTCTTTTAATAAATGTGGATACATATATTTACACAACCTAATCGATAACCGCTCATGAAGATCAGCGTTTTCGATACGATGAAAAAAATCGTGGTATTGCATTTTAGGATGATCGCTACCAATCATTGTAAATAAAAGATCCATTTTTTCAATGATTTCAATATTAGGATCATGTAATATTTTTAAATAATTATTACAACAATCCTCGATATAATAATCTACTGCTTCATTAAATAGAACTTGTTTAGAATCAAAGTAACGATAACATAAGCCTAATGATACTTTCAAACTTTTGGCAATATCACGCATTGATGTTTGCTCATAACCTTTTTCACTAAATAACTGCATTGCTGCAACAATAATTTCTTTTTTTCGTTTATCAGCTTTATTTTCCATTACATCATCTCTTTTCATTTTTATTATAGCTCAACAAAACCAAAGATTCAATGAACAATGTTCATTTTTTGTTAGTTTGATTAACAAAAAAGAGGCCTCAGCCTCTTAGTGATTTAACGTTGTAATCAACTGATTCATTCTTTCTAACCATTGATCACCTTTAGGTAAAATAATGATGATTTTATTATCCAGCTGCTTAAACATCGGTCTTGTAAACAATCGATTTACTATTTCAAACAACTGGTCTCCTTTTACATTTTTGCTATAGTCCTTACTAAACGTTATCTCCATTTTACCTTTCTTTTCTTCTAAATTATCAATAATCTTAGTAGCCGCTAAAATATCTAATTTTCTTTTTTCAATCAAAGTAGCTACTTCATTTGGCAATTTTCCATAATAATCAACAAACTCACTTTTTAAATGATCGATCCCATTTATTGTTTTAGTGTTATCTAGACGCTGATATAATTCTAATTTTTCAATATCACTAGAAACATAATCATGAGGAATATAACCTTCAACATTAACATTAACACTTTTAACCTCAGATTCCAATGATTCTTCTTTGCCCATTTTTTCATTAATAGCATCTTGTAAAATTTTCATATACATTTCAAAACCAATAGAATCAATAAAACCTGACTGTGTTCCCCCTAAAATATCTCCAGAGCCACGAATCGCAAGATCGCGCATCGCTATTTTATAACCGCTGCCTAATTCTGTAAATTCTTTAATTGCTTTCAAGCGTTTACTTGCTTCTTCATTCAAAATACGTGAAGGATTATATAATAAATATGCATAAGCCCCGCGATTACTACGTCCGACACGACCTTTTATTTGATATAGCTGACTTAATCCAAATTTATCAGCATCCTCAACAATTATTGTATTAGCATTAGGAATATCAATTCCCGTTTCAATTATCGTTGTACAAACAAGAACATTAAATTCTTTATTAACAAAACGCAGCATTACATCTTCCAATTCATTTTTATCCATCTGCCCATGACCAATCGCCACATTAGCACCAGGCACCATCAAGCTAATATTATAAGCCACATTAGCAATTTGATTGGTTCGATTATACAAATAAAAAACCTGGCCATCACGGGCTAATTCACGTTCAATGATCTGTTTTATTAAAACATTATTTTTTTCGATTACATATGTTTGTACTGGCTGACGATTTTTGGGTGGAGTTTCAATTTGAGATAACCCTCTAATTCCCATCAACGACATTTGTAATGTTCTAGGAATCGGAGTTGCCGTGAGCGTTAAGACATCGATCGTCTTTCGGTATTCTTTGATTTTTTCTTTTTGTTTAACCCCAAAACGCTGTTCTTCATCAATACACAAAAGACCAATATCTTTAAAAATAACATCTTTAGATAAAATACGATGAGTCCCAACTAATAAATCAATATTTCCTAATTTAAGGTCTTTAAGAATTTGATTTTTTTGTTTTGTTGAAGTAAAACGATTTAATAAAGCAATTCTAACCGGGAAATTTTCAAATCTAGCTATCATTGTCTTATAATGCTGCATTGATAAAATTGTTGTCGGACACAAAAAAGCCACCTGCTTATTACCTAAAATAGCTTTAAATGCTGCACGTAAAGCTACTTCCGTTTTTCCAAAACCAACATCACCACATAACAATCGATCCATTGGTTGCGGTTTTTCCATATCGGCTTTGATCTCCTCAACCGAACGTACTTGATCTGCCGTTAGTTCATAGCCAAAAGCTTTTTCAAATTCTATTTGCAATTCATTATCGGCTGGAAAAGCATAGCCCGGCTGATTAATTCTTGCAGCATAAATTTCAATTAATTTATCTGCAATATCATCAACTTTATTTCTAGCTTTAGCTTTGGTTTTTTGCCACTGTGAGCTGCCTAATTTATTGATTTTAGGTACTTTTCCTTCACCACTAGAATATTTACGAATTAATTTAAACTGTTCAACGGGAATATATAATGTGTCCTCGCCAGCATAAGCTACATATAAATAATCTTTATGAAAGCCTTGTACTTCTAAAGTCTTGATACCAAGATATTGTCCGATCCCATAATTATCATGAACAACATAATCACCGACATTTAATTCTTGATAATCTTTTAAAACCTTAGCATTTTTGTATTTAAAATATTTTGGCTTTTTGATATTTCTTGTCTTAAATAGTTCATTAGCACTAATAATGACAATATTTTCATCAATCAACTCAATTCCAAAACCAATCTTATTTATCGTGATATTTAATCCTGGATATAATTCATCTTTAGATCCTACTAATGTATACAATAATTCATAACGATCAAACAAATCACTCATTAATCTTAATTGATGTTCATCATCTAAAGCGATTACTACTTTTGATAACTTTAAATAACTTCTAATTTGATTAATAATTAATTTTTCATCCTGATTATCGATCATGATTGGTCTAGCATTAAATAATATATCTTTTTCATGAGTTGCAAAAGATTTAAAATCAACTGTGACATCATCAATCACTTCATAAAGATCTCGAGATAAGTTTAATCCCTGTACGCTTTTACCAATAGCTGCTAACTCTTGATAATAATAATGATTTTCTTCAAGATAATTCTTATAAGCAAAATTAATATCCTGACTGTTAGCAAGAATGATCAATGGATCTTGTAAATAGTCTTTAATACTAGCGGTTTGTTTAAATAAGCTAAAATAATTATACATTGAAAAACTAGTATCATGATTTCGAAGATTCTCTTGATCAATAGAAATCTTATTTAAATAGTCATCTAAATATACTTCATCTAATGTTTCAACCTGTTTATCTCTTAAATCATTAATTTTACTAATAACTGCTGGTACTTCCTGGTCATCATACAAAACATCACTGGCGGGAATAATTGTTATTTCATTAACATTTTCAATCGTTCTTTGACTATTTTGATTATAAAAACGAATGTTATCAATTTCATCATCAAAAAATTCAATTCTTACTGGTGTCTCATATTGAATTGAAAATACATCGATTACTCCACCGCGTTTTGAAAAATAGAAAGGCTGATCGACCCTAATTGCACTTTGATAACCAGCTTTTAATAAATATTTCTGTAAATCATAAATATCTATTTGCATTCCAACTTTTAGATCCAAGCAATTTTCTTTGAATATTTGTTGATCAGGTAAATAGCGAACTATTGCCTGTACATGTGTTATTACTAATTTAGGTTTATCTGTGGTCAAACGATATAGCGTATCAAGTCTTTGTCCTAATAATTCCGGTGAAGCTGCTAAAGCTTCGATTCGATATGATTCATCAACGGGAAACAGCAAAACATCATTATCATTAATTGACATGATGCGCTGGTATAACATATTAGCTTCATATTGATTTGGCTTTATAACTACAATATCTTTTTTTAATGTTAAAAAGGCACTGGATATAAGTAGTGCCTCATCGTTAATATCGTTAACAACGATGTTTCCTTTACCATTCAATAAAGCCTTAAAAGCTGCATTTTGTCTTAAAATATCATCTAACTGTTTCATAACTTCCTCTAATTATAACGATTCATCACATAATCAAAATCATGATCAAGATAGTCGATAATAGCATTTGCAGCATTTTCAATTCCCTGTGATATTGCTTCATTTTCTTCTTTAGTAAAACGTGATAAAACATAATCAACTACTTTCATATATTTATGACGGTCAATTCCAACACGAATCCGTTTAAAATCCTGACTATTTAAATGAGCAATAATATTCTTTATCCCATTATGGCCACCAGCACTACCTGTTTTTCGTAATCTTAATTTTCCCACCGGCATATCTAAATCATCATATATAACTAATAAATCATCTTTTTCAATCTTAAAAAACTGCATTAGCGCATTGACAGATTCACCAGAAAGATTCATGTATGTTTGCGGTTTTAATAAGATCACATCTTCCCCACGATATTTAAATTTAGTGTATAAACCTTTAAATTTACTCAAATCAATATTTACATTCAATTTTTCTGCCAATTTATCAATAACCATAAATCCACAATTATGTCGAGTTCCCTCGTACTCTTTACCAGGGTTCCCTAATCCTACAATCAACTTCATTTATTTCTCCTTTACTTTGCTAAAATAACAATAGTTTTAGGCCCAATTTGATCATCTACAAGGTTACCATAGAGACATTGATAATCCTTTTCCTGATAATCAAAAGTAAAATTAGATGGATTAATATAAATCTTAAATTCTTTATATTCACCACTATCTTGTTTGAGAGTATATTTTAACATCTTATAATCAATATTTTCAACTAAAACATTTTTTTCTATTTTCTCTCTAGTATCATAGCGAAAACACTCATTATCTTTTCGCAATTTAATAATTTTTTTAATATCATCGATATCATCTTTATAAATATCTCTAAAATCCCAGTTTAAAGAATTGATCATATCTGGCGAATTATACGAGTTATAAATCCTATCTTTAGTACGATAAAACTCCTGACCAGCATGGATAAATGGAATTCCCTGAGATAATAATGTCATAATCGTTAAATTTTTTTGTCGATTTAAAATACCCTTTAACCCTTCTTCAACATTAGAAATATATAACTTGTCAAAAACTGTCGCATTATCATGACACTCTACATAATTAATTGATTGATCTGGTCTTGAATATCGATTTAATCCTGAAATTACGTTTTTAGCATGTTCTGTTTCATAAAGATTACCAGTAACAAATCCTTTATTTACCAAGACAAAATCACCACTACCACCTTTGATAGTTTCCCTAAATTCATCATTAAAAAAACTAATATTTAACAGTTTAGCATGATTATCCTGCATTGCTTTCTTTTCATCAGGTAAATTTGTCGGCATATTCCAGCCTTCACCATATATAATAAATGATTTATCATAATTTGAACATGTTTCATACACTTTATTAATGGTAGTAATATCGATTATCCCCATCAAATCAAAACGAAAACCATCGACACCATAAAACTGCTGCCAACGCTTTGACATATCAAGAATATATTTTCTAACCATATGTTCTCGACTATTTAAATCATTGCCACACCAGGAACCATTAGATAACGTTCCATCAGAATTTTTTCTAAAATAATATCCTGGTACCAATCTTTCAAAAGCACTAGCATTTACATCATACATATGATTATAAACAACATCCATGACGACTCTTATACCTCTAGAATGTAATTTGGAAATCATTTCTTTACATTCTACAACACGGCTATACCCATCATCTGGATCGCTACAATAACTTCCTTCAGGAACATTATACTGAGCTGGATCATAACCCCAATTATATAATAATTCAGGATTATTTTCATCAACCGTTGCAAAGTCATATATTGGCATTAATTGTAAATGCGTGATCCCTAATTCAACTAAATAATCTAATCCCGCACTATTACCATATTTTGTCTTTAAACCCTCTTCACAAATCCCCTTAAATTTCCCCTTATGAAGACTTAAACTATTTTCATACATCGTATAATCACGAACACTTGCTTCATAAATAATAGCATCCGTCTTTTTAACTAACGGTGTTAAACAATCACGCTTTATATCTATATTGATCTTATTTAAATCAATTATTATACTACTTCGTCCATTGGCAGATGAACTATATGCATACGGATCTAAAGCCTGACAAAAACTTTCATGATGTCTAACTAAATACACATACTGACAGTTATCAAAATCACCTGTAACCTTTGCATAAAAAATACCGTTATCTACTCTTTGCATTTCATAAGTATAAGTATTATCATACTTAGTAATTGAAACCTTCATTTGCAAAGCCGTTGGCGCCCATACTTTAAACGTCGTATATCCAGAACGATAATGACTTCCTAAATCATCACCATCATAATAATTTTGTTTCAAAAAATCGTGATCACTAATAAGTTTAGTATACTGTAAAGTTTCTGTTAATCCATATGCATCAACAACTTGATAAACATGACAAAAATCTATTTCAACATCATCGAAATAGTAATGAGTAAACTGACTTTCTACATACTTACCGGAAATCTTTATTTCCGTTAAATCATTATTAGTTAAATCACGTAAATAAAATCGTGGGCTATTTCCATCATAGTATTTTTTTAAAAGTAAAACTTCAATTTTTTTCAAAGCTACCATTTGTGCAATCATTCTAACAGCACTTTTTTCCATAATTTCACCCCATTTTCTATCTCATTATAGCTTATCTTTTTAACTAAGGCAATGCAATAAAAGTCAGTTATTTTTTATTTTTTTAATATTATTCCATTACTCAAATTAGATTATACATTTTTATCTTTAACAATAAAAAAACTGTTAGCCAAAATAACTAACAGTTAGTTTTTGAGATTAGCATTATTTTTTAAATTATTGATCAATAATTTAATATTATTATTTATTGCTATTGTATCAGGGTGTTCTTGACCGAGAATCTTTTGAGCTATTTTTAATGCTTTTTGATAATTTTCCAAAGCTTCTTGATTTTTTCCCTGTTTTGAATATATATATCCTAAATTATTATAACACATTGCAGTTATAGAATGTTCTTGACCGAGAATCTTTTGAGCTACTTTTAATGCTTTTAAATAATTTTTCAAAGCTTCTTGATATTTGCCCTGTTTTGAATATACACATCCTAAATTATTGTAATCTCTAGCAATTGTTGAATCTTCTTGCCCTGGAATTTTTTCGTCTATTTTCAGTGCTTTTTGATAATTTACTAGGGCTTCTTGATATTTTCCCTGTTTTGAATATATATATCCTAAATTATTATAGCCTGTTGCAATAGTAGAATGTTCTTGACCAAGAATCTTTTCACCCATTTTTAATGCTTTTTGGCAATTTTCTAATGCTTCTTGATATTTTCCTTGTTTTGAATATGTACATCCTAAATTATTATAAATTTTGGCAATTGTAAGATGCTCCTGTCCGAGAATTTTTGTAGCTATTTTTAATGCTTTTTGATAGTTTTCTAATGATTTATCATATTGTCCTAAATCATCATAAACATCACCAAGCGTATTATAAACATCACTTAAAAAAATCAAATCTTTTAAAGAATCTTTTAGTTCATCAATGATATTAAGAACTTTTTTTATAATTTTCATAATATCTAAATGATACACATTTGATAAATACGGATATATTTCATTCCAGCTATCTAAAAAATCTACTAAATATTTTAATGAAATGACTGATGATTTATAATTATCTATCCCAAAAGCTTTTATTTCATGATAAATCTCCAATAATCTTTCCCTAGCTACAACAATATCTCCTGTATATATATTAGAATTATTGTCCTGCTTATCGTCATTTTCGAACTTAAAATTTGCTTGATAGCCGAAAAAAGAATATAAATCCGGAGCATTTTGTGATAAATAAACCGCAAAATACGATGACATTCCAAATATAAAAATACAATCCAAATCTACTAATTCATCTCTTAAATGATTTAGTTCCTGGCAAAACTCAATTTCATGGCCTGTTTTAGCAACAGTCTGTAAATTATATAAAATAAATATTTTATCATCAGGAGCCTGCTCTTTCCAGTTCTTAAAAAAACTAATTTTAAAAACTTCATTATCCCAATTAATTAAACTAGCGTTTTTTGATGAAACAATATTTGAACCAAAATATTGTTTTATTTCATCTACGATTTTATCCTGTTCTTTTGCTTCAGCACGAAAAAGAAATAAACCGTGCTTTGTATCCTTTAAAGCAAGACAAAGCATTTCTAATTCTTCAATATTATTATTCATCTATTCTTCCTGTTTCTATTAACCATTCTTCAACCAAAGGATGCAGATCACACCATCTTGTTGCATTATATTCCATTACTGCACCTGTTTGTAATAATTTCTTTATTGATGGTTCACCGAGTCGAGATTTATTACCTTTATAAATAGTTTGTAATTCTGGAATATCTTCAGAAGTATAACGACCATTTATATCTGATTTTAATTCATTTAAAGCATATTGACCGTCATCCATCGAAATTTTATCAGCTTTTTTTACTCTTGCTCTTAGTGTTGCTTTACGAATACATCTAAATAAGTCTCTTATATTACCACCTGTTTTTTCAATCAACTTCTCAAGTACATTCGCTTCAAATAAATTTAAATCCATTCTTTTATCAACGATATCTTTCATCGCTTGAGGTCCTTCAGGAAAAGGTTCATATTTTTTCCCAGTCCACTTTTTTTGTTTGATCATTGGTAATTTACTTGGTGAAGGAAACCAGGCTTGAATATCGTTATATTCAGGGGAATAGCTTAAAGCAATTGGAAAACTTACAATAAAATGTATTGGTAAATCTGAAAACTTCATTCCATTTTCATAAAAAACTTTTTTAGCTGCTTCAAGTGACATTTTGTCAGTTCCATCTAATATAACTACAGGAATATTTTTTTCATTTGTAAGCTGTTTAGAAATACAATTTACAACATCAATAATCTGATTAACCAATTCACTGCTTCGTGGTTCTATTTTTTGCCTAATTATTTGTTTTGTTTCCTCAGAAGTTTTTAAAATTCCTTTGATTTTACTTAACAAACTTAACACGATTGCCTTAACTTCAATACCAGCTTCAGCTTCAACACTCAATTGTGAAGATTCTGTAACCGTCTCTTCAATTTCATAAATCGCATTCCAATAGCTGCTTATTCTTTTATAAATATTATCTGATATTTCAACATTTTTAGAAACTTTATTTAAAATTTTTTCAAGAATCAAAAATAAAATATCTGTATATACTGCATCTTTTATATCTATCTCTTTCTCACCTTCAATAAATGTTACTAAAAAGTCTTCCGTTTCTAACCTTTCTTCTAAGCGCCTCAATTCTGTAGATTTTCCAGATCCTGTATGACCGATAAACAATTTATGAATATAAGCGCTAGTACAGTCAGTTAATTCAATCAATATTTCATCAACAACATTTGAATACGCAACTCCATACCTTACCAAAGAAGTATCAACATAAAATTCATTCATATCTTTCCTAGTTTCTAATGGTTCTGGCATAAATGCATTTTGAACTTGTGATAAATTAAATGCTCTTTCCATTTTATCCCCTTCTTTCAATTAACATGTATCATAATTATAACATTTTATTAATTTAATTGTATCCTTTTTATCCTATTCTATAAAAAAGCTGTCAGCTAAAATCTTAGCCAACAGCTCAAATTTTTATATTTTTAAAATTTTACTTTATCTAAATGCCAAATATCATCAACATATTCTTGAATAGTACGATCAGAAGAGAAGAACCCACTCTTAGCAATATTAATTAAACAAACTTTTGCCCAGTGAGAGCGATCTTGATATAGATCTCTTACTTTTGCTTGTGCATTGCAATATGCATCATAATCAGCTAATACGAAATATTCATCATTTTTGTTCATTAATTCTTCGAAAATAACTCTAAATTCTTCTCGGTTTGCAATAAATGTGCCATCCATCAAACTATCAATAACACGTTTTAATTGCGGATTATTATTATAAATATCCCAAGCATTATAAGTACCACTATTTTGTAGATCTTTGACTTCATGATCCTTCATACCAAAGATAATGCAGTTTTCATCACCAACACGTTGTGAAATTTCAACGTTTGCACCATCTAAAGTACCAAGCGTAATAGCACCGTTCATCATGAACTTCATATTACCTGTTCCACTTGCCTCTTTACCAGCCGTAGAGATTTGTTCAGAAACATCAGCAGCTGGCATGATCTTTTCAGCTAAAGTTACCCCATAATTTTCCAAGAAAACTACTTTTAAATATTTATTTGTTTCTGGATCATTATTTACAATTTCACCAACACTATTAATTAATTTAATTACTTTTTTAGCAAAATAATATCCACTTGCCGCTTTAGCTCCAAAAATGAATGTTCTTGGTTCAATTCGATAATCTGGATTATCCTTCATTCTAAAATATAAATCAATAATGTGTAGTACATTTAATAATTGACGTTTATATGCATGAAGACGTTTTACTTGAATATCAAAAATGCTATCAACATCAACTTTAATTCCGTTATGTTCTAAAATATAATCAGCTAAAATTTGTTTTCTTTCACGTTTTACTTCTAAGAAACGATCTTGTAAAACTGTATCGTCAACATGATCCATTAAATTTTCTAACTTATCAGGATCTTTGATCCAGTCGTCACCAATATATTCATTAATTAATGAAGCAAGTTCTGGATTACAATATGCTAGCCAGCGACGATGTGTTACACCATTAGTTTTATTATTAAATTTATTTGGATATAAAACTGCAAAATCTTTTAATTCACGCTGAACTAAAATATCAGAGTGTAACTTAGCTACCCCATTGACACTAAAACTTCCCACAATAGCAAGACGAGCCATATATACTGTACCATCTCTTAGAATCATAACACGATTCAACAATTCTTCATCACGATTACTTACCATCTTTACATAACCAATAAAACGACGATGAATTTCTTCAATGATCTGGTAAATACGTGGTAATAATGACTGCATTAAATCAATTGGCCATGTTTCCAAAGCTTCAGCTAAAATAGTATGATTTGTATAAGCAAAGGTTTGAGTTGTAATATCCCAAGCCTCATCCCATTCATAGCCTTTTTCATCAATTAGAATTCTCATCAATTCTGGAATTGCAAGTACTGGATGAGTATCATTCAATTGAATAACATTTTTTTCATGGAAATTATTCATATTTGGATAAACTCTTAAATGAGCTTTTACAATTGAATTTAATCCTGCACATGTGAAAAAATATTCTTGTTTTAAACGCAACATCTTCCCAGCTGGTGTTGAATCATCTGGATAAAGCATTTGACAAATATCACGTACATTTTGGATGTATTGTCTAAAGTTTTGATTTGCAGGAATATTATCACTAGCTTCTGCTTCCCATAATCTCAAAGTATTAGTTGTTGTAGTTCCATTACCAATAATTGGTACATCATAAGGAACCGCATAAACTTCTTCCGCATCCACGTGTTCATATTTTCCAGTAGTTTCGTTATAAACAATTTTTCCAAAGAATTTTACCGGAACACGATGCTTAGGTTTTCTTACTTCCCAATTAAATCCTGTTTGCATCCATTGGTCTGGCAATTCAATTTGATATCCGTTTTCTATTTTTTGTTTAAATAATCCAAATTCATAACGAATTGTATGTCCATGACCAGGATAAGCAAGTGAAGCAAGAGAATCCATAAAGCAGGCAGCTAATCTTCCTAAACCACCATTTCCTAGTCCAGCATCAGATTCTAATTCCTCTAAATCATGGATATTGATTCCATATTCCGCAAGTCCATCTTTTGCAATATCGTAAATACCAAGATTCATCATATTATTGACTAATAGACGACCCATTAAAAATTCCATAGAAAAATAATGCATTTGCTTTTGATAATTATTACGAATTAAAGCTTTACTAGTTGCCCAATTTACTGAGGCATAGTCTCTTACCATTAATTCTAATACTAAGAATTTTTCAGTAAGATGTGATTCTTCTACTGTTCTTCCATATGTTTCAATAATTCTTTTTGAAAACTCATATTTAAACTCTTCTTTTGTCTTAAACATTTTACTTCCCCTTATTTATCAGTTTTACTCTTAATTGGTTTATATTCAAAGATCATGCTGCCAAAAGGCGCAATATTTACTGGTATGTAATATTCTTTGTTTAAAACCTGTCCCTTTTTAGCTCTAATAGCGCGTTTATTTATAAAATTACCGCCCGTATAAATATCTCTATCACTATTTAAAATTTCTTTATAGCTTCCTGGCTTATTAACTGGAATCATATATCCAGTATGTTTATTTTCTGTAAAATTCATCACAGCAATCAATGAATTACCATCAGTATCTTTACGTTCAATTGCAAAAACACTCTGATTAGAATCATCAACTACAAGCCATTCAAAGCCATCCATTCCATAATCTTGTTGATACATACAAAGATGGTCTTTGTATACTTCATTTAATTTTATCATAAATTCATGGAATGAATCATGGATTGGATATGTTAAGATATTCCATCCTAAAGAAACCTTTTCATCCCATTCTTTATACTCACCTAATTCATTTCCCATGAAATTCAATTTTTTACCAGGATGAATCATCATGTAAGTATATAATGTTTTCAATTGCGCAAATTTTTGTTCATTATTCCCCCATATTTTATCAATAATAGTTCCCTTACTATGAACTACTTCATCATGAGAGAATGGTAAAATAAAGTTTTCGCCATAAAAATAAGCCATTGAAAAAGTTAATAAATTATGATCATATTTACGATAAACTGGATTTAGCTTCATATATTTCAAAGTGTCATTCATCCAGCCTAAATCCCATTTATAATCAAAACCTAGACCACCTATATCAGGTGATTTTGTAACGCCAGGAAAATCACTAGAATCTTCTGCAATTAACATTACGCCTGGATAATAACCTTTCATATGATTATTCATACGCTTCATGAACTCATGAGCGCCATCATTTATACCAGCTTCTTTATTTCCTTTCCAATAAATCAAATTACTAATTGCATCAAATCTAATTCCATCGATATGAAAATATTCTGCTAAAAAACCTACGCTACTCATTAAAAAACTACGAACTTCTTCACGTCCAACATCAAAATAAACGCTATCCCATTCTGTATATCGACGATTGATATCAGGATAATCATAGACAAAACCACCATCAAACTTATATAATCCATGACCATCTTTTACAAAGTGGGCTGGAACAAAGTCCATAATAACACCAATACCCGCTTTATGGCAAGCATTTATGAAAGCCATAAGTCCTTTTGGCTTTCCATAACGGCTAGTAATACTAAAATATCCTGTTGCCTGATATCCCCATGATCCATCAAAAGGAAATTCAGTTAATGGCATTAACTCTAAATGAGTATAATGATTTTCTACTAAGTATGGTATTAATAAATCAATCATTTCTTCATAAGTATAGAATTCACCATCTTCTTCATCTGTAAAATCCTTTTTCATCTTCCATGAACCAATATTTGCTTCATAAATATTCATTGGTTTATCAAAATTCTTAGTGCGCTTGTTCATCCATCTTTTATCAGACCATCGAAAATTTTCGATATTGTAAACACTTGACGCTGTTCCAGGTCTAAGTTCACTATAAAAAGCATATGGATCCGCACGATCTACAGTCGCAAAATTCTGTGTTTCGATTCGATACTTATATAATGTATATTCTTTAATGCCAGGAATAAATAAAGTCCAAATACCACCATCACTATATTTTTCCATATAATGATCTTTTCCATCCCAGTCATTAAACTCACCTACAACTTGTACACTGCGTGCATTAGGTGCATATACGGTGAAGCGGACACCTTTTTTATGGTTATTAGTTTCAAAATGGGCACCAAAAAGTTTGTACGCCTCAAGAGTATTTCCTTTATGAAATACGTGAATTAAAAAATCATCGAGCATGTGTCACTCCCCCTTTATTAATTTTAGACACAAACATTATATCATATTCTAAAAATAATTCCACTAAAAAAAAGATAGCGCTTTCATCATGCTTTTCTATAATTTGACAATATGATATAGATGATTATTTATAATAGATATTTCTAAATTATCTTTAATATAGACGATTTAAACATTCTCTAACGATTTTATAATTCTTTATCTGTCCATTATTTCTTCAAATTTCTATAAAATCAATCTGCATGAGATTGATTTATCAATAACCACAGTAACAGAAAAAACAAACTACTTTTAAAAGAGCACAAAAAAACTGGTATATATAAGAATATACGCTTTTACAATTAAAAAATTCAAAGTATTATCTTTCTCAACCCAAAATAAAAGGGAGAAAGATTCTCCCAATACATATAACACATTTAAAATATTTTATGAATAAATAGATATTTTTATTTCTAATTGATTCTCTTTTATCATTGCTCCAATATTCCAATTATGAATCTCAACAATCTTTTTTACAATTGATAATCCAAGGCCAGTTGAACTGCTATGCCTTGAGTCATCAGCTTTATAAAATCGATCAAATAATCTATCTACTTCAATCTTGCTGGCATTCATTACTCCATTGATAAAATATATCGACCCATTTTCTTCTTTGATTTCAAAATAAGAATCCCCATGTTTCAATGCATTGTTAATAAGGTTTTGAATCATACGTGTCAATAATTCTTTGTTCGAATGAATGATTAGATGTTCATTTGAAAAAGTGATAACAGGCACGATTTTTTTCTCTTCAAAGTCGTAATAAAATGAAGCCAGTATCTTGCAAATTAAAGGATAAATTTCAAAATTTTTCATCTCCACATGATATTCTTCGTCACTTAGTTTTGAATGAATGAATAAATCCTCCAAAATTGATTTTAAAGATTCTAAACGAAAATCAATTATTTCTAAATACCTGTGCTTTTCAATTTCGTCATTTGTCTCTCTAATCAACTTTAAATAGCCTTGCATGCTGGTTAAAGGAGTGCGAATATCATGAGATATTCCCGACATCAATGTTTGCATTTCTTTTTCTTTACGAAATGCTTTTTCTTCAATTTTACTGTTATCTTGATATAAATTATTAATCTTTTTCTGCAATTCTTTTATAGAAGGAATATCACTTTGAGTAAAGACTTCAAAATGACTACCACTTTCATTTTTGTAGTCAATTTGTTCATTCAACTTTCTAATATCCTCGTGCAAAGTTAAAAGAAGCGCTACACAAATAATTGTAATAATACTTAAACCAATACAAATTGCAATCATTCTGTAACACCTCCCCAAGTTCTTATAAATCACGCTTACTTAATACAGCTATGCTAAGTATATTATACACCAAGATATAAATAATACACATAACAATCATTTTAATAAGCACATCTCCTTGTGCTGATACATATACATTTGAGAAATGAGACAATGTATATTCTGACAAGAAAGATAAACGAATTAAATCAAAGAAACTGTTGATGAATGGTGATGACATTCCTGAAATAACTAAAAATGCAACTATAATTCCTGCCACTTTACTTTTAAATAGAGTAGAGGTAAAAATAATTAGACTAAACATAGCCATTGACAATAGGAACATAATTCCAATAGATTTTAAAATTTCATTAATTGAATCAATTTTAAAACCATCAATAATTATATTTCCTAATGAAAATCCTAATCCATAAGTGATAACCAAAATCAAAATAGTGATTACACATGCAACTGCTGCTTTTGCTAAAACTAACCCAACTCTTCCTTCATCAAGCGTTGCAATATTTTTAATGTACCCGCTACTATATTCATTGCATACAAAGATAGAAAGGTAAATTCCTAAAAACAGAGTACCAAATGGATAACCAAACATTGTAACAAATAAATTAAGAGATTTAATTACAAAGTCAACAGTTATATAAAAACCTGCTTCCTTCCCACTGTTTGTTGTGTTGATAAACTCTTTATTTGCTGTATTTTGCATATACATAATACCAACGAATAAAATAGCGAAAAAACCTAATGTAATCCAAAAACTTTTACTTTTTAATAATCTTGTATTATCTGCTTTAATAATGTTAAACATTGTCACTCCCTCCAATCTTTTCTAGGAAATAGGATTCTAAGTCCTTTTTTTGATAGAACATTTGTGAAATTGAAATATTATGATTTGACAATGTTTCATTGACCTTTGCACTTTCAATTTCATCATATACCCAAATTTCATTATTTTCATGAACGGCGTAATCTGTGATAAATAACTCATTTTCAAGTATTGGAATTGCTCGAGTTACATCATCTACTTTCAGAGATAGATAAGCTCGACACTTTTCATCTAATTCTTTTGCCGATATTTCTTCAATCATCTGTCCATCACGAATAATTCCATATCTTGTTGCTACTTTGCTTAATTCTCCCAAAATATGACTACTGATGATAATTGTCATTTTCTTTGTTTTATTTAGATATTGGATAACTTCTCTAATCTCACGAATACCTTCAGGATCCAGTCCATTGATTGGCTCATCTAAAATCAACAAATCTGGGTTACCAAGTAATGCCATTGCAATGCCAAGTCTTTGTTTCATGCCAAGAGAGAACTTATTAACAGCTTTTTTACTTTTTGAATTAAGATGTACAAGAGTTAATAATTCTTCAATCATCTTTTTATCTTTAATACCCATTGCAATTGCTTTAATTTCCATATTGTCATATGCTGAAAGATTTGGATAGAGCCCTGCATTTTCAATAAGCGATCCAATACGTCTAGATGAAAACTTATTTCTCGACTCTCCAAACAATTTGATATCACCTTTACTTGGAAAGATTATACCAGTAATCATCTTTAAAGTAGTTGATTTTCCTGATCCATTTCGCCCAATAAAACCATAGATATCTCCCTTATAAATTGTCATATTTACATGAGATACTGCTTCAGTATCTTTATATGTTTTACATAAATCATAAGTTTCTATTACGACTTCATTCATTTTGTATTCCTCCTTGATTACAATACAAAGTATAGTCGGCAAAGTTTTAGAAAGTGATAAGCAAATATAAAGAAAGTATAAAGAAAAAGCTGAATTTGATTATTCAGCCATTTTAAATCCAATTCCCCATACAGTCTTAATATATTCTTCCTTTTGAAATTGATTTAACTTTTTACGAATGTTACTCATATGCGTGTTAATGGTCTTATCATCTCCATAATAAGTATCATTCCATGCGTATTCATAGATTTCTTGCTTAGTAAATACACGCTTGGGATTTTTTACTAACAACTCCAAAATTAGATATTCATGTCTAGTAAGCTGAAGTAAATGTCCATCCATAACTCCATCGTAAATATCACCTTCTAGGATCAATTTTTTATAAAAGAGATTTATTGTGGATTTATTTCTTTTGCGAAATTGAACTTGAACTCTTGCAAGCAATTCTTCTAATTCAAAAGGTTTGCACAGATAATCATCTGCACCAGATCTGAGTACTTCTACCTTGCTGTCCAAAGAATCTTTTGCAGTCAATACAATAACAGAAACATCTGAATTCTTGCGAACTTCATCCAAAAGAGATTCGCCACTCATACCCGGTAACATAAGATCTAAGATTAAAAGATCATACTGATTATTTTTGAAATACAACAATCCTTCTGTTCCAGAAAACGCCTGATCACACACATATCCTACATTAGAAAGACATTTTACAATCATTTCATTAATATCATTATTATCTTCTACTACTAAAATCTTCATCAATTTCATCACCTTCGTATCATATTA
This sequence comes from Clostridium sp. Marseille-Q5894, assembly GCF_946902305.1. Lineage (NCBI taxonomy): Bacteria > Bacillati > Bacillota > Clostridia > Eubacteriales > Clostridiaceae > Clostridium > Clostridium sp. Marseille-Q5894. The sequence continues at coordinate 56,867 of NZ_CAMPPT010000009.1, read as the reverse complement.
TAGCACTTGTTTCAATAATACAAAAGTATGTATTTTTAGTAGCATGCTTTTATATCTAACTAATTATCTTCATTTTGAATTTATAGTAGTTTTGTTTCGATAGAAACTGAACGTTATCTAATTTTCTCATAAAACACTACCTTCTTTCGTAATTGTTTGATTTCATTGGATAGTGTTTCTACATCTGATTTCAGCATTTCATTTGTACCAAATTTTCAGCATCGACGTATCTTGTTGTAGATACAACATTACTTCAACAGGATTTGAAACTGCCACTCCATTTTTATTAAAAAAGATATCCATTCAATGTTGTGAACCCACAAAATCATCTTTTCAATTTATATATCTTTTTTATTTCTTATATAATCTCATTTTCCCTTCTAATAATTCAAAGTGACAATTTTTTGTAGGAACAAGAGATACACCATCTAAACTAGGAAAATCATTTATACTAATCTTATCCATATTCACACCTCCTTTATTGCTGTATTCAACCACAACTTCAATCCAATGTCATTAAAAATTCAATCTATCTTTCTATACCACAATAATACCAAGAAAATAATGGTATCTCATTTAATATGGATGATAGCTTATTTTATATATTTATATAAAAAATAGATAGTACTCTCTTTGGTTCTTTCTTACTTTAGGGTAAACATTAAAAAAGAGATTTCTTAAATAATTATTAAATATGATCATTTTTTGAAATCTTTTCTTTTTTAATTACCCATTATCGAGTAAGAACCCTCTCTTTCTGGTTCTTTCTTACTTTAGGGTAAACATTAAAAAAGAGATTTCTTAAATAATTATTAAATATGATCATTTTTTGAAATCTTTTCTTTTTTAATTACCCATTATCGAGTAAGAACCCTCTTTCTAGATTTCTATCTATTTTTATTGTCTTAAACTTGGAACATTGTAAGACTTTGCACTCTAAATTAAAAAAGCCTGAATTTCTCAGACTTTTAATATTTTGTTCTATCGTTGAATATTTTTAAGTATCTTATTCACCGATAATATTCATCATATCTTTTTGGAATATTTCTGTTTTGTTTGCTGCATCATCAGCATCTGTTCCTTTGATTGAGAAATAGAATTTACATTTTGGTTCAGTTCCACTAGGACGAGCAGCAATCCATGAACCATCTTCTAAGTAATATTTTAATACATTAGATTTAGGCAAATCAATTGTTGTTCCATCAGAACATGTACTATTTCCATAATCTTCTGCTTTAACAACTTTGACACCACCAATTTGAGTAGGCGCATCTTTACGTAAATTATCCATAATTTCTTTAATTCTTGTAGCTCCTGCAGCACCAGCTTTAGATAAAGCAATTTGACTTTCTTTAAATGTACCATGTTTAGCATATAATTCATTTAAAACATCAATTAAATCTTTACCTTGTTTTTTATAATAATTACCAGCTTCAGCAGCCATTACTACTGCTTGTACAGCATCTTTATCACGAACAAAATCTTTAACTACACATCCATAAGATTCTTCATAACCAAAGATAAATTCTTTTTCTTTAGTTTTTTCATATTTACGAATCTTATCACCAATAAATTTAAATCCTGTTAAAGTCTTTTCTACTTCAACACCATATGATCTAGAAACTAATTCTCCTAAATCACTAGTAACAATTGTATTATACATTACTGCATTATCAGGTAACTTATTCTGTTTTTTAAGTTCACTTAAAATATATTCAAGATACACAGCTGCACTTTGATTACCTGACATCAATACATATTCACCTTCATGTTTAGCAACAACCCCTAAACGGTCACCATCAGGATCACAAATAACAACAACATCAGCATCTACTTCTTTAGCCTTTTTAATTGCAAGATCATAAGAACAAGCGACTTCAGGATTTGGTGAAGCGGTATTTGAAAAATCAGGATCAGGTGCACATTGTGCTAACACTGGCACAACATCATATCCTAAACGTGTCAAACAAGTTCTAACTGGTAAATTTGAAGTACCATGTTGTGGTGAAAATACAATTTTGAAATCATTCTTATCCATTCCTGGATTAATTTCAATTGCCATTACTTCTTTATAATATGCTTCATCAACCTCTTCACCGATCCATGTAATAAATGGATAAGCTTCTTCATCACTAACTACCTCAATTGCAAGTTCATCTTTAACTTCATTTACATAAGCAACAACTTGATCTCCCCATTCAGGAATCAATTGACATCCAGTATCATCATAAACTTTATATCCATTGTATTCTTTAGGATTGTGGCTTGCAGTAATCATTATACCACCAGCACATTTTAAATAGCGAACTGCAAAAGACAACTCTGGAGTTGGTCTCAAGCTTTCAAAAATATATGATTTGATTCCATAAGTGGCTAATACTTTAGCGCTTTCAATTGCAAATTTATATGACATATGACGATTATCATATCCAATTGCAACTCCTCTTTCTTTCCCCTCAGGTAAACCTAATACATATTTTGCAAAACCGACATTAGCTTTTCTAATAGTATAAATATTCATCCGATTAGTACCAGCACCTAAGATTCCCCGCATACCTGCTGTACCAAATTCTAGATTCATATAGAAAGCATCTTCTTTTTCCTTTCCACTCATACTAGCTAATTCTGCTTTTAATGATGGGTCCAAGTTTTCACAATCTGCCCATCTTTGATATTCATTATTATAATCCATGTTTTTCACCTCTTGTATTAATTATAACAAATCTCCTTAATTTTGACTACTTGTTTTGTTCATGAAATTACGATATTTTATATTTCTTAAAGTGTATTTATCTTAATATTCTATTCCTTTTCTTGCCATTATCCCTTTATCATAAGGATGTTTACGTTTTTTTATTTCACTAGAATAATCAAGAATTGTTTTAAGCTTATAACTAGGCATTCTACCTGTTAAAATTATTTCATGATTTTCTTTTAAATCAACTAAGCGATCATATACTATTCCCTCATTAATAAGGCCTAAAGTTAAAGCATCCAATAGTTCATCTAAAACAATACCGTCATAGCTTTCATCAATCATTGAAAAAAGATCATTGATCTGAATACTAACTTCTTTAATCATTTTTGAATCACTCATATCAATAAACATTTCCGGCATCTTTTTGGCCAATACCTTTATTCCACATTTTTTCAACATTATATTTTCACTACTATTACCATCTTTTAAAAACTGAATCACAATTACTTTCTTACCAGCACCTGCCATTCTTAGCGCCTGACCTATCGCTGCTGTCGTCTTTCCTTTTCCATCACCATAATAACATTGAATCATAATTACTCCTTAATTACATCACCAATTACAGCATCTAAATATTTTATTAATTCTTTAGCGTCAACAACCATTTGATAGCCGCGTTTTCCAGCGCTTAAAGCTATTTTGTTACATTCATCAACCGAACTGTCAAAATACGTGTCAAACTTCTTCTTCATTCCAACCGGTGAACAGCCACCTCTAATATAACCAGTAATTCCTAAAAGTTCCTTCATTGGAATCATTGCAACACTTTTATGTTTAGAAAGCTTGGCTAATTTTTTTAAATCTATTTCTTCAAGTACGGGAATGCAACAAACCAAATAGTCATTATTTCCTTTTAAAACCAAAGTTTTAAAAATATCTTTTGCTTCCATGTCTACTTGAGATACAATATGTTCACCACTTAAATGCTCTTCATCATATTGATATTCTTTTATTTCATATTTGATTTTAGCTTTATCTAACAATCTTAAAGCATTTGTTTTAACTGACTTTGACATATTATCCTCCTACAAATAAAAAGAAGTCCAAAGACTTCTTATTCTGCTACTTTTTGTTCTTTAATAACTTTAGCAATAGAAACGATTACATCTTTTTCGTCATCACCTTCAGCAATGATTTCTACAGTTGCTTTAGTAGGAACACCTAAAGACATAACTCCCATAATAGATTTTAAGTTTACTTCTTTACCATTATAAACTAATTTAATATCACTTGTAAACTTACTAGCTTGGTTAACTAAGATAGTAGCTGGTCTAGCATGTAATCCAACTGGATCAGATACTACAAAAGATAATTTTTCTGCCATTTTTATGACTCCTCCTTAAAATTTCTATACACTAATTATACCACCTAAACCGTCTGTTTTAAAGTACTTTTTGAACAAAATTTAGCGCTTACAAATTATCGCTGTATATCAACAAAAATTCAATTTTAATGACATTATTTATTATATAAATTTTAAAAATAGCGGATTTAAAAACCGCTATTTAGAGTAAATTAAATATATTTTTTAACTGTAAGATAAACTCCACCGCTAACGATCATAACAACCATACTTGTCATAATCAAAGCACCATCTCCTGTTTCAACAGATGTCGGAACATCACTATCATTTACAGATGTTTTTACTGGCTCATTTTCTTTTTCGGTTTCTTCAGGCTGTAAATCTTCATCACCTAAATATTGATTACGAATATTAGTGAATAATGAACCATTTTCATAAACCCCTAACGCTAAACCAGCTTGTACAGTAGAATAGCTGTTACCATAATCCTCATCGGCTTTATATGCAAAAGATCCATCATCTAACATAAATGTCATTAACATATCATAAGCATTTTTTAGCGTACCAGATTTTATGATGCTTTCATCATATTCCAATAATCCCCAAACTACACAACCTTGTGTATTACTATTAGCAACACTCCATTCACCTACTGGTACAAAAGCACCATCTGCTTGTTGAATAGAAATAAAATATGTTAAAGCCTTGTCAATTGAGCTTTGATATGTATCGCCACATAATGATAATGCCCCAACAGCCCATCCTGTAATATCAGGACCACCCCAGGCACCATTATAACCCCAGCAGCCATCACTTAGCTGCATACTTGCTAATTTTGCACCCAATTTACTAAGATCATAATCAGGATCTACGATTGACAAAGCATACATTGTATAAGCAGTACTAGACTCAGGATTCCCACTACCATAGAAAACATTACCTTCGTCATCTATTTTTGATTTTAAAATCTCAATTAAATTTACTGTTGAACCATTTGCTAATTTAAGGTTTGCAGGATCATTTTTCAATGCTGCTAAAGCCATGATATTTTTTGATAAATATCCACAATCCATATCTTCATAAGAAATTTCTTCACCATAACTATTTACAGGAGCTGCAAAATCATAATCAACAACAAAACCATTTTTACTATCTTCAACATCTAAACCAAGTGCTTCAACAGTTAAAATTGCATCTATTCCACTTAGCTCCTTATTATTCAACCAATAATTTTGTGCTTTAGTTAAAGCATCTGATTGTCCATTAACCGGTACAACAATAGTTACCATAACAACTAATGATACAATTAAACTTAGAATTTTCTTCATTAAACTTTTCCCTCCGTTATTCCATATTTTATTTTTACTCTTTGTAAGATTTGAAACATTATCTTACTTAATAAAAACATAAAAATTATATTTGAAACAATATATACTAACATCACTGGTAGCGATGTCATGATAATTGCCAAATACCTCGTTAAATTAAAACTATTCTCTATCGCTAGAACTGACCACAAATCCATAATCAATGAATAACCAATTCCACAAACAATGTTATAACCATATAAAAAATATTTATCTTTATAAAGCCGCTTACCAAATATACCAGCAATATATCCTATAATTCCCCATGCTAACATCTGAAATGGTGTCCATGGTCCAATTCCAAACACAAAATCAGATAACAGTGCCGATAATGAACCACACATAAACCCTGAAGCACGACCAAAAACCACACCACAAATTATCACCATCACCGTCACCGGCTTAAAACTAGGTGTAATCATAAAAATAATTCGTGATATCACAGTAAGGGCAATCATGATTGCAAGAACTACCACTTCTCTTGTTTTAGGTTTATCATGTTCATATTTGAAATAAAACGGTACACATGATAACATAACGATCAAGATAATAACTAAATTATATCTTTCATCTTTAAATAAAATTACTCCTAGCAAAGCTATTAAAACCATCAAGATCAAAACAACTGCATTCTTTGTTATTTTCATAAGCCAAGGTCCTCTAATAAAACGATCTCAGGATTATTTTCTCTAATGATCTTATTAATTGTTGTTGTATAGAACAAATTTTGGCTAAAGAATTCTCTCATTGTATCAACTGATTCCATCTGTCCATTAAAAATCATTGCGACACGATCACTTATCTTAGCAACAAATTCTAAATCATGACTAGCTACAACGATCGTCATATGTTTGCTTAAACCTCTAATCAAAGCCGCTAGATTTTCTTTGCTTAAAGCATCAATTCCTTTTGTTGGTTCATCTAATAACAATAACTGCGGCTGCGTTAAAAGCACTTTAGCTAAAGCTACTAATTGTTTTTGACCACCACTTAAATCAAACGGATGCTTTTCTTTTAAATCACTAATACCTAAATTATTCAACTGGATATCCACACTTTTTTCACTTTCATCAACCGCCAGCAAATCATCTATTACTTTATCACTCAAAAATAAAGTTGTAGGATCTTGTGGTAAATAACCAATTTTATCAACATAACCGATTTTTGTTACTTTCCCTTGATATTTAACTAAACCAGCAATACAGCGAAGAAATGACGATTTTCCACTGCCATTAGCACCAACTATCGAAAGAATTTCATTTTGTCTAATATCTAAATCAAGATTTTTTAAAACAATATCATCATGACCAAAATTCAAATCTCTTATTTCCATCAAAATCCCTGTATCAACATCCTCTATCTCTTTAATATCAAAATCATCAAAATCAATTAACGCCTTTCTAGCATCTTTAACAGATAAACATAATTGGTCAGTTAAAGAAGATATTCTGACATAATCAGGCAATGATTCAACAAATATTTCTTTAGTTAACATTTCATCTACAGCTTTTTTTATCTCACCATCAATAACAATTTTTCCTTCATCCATTACAATTAAACGATTAGCAACATCTAACAATCCTTCTAATTGATGTTCAACAAAAATGATTGTTACATTAAAATCATCATTGATCTGTTTTATTATTTTGATAAACTCATCACGATTAACAGGATCTAATTGAGCAGTAGCCTCATCCAGCAATATAACTTTAGGATTCATCACCATCACACTAGCTAAATTAACTAGTTGCTTTTCTCCTCCAGACAATGATTGTGTATCTCTATTAATAATATTTTGCAGGTTAAAATAGTTAACAATTTCTCCGACTCTACGTTTCATTTGTTTTAGAGGAATACCCATATTTTCTAAGCCAAATGCAATTTCATGCCAAACTTTATCCATGACGATTTGATCATTAGGATTTTGAAAAACAAAACCTATCTTTGTATCATCATTTTCAATTTCCTCATCCAAGATAATCGTTCCCCTCATTTCACCTTCAGGCTTCAATGACGGTTTAAGATGCTTCAACAATGTTGTTTTTCCACAACCGCTTTTACCAGAAATCACAACAAAGTCACCTTTATTTACACCAAAAGAAATATCTTGAATCACTTCTTTTCCTTTAGGATAAATAAAACTAAAGTTTTCAATCTTATACATCTCTCTTTCCTCCTAACCATATTGGAAAAATCGCTAATAATAAATACGCTAAAAAGAATACGATATCTATCATTTTAAAATGATAAACTTGAATATCGGGATAATAATAAAACTCATGATAATAACCAATATAACCCCATAAACAAATCACACTAAGTCCAATAATAATCAATAACTTCAATAAATCATCTTTTCTAAAAGTATATAAATGAAAACTTGTTCTTTTAGTCTTACCATAGCCTCTTGCAATCATTGAATTCATCATATCTAATGAAGATTCAAAAGCATAAGTAACTAAAATTACTACTACATCACGATAATAAGTAAATTTATTTTTAGCAGGCATATGATAATTAGCTTCTTTTATTTTTTGATACTGATTCTTTAACTTATTAATAATATTGAAACTCATTGCAACTACCAGACCTAACGTTGGTAAAATAGAACCGAATAAATAGACGATATGACTATCACTAATACACTTTTTCATTATTTTAAACCATAAAAGCATGCTGCCTAATAACATTCCAAATACTAATCCATAAATCAGTGCTTGACGTGTGATAATAATATAACTATTTTGATATATTATATCTTTACCTTCCATTACAAAAAGTGGATTAGTAATCGTAATAATCAAAACTAGAATTATAAAATATTTCATATCTTTAAAAAAGCTATTCTGATTATAAAAATAATCTACTATGATCACTGAAATCGTTAATAACGCAATCAAATAATAATTACGCTGAATAATTGATAAAATAATAATCAATAAAAAATAAATGAACAGTACTAAGGGATGACTTTCTTTAAAGTTCTTTATGACCATATCAATCTCCTTTCTAATTTAAATCTCCCGGTTTGCATGTAAATCGCCATTTGATCTTATCGCCTTCTTTTAAACGATACGAGCTTGCACTCTTTCCAGGAAAACTACCATTTACACTATACATCCAACCGCTTGTATCACCACAAATCTTTTCTTCAATATTTCCGATTCCATAAATATACGTACCATATGGTGACTTACGAGTTTTTAAATTTAATTTATAGTTTTGATCCACTGTTTTCAATACATCCAATACTGTGCTATCCTTTTTTATTTTTAAAGAAATCGTATCTAAAATTATACCATTTTTGGGAAGATATTCTCTATATCCAGGACTTAAATCATCTAAATTATCAAGAATAGTTTTACAATCAATTGCAATTGTGACATTGATCGTTTGTTCATCTGCTTTAAAATCTTGTATTTCACTAGTATTTTTATTTTCACTGCTAGATTGATTTCCACGATCAGTCGAAGAATTACTTTTATCACGATCAATTGAATTTTTACTTTTATTATTTGTTTTACCTGAATTTGTATCTTGACTATTTATTGTATTAGTATCATCGGATCCATTTTCAATCACTTCACCACTTTCATCCACTTCTACAATTTGCGAAGATACTCCATTATGTTTAACTTTTACTATATCAGTATTAATCACATTATTATCAATACCAGCTTTACATGCTGTATTAAATAAAACAAGAATAGTAACTGTAATTTTTAATATTTTCTTCACAATTTCCTCCTAAATGTGTATAAAAAGAAACTTACTATAAAAGTAATCGTCTTTGTATAGCTAATATTTTTTCAAAAATCTTAACTATGCAAAATAAGTTAGTATCATTATACATCAATCATTTCTAAAAGCAATAAAATGACAAGAAATTTAATACTTGTCATTTTCATTATTTTATAATTCTTTTTTTCTTGCCACTACCATAAAACGATGTGTAGTAAGCTCAAAATAACTTTTTTCTTTTATTTGTTTTAAGACCTGACCATAGAAATTCATAAATCGATCTTGAGTAACATCAACACGCGTGATCTGTTTCATAAAATGAATAAAAGATGTCAATGAATTAAAACGAACATAGCCGTGTTCCTCAACACCATCTACGATCTCTAAACCAATTTCACTAAGACTTTTAGAACCAGATTCTAAATCCCAATGTCCATGCAACTTAAAAGGAAGAAAAACATTGATCAATTCTTGATAATTATCACTACCTAACTGATTCACTAAAATATAACCACCTGGCTTAACTACACGATATAAGTCATATTTATCAAAATTAGTTAATTCATTTACTACAACATCTAACCGTTCATCTTTAAAAGGCAGCTTACCTTCATCTGTTAATCTTGTAACTTTAACATTTCGCTTAGCAAGCCTTTCTTCTGCTTTTTCATATTGCGCTTCAACTGTATAAGTGATAGGTGGCAGTTTTTCAAATGATGAAACATATTCACCTCCGTCTAAAGAAATAACAGCCAAATGTGTTTGTTCATTTAAATATCTTGAAACTATTTCTGCACTCGAATAAATTGGCATGCTTTGCTGGATCAGATCACTATCTGATAATGTCATTGCTTTATTGATCTCATCTTTGACAGCAACAGCTTTGTAAATATTTTTTCTAAAACGGATCTTATTATAATAATATCCAACTACTTGACTAATACCATCAAAAATAACTCCCACCGCCACAAATCCAATTAATTCAATCAGCCATTCAATTGAAAAAATAAATTGTGTAGATACAATCATGTAACAAAAGATACACATGAAAATAATACTTCTTGTCCGTGCATATTTAAATGGCTCAGCTAATTTCAAGTACCAGTTCAATAAGCCTCTTTTTTTAGCCATATGTCCTTCTAACTCACAAAAAACAAACTTTACCCCTACCAGCATTAGTGCTAATAGCACAAGCATATAAACATAATAACCCATCTCATTACCTCGTATAAATTTTTTCACCACTTAATGAATAATAACCATCACTATCTTCTTTAACAAAATACCCATCATCAGCAAACTCTAGATTTCCTTCAACCGAAAAAATCACTTCTAGTTCATCCATATCATAAACATAACTCGTTCCACTCTTATTAAAAATACCATAGACTACTTTATCATATATAAATATATAACCATCATCCATGAAATTATCATCAATAACCTTTTTACCATCAGTATCAATTACTTCATATTTACTACCAGAAATAAAACCAGCATAATATTTTTCACCAATATGTATGATCTTAGTATATTTTTTCGATATCTTTTTGCCTGATTGATCAATCAAATAATATTTATCATTCTCTTTAGAAACAACCGCTAAATTATTTTGATCAAAAATTTCCGCACTTGTAAAAACTGTCTTAATAGCTTCTTTACCATCAAATCCATAATACATATATCCTTTGCCTCTTACATAGACAGGAAAAATCTTTTTAGTAATATATGAAGCCATTGGATCTAATTGAATATTATTTACTTCAATTTCTTTTCCTTTATAAACAAATTTATGAGGCCCATATATCATCTCAGTATTTTTTATAACATAATTATCTAAATCGTTATAGTAACTGTTAATTGCTGTTGCTGTACCTTTTTCATCAAATAAATATGTTGTTAGGTTTTTTACACCTGTAATATTATCTGATTTATCAAAATATAGATCATCAAGATCTATTTTAGCTTCAAAAATAACACCACCATCATTATCACAAGCTAAAGTCTCTTGACTTTCTCGATTATAAAATAGATATCCTTTTTTATTACTATGAGACATTAATTGATATTTACCACCACATTTAACCTCAACAACTTTTTTCAAATCACTTTGATCATATATTTTCAACGATTTTTCAAAACATACTGCAATATAATTGTCATTAATAATATTACTACTTAAAATCTCATCCTTACTAGTTATCAAAACTTTACCAGTATCATGAAGAACTACATATTCATTATTATCATGAATTATAGGTAATCCGGATAAAACTATTTTTGTTTTATCACTAGTTTTGTATAAACTTTCACCAGCATTATTTAAAATCGAAATATTATCGTTTTTATCATAAGCAACGATCATATTTGCAATCGATTCTAATTTTTTATATTTACCCATCTTAACAATTTCTTCACCTTCATATGAAAGATATCCATATTGTTTATCTTTAACTACTATATATCCATAATTACCTATTGATTCATAATTATCATAAATAAACTTAGTTTGTTTTTCACCATCTATATCAACAAGGCCATAATGCCCTTTTTTATCTGCTACAAAAAGCGTTTGGCTATTATCATCACCTGAACAGGCAGTAAATAATAAAAGTGCCAAAACACCTGCTATAATTTTTTTCATTTTGTCCACTCCTTAAAACAAAGTAATTATAGCATGTTTCTTGTCGATTAACCACTAAGATTAAAAATAATAATCTTTAAAAATTATTAATTTATTCAAACAGCTAAAAAATCATTTTATAAAAAATATAAGATAATACAAAACATTTTCAAATCCGTTCCCTATCATCAAAAAAGTCCAATACCTATAATTCACTTTACTTTCTTAATACGATATAGATTACTTTATATATCTTGATTTTTCAGAATTACAAACAAATTACCACACGAATGGAATTATTCTATATCTCACTTTCTTTTTATACTCAATATATCCTTCTAATTCCTTTTCAAGCAATATCTCTTCATTTCTAATTCTTTTAGCAACTATTAGAGGATATCCAAGAAAAATTATAAATGAAAGAATAGAACCAAGTACTAGTGGCATCGAAAGAAACATAATAATCGTCGCACTATACATAGGATGACGAACAATACCATATAATCCTGTACCAATTACTTTTTGATCTTGTTGAATTTCTACAGTTCGTGATAAGTAAGTATTTTCTCTTAACCCCTCTGCATAAAGTAAATAAGAAAATAAAAATATAACAGTTGCCAGCCATGAAACCCACTCTGGTAATGTGATCCATTTAAAACGAAAGTTTAATCCTGCTATGACAAATCCCAAAACGAACATTAAACCACTAAGTTTTACTACAAGATCCTGCTCTGTTTGTTGTTCTTTAGCATTCAAACGTTTTTTCAATAATTCTGGATTTTTGAACATTATTACAATCCAGCAAAAAACATGGGTATAAATAAAATTCCTATGAATAACCAGGCATGCCAACAATAAAATGTTCCAGCCGGAAAAAATATTAGTATGTTTACAAGAACTAAACCAAGTACAAATTTCAATACTGCTTGACAAAACAATTCTCTTGCCATTTTCAATCACCTCTTTACTTCCAATTTTTCTACTTTCATTTACAAAACAGTGGAATCAGCATTATAAACGAACAGACATAATATTTTCTAAAACAAAAAACGGTATTACATACCGCTCTTTGTTTTTGGATATATTCTGGATATTTATATTAAGACTACTCAACTGTTAATGGTTCGTCGTTATTAATTGATTCACCATCTTTAGTAGTCACAACGTAATACACTGAAGAAGTTTCTGGTGTATAGTACATATTCAACGTATCAATAGAAGAAATTTTAACTCCCTTTGCTTTAACGTCCTCTTTTACCATTTTTTCAATTTCAGTTGTATTAACATTTTTACCTCTGCATTGTACTTCAAATATTGATTTCATCTCTATTTCAATCCCCCGTTTCTACAACATCTATAATATCATAAAACTTAAATTTATGCAAATTTTATTGTAATTATCATATATTTTTGAATTTAATCATTAAAATAAGGGTCTTTTTTTAGTATTTTCCTATTTTTTTTAGCAAAATTCAAAATGTTTTATCAAATATTAGTAGCACAAAGATCAACTCAATTTAAATAGCCGCTATTAACGGCTATTTAATAAATATTAATCTTTTTTCTTTTTTACCACTACTACACTGCCCGCTAAAGCTAGTAATCCTGTTAACATCATTGGAAGAGCAAATGTATTATCTCCGGTTTTTACTGCTGATGAATCACCAGTGTTGATTGGATCAACTTTTGATACATTATTTTCTACTAAATTATTTAAAGCATCATTTAATACACTTTCTGCCATCTTTACTTCTTCCTGAGTTGCTTCTAAATTATTTAGAACTGCTATTGCTTCATCTAACGCATTATTCATCACCTTCCATGATGCTGCTGTATAATTAGCTTTACTTAATGTTTGAGCTTTATTGATCAATTCTTGTAATAGATCCTTATTTGGAATCAATCTTAAGTCTAAGTATGCTCTTATCAATGCTTCATATGCACTATCTACTTCTTCTTGTGTTGCATCTAGATTATCTAATACTGCTTTAGCATTTGCCATTGGTTCTACTAAGTTAGCAACACTTCCTTCTGTATATACACTCTTATCTAAGCCATCTACCATATCATATGCTTCTTGTAATCTTGTTTTATCAGCTCTTAAGACTAAATTTCCAATTGCTTCTGTTAAGTTATTTAACGCTTCATTAACATCACTTTCTAAAGCATTATCATCATTCATAACATCTCTAGCTGCATCTAAGGCTTCTTTAAATGCTGTCCATGAATCAGTCGTATAATTTTCTTCTTCATATTTTTCGGCTTCATTGATCAAGGCTTCTAAAGCACTCTTATCACCTTTTACAAATTCTAACATATGAATAGCATTAGCTAAACGATAGAAGGCACTGTCAATCGTAGCTTGATTTGCACTAGTATCAGCTAAAACTGCTTCTGCATTAGCAAGTGCAGTTTCAAATTCAGCTGCTACAGCAAGTACAACATTATCTAATGCCCCTTGAGCTTTTAATGTATTAGCTGTATCTACTGCAATTTGTAATGCTGTTTGATCGATTTTATTAATTACTAATACATCTAAAACCGCAGCATATTTTTCTTGTAAATTATTTTTAGTTTCATCTACGATCGTTTGAGCTAATTTATGAGTTAAATTAATATTTTCTGCTGTTTGCAACGCTACTTGCAATTCATTTAATTCATTAGCCGCAGCAGCCCAAGATTCAGCTGTAAATTCAGCTTCTTTTAATCCTTTTACTTGGTCAATAACATCTACTAAAGCTGTTTTATCTGGTTCTTTAGCAAGAGCCTCATATTCAATACCAAAACCTAATTCATACACATTTTCATCAGTAGAATATACTTTAGAACCAGGAACATATTTTGGAATGTCTACTGGTAATTTACCAGAAGCACCAAACGTACCTAAAACAACCTCAGTACCTGCAGTTAAATTAGGACTAAACGCAGCAGTTGCACCTACTGTACCACCACCAAATGATTCAGTAATATCTAATCCAGCACTTGTAGTACCATATACTGCTAAAATAGCATCAGCATCTGGGAATGCTTGTACATCATATGGATGATTTAATGAAATAACAACTGTCTGTTTTCCATTCTGTTTACAATAATTAGTAAATAATTGTGGACACGCAACTAAATAACCATCTATACCACCAGCGCTACTAATTTCTGAAGCATGAACAAGAACAGTACCCCAATCTAAAACATCTTTATTCGTTCCGACAAAATTAGTACCATCAGAATTTATTGCACTATTAACATTATCATTTAATCCTGTCCAATTATAGTGTTGTAAAATTTTATAATCTGCTCCTTCAGGAATAATTCCTGCCTGTTTTGCTCTTTCCCAAGCCAAAACAAAGCGATTATTATTTCTTGAATATGTAGATGCAAATACTACTCTTGAATCATTAGTTAATTTAAGAGGTAATACATCATTTTCATTTTTAACTACAGTCACTGCATTTGCAGAAATCAATCTTTCTGTTTCGCGGTTTTCGACTGATCCCACCACACTTGAAGCAATTGCTTTCTTTTCAGCTAAAGTAGTTGTATCATTAACCAAATCCATTACATTTCTATTATATTTGCAAGTTAAAATTCTTTCTACAGATTTATCTAACTCATCAACAGATAATGTGATTCCATTGTAACCATCTTCTTTAGTATAAGCATCAACAAACGCATTGATCAATGGAATTAATTTCGTTTTCATATCAGCCAAAGAAGATATATCAGTAAAAGGAATATCCAAAATATCAACCCCAGCTTTTACAGCTAATAAGTTTCTTTCATTTACATCAAAATAACTTGCTACACCAGCCATTGTCATGGAATCCGTTACGATTACTCCATCATAATTCAATTCATTTCTTAATAAATCAGTTAAGATCTCTCTAGATAAAGTTGCTGGTGGACTCATAAACTCATCTTTAATACTTGAGTAAAGTTCTTCAGTAACAATATTTGGGAATTGAATATGTGCTGTCATGATCATATCCGTTCCACTTTCGATTGCAGCCTGGAATGGTACTAGTTCTGTTTGATATAATTCTTCTTTAGTTGAATTAATTGAAGGCAATCCTGTATGAGAATCTGTTGCCACATTACCATGTCCTGGGAAATGTTTAGCTGTTGTCGCTACATTTTTACTTTGTACTCCTTCAATATATGCAGAAGTAAATTCAGCTGCTAATTGTGGATTACTGCTAAATGAACGTAATCCGATAACAGGGTTATTAGGATTATTATTTACATCAGCATCTGGTGCAAAATTGGTATTTACCCCAACTGCACTTAATTCACTACCGATAATTTCACCAGCTTTTATTGCATTTACTGTATCACCAGTAGCCCCTAAAGCCATATTACCTGGTAAAGCCGCCCCCCCTGTTAAACGATATACAATTCCACCTTCTTGATCGGCTGCAATCAATAACGGAATATTGTTTTTACCTAAATCTTTGTCCATTGCAGCTCTTTGCAAACCATCGGTTAATTCAACATTTACAGTTGCATCTGCATTAAAATTAGCAGCAAACAAAATAACACTACCAATATCATATTCACCAATGATTTTATAAATTTCATCATTAATATTTTGAACTGATGAAACTTTTGTACCATCTTCCATTGTCCAGCCGCTTCTAAAAGACAACATTAATTTTTGGCCAATTTTTTCTTCTAATGTCATTTTACTAACTAGTTCTTTTGCTTTTTCAGTATTAGTTGATGCATCGACATTAGATATTTGTAGACTAAAAATAGTTGTAATAACCATTGATAAAACCATGATTAATGAAATAATTTTCTTCTTCCCTAATCTCTTCATTTTTTAATCTCCTTCTTTAATTTAAAATAAATCAACGGTTTAAATAAATTCAACAAGCATTATTACTTATCTACGTCAAGTACTAAATTCTAATTCTAATTTTTACACCCCATTTCTTTATTTGTACTTGAATTAAATAATGAATTAATGTTACTTTTTCTAAAAATAAAACCTAAGTAGAGCAAGCAAAAACGTTTTGCTTATATCTATACTTAGGTCATGCCTGATTTAACAGTAACATCTCATCTAATATATATTTTAAATAACTAAACAAATAATGTCAATGACTATCCAAAAATAACATTAAATAAATAATATTATTACATCAATTATTAATAATCAAATCCATTTTATTCATCCATTATTCCCTTATTACGATTTTACCCATTAAAAAATTAAAGCCTCTAAACTTTGATAAGATTCATCAAAACTTAAAGACTCTTTTTTAATCAAATAATATATCTATTTCGCTTTTAATCGATTTTGTTGTTTTCGCTCTAATTCACTTAAATAACGTTTTCTTAAACGAATATTATTAGGAGTAACCTCTACTAATTCATCATCATTAATATAATCAAGACAAGCTTCAAGATTAAATGTTCGTGGTCGTTTTAAAACAACTGTTGAATCTTTAGAAGAAGAACGCGTATTTGTCAATTGTTTACCTTTAGTAACATTAACTACTAAATCGTTATCACGACTATGTTCACCAACGATCATCCCTTCATACACTTCAACGCCAGGACCGACAAACATTACCCCACGATCTTCTACACCGCCTAAAGCATAAGCTGTAGTCTGACCATTATCAATTGAAATCAAAACTCCTAAAGATCGTTCTCCAACTGTTTCACCTTCCATTGGACGATACTCCAAGAATGAATGTGAGATGATTCCATATCCCTTAGTCATCGTCAAAAAATTAGTCATAAAACCAATCATTCCACGTGATGGAATAGTATATGTAACACTAGTCTGGCCATCATTGCTGACCATATTTTCTAATACTCCGCGACGATATCCTAAAGACTCGATCACATTACCAATACAATCATCTGGAGCTTCAATATTTACTTCTTCAAACGGTTCACATTTAACACCATCGATTTCTTTAATGATTACTTTTGGCTTAGATACTTGTAATTCATATCCTTCACGACGCATATTTTCGATCAAGATCGATAAATGTAATTCACCACGTCCTGAAACGATCCATTCTTCACTATTAGGAATTCTTTCAATTTTTAAAGAAACATCACGATTAGTTTCTTTAAGCAAACGCTCTTCGATTTGACGCGCTGTTACAAACTTCCCATCTTGTCCAGCAAAAGGTGAAGTATTTGTTCCAAATACCATTTGAATAGTTGGCTCATCTACTTTTAACAATGGTAAAGCTTTCTCTTTTCCTGTTGTACAAACTGTCTCACCTACACCAATATCCGCAAGTCCTGCAATAGCTACAATATCACCAGCACTAGCCTCTTCAATTTCAATTCGATGTAATCCTAAAAAGCCATATAATTTTTGAACTCTAAATTGGCTATGACTACCATCAGCTCGCACACAAGTTACACTTTCATTTACTTTTATCTTTCCCCGCTGAATTCGACCAATCCCAATTCTTCCTACATAATCATTATAATCTAATAAAGCTGGTTGAAACTGCAATGGTCCTTCTTCATCGACTAACGGTTCAGGAATCTCACTGATGATCATATCAAACAAGCAATCCATATTAGGCACTTGGGTTGCTAGATCGGCATCAAGACTTGATGTTCCTTGTAATGCTGAAGTATAAACTGTTGGAAAATCTAACTGATTATCATCAGCTCCTAATTCCATAAATAATTCCAATACTTCATCCATTACTTCTTGGATTCTTACTACCGGACGATCAACTTTATTAATAACGACAATTGGTTTTACTTTAGCTTCTAAAGCTTTTTTCAAGACAAAACGAGTTTGTGGCATTGTTCCTTCATAGGCGTCAACTACCAGCAATACTCCATCAACCATATTCATAATTCTTTCAACTTCACCACCAAAATCCGCATGACCTGGTGTATCCATAATATTAATACGATAATCTTTATAATTAATCGCAGTATTTTTAGCTAAAATAGTAATTCCTCTTTCTCGTTCAAGAGCATTACTATCCATCGCTCTTTCTGTAATTTGTTCATTATCTCTAAATGTACCAGATAATTTTAACAATTGATCCACAAGTGTTGTTTTCCCATGGTCAACATGAGCTATAATTGCAATATTTCTTATCTTCATCATCATGACCTCTCTTATAACTTCATCATTATAGCACAGAATTATTTTTTGTCATTATTTTTTTTCATTTGTCAATAATATCATTTTCTTATCTTTAATCAACAATTATTCCCAGTAATCCTGAAAGCGCTATTGCTTGATACATATCAACATGAACCCCTTTTAAACTATACATATCAATTCTAATTCCCTCAATATTGGCGTGCTTTAAATCTAATCCATATAAACTAGTCTTAAATATTTCACTATTAATTAAACTAACATGATTAAATTCCAGCTGCTTCATATCCACTTCCATAATACTGCTTTCATCTAAACAAGTATCTTTAAATTCAACATTACGCATATTTCCTAAAGCTATATTCATATAACGTCCCTGAATATCTTGAAATAAAACGTCTCTAATTGAACAATCAATAAAACCAATTCCAACCATTTTACAATTAACAAAACGACAGCGATGAATACTGATTTTATTAAACTCTAAATTTGATAGATCACATCCCTCAAAAACACAATCTACTAAATGAGTATTAACTAATTTTATTTTATTAAAATCAATTTTCACAAATTTACATTCATCAATTGAAGTGTTTTTTATTATCACAGCATCTTGAGGATCTGCAACAAATAAACATTGATAATACTGATCGCAATCATCAAATAAAGATTCTTCTAAATTACTAATTACTGGTTCTTTTCTTTTCATTATCGCACCCCTTATCAATAGTAACAATTTAAATATCTAAAGTAAAGCTGCTTCATATTTATATCATCAAAATATGAAAAAGAGATTTCAACATCGAAACCTCCTTTTCTACCTTCCGATCATCTTTCATTAATGATTCGATTACTAGCAAGATATGTCGCTAAATAATAGCCACCATAAACAATTACTATAAAAATACAAGTAATTAAAATTTTATCAGCAATATTAATACTTACCATTAAATTAATAATATGGCTTATCTCATTTAATGCCACAAAGCTATGAATTAAAGCTACAACTAATGGAAAAACAAAACTAATTCCAATTTGATAAAGTAAGCTTCGATTTATCATTGGTCGACTAGCACCTAATTGTCCTAAAATTCGATATCTTTCTTTATTATCAGAAGATTCTGATAACTGTTCTATCGCCAAAACTGTACCACTGCTAATAGCAAAGACAATTCCTAAATATAATCCAATAAAAGTAAATAATGCTTTTGTTCCAATTGCTGATTCACTCATTTGGATTCGTGTAAATGAGATAATATATTCTCCCTGATTATCTTGATTAAATTGATCAATTAATTTTATAAACTTATTTTCATAAGTTTCATTATTTTGAGTATAATTACCTACGATATAATTATTAATACCATCCATCTCACTACCATATTTTTCAGCTATCGCATCATTTACAACAATAAATCCTTCATTACCTTCACTGTTAATAATTGATAATTCAACGACCTTTTTTGTTTTACTTGTTAAAGTGATATCATCAAGTTTAATTGTATTATTACCGTCAAGAAATTCATTATAAAATTCCAAAGCCATCGGTAGTGTTGCAACTAGCTGGTATTGATTATTTGCAAGACTAACAGTCTGAGCCTTTTTTCCTTGAAGTGTTAAAATTTTGTTATAATCACTTTCTTTAATAACCTGCATGGGCTGTTTTTCCACAATTTCCATATTCATATATTTAGCACTATTTGAACTAATAAAATCACCTTGGTTTACACCATCTAACTTAATAAAACTAAATTGATAATCTTCTTTTACATTATCTTGATAAACCTGATTATTTCTAAATTCTTTTAACATATCTTCCTGAGAACTTTGTATACTAAAATCATTTGGACAGTTATTTCGATATGAATCATTCATTGCATTGGCCATTGATAATGATGACGATAAAATACCAATCGTTAGAAGTAACATCAATGATATTACTGTTGTTGATATAACATGGGTATTAACTTTATTATTTACTTGTTTTAAAATAAAAATATTTAACCCTTTGTAATATGTTTTCTTTTTTAACTGAAATATTTTTAATAAAAAGCCGGCTACCGATAAGAAAAACAAAAATGTACCTAAAGCTCCTAAAACTATCATCAATAAAAACTCTGAGCCAACACTCATCAATGCTCCATCATATAAAATTTTATACGCATAGCCAATCATTGCAATCGAAACAATAAAAATTCCAAAAATCAACCAGCTATTTTTTATTTTAACTTTTTCATTTTTTCTACTTGCATATAATAAATCGATTAATTTAAATCTCCTTAAAGTAATAATATTAAAAACCATTACAATCACATAAATTATTCCAAAATTAATAATGGCATATATTAAGGCATCACTTGAAAAAACGAATGAAAACTTGGTCATATCAGCTTCAAATAATTTAGCAGTAAAAATAGAAATTAATTGTGATAACCCCACTCCTAATAACAATCCAATTACCAAAGAAACAATTCCAACGATCATTGTTTCTAACACTAAAATCAATGATACCTTTGCTCTAGACATTCCTAAAGTAAAATATATCCCTATTTCTTTTTTTCGACGCTTAATTAAAAAGTTATTAGCATAAACAATTAAGAAACCTAAAACAACCGAAACAAAAACTGATAAATAACCTAAAACATCTACTAATGATTTAACCATGTCTATCTTTGATTCATTAAGTGACATCATCGCTGTTTGACTATCAATTGAATTAAAAATATAGAAAATAGCAACTGCAATAACCAAAGTCAAAAAATAGATTGAATAATCTTTGATACTCTTTTTAATATTTCTAAATGCTAAACTAAATAACTTCATTTAGCTCACCACCTAATAATGTCTGAACTTCCATAATACTATTGAAGAATACTTTACGTGAATTTTCACCACGAATTATTTCATTAAAAATTTTCCCATCTTTAATAAAAATAACCCGATCAGCATAACTAGCTGTAAATGGATCATGAGTAACCATGACTATTGTTGCATTTAATTTTGAATTTAATACATTTAAACTATCTAACAGCATTCTTGCTGATTTACTATCTAAAGCACCTGTTGGTTCATCCGCTAAAATCAAATCTGGATCAGTAACGATTGCTCTAGCACAGGCTACTCTTTGTTTTTGACCACCTGATAGTTCATATGGATATTTGTTAAGAATTTCTTCAATTCCTAATGCTTTGGCAACCTGAATAACTTTTTGATCGATTAATTTGTAATTAGTTTTTTGAATCGTTAATGCTAAAGCAATATTTTCAAATGATGTTAAAGTATCCAGTAAGTTAAAATCTTGAAAAATAAAACCTAGTGAATCCCTTCTAAATTTAGTTAATTTATTGCCCTTTAATTTCGTAATATCTTCATTTCGTAAATAAATATGACCACTAGTGACCCTATCAATAGTTGAAATACAGTTTAATAACGTACTCTTTCCACTACCACTAGCACCCATGATTGCTAAAAACTCGCCATCATCAACATCAAAAGTAATATTATCTACGGCTTTAGTAAGATTGCTTTTATTACCATAATATTTCTCAATACTTTCAATTCTTAATATTTTTTCCATTTATCTTCACCTCAATAACTATTATATCTATTACATATTTTTCTTCCATCGAATAAAATAACATAACCTTACATTAATGTAAGGTTATGTAAGAATTATTAGGAAATATTATCGTCACTACTGTATTTCCATGACTTGAAGCAATCTTGATTTGATGATTTAAACGCAAACATAATTTTTTACATAAATACAAGCCAATTCCCGTACTCTTTTTAAAATTACGCCCATTACTACCAGTAAAACCTTTATCAAAAACACGGTCAATTTCACTTTCTAGAATTCCAATTCCATTATCCTGAATCATTAATTCAACATGATCTTTATATTTTTGAGCATAGATATGAATAAAAGGCTGGTTTTGACTATATTTGATTGCATTATTAATAATCTGATGCAAAATAAATTCTAGCCATTTTTTATCACTAGGTATAACTATATTTAGATCATCTAAATCAATCCTGATTTTTTTACTAATTAAATCTTTCTTATTCCTTTTAATAACTGTATTTACAACATCCTGTAAACAAACCTCTTTGATCAAATAATCTTTTTCAACATTTTCACTTCGCGCATAAAAAAGAACTTGTTCAACATAATCATCGATCTTGACCAATTCTTCTTTAATACTATCATTTATTTCATTTTTATTATTTTCAATAATCATCTGACTCGTTGCTACTGGTGTCTTCACCTCATGACACCACATTTCTATATATTCTTTTAACTCACTTTGACAAAATAACGATTTGTTAAGATGCTCTTTCATCGCTTTATCTATCTCATAAATACTTTCAATCATTACTTTTCCCTCAATAAAATGTGGTTCGTCAATTAACTCTGTAATTAAATACTTTTCATCTAAATCATTTAATCTTTGCATAAAACGATTATAATAGTTTCTTTTCCGCCAAAAATCATACCCATAAATTAAACCAAATGAAATTAAAATCAAAAAAGGAATATAAAAAACTAAAAAGTAAGGACAATTAAAAGCCCATAAAATTATCCAAATTAATGCAACTGTAATTATCATAATTAAAATACTAATTATCTGACTTTTTAAATAATCATATAGCTTCATAATATTATATATCCTTGTTTTCTTCTTGTACAAATCACATTTTTTAATCCAATATCCGCTAATTTTTTACGTAAACGATTAATATTAACAGTTAAAGTATTATCATCTACAAACATATCACTATCCCATAAATATGTCATAATTTCCTCTCGAGATTTAATTTGACCACGATTAGTTAAAAGAAAATATAAAATCTTTAATTCGTTTTTAGATAATTCAATTGTTTGTTCATTTTTTATAATTAAACTCTTTGATACATCTAATTTAATGTCTCGATAACTAAGCATATTATCATAAGATGCTTTAGTTCTTTTTAAAACAGCTTCAATTCTAGCTAATAAAATCAAGGGATTATAAGGCTTAGTAACAAAATCATCAGCACCATAATTTATACAGATCAATTCATCCATTTCATTATTACAGCTTGTTACAATGATGATTGGTTTTGATGAATTTTTTCGATATTCTTTACATAAAAACTGTCCATTAACATTAGGTAAGTTGATATCCAATAAAATCAAATCACCATCAAAAGAAATCATTTTATCTAATGTTTTTTCAAAAGAGGTAATTACTTCTACTATATAGCCATTATTCTTTAAGTAAACTTTTAATTCATCACGAAGTTTTTCTTCATCTTCAATAATTAATATTTTTGCCATTTTCTCACCTCGTCTATATTATACACAAGTATTAATAAAATAGCACGTTAACATTTTGCTTGAAAAAACTATTATTTTGATATATATTTTAATCATACTATAAAGATAGGAAAAGAGGGATATATATATGGAATTCACAGTTGAACAAGCAGTAAAAGATTTGGGTATAAAATGTATCGGCGTGCGTATTACAGGAATAAATAATCATCATTATAGTGATAGTCTCAATGATTATTTAAATATTCACAGTCAAAGACTACTTAAATCATCAGATGTAAACGATCCAATTATTCAAGGTTTTTATGACTTACATAAAAAAATAGGTGTTTCTAAACGTAAAAATATACCTGCCAGTGAAAACTTAATTAAATTATTAAAAAAACGTCATGATATTACAAGAATCAATCCTGTTGTTGATATTTATAATATTATTTCCATGGAATCTAAATTAGCCTTAGGTGCCCATGATATTGATAAAATTACTGGTAATGTAAGTTTAAAATTAACAGATGGCAAAGAATTATTCATTCCCCTTGGTCAAGAGGAACCCAAAGAAGTTCCTGCTAATGTATACAGCTATATTGATGATAACAATGAAATCATCTGTTACCTTGAAGTTCGTCAAGTCAATAAAACTAAAGTTACTAATGATTCTAAAGATATTTTCTTTATTGTGCAAGGAAACGAAAAAACTGACTATAACTATGTTAAAAATGTTGCTGGAGAATTAATTACTGTTATCACTTACTATTGCGGTGGAACTGGTAAAATATTATAAAAAGCCAAAACAATTGGCTTTTTGGGAGTGTAAAATAAAGTGTGTAAGTAAGTAATATGTGTTATATTACTGCTACACACTTTTCTTATTATCAAAATTAAAAATATGGAGGTTAATGAAATATGGCAAGAATAAAAAGAGATCCAAAAACAGTAGCTTTGGCTCAACAAATTATTGATACTTATAATCCACAATCAGCACAGGATATGGATGAAGCTTTAAAAGATATTTTTGGACCATTATTTGAATCAATGCTTCAGGGAGAAATGAACAACCATCTTGGTTATGCATCTAACAGTAAAGAAGAAAAAAAGACATTAAACAGAAGAAATGGTTATTCTCCTAAAAAAATAAAAACATCAAGAGGAGAATTAGATATTAATATACCTAGAGACAGGGAGGCATCTTTTGAACCGCAAATTATTCCTAAGAGAACGAGAGATGTTTCGGACATTGAAAATAAAGTCATCTCAATGTATGCAAAAGGAATGTCTCAAAGAGATATATCAACCACAATTGAAGATATCTATGGATTTTCGGTTTCTCATGAAATGATTTCCGATATAACCGATGCTATCATTCCTGAACTGGAAAACTGGCAAAACCGACCACTATCTCAATGTTATGCATTCTTGTTTGTTGACTGTTTATATGTGACAGTAAGAAATGATTATGAGGTAAAGGAATATGCTGTATATGCTGTTTTAGGCTATGACATCAATGGAAACAAGGAAATACTGGGGTTATGGTTAAACGAGACAGAAAGCAAGCATAAATGGATGCAGATTTTTGATGAAATCAAAGCGAGAGGTGTGGAAGATGTTTTCTTTATATCTATGGATGGTGTTAGTGGACTTGAAGATGGTGCGAAAGCAATATTTCCCAATGTTGTGGTACAAAGATGTATTGTCCACCTTATAAGGAATTCTATTAAATATGTCCCAAGCAAGGATTATAAGCGATTTACACAATCATTGAAAAAAGTTTATGGAGCTCCTAGTTTAAAGGCGGCCAAAAACGCATTTGAAACATTCAAGAATGAGTGGAAACAATATCCGGGAGCAGTTGATGTATGGGAAAGGAACATTCATCATGTAGAACAGCTGTTTGATTATGGATCAGCCATCAGAAAAGTTATGTATACAACCAATGCAATTGAAAGTGTCAATTCAAGTTTTAGAAAGGTCATAAAAAAAGGAGCATTTCCAAATGAGACAGCGGTATTAAAAGTGTTATATTTAAGAGTTCTTGAATTATCGAAAAAATGGTCAGGTGGGCGTGTATCAAATTGGGCAATGGTTATGAATCAATTAATGATGGATGATAGATTTTCAACAAGAATCCAAAAATATTTAGAAAAATAAAATGACCTATATATACTCGATATAAGTCATTTCTATAGTTCTTTGACAATTTAATAAAATTACTTACACAAATTTCTTGACATTCCCGAGTAATAAAAATATTTAGAGTATCATCTTTTTTATAAAAAATTATTATCTCCTTACCTATTTAAGTATACATAATAATTGTTTAATTCATTCAATTTTTATAAATGAGCTAAAAGAAGATTAGTAAATTTACTAACCCTCTTTTAAAACTTTTCAAGACTTAATTTTCTACAATCTTTATTCTTCTCTTTTAAATAAATATAGGCAGCCACCTAATGCACCCAGCATTACTAATCCTGACATTAACGAAGCAGCATCTCCTGTTACAACAGTATTATTTACAAAGCTTGTATCTCCTGATTTTACTTCTGGAGAATTATCTACTACTAATCCTTCAACCGCTTTTGCTAATGCAGCTTTGGCATTATCTACTTCTTCTTGCGTTGCTTCTGGATCAATCAATACTTCTTTTGCTTTATCTAATGCTTCTACTGCCACATTCCATGTCTTTGCACTATAATTTGCACCATCTAGTGATTGCGCTTTATCGATCAATTCCTGCAATAAACTCTTATCTGGGATTAATCTTAACTCTAAGTATGCCTTTACTAATGCATTATAGGCATTATCTACTTCTTCCTGACTTGCACTTTCATTAGCTAATACTTCTTGGGCCTCTTGTAATACCGGGATTAGATCATTCCATGTTTTATCTGTATATCTGCTTCCATCTAATCCTAATACTTTATTTACCATTGCTTCTAATAACGATTTATCTACTTCTTTTATTTCTTCTAAATTATCTATTGCTGCTTGTAGATTTTTTACTGCTTCATCTACTTCTTCCTGCATTGCATTTTCATTGTCGTTTACTTCTTTGGCTTCTTGCAAAGCATTTACTAATGTTTGCCATGATTCGACAGTAAATTTATTTTCATCTAATCCTTCTACTTGTACAATTAAATCTTGTAATTCACTCTTTTCACCTTTATAGAACTGTAACATATGCATTGCCACTGATAAACGGGCAAATGAGGCATCTACTTCTTCTTGACTAACTGATTCATCAGCTAAGATAGTCTGAGCTTCCTGCAATGCTGCTTCAAATTCGGTAACTACCACTGGAACAACTTTATCTAATTCAGTTACATTACCTGCCATCTCAACTGCTATTGATAATGCGGTTTTATTTACCGTTACTTCTTCTGCTTTTACTAATCCTTCTTTTGCTGTTTGTAATAATGTTTTTGCATTATCTACTTCTTCTTGCATTGCATTAGCATTATCCAATACTGTTTTAGCTTCATCTAACGCTTCTTGCAGTGCTGTCCATGAATCTTTTGTATAATCCGTTTCTTTAAGTACTAATAATTCATCATATAACGCTTGTAATTCTGTTTTATCGATAAAGTAATCTTGATAAGTTTTAAATACTTGTGCTGAATCTAAAGCATAGTTATATACTTTAAATTCATCTATATTACCTTTTTGACGATATCCACCTTGACTACCAGCTCCTATAACATAATTATCATTAGTATCAAGATTTAATCCTACAATATTTGCAAAATCAGTATTACTTGAAGATAATTTACCATCTACATAAAGACTTAGTGCTTTTGAACGTTCACCTACAACTGTAAGATGATGCCAGTTACCATCCATAGCTATTTTATCACGATTATTTGCTGAGGTATCATATCTAACACTGCCAGTTCCAACGTTTCCAAATAAGCCATCATAATTACAGAAGAAGATACCCAAATCTTTACCTGAATCGCCACTCTTATTACCAAAAATTACTGTATCATTTTTCGTTTCATTAGATTTAAACCAGAATGAAATTGTGAAATCTTCTGTACCAAGTTTCATTCCCGGAATTTCGACATATCCTTCACCGATTTCTAAAGCATTGTTTTTAAATCCTGGAACAAGACTAGGGTCATTTACTAATTTTCCATCATAGTTTTGATATTGATTATTAACATCATTATCAAAGTTATAATAAATGAATGGATCGCTAATAGGTGATACCTTTTCTTGTAGTTTAGATATAGCTTCACGAATTGCAATAACATTAGGATAACGATTTTCTTCGGTAACTGGTTGATTTTCAATCTCATTTACAACCATTTTTAAATTATTTATTCCAACACTTTCATATCTAGCTTCATTAGCTAAATAAGTCTTAGCATCTTTTAAAGTGTAATCCAACAGTTGAGTAGGCAATGTAGTAGCTGAATCTTTGAGTCTTAAATCCGCATATAAAATATCATGATCTGATGGAGCCCCATTTGCTACATCAATGTCTACAAACTCAATATTAGTAGTTGTAAAAATATGATCGATGCATCCAATCACCATTGAAGAATCCATTTCTCCCGTTTCAAACCATACATTGTTACAACCATTTGCATCATTAAAATTCAATAACATCTGATCTAATTCTTCTTTACTTTGATCAGAATTAAAATCACCAGTAATAATCTTATATGGTGTTGGATCATTATTTACAGCTTCAATCAATTCATTAATCTGAGCTTGTTTATATTGAGCATATAATTCAGGATCTCTTAGCCATACAATATGAGTATTATATAAAGCAATTTCCTTATCATCTATTTGAATAGTAGCTCGAACATAAGAACGATTAGTATCATCATTGATCTCATAATTCGCCCCACCTTTATCAGCTAATGGATATTTAGAAACAATAGCACTACCACCCCAAAAAGTACTACTTCCATATCCTTCTTTAAAAGCATAATATGGATATGTTCCTATATTACTTAACTGCTCTACTTGACCATTACCATCTAACTGATGATTTGCTTCCTGTAATCCAATAATATCAGCATCAATTTCTTTTAATTTTTCATTAATAGAATTTAAATTAGGATAACCCCAACCATAAATATTATAAGTAGCCACCGTAAGTACATCTTTTTCCACAAAACTAAATTCCATTTGCTTACTTACAGTTACTCCTGCTTTTGATAAGCTAACTAAATAAGTATTGTCATTAACCATCCAAGCAGCAACACTGACTCCAAGACTATCATCTAACTGACTTTCTATAAATGTTGTAACTGCCCTAGCTTTCATTTCAAGATCAGCACCTAATGAAACTCTTACTTCTCCTGCAGTTAAAGCATCAAGCTGTTCTTGTAATTCAGTTCCAACATCATCAGCATATTTTAAATATAAAGATTGAATTTCTTCTAAAGATAATGCCGCATCATAAACCATAAACTCATCATATAACGCACCTTGAAGATACTCACCGGTACTACCTGCCCCTAAGACATAATTAGATGCTGTATCTAATGAAATTCCTGCCAACTCGCTAAAACTTTTATTTTCACTAGATAAACGACCATCTACATATAACGCTAAACTCTGATCACGATCTGCAGTTATTACCACATGATGCCATTTTCCATCAAGTACAGTCTCATCACGTGAATATGAAGATGTATCATAACGATTACCATTATATCCCACATTACCAAATACCCCATTATAATTCATAATCGCAAAGCCATCAGCATTTCCAGATACACCATCTTTATTTGCGAACAAAACCGTATCATTTTTTGTTTCTAATGATTGTACTAAAAAAGACAGTGTAAAATCTTGATTTGATAATTTAAAATTTGCAGGTAACTGAAGATAACTTTTACCTGTTACTTTCATAGCCTTACCAAAATCAGATTTTCCATTAATAAACTGTGGCTCATTTATTAATGTTCCAGAATAATTTCCCATTTGATCAACAGCACTTTCATCATCAAAATTATAATACAAAACTGGTGTATGTTCATCTATTGTCAAAGCAGACAGACTAGGTATCCATCCAATTGAACAAATGCTGCTAACTAGTAAAACTACCAGACTAATTATTTTAATTTTTTTTATTAATTTATTCATCATTTTTCCTTTCTGTGTTTTTGATCGTGTTAAAAATTAATTTATTCATCAATAATACATATCTAAACACTTTAAAAGCGCTTAAACTAGTTTTATTTATAACCCATTCACTTTTCAACACATACATAACACTAATCTTAAACAAATAATTTGTTTTTTTATTTAACTTAATTTCATTATAAGTTAATAGTTAAAAACATCAAAAATAAATTTAATCCATAATAATAATTACTAAGTACTCATCAGCACTATAATAATCAAACATTAATATATAATATAAAGTAATAGCATATTAAAAATAACTATTACTTTCATCATAAACTCTCCCATTTTTACTATAAGTAGTATTTTCGATTATTCATGAATCACCTTCTTTTTATCAATTTCCCCATATAATAACATTATATCATCCCATCTTTTTTTTAATATTCACAAATTCGTCTTCTCTGTATAAAAAAAGGTAACATTTTTTTTAACTTGTTACCAACAATTGTAGTTATAGACAAATTTTTCTAGTCACCAAATAATTTAATAATTCTTAAAAATGATTACTGGGGAGATAATCAAAAATATCTTATCTCAAAAATAATATTTAAAATTCATGATCATCGATATTTGATTAATATTCTTTATATTTTTAATAAAATAACTTTCCTCATCTTTAAAAACAATCGCAATCATTATTTACAGTTTGAATATTAAACTTATTGACAAGACATGGACAATATAAAGCAAGCTACTAGTTATCAAAAGTAGGTTTAGATTCATAGAATCATTGAATACCCAAATATAGTAAGACTTGTAACCTTTTCAATAATA
Organism: Clostridium sp. Marseille-Q5894; assembly: GCF_946902305.1. Classification (NCBI taxonomy): domain Bacteria; kingdom Bacillati; phylum Bacillota; class Clostridia; order Eubacteriales; family Clostridiaceae; genus Clostridium; species Clostridium sp. Marseille-Q5894. The sequence continues at coordinate 25,741 of NZ_CAMPPT010000009.1, read as the reverse complement.
GGCATCAAAATATTTATAATAAAAGAGCTGCATAAAAACAGCTCTTTATAAAATCTTTTCATTTCTAAAATTTGTGATTTTTTGTATTCAAACCATTAATAGTGTTTATTCAATGTAACGTACTTAAAAAAATCACCACATTCAATAACCTTATCTAATAACTGAACATTTCCATTGTTTCCAGTATTATATACATAAACAGGAATACGATCAATTACTTTATTATTATCATCATAGATATCACAAAACACTTTATTATATTCATTATCAGTGTTGTTTTCACCAAAATAACTTTCAAGTTCATCTAAAACACCTATAAATTTAGAATCAACTTCATGTATTTCGCCGCGAACCATATCACTTCCCTCTAATAATAATGCAGGATAATTCTTTCCTTTAAGCGTCATCAGTTTTCCTTTAACATAAGCAAATTGCCTAAAACTATTTTTATCCTTCAAATATTGATCATAGTTGTACATGCCTAGGCGCAATGTACCATAAACAAATATCTTTTCATTCATCAATGTGTTGTACCACCTGTAATTTTAAGATCTTCTTTTGTTTCAACAATTGCTTCAATAGCTGCTGTCAATCCATTTACAATCGTTTCCAATGACATTGACGGCATATTCTTTTTATCAATTACTTGCTGAGGCAAAAATGGAATATGAATAAAACCACTCTTTTTCCCTGGATATTTAGTTTCAATAATATGTCTTACTCCATAAGTAACATGATTACATACAAAAGTTCCAGCACTATTTGAAATTGAAGCTGGTATTTGACAAGCCTGAATCTTCGCTACCATTGCTTTAATTGGAAGATTAACAAAATAAGCAGCAGGTCCATTTTTAAAAACCGGCTCATCAATGATTTGTTGACCTGCGTTATCAGGAATCCGACAATCATCGATATTGATTCCAATTCTCTCTACTGTAATATCACTTCGTCCCCCTGCCTGTCCAATCGATAAGACAATATCAGGATCATACTCTTCGATAGCCTTATCAATTACATCTAATGATTGATGACAAATAGTTGGAATTTCTAATTTAATTATTTTGGCACCGGCAATTTCATCAGGCAGTTTTTTTACTGATTCAATTGCTGGATTGATTTTTTCACCACCAAATGGGTCAAAACCTGTTACTAATATCTTCATAACTTTCCTCCTAAAAACCTAATACAAGCATTAAAATAATATGAATTACGATCATGATCAAAGCCATTGGCGCCTGTTCTTTAATAACCGTCCATTTTTGATCTTTTGTTTCTAAAACTGCGCAAGGAACAATATTAAAATTAGCCGCCATCGGTGTCATGAGTGTACCACAATACCCAGCTGTCATCCCTAAAGCACCAATTACAGCCGGATTACCACCTTGAGCAATTACAAACGGATATCCAATACCAATCGTAATAACGGTAAAAGCAGCAAATGCATTTCCCATGATCATTGTAAAAATGACCATTCCTAAAACATAAACTACGACGCCAATAATAGGATTTCCTACTGGAATAATACTTGAAATCATATTTGAAATAACGTCACCAACTCCAGCAGCTGAAAATACACTACCTAAAGCCCCTAATAATTGAGGTAATAGACAGGCGGCACCAACCTGCATTAAAAGTCGTGAAGTATCTGATCTTGTTTCTGACATTTTTGGTCGACAAATAATAATTGCCAGCAATAATGCCACTAAGCAAGCTACCCCTGTCATTACAGCTCCGTTTAAAGCTGTCATATTAATTTCTACATCACTACTAAATGAAATCAATTTTATTGCAATTGACCTAAAAGCAAAATAAAATCCATCACCTGTATATTGAATAAAAGATAAAATCAAAGCCATGATTCCTATTGCAACAGCAGGAATAAAAATTTTATTTTTAACCTTCTTACTAGCAGCTTTTCGAAATGCTGGTGTAGATTCTACAAATTTACCCATCTTAACCTGTTTAAAAGCTGTTAAACAACTCATGATTACTAATAATATTCCTATTGCAAGTGGAGGTATTATTTTACCAAACATAAAAATCACACCTAAAATAAACCAGAATAATGAAGTCCCTAACTTAGCTTCCTCATTTTTTGTTGCTCGATATGCTGTATCAAAACTAACAAGTCCACATAAAGCATAAAATAATTCTGGTAAATATGTACCTATAAAATCTATCATTTTTTGCTCCCTCTTTTCATTTTTTTATCAAACCAAAGTACTTGAACAAAAGTAAGTACGACTGAAATAATTGCAATATAAACAGATGAAGATGCAATCATCGATAATGTCACATCTTGATATCCCAATTCAACTAATGTTCCTTGAATCAAAACAACTCCACTACTAGCAGGAAAACAGTTTTGAGCAAAAAAGTTTCCATAGTTTTCTACTGCAGCTGATAATCCTTTAATTTTTTCACCCTCTTTTTCTGTTAAAGGTGAATTTTTTGCTACTTTTGCTGCAGCTTCACTCATCGGTAGAATCAATGGTCTAACAAACTGTACATGCCCACCAATTCTAACATTTAAAGCTGAAGCTATAGAACGTATTACACTATAAATACATAATACTTTCCCAGCTGTTGCATTTTTTATTTTCCCAATTAAAAAAGCAGCTCGTTCTTTTAAGCCATATCTTTCAATAATAGCTATAATTGGAAAAATGATCAAGAAAATGGACATTAACCGGTTATTTACAAAAGATTCCCCTAAAATCTCTAAAATTTCAATAATATCCAATCCAGATACTAATCCTGTCACAATTCCTGAAACGATTACTACTGCCAAAACGTCTAATTTCAAAGCAAAGCCAGCAACAATTATGACGATCCCAATTAATTTAATATACTCCATATGTGCTCTCCTTTTCATTTAAATTATAATTTAATTCTATCATATATTACAAATAAGTTAACTATTTTTTATCAACTAAATTTCTAATTCAAAATTTTCATTATTTCATAGACATTTAATATAATTAATACACTTGATTTTAAAATAAATATTAGAGTATTTACTTATCCACCATCAAGTTTACAATAAACAATGATAATTACAATTTCATGATATAATCATATTTTTATCAAATTTAGTCTTATGATCAAATTATGATAAATTCTCTTCTTTTTCAAGATTTAACTTGATGTATGCTTTAAAAAATGGTATTTTTTTATTAAACATTTATATAAAGGGGAACATTATGAAAAAAATCGTCAAATTTGGAGGTTCATCACTAGCTGATGCAACTCAATTTAAAAAGGTAGCTAAAATCATTAAAAGTGACGAATCACGACGCTATGTTGTGCCTTCAGCACCTGGTAAGCGATTCAAAGAAGATATTAAAGTAACAGATTTACTATATCAAACATATAACGCTAAAGATAAAAAAACTTTTGAAGACAACTTTAATCTAGTTAAAGCTCGTTTTCAAAGTATCATCGATGAGTTAAAACTGGATTTATCTTTAGAACAAGAATTTGTAACAATAAAAAAAGCTTTTCAAAATAAAATTGGTATTGATTATGCAGCTAGTCGTGGTGAATATCTAAATGGTATTGTCTTAGCTAATTATTTAGGATTCGAATTCATCGATGCTAGTGAAGTCATTTTCATTGATGAACATGGAAATTATGATGAAGCAAAAACTGATCCAATTTTATCTAAACGTTTAAGTGAAGTAAAAAATGCAGTTATTCCTGGTTTTTATGGTTCTTTAAATGATGGTAGTAATACGATCAAAACATTTTCACGTGGGGGAAGTGATGTTACTGGTTCAATCATCGCCCGTAATGGTCATGTAGATTTATATGAGAATTGGACAGATGTGTCAGGATTTTTAGTTGCTGATCCTAGAATCGTTAGAAACCCTGATACAATTGGAACGATCACATACAAAGAATTACGAGAATTATCATATATGGGGGCAAGTGTTCTACATGAAAATTCAATTTTCCCAATTCGTAATGAAGGTATTCCGATTCAAATCAAAAATACAAATCGCCCTGAAGATGAAGGGACTTTGATCGTCGAAACAACTTGTCATAAACCGGACCATGTTATTACTGGTATCGCCGGAAAAAAAGGGTTCGCAACTATTATGATTGAAAAAGATATGATGAATAGTGAAATTGGTTTTGGTCGTCGCGTTTTACAAGTATTAGAGGATAATAATTTATCTTTTGAACATACACCTTCAGGTATTGATACAATGACAATCGTTGTTGAAACTGAATCATTTATTGATAAAGAACAAGAAATTTTATCAGGAATTCACCGAGCTGTGCATCCTGATTCAATCGAATTGGAATCTGATCTAGCTTTAATTGCTATCGTTGGTAGAGGAATGAGAGATGGTCGTGGTACTGCTGCAAAAGTCTTTACTGCTCTAGCAAATGAAAATATTAACATCAAGATGATCGACCAGGGATCTTCTGAATTAAACATCATTGTCGGTGTTAAAAATGTTCATTTTAATAATGCTATTCGTGCAATTTATAAAATGTTTATTACTGAAGATTAATTATGTATTTAAATAGCTAATTTGAATTATCTCAAATTAGCTATTTTTGATATTCATTAAACATCTTTCCACATCAATGTAAAACGTACCGCTTTTGCCCAGCCATCTAATAATTTTTTTCTTTGATCATCTTTAATAACTGGTGTAAATTCTTGATCAAGCAGCCAGTTATTTTTTATTTCATCCTTACTTTTCCAAAAACCTACTGCTAATCCTGCCAAGTACGCTGCACCTAAAGCAGTAGTTTCAATTATTTGGGGACGATGCACTAAACAATTAGAAATATCACTTTGAAACTGCATTAAAAAATCATTAGCGCTAGCACCACCATCTACCTTTAAACATTTTAAATCAATTTTTGTATCTTCCAGCATCGCCTGAATAACATCATTAGTTTGATAGGCAATTGATTCTAATGCCGCTCTAATGAAATGTTCTTTGCCAGTTCCTCTTGTCAAGCCAACGATCGTTCCTTTAGCATATGGATCCCAATAAGGAGCTCCTAATCCGGTAAAAGCCGGAACTAAATATACACCATTTGTATCATCTATTTTTGTCGCATAATCACTTGATTTAGGTGCACTTTTAATCATTCTTAAACCATCTCGCAACCATTGCATTACTGCTCCACCAACAAATACACTTCCTTCTAAAGCATAATTCACCTCATTATTATCACTAGCAGTAATAGTCGTAATCAAGCCTTTTTTTGATTGATATATTTTATTACCTGTATTCATCAATAAAAAACAACCTGTACCATACGTATTTTTGGCTTCTCCAGCTTCAAAACAACATTGACCAAATAATGCCGCCTGCTGGTCTCCAGCTGCTCCACAAACAGGAATACTTCCACCTAAAATTCCTTCTTTGCTGTAACCATAAATACAGCTAGATGGTTTAACCTCCGGTAACATACTTTTAGGTATTTTAAAATATGCCAATAATTCTTCATCCCAACATAAATTTTTAATATCAAACAACATCGTTCTTGAGGCATTTGTATAATCAGTAACATGTACTTTACCATCTGTTAAATTATAAATCAGCCAAGTATCGACTGTTCCAAATAACAATTTATCTTCATTCGCCAATTGTCTTGCACCAGCAACATTTTCTAATATCCAGGCAATTTTAGAAGCCGAAAAATATGCGTCAGGTATTAATCCCGTTGTTTCAATAACTTTCTTTTCTAAGCCATCTTCTTTTAATTTATCAATCATTTCAGCAGTCCTGCGACATTGCCACACAATTGCATTATAAATCGGTTCCCCTGTTTCTTTATTCCAAACAATGGTAGTTTCTCGTTGATTAGTTATTCCAATTCCTACAAAATCTGTTGCCTTTGTATGACTTAACGCCTGAGCTTCAATCATCACTGATAACTGTGATGACCATATTTCTAATGGGTTATGCTCTACCCATCCTGGTTTAGGAAATATTTGTTGAAATTCTTTTTGCGCTTTAGCAACAACCCTTCCTTGATGATCAAAAATTATACACCGTGAACTCGTTGTACCTTGATCTAAAGCCATAACATATTTAGACACTATTCTTTCCTCCTTTAAACTAAATGAAAATGTTATCATTTAAATAATTCTATCATAAATAATTATTGCTGACAGCAAAAAACATCTCTGTAATTTTTTGCCATAAAATATTTCTATAAAAAAGAAGTAATTTCTCTAATTATCTTGTAAAAGATAATGAGGAGGAAAAAATATGATTCATGAAAAAACTATTATCGATAATAATAATGTTCGCTTTAGTAATGACCTGTTTTTTTAATACCTGCTTTCCAGAGATACTTTAGAATCTATAAAACTGAGAAAGTTTATCGTTAAATCTGTCACCCATCTTGACTGTCAACAGATGATCGTTAAAAATCCCGAAATCAATCAAAATACGGTCCTCGCTAAAAATATTATCCTTGATATCTGTGCTGTTGATGAAAAAGGCAGAGTCATTGATATCGAGATGCAAATGGCTGGCAATAGTAATAGCGAGAGTACCCGCTTTCAGTTCTATGGGGCCAGACTGTTAGTAGAACAGGTCGATACCGGTGAAAAATATCATCAGCTAAGACCGGTATATCAAATCATCTTTATCAATGAAGATGATGATTGTTTGATCAAAGATTATGCGTTTCGAGATGATCAGGGAGAGCTGGAAAAAGAAAATCTTAATTACCGCTATTTTATCAAGATGAAACATATCGATAAAATCATCAAAGAAAAAGGAATTGAAGGATTAAATGATCTAGAAAGATTATGTTATTTGTTTATAAAAAATGAATACACTGCTATAATGAAGGAAAGAGAAGAAGATATAGTGGAGATGGTGATAAAGATGTATGACAAGTTTAGAAGTAATGAGCCGATATGGTCATTAGCGAATCAGTTAGCGTTAGCGAAGCTTAGAACAGAATCCTTAGAGATGGAGCGCGAAGAAAAGACAGCCAAAAGAATCGAAGAAGGAATCAAAAAAGGCATCGAGCAAGGTATTGAAAGAGAAAAACGTAATCGCTGTATAAAAATGTTAGAAAAGCGTTACCAAAAAGATTATTCAAAATGGATAGAAGGCTTGAGTGAAAAGCAAATAGAATTAATATATGAATATATATTTGAAGAAGATGATTTTGAAGTATTTAAACAAAGGATAGAAGCTGGTAAATATTAGTGATAAAAAATAAATGGACAAAACATTAAGCAGTTTTGTCTGTTTATATTTTTATTTGAATATTTTTCAATTTATAAAAGCAATTCTCCTTTTTAGATTGTAAAAGATAATGAGGAGGAAAAAATATGATTCATGAAAAAACTGTTATCGATAATAACAATAATGTTCGCTTTAATAATGACCTGTTCTTTAAATACCTGCTTTCCAGAGATACTTTAGAATCTATAAAACTGAGGAAGTTTATCGTTAAATCTGTCACTCATCTTGACTGCCAACAAATGATCGTTAAAAATCCTGAAATCAATCAAAATACGGTCCTCGCTAAAAATATTATCCTTGATATCTGTGCTGTTGATGAAAAAGGCAGAGTCATTGATATCGAGATGCAAATGGCTGGCAATAGTAATAGCGAAAGTACCCGCTTTCAGTTCTATGGTGACAGACTGTTAGTAGAACAGATCGATACTGGTGAAAAATATCATCAGCTAAGACCGGTATATCAAATCATCTTTATCAATGAAGATGATGATTGTTTGATCAAAGATTATGCGTTTCGAGATGATCAGGGAGAGCTGGAAAAAGAAAATCTTAATTACCGCTATTTTATCAAGATGAGACATATCGATAAGATCATCAAGGAAAAAGGAATCGCAGAATTAAATGATTTAGAAAGATTATGTTATTTGTTTATAAAAAATGAATACACTGCTATAATGAAGGAAAGAGAAGAAGATATAGTGGAGATGGTGATAAAGATGTATGACAAGTTTAGAAGTAATGAGCCGATATGGTCATTAGCGAACCAGTTAGCGTTAGCGAAGCTTAGAACTGAATCCTTAGAGATGGAACGCGAAGAAAAGACAGCCAAAAGGATTGAAGAAGGAATCAAACAGGGTATCGAGCAAGGTATTGAACAGGGTGTTGAGATTGGAAAAAAAGAAATGCTTGTTGAATTACTCAAGGGAAGATATCAAAAGGATTGTAGTAAATGGATAGAAGGCTTGAATGAAAAACAAATTAAATTAATATACGAATATATATTTAAAGAAGAGGGAATGTCAAGAAATTTGTGTAAGTAATTTTATTAAATTGTCGGGAATGTCAAGAAATTTGTGTAAGTAATTTTATTAAATTGTCAAAGAACTATAGAAATGACTTATATCGAGTATATATAGGTCATTTTATTTTTCTAAATATTTTTGGATTCTTGTTGAAAATCTATCATCCATCATTAATTGATTCATAACCATTGCCCAATTTGATACACGCCCACCTGACCATTTTTTCGATAATTCAAGAACTCTTAAATATAACACTTTTAATACCGCTGTCTCATTTGGAAATGCTCCTTTTTTTATGACCTTTCTAAAACTTGAATTGACACTTTCAATTGCATTGGTTGTATACATAACTTTTCTGATGGCTGATCCATAATCAAACAGCTGTTCTACATGATGAATGTTCCTTTCCCATACATCAACTGCTCCCGGATATTGTTTCCACTCATTCTTGAATGTTTCAAATGCGTTTTTGGCCGCCTTTAAACTAGGAGCTCCATAAACTTTTTTCAATGATTGTGTAAATCGCTTATAATCCTTGCTTGGGACATATTTAATAGAATTCCTTATAAGGTGGACAATACATCTTTGTACCACAACATTGGGAAATATTGCTTTCGCACCATCTTCAAGTCCACTAACACCATCCATAGATATAAAGAAAACATCTTCCACACCTCTCGCTTTGATTTCATCAAAAATCTGCATCCATTTATGCTTGCTTTCTGTCTCGTTTAACCATAACCCCAGTATTTCCTTGTTTCCATTGATGTCATAGCCTAAAACAGCATATACAGCATATTCCTTTACCTCATAATCATTTCTTACTGTCACATATAAACAGTCAACAAACAAGAATGCATAACATTGAGATAGTGGTCGGTTTTGCCAGTTTTCCAGTTCAGGAATGATAGCATCGGTTATATCGGAAATCATTTCATGAGAAACCGAAAATCCATAGATATCTTCAATTGTGGTTGATATATCTCTTTGAGACATTCCTTTTGCATACATTGAGATGACTTTATTTTCAATGTCCGAAACATCTCTCGTTCTCTTAGGAATAATTTGCGGTTCAAAAGATGCCTCCCTGTCTCTAGGTATATTAATATCTAATTCTCCTCTTGATGTTTTTATTTTTTTAGGAGAATAACCATTTCTTCTGTTTAATGTCTTTTTTTCTTCTTTACTGTTAGATGCATAACCAAGATGGTTGTTCATTTCTCCCTGAAGCATTGATTCAAATAATGGTCCAAAAATATCTTTTAAAGCTTCATCCATATCCTGTGCTGATTGTGGATTATAAGTATCAATAATTTGTTGAGCCAAAGCTACTGTTTTTGGATCTCTTTTTATTCTTGCCATATTTCATTAACCTCCATATTTTTAATTTTGATAATAAGAAAAGTGTGTAGCAGTAATATAACACATATTACTTACTTACACACTTTATTTTACACTCCCAGAAGATGATTTTGAACAATTAAAGCAACTAGTAGATAATATATATGGATTTGTCGACAAAAATGTGTAGATTATTTTAGAGGATAAAGGAAGTATTTATAAAAAGTACTTCCTTTATCTCAATAGTAGAAAACGTTTTCTAGTAATCGGTGTATCATATCACGCCCCATCATCCATTTCTAATCAATTATATATCCAGCTGTTTACTCATTTTTTAAGAGATCATTGACTCTTAAATGTAATACCTTCTATCATCAACAATAAAAAAACATGATATATTTGTTTTTTTATAGAATTTATTTTTGTAATTAATATACATAGTAAAATTCATTTTTAATTAAATAATTGTATTGAATAAACTCTTGTTATTAATTAAATTTCAAATACTGTCTTAATATACTTTTAATTACATAGATCTTACCAATGTTTAAGGGTATCTAATTTTATCGATACCCTTAAACATTTTCTTTAATTATTTTGTTTTACTTATTTTTTATTTGTTGCAGTCTTTTTACAGCTTTTAAAATATCTTTATCCTCTCTTAATTTTTCTACAGTATCATTTAAGCTATTTGACAATTCTTTTAATTCCCTCATATTCCTTCTCCTCCTAATTGATTATTGTATCATGAAATACTTGACTAGTTTTTTATAGACTTAATTGGACTAAAAACAAGTTTAGAATATTAATAAATAGAAAAAGATCATCAACCATTAAATAGGGTTCTTTCCGATATCTAAATTAGTGTGGGGTCGACCCCTAGGTATAAAGTTTCATGGGGTCGGCTTTTTTTGTACTTTAAACTTTCGTGGGGTACTCTTATAGTATGAAAAAATCCTTTCATGATATGATTGTTTTTGCAGATACAACCATATTTGAAAGGAGAGTGTTATCTCATGGATTATGATACTATAAATTTATTGGGTTTACAACCTGACAATATTCAAGATATCAATATTGTTAGATCTCGCGATATTATAAACATTAATGTTACTTTAACTAAAAAGATTAAATCCTGCCCCTGTTGCAGTAGTTTGAATGCTAATGTTAAAACCTATAAATCAAAGAAAATTACTCATTCTATTTTCAACACTAATAAAACCGTCATCAATTACAGATGTAGAAGATTTATATGTAAAGACTGTCACAAAAACTTTAAAAAACAGATAATAATTAAATAAAATGGTTGTTTCGGCATATTAAAAGTATCATTCTTGACCCCACGGTATTGAATGATACTTTTTCAACTATAAACAGAAGTGGGGTCACCAAAACCCCACTTTATTTTAGAGTCTCATTTTTTAAAACCCCACGGAAATTTAGAGACCCGTTCTTTCTTACTTTAGGGTAAACATTAAAAAAGAGATTTCTTAAATGATTATTAAATATGATCATTTTTTGAAATCTTTTCTTTTTTAATTACCCATTATCGAGTAAGAACCAAATAGGTTCATGATCTCTTTTTTATTAACAAATTATTGCATACCAATAAAAATTAGCTTAATTCTTTTTTCTTTCTTAAAATTATTACAGCTGATAATAATAATCCTATTGCAAAAATCCTAATATTTATTTCATCACCAGTAGCTACACTTGCTGTTGTATCACCGGCTTTTACTGGATTGCTTGCTTCATTTACTTCTAATCCAGCCATTGCTTTTGTTAAAGCTTCTTTAGCATTATCCACTTCTGCCTGTGTTGCTTCTGGATCATCTAATACGGCATTTGCTTTTTCCAATGCTTCTGCCATCACTGACCATGTTTTTGCACTGTAATTTGCAGCATTTAAGCTATTTGCCTTATTGATCAATCCTTGTAATAGATCCTTATTTGGAATTAATCTTAAGTCTAAGTATGCTTCAATTAAAGCTTTATAAGCACTATCTACTTCTGTTTGTGTTGCATTTGGATCTTCTAATACGGCTTTAGCATTTGCCATTGGCTCTGCTAAGTTGGCAACACTTCCTTCTGTATATAGACTCTTATCTAAGCCATTTACTTTGTCATATGCTTCTTGTAATTTTGTTTTATCTACTTTGATTACTAAGCTTGTCATGGCATCTTTTAAGTTATTTAACGCTTCTACTACATCAGCTTCTAAAGCATTTTCATCATTCATGACTTCAATTGCTGCATCTAAGGCTTCTTTGAATCCTGCCCATGAATCTGGTGTGTAGTTTTCTTCTACATAATTATTTGCTTCATTGATCAAGGCTTCTAAAGCAGTCTTATCACCTTTTACAAATTCCAACATATGAATCGCATTAGCTAAACGATAGAATGAAGTATCAATTGTTGTTTGATCTGCATTTGTATCAGCTAAAATACTTTCAGCCTCTGCTAATGCGCTTTCAAATTCTGTTACTACCGCTGGTACGACATTGTCTAAAGCTCCTTGAGCTTTTAATGTATTAGCTGTATCTACAGCCATTTGTAATGCTGTTTTATCACTTTCAACTGCTATTTCTAATTGATCAATTGCATTTTGTAATAAAGTTATTTGGTTATCAATTACTTCTTGAGTCACAACATTACTATCAAGAATAATTTTTGTACTATCCATAACTTCTTTAAAGCTATTAAATGATGATTCAGTATACATATTCTGATTATCTAGAATCACTAAACTTTCTTGATACAATGCCTCTAAGCTTGTTTTATCATAATCTAATTCTTTAAAACTAAACCAGTCTATATTAGCAATATATTTACTACTATCACTACCTGCCATCACTACATATAAATCATGGTTACCACTAATTACTTGATCTAATGTAACTGTAGCAACTTGATAATCTGACCAGCTGCTTTGACGTCCTGGTAAATTTATTGATGCAAAAGGAGTTCCTTCTGGACTATCCAAATAGAAATCTAACCGAGCATCACTATTGCAGCGACTAGTGTTATTAGCATAACGAACTGAAATTTCGCTTAATCCTTTACCATCAAAATTTAAATTACTATATTTTAACCAGTCCCCTGGGAAAGTATGAGCAATGTTTATTAACGAATTATTTTCTAAATCTTTAGATGTTTCGATTTGTAAACCACTTGACATCTCTGTCTTATTTTCAGCTTCTAGTTGTCCATAACTTGATTTAGGCGCCTCATTAAAACGAATCCAGTCAAAATTACCTACATATGGATAACTGCTGCTTACATCTGCTTTCATTACTACATAAACATCATGTCTACCAGTAATTGAACCATCTAAAATAGCAGTAGTAGTATTATAAACACTCCAATCACTTCCTGTTACTGGAAGTAAAACAGTAGCCGCCGGATTATCTTTGATCTCATCTAAATATATTTCTAAACGCGCGTTACTTCCACAGCGACTAGAATTATTTACATATCTAACATCGATTGAATTTAAGCCTTGACCATCAAATTCCATATCACTGTATTTTATCCAAGCGCCATCATAAGTTCCGCCGATATTAGTTAAACTATCACCATTACTATCTTTACTTGTTTCAACTTTTAAATTTCCGCCACTCCATTGATCATAGTCTTCAAATTGATAAATTCCGTATGTTTTATCACTAGTTTTAAGAGCGAAAATTACTTTAACATCATGATTTTGAATAACATTTTTTAATGTATATTGATTTGAATTAAGATCATAGTCAACTTCTTGACCATCGACTAAAACTTGTTTAACCATGTAACCATCATCTGGTGTAAAAGTAAGAGTTACATCACCATTAGCAACAGGTGCCGGAACACTAACAAAACCATTACCTTCACTGACAACATTTAATTCTAAAGCTTTTACAAATCTAAAATAATCAACATTGGCAACATATGTTTTATTAGCTTCACTACCAACAAATTGCAAATAAACTGTATGAATTCCTTCAATACTACTATCTAACTTAATTGAATTAGTTACATAACGACTCCAGTTTGTTCCCGTTGGAGGAACAGTAATTGTTGTAACTGGGGTACTATCCATGCTATCAAGATAAACATTAACTTTAGCATCTTTAAATGTATCTTTTATTTGACCAGCATATCTGATTTCAAAAGTATTTTCACTACCATCAAATTTAATATTTTTATATGCTGTCCAAGAATTATTAGTAACACCACCAATATTCGAACCGTCATTAACGATTCCTGAAGATTTATCATTAAATTCTTCAGCTTCGATTCGTTCATTAGCATTTAAAATCAATTCACTATTAAATCTTACATAATCTAAATTAATAATATATGGGTTACTTGAAGATGTCGTTCCTTTCAATACAAAATATACATCATGAATTTCCCCATTTAATTTACTAGCATCTTCGATCATTGTTGTTATTTCTTGATAATCATTCCAGCTAGAACCAGTTGCTGGTAGATCGATCGTCTGTACTAGTGGACCATCATAACTATCTGTATGGATTTCAATTCGAGCATCACTTGCACAACGAGTACTATTATTGACATAACGAATTGTAAAACTACTTACATCCTGTTTTGTAAAGTCTAGTTTTTCATATGCTATCCAGGCATTATCATAAGTTCCCCCTAGATTCATACTTTCATTTTTCAATCCATTACCAGAATTAAGATCACTTGATTCGCCTTCTAATTGATTAAAACCATCTTGTGAAGTTTTTAAATCATAGATTGCATTACTTAAATTCAAATATGCTGTTTGTAATTCTTGATTATCACCAGTTTCTAATAAACTAGCAGCATTAGTTATTTCAGTCTTTAATTTTTGATAACTTGTCTTTGTATAATCATCTTCATGATATCCATTAGCCTGGTCAATCAAATTAGCTAATTTTAATTTCCAGTCAGTTATAAAATCAAGTACTAAAGCTTGTAAACCACCATATGAACTATTTGTTATCATATTAGCATTTCCACTTACAAAAGCATTATCCTGGAAACTTATTTTAATATCACTAACTTTTTGATCATGGCTTAATGCCTTACCAGTAAATGATAATTTTACTTTAGTATCGCTAACTTTAATTACTTGAGGTGTTAAACCTTCAGGAACATTAGCAAAAACAACTTTTTTACTGTTTACAAAATCTTCTCCATTATCCCCAGTAAACATATCTCCAGTTAGTTCAATCGCCACTTCACCATTGATACTTCCATCATTAGCTTCATTTTCTGGTAAAGAACTTTGGCTATATGTCAACATTGGATCTTCAAAATTAACTCTTAAATTAACAGTTTTATTATTACTATCGATTGCTTCAGCAAATAACTGATCACTAAATGTTACTTGTAAATTATCAATACTAGCTAATATATCATGTTTATCTGCTTTACCTTCTAATGATAATGTTAAATTATGTTCATCTACCAGCTCAGTTTTCAACGTTAAACCACTAGGAATATTTTGGGCAGTGATCATTGTTTCATCAATTGAATTAAAAGTTGTATTTTTAACATTAACATTTATTACATCACTGATCGTTCCATCATTAGCTTCACTTTCATTAAATGTCTTCGTAGAAAAACTAATATTATCATCACTATAAATAGATGTATCTACATAATCACTGCTTGAAAATGCAGCAGCACTGTCTTCACCCCATGATGATGGTGTATTGGACATATTAAAACTTAATGTTCCCCCTCTAATGATCTGTGAATAATCTAACCATGTTTGATTAAATTCTTGACCATTTAAAGTTGCTGATTGAATATAAAAATTATCACTAGATACATTATTAGCTTCTATCGTAAATGTTTTACCATTTCCAACATCAAGAGTCATTTTTTCAAAGAAAGGTGTTCCAATTTGATATGTTGTATCACCTGGCGTTAATGGGAATAAGCCCATTGCTGCCCCGACAAACATTGATGCCATAGTACCTGCATCATCATCCATTGTTTCCATTAATCCTTGAGGATCTAATTTATATACTTTTTCAAAACGTGGTGGATTATATTCGCCCGTACCACTATAACGATTCCATGTTTCCTTAGTATATATTTGTCTGATCCAATATTGGGTTTTACTAGGTTTACCAGCATAGTTAAATAAATAAGGGGTATGTAAATCAATTTCATTCGTATTAGTATGTAACATAGCTTTACCATTATTTGGATCTTGTTCCCCAAATAAATATGATAGAGCTGTTAAAGCATTTTCTTTACCACCCATCGCATTCATCAAACCATTTACATCATTAGAATCCCACCAGGTATATTGCCATAAAGTTCCTTGATACAAACCATTATCACCATAACGTTCAGGATCAGCGCTCATCCAATTGCCATTTGCATCTTTAGGCCATAAAATACCCATATCACCAACAGCGTTTTCACGATATAAATTTAAATAATTAAATGATCTTTTTAAATACTTTTGATAATCATCTTCTTTACCTAATTGTTTTGCCAATAAAGCAATAGCCCAATCATCATAAGAAAATTCAACTGTTTTATCTACTCTACCAGGTACATATCCTAAAGCCTCAACTTCGCTGTTAACTGTTGCATCAGCAATTTCTTTGGCTTTTTGATAAGCTGGTAATAAATTTTCATAATCAATGTATCCCTTAGCTGCCCCATCAGCTAATAAAGCTACCGCATGTTCCGTTCTTACTGTTGGGACTGTTTGACTATCGATTCCCCAAGTTCCGATTCCTGTAGTCATAGTATCAGCTAAAGAACGAATAATGTCTTTATAAACATCTGGTACTACTAGACCGATCATTGGATATTTTCTAAAATCATCCCATAATGTCCATGAATCATAATGGACATAATCATTAGCCTCATAAACTTTACCATCAGTAGCCCGATAAGTATTACTTGTACTTGTCGCATTTACTGGTGTCATAAACATCCGATATAAATGGGTATAAAATAATTTTTTCAATGAACCATCAGGATCACTTTGAGCTGAGTTTTCGATTTTGATTTTTCCTAATACATCATTCCAAGCATCTTTAGCATCAGCTTTAACTTGATCAAAATCCCAATCTGGTATCTCATTATGCATATCAATTTTAGCCTGTTCACTGCTTACAGTTGAAAGACTAACTTTGATTCTAACTGGTTCGTTACTTTTAGCATCAAAATTCAAAATGACACCTAGATCATTTCCAGTTTGACTATCTTTATCATAAAGCCGACTACCATTCCATGTTTTAAATGAACTTACTTTTTGTTGCGTTTCTAAATAAAAATATAGTGTATATTTTCCATGACCACTAACATTTTTTCCACTAAAACGACCACTTATTGCAGTAAAATCATCATTAGAATCATCAATTTCCATCACTGCATTACGAATATCTGTGCCGTGATATGTATAGTTCAAATCGACTAATAGTGATACACTGCCATCTTCAGGAAAAGTGTATTGATGAAAGCCCGTTCTAATTGCACTTGTCATTTCTGCTTTAATTTTTCCTAAGCTTTCATTATCAACAGCGTTTTCATCACTACCTGTTTTAGGTGTTAATTCTACTTCATAATATCCTGGTGTTGCACTTTCTTGATCATGTGAGTACAACATTGCTTTACTGCTCGCTTCAGGACGTCTTGTATAATTTACATAAGTCGGTGTAATTAAAACATCACCACCAGCACCTTGTCCACCTACGCCTTCAACTCGAGTATGTGAAAATCCGGCAATTCTGTTTTTACTATAGTCATATCCCGCATGATCATCATTAGTATGGGGATAAGTATCCGGACTAAGTTTTACTAACCCATAAGGAACAACACTACCAGGAAATTGTTGTCCATAGTCGACATCAGTTCCCACAAAAGGATCAACATATTGAGTGTAATCTTCGTCATCTGTACTTTCCTTTGCCATAACCGGAATATAGCTAGTAATCATTGTCACGACTAAAGCAATAATTGCTAGTTTTTTAAATTTTTTCATCGTATCCTCCTTTATATTTTTAATCTGATCTTCCTGATATATCAATTTTATCATGAGACATATCTTTAAATAAGGTAGTAAATTTGTAACTTTTTTTTACAAAAATAAGCAATTAATTAATTTATTTGAGATAATTTTTATATTGAGAAAGATGAAAAGATTATTAATAGGAATAAAAAATTCTATACTTAATCAATCAGTAACTCTTCATCCTCATTATTTTTAATCAAGATCATCGTTGCAATAAAGGAAGCAATCGGTACTGTTAAAACGATTCCTAAAGTCCCCGCAATTCCTTGAGCAAATTCAATTGCAATATAATTAGAATTCAATAGCTGTAAAGCATCGACATTATATGAAAATAACACTAATAACGATATAAAAGCACTTCCCGTAAAAGCCAAAATCAATGTATTAGTCATTGTTCCGATCATATCCTTACCAATTTCAATTCCCGAATTAAACAACTCTTTTCGCGTTAAATTAGGCTGATGATGATATACCTCGTATAACGATGAAACAATTGACATCCCAACATCCATGATTGCTCCTAATGAAGAAATTAAAATTCCCGCAAATAATATTTCTTTGATCTGTAAATTAGTCGCTCTTGTAATCAAGACCAAACTCTCAGCTTCATCACTACTAAAACCATTAATACTTAAAATAAGCGACATCAAATAAAAACATCCTGCACTTAAAACAACGCCTAAGATCGTTGAAATTATTGCTCCATAAGTTTTTTTAGATCTACCATTCAACAACATTAAAGTTACGATCGTTGAAAGAATCACACAAATCACACTCATAAATACGGGCGGATAACCAGAAAATACCGTTGGTAATAAAAAGAAGATAACTAAATATAAAGTATAAGCTAAACCAATAATTGATTTTACCCCTTTTCCTTTACCTATCGTAATAACGGCCATAAATAAGATCAATGTAAATATGATCATTCCTAAACTACGATCAAAATTATAAACCGTATAATACGCATCAATTCCATCTGGTTCATCAGCCGAAATAATAACTTTAGTTCCCACTTTAACTTCAATGTTGTGAGCAGCCGTTAAATAGTTATCCATCGTCACCGTCTTTCCTTTGTTCTTTCCTGCTAAGATTTCAACTTTAACAACCTGCTTACCAAGATTAATTTTTAACTCTTCATCGTATTCAATACTACTGCTGGTCACTTCAACAACTTCTCCCTTAACAAAATCAGTAGTATCATTATTAACTCTTGAATAATCTTTTTTTAAATAATTATTAAATAATAATGAGACTATCATCGTCAATAAAATAACTATTATTACAATTTTATTTTCTTTCAATTCCTTAATAAACTTTTCCATGTATTACCTCTAAAAATATAGTGGTAATATCATTACCACTATATCTGTCTAATTCTCTTGATTATTTTTTCTTGATTTAAATATAATTACTGAACATCCTAAAGCCGTAAATAACAATGTTCCATAAGCTAATAGATCATTATTATCACCAGTAGCTACTTTATCACCTTTTTTAACAGATGTACTTGTTGCTGGTTTTGTCGTTGTGTTTTCAACTTTATTAGTTTCATTCATTACCATACTTTCAAGAACTTTACTTAATGTTGTTTGAGCATCAGTAACTTGTTCTTCAGTTGCATTTTCATTTTCTAAAACTTCACGTGCTGAATTTATGGTATTTTGTAATAGGTTCCAGCTTGCTTCACTATAATTTTCGCGTTTTAAACCTTCAGCTTGTTTAATTAAATCATTCAAAAGATCTTTATTAGGGATCAATCTTAAATCAATGTATGCTCTTACTAAAGCTTCTTGCGTTTTTGTAATTTCATCCTGCATTGCATTTTCATCAGCTAACACTTCTTTTGCTTTTTCGTAAGCTGGTAACATTGTCTGCCAAGTAGTTGGCGTATATTTAGTTTCATCTAGTCCCTCGATCGTTGTTACTATTTTTTGTAAAGCTTCTTTATCACCTTTTTTGAAATCTAAGAAATGCATGATGTAAGCCAAACGTGTTCCGGCATCATCGACTTGTTCTTGAGTAGCATTAGGATCATTATAAACATCTTTAGCATTAGCAAGAGCTGCCATAAATTCATTTGCTACTACGGGAACTAAAGCATCGATATCAGTTTGACTGATCTTATCAGCTTCTTCAATAGCAATTTTCAAGAACGCTTTATCAGCTGCTGCTGCAACAGTTTTATTAATTGTAAAAGTATCTAATGTTGCCCAATTATCACTATTAGCATCATATAAATAAGTTGTTACTTTAAATTGATCATCACTTACTTCAATATTTGAAATCGAACGTTGTTTAGATTGATCCATCTTAGCCACGAATTCTGTACTAATATTAGTTTTAATATTATAATACTTACTTCCTGAAGCTGAATTTGCGGTTACATATAAGATACCATCAGGATCAGTTACACTATCAAGGTTACTTGTATCAGTAACTACCTGCATTCCTTTCATGATATTACTGCGAACATAAACATGGTCATGTCCCATTAAAACAACATCAATTCCTAAATCATCAAATACTGGTGTTAATTCTTCACGACGTTGTAAAATATCACTTTCAACCGCATGACTAGCTACTGAATATACTGAATGGTGGAAGACCACGATTTTCCAACGAACATTTGGATTAGCATTGATTGCTTCTTCCATAAATGCTTTATGTTGAGCTGTTGACATATTATTGGTATTAATATCCATGAATAAAGTATTATTGTAAACATACCAATAATCACTTCCAGCAGTAGTGGCACCTTTATCACTAACATTTGGTAAATTGAAATGTTGTGAGTAAGCATTTGAACTTGAATCATGGTTACCAATAGTTGTTGCCTGAGGAACATTGGTAAGTTCTTCATGTTCTAAATAACCACTATATTGAGACTCGCTGCTAGCTGTATTTACCTGGTCACCAGCTGATAAAATGAAGTTTGGATTGAATTTATCAACAGAATCTTCTAATGTTTTACCCCATCCTTCAGTATCACTTGCTTCATTTCCACTAGCACCAATTTGAGGATCTCCGGCAAAGACAAAGTTATAACTTCCATCAAAATCCTTTGTTGTAAAATCATAAGTTTGACTTACTTTATCACCATTTACGATACGATATACATATTTAGTATTTTCTTCTAGATTTGTTATAGTTGCCTGATTGTAGTAGAAACCATTATCATTTGATTGATCACTAGTAGCATTGATTGAAACAAACTCACTTGGGAATTCACCATTGATCATCGCTCCAGCTTTAGCTAATTGAACCACTCCAGCTTCACTAGTATTTGCATACCAGGTAAGATTCATTTCTGATTCGTTTTCACCAACTGTTAAGTTAAGAGCTTTTTGTTCAACTTCTACTTCCGGTTCCCCATAATTCATTTGTAAATTAGCAAATTCTAAATACATATCAGAACTGCTGGCTCTTCCCTGATGAAGTTCTACAGCAATAACATTTTCACCAGTTTTTAAAACATCTGTTAATTGTTCTTTAGTTAGATTGATTTCACCAGTTTTTGGTGTGCTAGCGTTAGAACCACCATAAGACATATTTGAATCAAAACCACCAGCTGGTTCATCAAATGCGGCTACTTTTACCCCATTGATATAAACGATAGCTGCATCATCGTAATAAAGATTACCAGTAATTGAAGATAGATTATCTAAACTATCAATATTTACTGTTGTTCTAAAAAAGAATGCTGGAATATCGTCATTAGTTCCTTCAATATATTGATTTAATAATACGGTTGGTGTAAAGTTACCACCTAAACTAGCTAATTGACCATTTTTAGCACCAAATTTACCAGCTGCACTTTTCCAGTCAGCATCTTGATAATCAGCTTTAGTCCAGGCAGTGCGATCTGTAGTGCTACCAGGATCAACGTTGTTATCTAAATATTTCCATGTTGTTGAAGCATTGATCAAATTAACTGCTTCAGTTGTTTTTACAGTATCAGCATATGTAGGTAATACTTGATAGCTGTTAGCTACATAACCGGTACCCATTAATAATGCTAAAGTTGCCATTGAAACTTTTAATGCTTTATTCTTTTGTTTTTTCATTTCCATTTCTCCTTGTAAAATTTTTACAGGCACATCTTAGCACTCAAAAATCCAGCAAACAATAGACTTTACTAACACTTAATTATTTTAACTTAATCTTAAAACAAAGAAAAAAATGTTATCCTAAAAATAACATTTCTTTAACAAATTACATAAACAAACATAAAATGATCGGTAAAAACATCGCCGGTAAATAATTCATCAATTTCAATTTCGTAATCCCTAATAAATTAAGTCCTGTCGCAATAATAACTAAAGATCCCACACAAGTCATCTCATTAATTACAGTCGTACTTAACAGGGGCGCAGCAGCTATCGCTAAAAGCGTCAATCCCCCTTGATAGACTAAAACAAATCCCGCTGACAACAATACCCCGATTCCTAAAGTCGAAGCAAAAATGATCGATGAACAAAAATCTAAAGTCGATTTAGTAAATAACATTGTATTATCACCTAAAAGACCGGCATTCATGGCCCCTACGATCGTCATTGAACCAATACAAAACAATAAACTAGCTGTAATAAAGCCCTGAGAAATACTATTCTCACTATTTTTCTTTGTAAACCGGTTTTCAATCTTTCTAACCCCACTATTAACATGTTTATCAATATCAACAGCCTCACCGATCAAAGTTCCTAAAACCATGGAAATAATCATCACTAGCGTATCTTCACCTTTAAAAGCACCACTAATCCCAATAAAAAGCGTACATAATCCTAATGCTTTCATCAACGCATCGCCAACTCGTTTAGGAATCCCCTTTTTTATCAATAAGCCAATACTTGCGCCAATAATAACCGCAGCTGTATTTACAATCGTTCCTATCATTTATTATCTCCTAAAATACTTGCAATCTCATCTTTAACTTCAAATAAAGACGGTAAAGTTTTATATGTAAGGGCTAAAATTTCTGGTCCATTAACAACGAGATCCGGTACACAAATAACTGGTATTCCAGCATTATGGCTAGCCATAATACCATTACAAGAATCCTCTAATACTAATGCCTCATCATTACTAATATTAAAATGTTTTAATACTCTTAAAAACAATTCTGGGTTAGGTTTACCATGAAGCACCGCATCACCGCCAATCACAAAATCAAACTCATTTTCCATCTTTGATAACTCTAAATACTCATTGATCAAATCAATTGACGATGACGAAGCCACCGCAATTTTGATTCCCATTTCTTTTAAATAAGCTACCAGCTCTTTCAAACCCTTTTTGATTGGTAAGCCATATTCATAAAAATACTCCATTTTTAACTTCTTTGCTAAATCTCTTATCTCAAATACTGGATAATCATCACCAAACTTAGCCCTAACTTTAAGAACATGATCATGAACATTCATCCCTATCAATCCCATCTGAAATTCATCATCAACTATATAACCATACTTTTTAGCCGCTGTTTTAAAACACTTTGCCCCAATCGGTTCAGTATCAAACATCAACCCATCCATATCAAATATTACTACTTTTAACTCCATTTCCATCCTCCACAACAAAAGAGCGTATATACGCTCTTTTATCTTACTACATTATTTTAAATAAAACAATTATCACTAATTCTTTAAATAAATAACTTATTAATTCCTCATTAGATAAGGTGCAACATGAATTAATTTCCAGCATTGCATGATACGCAGCTGAGTAACAATTCCTCATTAGATAAGGTGCAACTATTATTTAATAATAATATTTCTATGAAAAAGCAAAAAGTAACAATTCCTCATTAGATAAGGTACAACTGAAAATTGAAAATAGAGGATTTACCCGATCCTGAATGGGTAACAATTCCTCATTAGATCTTGATGGATATAGGATTTAGATTGACCACAAAATATTACTCTAAACTCATTACTAAATAATATACGCACTCTCGTTTGTTATTTTGAATAAAATGAGTATTTGCTAATTCCTTTAATTTAAATAACCTATTAATTCTTCAACCAGTTGATACACAGTGTTCCCTGGAGAACATTTTGAGGGAGAAAGACTTGGTTTATAATTACTCATAAGTCTTTTAGAATTTCCTATAGCATTTTTAACACTTCCAACTTCACTACAAAATTTATAAATATTTGGATCATTTTTTTGATAATTATGATTATATCCATAATCATTATATATTTCTGTCATTTTTTGAAATAATACCTTCCGTGAAAGTGCACTATCTATATAACAAAAATGTAATAATAGCCATAATTCAAAACATTCATTACTCCATGCTACCTTATATTCCTTTGATTCAGCTTCCTTGATTGCTTTATCAAATTGTTCAAAATCATCTTTATCAAATACTATCCATATATTCTCATATATTATTTTTGCTTGCCTAACTCTTTTTTCAACAATATTTACTAATGATGTTGTATTTTGACCTTCACCAATAACATCAATAATTGGGATAGATTCTATTTTAATTTGACCACCTATTTTTTTCTGAATCTTTGTATTTAAACCATTAAAATAATTTGGCTCAGTTTCCTTACCTTCACAAATTATCAAATAAGAATGAGCATGTGGCTGCCTATTTTCAAATTTTCTTTTTCGTCTTTCGGCTCTCTTTTTCTTAAATATATCATCCTTCCCCATTATCTTCACTCCCTATTTCAAAATCCTTTAAATACGGTATTCCTCCATAAACACCACCCAAATAATCTTTTTCAAAAGACGCATCATTTCTTATTTTAAATTCAGCGAAAGAATACAATTTTGATATACCATATTGATCTTTTTGAGTAAACCATATTTGATCTCTTCTAAAAAATTTATTACTCAATAAAGTAACATCATGTGTAGTATATATCAACTGCGCACCAGTACTACTGTTATTAAACATATCAATAATAAACTTAAGCAACAATGGATGCAGTTTAATATTTAATTCATCAAAAAAAAGAGCTTGTCCACTAGCTATTACTACTTTAATTAAAGCATATAAAGCTAAACTTTTAACAGTACCAGCAGATTCATTATCTATATCTAGTTTATATTCATTATTATCTAATCCCTTATGATAAGTATAAATACTTACTTTATCTTTATCTTTCCTATATTTAATATCACTTATTCCAGATTCAATTGCTTCTAAATATTGCAATAAATTATCTTTTTCATTATCAATAAATGTAATTAAAATATCTACTAATAAATGAGAATACATATCATCAAACTCATCACAAAAAACAAGGACTTTAATAATGCTATTATAAACATCATTAAATAACTTATTTTTTAATTTAAGACGATTAAAAAAAGATAGCACTAAAACATCATTATCAATTTCATTTATATATTTTTGACACTCTTTTTTTATTGATGAACCTAATTCAATATTATCACTACTTCTTTCAAAAATTATCTTTTTTCGATTAGTTTCTAATGATGTTTGATACAACCATTCATAATTTATGCATTGATCATTATAACAATATCCATATTGATACTCCTTATCGCCAATAATAAAAATTAATTCAAACTCTGTATCTTCTTTTTCTTTGCAAAAAGCATATGGCTGATAATACTTCTTCAAAATACTATTACTATTTATTTCTTCAAAAGATTCATTATTTGCATTACTAAAAGAATCCCTAATAATTTTCCGAAAAAATCTAAACGCCATCAATATATTACTTTTACCACTTGCATTAGCACCATATATTGACATAACCTTTAAAAACTTTTCTTTATTTGAAACAAAAATTAAATTATCACTATGTTCTTTATAAGCATTAACTGCACTCCAATCTAAAATATTTTCATTCTTAAATGACATAAAATTTTTTACTGTAAATTGCACAAGCATAAAACTCACCATCCTACACCTCCAATATAGCATATTTCTTATTTTATAACAATTTTTTTGAGAAATTTACACAAATATGTCATTAAAAATCATTTAATAATTATAAAACACAAAAAAATAGTCAACATATTTTGACTATCTAAGGCTATTCAAATAATTTAGGGGTCACAACTTTAGGGGGCTACTTTGGGGGTCAACTTTAGGGGGATGGTCTTACAAAATAACTATTAAAAAAACAACA
>NZ_CAMPPT010000008.1:0-180197 GCF_946902305.1 Clostridium sp. Marseille-Q5894 | reverse complement strand
TACCTGAAAGTATCCAAGTAAATAAATATTTGGATATTTTTTTGTTATGAATGAGGAGAAATTAAAAACGGGACATAAAAAAAGCGAATGAATAGCCAAAAACTATTCATTCGTTACAGCCCCTTTTTTATTTAAAATTTATGGACTAAAAAACCAGAAGTCAAATTACTGACTTCTGGTTTATATATATTATCTTTATTTTACAAACTTTTTATCCTAAATAGGCTTCTCGAACTTTTGGATCATTTGCTACATCATTAGCATCACCCGAAATAGTAATATTTCCAGTCTCTAAAACATATGCGCGATCAGCAATTGATAAAGCCTTGTTAGCATTTTGTTCAACTAAGAAAATAGTGACCCCATCTTTATTGATTTCTTCAATAATTTCAAATATTTCATTGACTAAGATAGGTGACAATCCCATAGATGGTTCATCTAATAATAATAATTTAGGACGAGACATCAATGCTCTTCCCATTGCCAGCATTTGCTGCTCACCACCTGATAAAGTGCCTGCCAATTGACTTTTACGTTCTCCTAAACGTGGAAATCTTTTATAAATATTTTCTAAATCTCTTTTAATTCCTATTTTATCAGTTCGAAGATATGCACCCATTTCAAGATTATCAGCAACTGATAACTGGGCAAAAATACGGCGTCCTTCTGGTACTTGTGCTAAGCCATTAGCAATAATTTTATGAGCAGGTATTTTTGTAATATTTTTATTCATAAAAACTATATCACCCGAAGTTACTTTTAATAAGCCGCTCAATGCATGCATAATCGATGTTTTTCCTGCACCATTAGCACCAATCAAAGCTACTATTTCACCTTCATTAACTTCAAATGAAACATTTTTAACTGCATTGATTACTCCATAATGAACATTTAATTTATCTACTTTTAACATTTTATCCCCCCTACTCATCATTACCTAAATAAGCCGCTATTACATCTGGATTCGACTTGATTTCTGCAGGTGTTCCAAAAGCAATAATCGTTCCAAAATTCAACACTGCGATCTTATCACAGATTCCCATAACCAGTTTCATATCATGTTCAATCAACAATATCGCAACATGAAATCTTTCACGAACAATTTTAATTGTTTCCATAAGTTCTGCTGTTTCCGTAGGATTCATACCTGCTGCCGGCTCATCTAACAATAATAATTTAGGTGAAGTAGCTAATGCTCTGGCAATTTCCAGTTTTCTTTGTTTACCATATGGCAAATTACAAGCTTTTACATCTGCAAACTTTTCTAAATCGAATACTTTTAATAATTCTATTGCCATTTTAGTCATTGTATCTTCACCTTTAAAATAATTAGGCAAGTGTAAGATACTAGTCATTAATGAATAATTTTGAGAATGATGTAAACCAACTTTTACATTATCAATTACAGTCATTTCCTTAAATAAACGAATATTTTGGAAAGTACGTGCGATTCCTAACTGCGTTATTTTAGTAGGCGATAATTTATTAAGTGATTTCCCTGCAAAAACAATTCCACCACTAGTAGGCTGATATACACCAGTAAGTAAATTAAAGACTGTTGTTTTACCAGCACCATTTGGTCCAATCAAACCAAATAATTGATTCTCCTCAATTTCAAAATTAAATTCGTCTACTGCTTTTAAACCACCGAATTTAACCCCTAAACCTTTAGCTTCCAATAATGCCATTTTAAGCCACCTCCTTATCTTTTAGAAAAGGAATGTGTTTTTTCAAAACCTTAAAAATATTTTTTTCTTTTAAAATCATCGCTGCTATCAATACTATTGCATACAATAACATTCGATACTGTGAAAAGGCTCTAAGATATTCTGGTAAAATAGTCATCACAATTGCAGCAATAATAGATCCCTTCCAATTTCCCATACCACCTAAAACAACAATGACTAAAATTTCAACTGATTTATTATAATCAAAAACTTTTGGTGAAATGACAGAAATATAATGGGCATATAATCCTCCTGCTAATCCTGCAAAAAAGGCTGAGATCGCAAAAGCTAAAATTTTATAATAAGTAGTTGGTATACCTGTTAATTCACTAGCTGTCTCATCTTCACGAATAGATACAATTGCACGACCATGGCGAGACTTAACAATTGAATAGATTACAAAAACTGTAATTGCAGCTGAAAAGAATACAATTGTAAAATCAGTATTTCGAGGAATTCCTACTAATCCCTTTGATCCATTCGTAATATTTAAATTAACCATAATAACTCTAATTATTTCATTAAAAGCAAGCGTAATTATGCATAAATAATCACCCTTCAAACGTAAAGTAGGAATACCAATAATGATTCCAATAATTGTCGCTATAATTGCTCCAATCAATAAAGAACCGATAAAAGGCATATCCAAATGAATACTGCATAATGCTGAAACATAGGCTCCAACTGACATAAACCCAGCGTGTCCTAATGTCAATTGTCCTAAATAACCTGTAGCTAAATTCAAGGATGAAGCTAAAATAATATTAATACCAGCAATCATTATAATTCCTAGCCAGTAATTAGAAATTATACCAGCCGACATTAAAGCTGTCATAGCAAAATATAATAAGATAGTGATTACAAATGATATTCCGACATTTTTTAATTGTTTATTCATATCATTCACCTACACTTTCTCTCTTACATTACTTCCAAATAAACCAGCAGGCTTAACAAGTAATATAAATATTAAAATTCCAAATACAACAGCATCAGAAAATGCTGAAGAAATATATGTAATCGTAAACGATTCAGCAATACCAATAACAATTCCACCAACCATGGCACCTTGAATACTTCCAATACCGCCAAGTACTGCAGCGATAAAAGCCTTGATTCCTAACATTGCACCTATATATGGATTAATCAATGAAAACTTAGTACCATAGATAACACCAGCAATCGCAGCCAATGCTGAACCAATAGCAAATGTTAAAGCAATTGTAGTATCAACATTTATTCCCATTAACTGTGCTGCTTTACCATCCTCACTTACAGCACGCATCGCTTTACCTAATTTTGTTTTATTGACAAAAAACAATAATAAAGCAGTTGAAATTGCTGTAATGATCAAAGTTGCAATTGTTACATAAGACATCGTAATGGAACCTAAACTAATTGTTCCAGAAGGAATAATTTTTGGAAAAGTTAAAGAAGCAGATCCAAAAATAATTAAAAAAACATTTTGTAATAAATAACTTACCCCGATTGCAGTAATCAATACCGTTAAAGAACCCGCACCACGCAATGGACGATAAGCAACCCGTTCAGTTACTACCCCTAAAACAGCACAACCGATAATAGATATAGCAACCGCAATAAACATCGGTAAACCCAAAAGTGACATACATACATATGTTATATAAGCACCAACCATAATAATTTCACCATGAGCAAAGTTTATCATTTTAGCTATTCCATATACCATTGTATATCCAACTGCTACAAGAGCATACATACTTCCAGTACTAAGACCGTTAATTATTTGTTCTAAAAAATCCATTTCTATCACCTCTTTATTCTAAAAAAGCAATAGGAGAAAAAGTTTCTCCAATTGCTTTTAAATATCTAAAATTAATGAGAACTTGTTACATACTGACCATTTTCAAATCCAACAATAACCATCTCTTTAATTGGATTGTGTTTATCATCATATTTAAATGCTCCCGCAACACCATTCTTATAATCAGTTTTAGCTAATTCTTCATTAACTTTAGAAGCTTCTGTAGTTCCGGCTCTTTCCATTGCTTCCATCATTACAAAAACAGAATCATAAGCAAATGCTGCAAACATATTTGGTTCAGATTTATATTTTTCTTTATAAGCTTTAACAAATTTTTGAACATTTTCATCAGAAGATCCTTTGTCAAAACCACTTGTATAATAGCATCCATCAAATATATTTCCATTTACACCTTTAACACCTAGAACTCCGTCCCATCCATCAGCACCAAGTAATGGATTATTGATACCAGCATCGCGGAATTGTTGAACGATTGTTACAACTTGTTCATAATAATCTGGTAAAAATACAGTATCAAATTCTTTTCCTTTCAATTTAGAAATATATGTTGAATAATCTTTAGTATCTTTAGTATAAGTTTCATCAAATACTATTTCAACATTTTGATTTTTAGCTTCTTCAACAAACGCATCTCTTAAACCAGTTGAATAATCTGAATCTTTGTTAGATAAAATAGCAACTTTTTTATAATTAAATTCAGTTCCACATTTCTTTGCTAAGAAAGTTCCTGCATAAGAATCGTTAGTACAGATTCTAAACACGTTTTCATATGTTTCACCTTTATCATTGATAGTAATTTGATCTGCTGATCCTGATGGCGTTAAAATTGGTGTTCCATCAGCTTCAGCAGTAGCAACTACAGCCAAAGCAGATCCTGAAGTTACTGAACCAATAATTGCATTGACACCTTCCTCAGTTACTAATTTGTTATAAGCATTGACTCCTTCAGTTGCATCAGCTTTATCATCTAAATAAACAGCAGATACGTTAGCATCATTAGCACTGTTGTATTCATCAATAGCCAATTCAATAGCATTCTTTACAGCTGTCCCATATTGTGAAGCATCACCTGATAAAGGACCAATAAATCCTAATTTTGCCTCACTTACTTTTGTTGCAGAGTTTCCCCCTCCGCCACCGCATGCTACTAACATACTTGCTACAGATAACGTAGCAACAATTTTTTTAAATCTTGAATAATTATTTTTCATAAGTACATCCCCTCTAAGATTAATATAATTCTATCATACCATTAATTAAGAATATGTCAATTAAAATGTATTTTTTTGTAAAATAAACAAAAATTCACCTATAAATAAGAAATTTTCTAAATTTAAAATAAAACCAGTAACATTTGTATCCATGTATAAACAAAAAAAGGATACCCGAGGTATCCAAAATAAAAAAAGAACCGGCAGCTTGCTATTTTCGCACCGCAGTACTATCTTCGCCGTTATGATGCTTAACTTCTGTGTTCGGTATGGGTACAGGTGTGTCCATCATGCTATCGCTACCAGATCTCTTCTCTTTAAGCAATTCCTTTCGAGAATCACTCAAAACCGGATAATAGTTCCTTCCATTTGCTCGTCTCCAACCTTCTCTTTAGGTTAAGTCCTCGACCTATTAGTATCAGTCCGCTTAACATGTCGCCATGCTTACACTCCTGACCTATCTACCTTATCGTCTTTAAGGGGTCTTACTCACTTGCGTTTTGGGAAGTCTCATCTTGAAGTGGGTTTCACACTTAGATGCCTTCAGCGTTTATCCCTTCCATATTTAGCTACCCAGCTGTGCCACTGGCGTGACAACTGGTGCACCATTGATATGTCCATCCCGGTCCTCTCGTACTGAGGACAGATCTTCTCAAACTTCCTACGCCCACGACAGATAGGGACCGAACTGTCTCACGACGTTCTGAACCCAGCTCGCGTACCGCTTTAATGGGCGAACAGCCCAACCCTTGGAACCGACTTCAGCTCCAGGATGCGATGAGCCGACATCGAGGTGCCAAACCTCCCCGTCGATGTGAACTCTTGGGGGAGATCAGCCTGTTATCCCCAGGGTAGCTTTTATCCGTTGAGCGACGGCCTTTCCATTCAGCACCGCCGGATCACTAAGCCCGACTTTCGTCCCTGCTCGACTTGTTGGTCTCGCAGTCAAACACCCTTTTGCCTTTGCACTCTGCGCTTGATTTCCATCCAAGCTGAGGGTATCTTTGGGCGCCTCCGTTACTCTTTGGGAGGCGACCGCCCCAGTCAAACTGCCCACCTGACACTGTCCCGTCACCAGTTTATGGCATCCGGTTAGAACTCCAATACACGAAGAGTAGTATCCCAACAGCGACTCCTCACACACTGGCGTGCATGTCTCTTCGTCTCCTACCTATCCTGTACATCCTGCATCAAAGTCCAATATCAAGCTGCAGTAAAGCTCCATGGGGTCTTTCCGTCTAGTCGCGGGTAACCTGCATCTTCACAGGTACTAAGACTTCACCGAGTCTACAGCTGAGACAGCGCCCAAATCGTTACGCCTTTCGTGCGGGTCAGAACTTACCTGACAAGGAATTTCGCTACCTTAGGACCGTTATAGTTACGGCCGCCGTTTACTGGGGCTTCAATTCAGTGCTTCGCTTGCGCTGACACATCCTCTTAACCTTCCAGCACCGGGCAGGCGTCACCCCATATACGTCGTCTTTCGACTTAGCATAGAGCTGTGTTTTTGGTAAACAGTCGCTTGGGCCGTTTCACTGCGGCTCATATCTCTATGAGCACTCCTTCTCCCTAAGTTACGGAGTCATTTTGCAGAGTTCCTTAGCTATAGTTCTCTCGCTCACCTTAGGATTCTCTCCTCACCCATGTGTGTCCATTTTCGGTACGGGTTACTGTATGATTAGCACTAGAAGCTTTTCTTGGAAGCTTGCTTCACGCTCTTCTGTACTCGCCTTAGCTTTCCATCCGCTTCACGCCTTCGCCTTTCGACAACCGGATTTGCCTGGCTGTCAGCTACCTCGCTTGCACCTGCTTTTCCAGCTCCAGGATGCGCTAGCCTGCTCCGTCACTCCTTCATTCATACCGTAAGTACAGGAATCTCTACCTGTTGTCCATCGACTACGCCTCTCGGCCTCGCCTTAGGTCCCGACTTACCCAGAGCGGACGAACCTTCCTCTGGAAACCTTGGGTTTTCGGTGCGCGGGATTCTCACCCGCGTTCCGCTACTCACACCGGCATTCTCTCTTCTATACGCTCCACTGCTCCTTCCGGTACAGCTTCTCCGCCTATAGAACGCTCCCCTACCACTTACATCTCTGTAAATCCATAGCTTCGGTAATATACTTAGCCCCGGTAAATTATCGGCGCAGAGTCATTCGACTAGTGAGCTGTTACGCACTCTTTAAAGGATGGCTGCTTCTGAGCCAACCTCCTAGTTGTCTGGACATCTCCACATCCTTTTCCACTTAGTATATATTTTGGGACCTTAGCTGATGGTCTGGGCTGTTTCCCTTTTGACAGTGGACCTTATCACCCGCTGTCTGACTGCCGAGCCTGTCTCTGTGACATTCGGAGTTTGATTATATTCAGTACCCCGGGATGGGGCCATCACATATTCAGTGCTCTACCTTCACTTGACCTCTCTCTCGACGCTAGCCCTAAAGCTATTTCGGGGAGAACCAGCTATCTCCGAGTTCGATTGGAATTTCACCCCTAGCCACAACTCATCCGCCAACGTTTCAACGGGGGTCGGTTCGGTCCTCCATCGGGTTCTACCCCAACTTCAACCTGGTCATGGCTAGATCACTCGGTTTCGGGTCTACGACATGCAACTTTCGCCCTCTTAAGACTCGCTTTCGCTTCGGCTCCGCATATCCTGCTTAACCTCGCTCCATATCGTAACTCGCCGGTTCATTCTACAAAAGGCACGCTATCACCCTTTAACGGGCTCTAACTTCTTGTAAGCATATGGTTTCAGGTTCTCTTTCACTCCCCTCCCGGGGTTCTTTTCACCTTTCCCTCACGGTACTGGTTCACTATCGGTCACAGAGTAGTATTTAGCCTTGCCAGATGGTCCTGGCTGATTCCGACAGGATTCCTCGTGTCCCGCCGTACTCAGGTGCTGTCTCAAGCTTCCTCACTATTTCGACTACGGGGCTCTCACCCTGTTTCGCCGGACTTCCCATTCCGTTCGTCTATAATGTCTTCTTGCTCTTTCTCGACAGTCCTTCAACCCCGATCCTTGGATCGGTTTGGGCTCCTCCCCTTTCGCTCGCCACTACTTAGGGAATCATTTCTTTATTTTCTCTTCCTTCAGGTACTTAGATGTTTCAGTTCCCTGAGTCTCGCCTCTCTGAAGCTATTTTTTCACTTCAGGATACCCGGTCTCTACTCCGGGTGGGTTCCCCCATTCGGATATCGACGGCTCTTCGCATGCTTACTGCTTACCGTCGCATTTCGCTGTTTGCTGCGTCCTTCTTCGCCTCTCTGTGCCTAGGCATCCGCCATACGCTCTTTCTTACTTTACCTATTGGTGTTCTTGATCACTTTACTATTTACTTTCGTCTCTTCAGTGATTCTTTTCTTAGTTTTCGACTTCTCTAGAAAGACCTCAATAATCTTCTTATCTCGATCTCTTCTTTTCTATCGCAAATTTCTTCTATTATCCAGTTTTCAATGATCTCTTTTAAGCAATACTCCTCCTGAGCATCACTCAAAACTAAACAGTATTAATGAAACTTCACTTCTCTTCTTTCTCCTTAGAAAGGAGGTGATCCATCCCCACGTTCCCGTAGGGATACCTTGTTACGACTTCACCCCAATCATCAATCCCACCTTAGACAGCTCCCTCCTTGCGGTTAGGCCACCGGCTTCGGGTGTTATCAACTCTCATGGTGTGACGGGCGGTGTGTACAAGGCCCGAGAACGTATTCACCGCGACATGCTGATTCGCGATTACTAGCGATTCCAACTTCATGTAGTCGAGTTGCAGACTACAATCCGAACTGAGAATGGTTTTCTGGGTTTCGCTCCACCTCGCGGCTTCGCTTCCCTCTGCTCCATCCATTGTAGCACGTGTGTAGCCCAGGTCATAAGGGGCATGATGATTTGACGTCATCCCCGCCTTCCTCCAGCTTGTCACTGGCAGTCTCGCTAGAGTCCCCAACTTAATGATGGTAACTAACGATAAGGGTTGCGCTCGTTGCGGGACTTAACCCAACATCTCACGACACGAGCTGACGACAACCATGCACCACCTGTATCCCATATATCTATCTCTCCATCTCTGGAGCCTTTATGAGTATGTCAAGACCTGGTAAGGTTCTTCGCGTTGCTTCGAATTAAACCACATGCTCCACCGCTTGTGCGGGCCCCCGTCAATTCCTTTGAGTTTCATTCTTGCGAACGTACTACTCAGGCGGAGTACTTACTGCGTTAACTGCAGCACTGAGATTTGACTCCCAACACTTAGTACTCATCGTTTACGGCGTGGACTACTAGGGTATCTAATCCTATTTGCTCCCCACGCTTTCGGGACTGAGCGTCAGTTGCAGGCCAGATCGTCGCCTTCGCCACTGGTGTTCCTCCATATATCTACGCATTTCACCGCTACACATGGAATTCCACGATCCTCTCCTGCACTCTAGCTGCCCGGTTTCTATGGCTTACTGAAGTTAAGCTTCAGTCTTTCACCACAGACCCTTGCTGCCGCCTGCTCCCTCTTTACGCCCAATAATTCCGGATAACGCTTGCCACCTACGTATTACCGCGGCTGCTGGCACGTAGTTAGCCGTGGCTTCCTCATAAAGTACCGTCACTCGGATACCATTCCCTGTATCCGCCTTTCTTCCT
Organism: Clostridium sp. Marseille-Q5894; assembly: GCF_946902305.1. Lineage (NCBI taxonomy): Bacteria > Bacillati > Bacillota > Clostridia > Eubacteriales > Clostridiaceae > Clostridium > Clostridium sp. Marseille-Q5894. The sequence continues at coordinate 170,826 of NZ_CAMPPT010000008.1, read as the reverse complement.
TTATAACAGAAGTTTACAGTCCGAAGACCTTCCTCCTTCACGCGGCGTTGCTCGGTCAGGGTTCCCCCCATTGCCGAAAATTCCCTACTGCTGCCTCCCGTAGGAGTCTGGGCCGTGTCTCAGTCCCAGTGTGGCCGGTCACCCTCTCAGGTCGGCTACGCATCGTCGCCTTGGTGAGCCGTTACCTCACCAACTAGCTAATGCGCCATAAGTCCATCCTCTACCAGTGCCTTGGCACTTTTAATAAACTTACCATGCGGTATCTTTACCTATGCGGTCTTAGCTATCGTTTCCAATAGTTATCCCCCTGTAAAGGGCAGGTTACTTATGTATTACTCACCCGTTCGCCACTCGGGCATTGCTGCCCGCGTTCGACTTGCATGTATTAGGCACGCCGCCAGCGTTCATCCTGAGCCAGGATCAAACTCTCCATTGTCTCTTTATCTTTACAATCTTTCGTTTGTTTAGCTCTTCTTTTTCTCTTCTATCCGTTTCCGGATCCTTCTTTGACGTGTGTTTCTTAATTCTGTTTAGTTTTCAATGATCTCTCCGGCTTCTTTCGCCGACTCGATTATCTTACACTCTTTTCTCTTTTTAGTCAATCTTTTTTTTACTTTTTTTTCTTTTTCTTCGGGTTACTTTATCCCTTCTCTTGAGTGCCTCCTTAATTTACCATATCTCTCCCTCTTTGTAAATACCTTTTTTCCTCTTTTTTCTTTTTTTTATTGCCATTTTAAACAAAAATGATGAACATAGTCCATCATTAAAAAATTTCTTTGCTATCCAAGATAATCGTTACAGGCCCATCATTTATTAGTGATACTTCCATCATCGCCCCAAAAACTCCTCGTTCTACTTTAACTCCTTTTTTTTCCAACATTTTATTAAAATAATCATATAAAGGACTTGATACATCTGGCTTAGCTGCATCTATGAAACTTGGTCTTCTTCCTTTTTTACAATTTGCATATAGAGTAAATTGTGAAATCGACAAGATACTGCCGTTTACATCTAATAGTGATAAATTCAATTTATCATTTTCATCTTCAAAAATTCTTAAATTTACTAATTTATCAACCATCTTTTCAACTAGCGTTTCATCATCACCATTTGTAATTCCTACTAAAACCATATAGCCTTTTTCAATTGCTCCAACTATCTTACCATCAATTTTAACACTACTTTGACTTACTTTTTGGATAACTAATCTCATTTTAAATCACCTATCTTTCACTATCTAAAAATGTTATAATCATTATAACTGATTTTAAAAACGAAAGGAAGTTAATATGTCATCAACACTTGCAAATAGAATGCGCCCTAAAAATTTATGTGATATCATTGGTCAACAACACTTAATCGGTCCAAAAGCTATTTTAACTAAATTTGTAACTAAAAATCATCCTTTTTCAATCATTTTATATGGTAATCCCGGCTGTGGCAAGACAACTATTGCTATGGCTTTAGCTAATGATCTTAACATACCATATCGAATCTTTAATGCTTCAACGGGAAATAAAAAGGAAATGGATGCTATTATTGAAGAAGCCAAACTAAGCAATGGTCTTTTTGTTATTATTGATGAAGTTCATCGTCTAAATAAAGCCCGTCAGGATGATCTTCTTTCTCGTATGGAAAGTGGTTTATTAATAATTGCTGGATGTACGACCGCTAATCCTTTTCATTCAATTAATCCAGCAATTCGTTCACGCTGTCATATCCTTGAAGTCAAACCATTGACAACTGCTGAAATCATCGATGGTTTAAATAAGGCGATGATCTCACCCGATGGATTAAATAACGAATATACAATTGAAGACGAAGCTTTATATAGTATCGCTAAATTAAGTAGCGGAGATATTCGTTACGGCTACAACTGTTTAGAAATTTGTTCTATTGTTTGTGAAAAAAACCATATTACTATGAATGATCTAAAAACCGCTGCTATTAAAACTAATGTTATCTATGATAAAGACGAAGATAATTATTATGATACTTTAAGTGGTTTACAAAAATCAATTCGTGGCAGCGATCCCAATGGGGCTATGTATTATTTTGCAAAACTAATCGAATCTAACGATATTGAATCATTAGAAAGGCGTTTAATTACAACCGCTTATGAAGATATTGGTTTAGCTAATCCTAATGCCTGTATGCGAACAGTTATCGCTTTACAGGCAGCAAAAACAATTGGTTTTCCTGAAGCAAGAATTCCAATTGCCAGTGCAATCATTGATCTTTGTTTATCACCTAAATCTAAATCAAGTGAAAATGCCATTGATCGAGCTATGGCATCTTTAAATGAGCATTCATTCAAAACACCTGATTATCTGCGCTTGACTCCTATTGGTTTGACAGATGATGAAAAATATGATTATAATCGACCTGAATTATGGGAATATATTCAATATCTTCCTCAAGAATTAGGTAACATGCAATTTTATATTCCCTGGATGACAAGTAATTATGAAAAAGCATTAGCAGAAAATTATCGGCGAATCTTAAAACATGGACGTACTAGTAATATAAAAAAATTAAATCAGCAAAAAAATAAGTGATTTTTATATTTTTCACTATCTTTTATAAACTTAGAGAAAAATTAAATTATACTTATGTTGGATAAATCAAGAAATTTTTTCTTAATAATAATAATACTTTCAATCACTATAGCTCATAACAATAAAATAAACAGCTTTTTTAGTAACTTTCAAAACTATTTCATCAAACAAAAACATCAAGGATAGAAATCAGATTTCTCTTGATGTTTTTTATACTATTCATTGTTAATTAAATCATCAATTACCATACTAATTGTTTCATCAAAATCATTCAAATTAACTTTAAACCATTCAACAGGTAATTGATTATTAAACCATGTATATTGTCTTTTAGCATAATTACGAGAATTTTTTTTGATCAACTCTAAAGTTTCTTCAAGACTTTGATTTCCTTGAAAATATGCAAACCATTCTTTATAACCGATTGCTTTCATACTCTGAAGAGAAGAAGAATAATTTTTTTTCATCAATTTTTCAATTTCCTGATATAAACCTTGTTCCATCATCAGATCTACCCGCTGATTGATTCGCTCATATAACACATCTCGCTCTAAAGTAAGACCAATAAATCTAGCATCATAAATCAATTCATGATTTTGTTTAGCTAAAGTCTCGCTTTTTTTCACTCCGGTACTTTCATATATTGCAATTGCCCGAAGTACCCGCTGACGATTATTAGGATGTAATTCTTTGGCACTCGCTTCATCAATTTTAAGTAATAAATCATATAATTGCTCATTAGTATGATCCTGATATTTATTTACATACTCTTGATGATCCATTTGGCTTTCACCAAATTCATAGTCATAAAGAGCCGCTTTTATATACAACCCTGTACCCCCAACAATAATTGGTAATTTGCCACGACTGCTGATTTCTTTGATTTTTAGCCTAACCTCATCTTGAAAATCCTTAACACTATAACTTTCCGTCGGTTCTTTAATATTGATCAAATGATGTTTAACACCTGCCATTTCAGCAACTGTTACTTTTGCTGTTCCAATATCCATCGTTTTATAAATCTGCATTGAATCGCCACTAATTACTTCACCATTAAAATATTTAGCAAGCGCTACCCCCATTTTTGTTTTACCAACCCCTGTTGGTCCAACTATTACGATTACTTTTTCCATTATCCTACCCGCTTAAATAATTTTTCAATTTCATATGTAGAATAGTAAATGATCGTTGGTCTGCCATGAGGACAAACATAGGGATTATCACAACGCATTAAATTATCAATTATATTTTGCATTCCTTCGTTTGATAAATGGGTATTGGCTTTTAATGATGCTTTACAACTTAATGTTGCAATTGCATGATCTTGTAATTTAACTACATCAACTTTATTATCATTTAATAACTGCGTTACCATATCTTCGATAAATACATGCTCATCAATATTTTGCATCCATAATGGTAATTGTTTGATCACATAACTGCCACTACCAAAAACCTCTAAATTAATTCCTAACTGTGCTAACATTTCTTTTCTTTCTTCAATAATCAAAAATTCACTTAAAGGATATTCTAAAGTAATCGGCACTAACAAATCACGCATCGATAAATCAAGATTTTGATATTTTTCTAAATAATATTCGTAATTGATCCGTTCTTGACCAGCATGTTGATCAACAATATACATTCCCGTTTCATCTTCACAAATAATATAAGTTCCATGAACCTGACCTTTAACAAACAATTTCTTTTTCATCAGTTTCTCTCTTGGTTCGACTTTAGTTTCAATTATTTGTTGATCAGGGATAATATAGTCATCATTTTTTTCCGCAACTATTTTTAAATCTTCTTTACTATCGTTAAAAACTTGTTCTTGATAAACTGTTTTTTTTGAATCCTCAACATTAGTTCTTTCAGTATTTATGAGCGGATCATTTTCATAGCTTAATTCAAGTTCTACCTGTGTTAAATCAGGAACAAATTTCGGTTTATTCAACACTGGAGCTTCATATGTCAAATTTATTTTAGCTAAGGCATCACTAATTCCCTGGTATACTAACTCTTTAAGTTTCATCTCTTTGGAAAAACGGACTTCCAATTTAGATGGGTGAACATTGACATCGACTAAAAAAGGATCAATTTCAATATTAACGATTGCAATCGGAAAACGTTTATCGGCAAGATAACGTCGATAAGCATTATTAATGCTGTCTACTGTGATTTTATTTTTAACGATTCGGGAATTGACCATCGTCACGATATGATTTTTACTGGCACGATTAATATCTATCTTTGATATATAACCGGTAACATGAAATTCATCATCTTCAAAATCAACTGCAATCATATTTTTCGCCACATTTAGTCCATATACATTAGAAATAACTTCTAATAAATTACCATTACCATTAGTTTTATAGATCATTCTTCCATTATGCACTAATGAAAAGGCAATTTGGGGATGCGAGAGTGATAAGCGCTCTAAATATGTTTGAATATTGGCAAATTCAGCATTGATCGACTTAACATACTTTAACCGAGCGGGAACATTTTGAAATAATTTTTTTACTTTGATATTGGTTCCTTTTTTACAATCACTATCCTCACATTTAATATATTTACCATATTGATAATTTACCGTTGTTCCTTTTTCACCAATACTAGTTTTTAATTCAAAGTCGCTAATTGACGCAATTGAAGGAATTGCTTCACCACGAAAGCCTAAAGTTTGAATACAAAACAAATCCTGATCATCTTTGATTTTACTTGTCGCATGACGACTAAAACATAATAAAGCATCTTCTTTGATCATTCCCTCACCATTATCAATGACCTGAATCAAATTCAAACCGCCTTCTTCAATAATAACATCTATTTTACTACTATTTGCATCAATGCTATTTTCAACTAATTCTTTTACAACATTGGCAGGTCGCTCAATTACCTCACCTGCTGCAATCTTATTGGCTAAAACATCATCAAGCTGTCTAATTTTTTGCAAACATATCACCTGCTTTCATTTAATTTCTTTAATTCTATCAATGTCGATAAAGCATCCAAAGGCGACAATGTCATTGGATCAATACCATCAAGATATTTTTCTATAACACTCGTTGAAACTACTGGTACTTCTTTTAAGGTTTCATCACTTAAATGATGTTCAATATTATTCTCTTCTAAAGCTTCTAATAAAACATTGGCACGATTTAAGATAACATCTGGTAATCTTGCTAGTTTTGCAACATTGATTCCATATGATTTATTTGAGCGTCCCGGCTTGATGCGATATAAAAATACTAGATCATCATTTTTTATCGAAGCACTTGCATGAACATTTTTGATTCCTAGATCTTTTTCTTCTAAAAATGTTAATTCATGATAATGAGTCGAAAATAAAGTAATACATTTAATCGAACTAGCAATATATTCAATCATTGCCTGGGCAATAGCCATACCATCAAAAGTTGCTGTCCCGCGTCCAATTTCATCGAAAATAATCAACGAATTTTCTGTTGCATAACGTAAAGCATTATTAGCTTCAAGCATTTCTACCATAAATGTCGACTGACCCGAAATTAAATCATCACTAGCCCCGATACGCGTAAAAATTTGATCAAAAATCGGGATATTAGCCTCGCTGCATGGTACAAAACAACCGATCTGTGCCATTAAAGCAATTAGTGCAATTTGGCGCATATAAGTTGATTTACCACCCATATTAGGCCCAGTAATCAATAAAACCGGATGATCATGATCGATTTCAACATCATTAGATACATAAGTTCCTTGAGCCATTACTCTTTCAATAACGCCATGACGCCCATCAACAACTTTGAAAATCTTCTCTTGATTAAATATTGGCCGAACATAGCTATTTTCACTTGAAATCACAGCCATTGATTGGTAAACATCGACTTTAGCAACGACTTTTGCCACATCTTGAAGTATATGCACATCTTTTTTGATATAATCTCTGATTTGTGTAAACAAGACATATTCAAGCTTGACCATTTTATCTTGGGCGCTTAATAGTTTCGATTCCATTTCTTTTAATTCAGGGGTCACAAATCGTTCTGCATTAGCTAAACTTTGTTTACGAGTATAATTAAACTCATCTTTTATTAATGATAAATAACTTTTTGTTACTTCAATATAGTAGCCAAAAACTCGGTTATAACCAATTTTTAATCCCTTGATCCCCGTTTTATCACGCTCTTTTTGTTCAAAGTTTGCTAGCCACTGCTTCCCATGATCACGAATATATCTTAATTCATCTAATTCTTCATTAAAACCATCTTTAATGATTCCACCTTCTTTTACTGTTAAAGGCGGATTGTCAACGATAGCATTATCAATTAGTTCTGTTATATGCTTTAAATCAACTAGTTTGTTGGCTAATTCATCAAGTAATGGTTCATCCAAAGAAACTAATTGGGCTTTTAATTCTGGTAAAACCTTTAAAGAACTGCTGATCCATTTTAAATCTCGAGCATTTATATTGCCAAAAGCAATTCGTGAAGACAGCCTTTCAAGATCATAAATATCTTTCAAAATTTCTTTAACACTTTCTCTTTGAATAAAGTATTTAGTAAAAATTTCGACTATATCTAAACGTTCTTCGATTTGTGCTTGATTAATTAGGGGTCGTTCGATCCACTGTTTCAACAATCTTGAACCCATTGCTGTTTTTGTCTGATCTAACAACCAATATAAACTTCCATATTTATCATTATTTTTAGTATTGATCGTTAATTCTAAAGCTTTTTTGGTATACATATCCATTGTTAAAAAATCATCATTATTGATTTCTTCAATTACCTGAAGATGCTCTAATTCTCTTTTTTGCGTATCTAATAAATAATTCAATAATAAAGATGCTGTTTTTATCTGTTTTAAATCTTTGATCTTACTAAATATCTTATCATATTTTTCGTTGTACTTATCATTATCAAATGGCGATAATAAAATATCATCAAATTCATAACTTTGATTAGACAAACATACTATTTCTTTAACCGCCATTGACTGTAGTTGATTTAATAAAAGTTTTTCTTTTTTATCAATATTAACAACACTAAATTCGCCGGTAGAGATATCACAAAAAGCTAATGTATAATTAAAATCAAATTCTTCTAATGAGGCAATATAATTATTTCTATTATTTGTCAACGATTCATCAAATATTGTTCCTGGTGTAATGATTTGAACTACGCCACGTTCGACTATTCCTTTTTTGCCTGGTTCCGTTAACTGCTCAACGATTGCAACCCGATGACCATTATCAACTAACTTTTGAATATAACTAGCAGCTGAATGATATGGTACTCCACACATCGGCACTCTTTCTGCCACACCAGCATTCTTGCCTGTCAATGCTATTTCCAGCTCTTTGGAAACAAGAATGGCATCATCAAAAAACATTTCATAAAAATCACCTAATCTAAACATTACGATTGAATCTTGATTTTCTTCTTTTATCGATAAATACTGCATCATCATTGGACTATATTTAGGTTTCATATACTAACTCCACTTCTAAAAAATTACTATCACATTATAACACAACTCTTTACAAAAGAAAAAAGGCTTACGCCTTCATTTAATAAAATTTTCATCAACAGTAATATTATCAATTTCATCCCATGACTCTTTTTCATTCTTTGTTTCTACTTTCATTGTTGTTTTACCAATCACACTTAGAGAAATTTCTTTTTCAATTTCGATCAAAACACATTCATCAGTTTTATTTACACTGATACATTTTGGTTCGCGATTGCAAACAACCATTAATTCATCATTCTCATTAAAGTTTCGACTCTCTTTTTTAACTAGATCCAATTCATTCATATAACTTACTGTCTGTTTCAAAACGTTGCTATCATCATTATAACTATACCATAAATGGACATCGAAAGTTCCTAAAACGATCGGCTGCCCCTTTTTAAAGGTAGCGTTATAGCGATGATTCGCAATCCAGCATCCAAGAATTTTGTCATAATTTTCAATTACAAACGGATATTTATTAAGAGTTCTTTTTTTCCCTTTAGCAATAACTGCCTGGGTAATAATTTCACGAATATTATTTGCCATGTTCTCACCTATTTTAATATATGCAAGAATCTAAAAAAATGTACAAAAAACTCAATAATAAAAGAAGATACATGACCTGTATCTTCTAATTTTGATGTCCATTTCCTGATGATGAGTCTTTCAAAATAACATCATGTGCACCACCTTCAACAATACTAGTTGAAGATACAAGTGTGATTTTAGCTTTTTTCTGTAATTCAGAAATAGTTAAAGCCCCACAATTACACATTGTTGATTTAATTTTACTTAAAGTTAATCCCACATTATCTTTTAAGCTACCAGCATATGGTACATATGAATCAACACCTTCTTCAAATGAAAGTTTTGCATCACCACCCATATCATAACGCTGCCAGTTACGAGCTCGAGCCGAACCTTCACCCCAGTATTCTTTCATATACTGACCATTGATACTTACCTTATTAGTTGGTGATTCATCGAATCTTGAAAAATATCTACCTAACATAATAAAATCTGATCCCATTGCTAATGCTAGTGTCATATGATAATCGTGAACGATTCCACCATCAGAACAAATTGGCACATAAACTCCAGTTTCTTCAAAATATTCATCACGAGCTTTAGCTACTTCAATCGTTGCTGTTGCCTGACCACGTCCAATTCCTTTTTGTTCACGAGTGATACAGATAGATCCACCACCAATACCAACTTTAACAAAATCAGCCCCAGCTTCAGCTAAGAATCTAAATCCTTCAGCATCAACAACATTTCCAGCACCGACTTTAACACTATCACCATAATGCTCTCTGATCCAGTCAATTGTAATTTTTTGCCATTCTGTAAATCCTTCAGATGAATCAATACATAATACGTCTACACCCGCTTCTATTAAAGCTGGTACTCGTTCAGCAAAATCACGGGTATTGATCCCCGCTCCAACAACATAGCGTTTTGAATCATCTAATAACTCATTGGGATTAGATTTTCTTGTTTCATAGTCTTTTCTAAAAACAAAATATGCCAATTTTTGATCATCATCAATAATTGGTAAAGCATTAAGCTTATTATCCCAAATAAGATCATTTGCTTCTTTTAAAGTAATTCCCGTATGACCACAGATCAATTTATCAAACGGTGTCATAAATTCAGTAACTTTTGTATTTAATCCAGTTCTTGAAACACGGTAATCTCTACCTGTTACGATCCCTAATAATTTACCATTAGCGCTACCATCTTCTGTTACTGCCATCGTTGAATGCCCAGTTTTTTCTTTTAAAGCAATAACATCAGCCAATGTATCACTAACACTCAAATTAGAATCACTTGGTACAAAACCTGCTTTATAAGTTTTAGCGCGTTTAACCATAGCTGCTTGATCTTCGATAGTTTGTGATCCATAAATAAATGATACCCCGCCTTCTCTTGCAAGGGCTACTGCCATTCTATCATCAGATACTGCCTGCATTACTGCTGAAACTAAAGGAATATTTAATGATAATGCTGGTTCTTCACCTTTTTTAAATTTAACTAAAGGGGTTTTTAAACTAACGTTTTTAGTTTGACACTCTGTAGATGAATATCCTGGTACCAAAAGATATTCGTTAAATGTATGCGATGGTTCATCAAAAAAATATGCCATTTTGCGTCTCCTTTTCTTCATTTTTTCTGTTTGATTTTCATAAATTATAAATAGGATTGACAGTTAAGTCAACCCTTATTTTAATAATTGTCCATTTATGTAACTATTTATAAATTGTAAAATCTCATTTACTTCTTCTTTTAAATAAAGATAATTAACAACTATCGGATTATTTTCAAACTCAGCTTTTAACTTTTGATATTCATCAATTGTTTTAATAACTGTTTCATCCTGATTAGCTTTTTGATTAACGATTTTTTTTTGATAAGCTTTTATTTTTGTTTCTAATTTTTTAATTTCATTATCTTGATCGATCAATCGTTCATATTTTTGATATTCTTTGATTACTTCAAGATTTAATAAATAATCATTTAACTCTTTAGCATAATCAAAACTATTCAACCGCTTCACCCTTTAATGCCCATGTTTTAGCTTCAGTAATCTTTACTTTAATGATCTTTCCAATATCTTTTGAATCACCCTTAAAATTAACCAGCTTTTGATGTCTTGTATATCCTGTCAACATTGAATCATCTTTTTTCGAAGTTCCTTCAACTAACACTTCAACAATTTCATTTAAAAACCGCTGGTTTTGTTTATATGCTTTTTCATTGACGATTTCATTTAATTTATATAAACGCTGATCTTTTTCTTCACTTGATACATTATCAACCATTTTAGCTGCTGGGGTTCCAGCTCGCGGAGAATAAACAAACGTATAAGCTAAATCATATTCACATTCTTGATATAATGATAAAGTATCTAAATATTGTTCATGAGTTTCATTTGGAAATCCCACAATAATATCCGTTGTAACTGTGCAATCTGGTATGTATTCTTTAATTTTATGGAATAACTCAAGATATTGCTCACGACTATAACGACGACCCATTAATTTTAGCACCTCATTGTTACCTGATTGTACCGGTAAATGAATCGCCGGCATAATATTATCATATTTAGCAATGATTTTGATCATCTCTTCACTAAAATCCCAAGGATGACTTGTCGTAAAACGGATTCTTGGGATTTTCGTTTTAGCCACATCTTCGAGTAAATTTGAAAAGCTATAATCATCACCTAGATCTTTACCATAGCTATTAACATTTTGTCCTAAAAGAGTAATTTCCTGATAACCATCAGCAACCAACCCTTCTACTTCTTTGATAATATCTTTCGCTAAACGCGAACGCTCTTTACCCCGAGTATAAGGGACAATACAGTATGTACAAAACTTATTGCAGCCATACATAATATTTACCCATGCTTTGTATTTTTTTTCACGACGAACTGGAGCATTTTCAATTACATCGCCTTCTTTAGACCAGACTTCAACAACCATTTCCTTACTATAAAGCGCCTCTTTTAATAATTCTGGTAAACGATGGATATTATGTGTTCCAAAAATCAAATCAACATGAGGATGTTTTTCTAAAATCCGATTAACAACAACTTCTTCTTGCGCCATACAACCGCACATTGCAAAAATTAAATCTGGATTAGTTTTTTTCAAATTTTTCACATATCCAACTTTACCAAATACTTTCTCTTCAGCATTTTCTCTAATTGCACAAGTATTTAAAATAATTACATCAGCCTCTTTGATTTCTGTTGTTGGCTGATATGACATACTTTCTAAAATACCCGATAATGTTTCACTATCTCTTTCATTGGCTTGGCAACCATATGTTTGAATATAATATTTTTTACCAATACCAGCTTTAACCATATCTAAGGGAACATGGTAAGCATCATCATATCGCCTTACTTGATCACGACTTCTTCTTTTTGCTTCATTTAATGAAGGTTTTTTAAAATAACTACTATAATCTTTCATTTGTTCACCACTTTTCTAACATATTATATACATAAATTATCAACATTTCCACAAAAAAATAAGGACTGAATGTCCTTATTATCTAAAAATCCATTCAGCTAAACTCAAAACGGTCTTATAAATAAATTATTTTGACCTTAATTTCAGCATTATTTCTTATTTTTAACAAATTTGCAGCTAATAAATCACTTTAATTCCAATAACAATCTAATCGCTGTAATTTCCTTATCCTCAACGATCAAATCATGAAATGAAGGAATACAAACGATTTCATTTCCTGTAGGAATAATATATCCCCTGGCAATAGCTACCGCTTTTATCGCTTGATTCAAAGCTGCCGCACCAATAACTTGAATCTGCAATTTAGATTCATTTCTAATCATACTAGCAATAGCCCCAGCAACACTATTAGGGCTAGACGATGATGATACTTTGATTGTTTCCATATTTTTGCCTCCTAATCAACTATATGAAAACCCAAAGAAATTATACCTAAATATAAGGATGATCTTGATTAATTAATATTCTTTCGATTTTTACTGGCACATTTTTCTCAAAAGTTAAAATTACCCCTGATAATTGCCCCGTACTTTTCGCTACCATAAAAGGTGCTCCAAAACCTCGTAATCTTGTTACAATAGCATCTAAGTCACAGCCAATCGCACTCATATAAGGTCCTGTCATCCCTACATCACTAATAAAAGCCAACTTCCCATCAATTATTTTTTCATCAGCTGTCTGTACATGGGTATGAGTACCTAGAACAGCACCATTAACTCGATCTTTAACATAATGAGCAAAAGCTATCTTTTCGCTTGTTGTTTCTCCATGAAAATCAATAATATGAATATCTTGAGATAACCCTAAATAATCATCAATAACTTCAAAAGGATTACTATTACGATTATCCATAAAAGCCGACCCTAAAACATTGGTCACCCGTATCTTTTTATTTAAAACATCAAATACCCGTGATTTAACTCCTGGCAACACTTTAGGCTGATTAACTGGGACAATTAATTTATCTGCTTCATCAATATAATCATATAATTCTTTTTTATCAAAAGTATGATTTCCCATCGTCATTGCCTGGATCCCTTGAAACAACAATTCATCATAATGTCTCTTTAACAACCCTTTTCCATGACTGGTATTTTCAACATTAGCAATAACAAAATCAATCTGATGATCTTTAACTAGTCGATGCAAATAATCAGCTACCATCTCTCGACCAATTTCACCAAATATATCTCCAATAAATAATATTTTCATTTTCATTCCCTTTCATATAAAAGGATAGGCTAAGCCTATCCTATTTATTTAGCTACTTCACTAGCTCGTACCTCACGAATCACTGTAACTTTGATATGCCCTGGATATGTAAGTTCTTCTTCAATCTTAGTTTTAATATCTCGAGCAATTTTATGAGACATTAAATCATCGACTTTATCCGGTTTAACAACAATTCGAATTTCACGTCCTGCTTGAATTGCAAACACACGATCAACGCCATCAAAACTTTTTGCCATTTCTTCAAGTTTTTCTAAACGTTGAATATAATTTTCAATCGTTTCACTGCGACTTCCTGGGCGAGCCGCACTTAAAGTATCAGCAGCAGCTACCAAAATTGAAATAACACTAGTTGCCGGAACATCACCATGATGTGACTCGATTGCATTTACAACTACTGGATGTTCTCCGTGTTTTTTAGCATATTTAGCACCTAATTCAACATGGCTTCCCTGCATTTCATGATCGATTGCTTTTCCTAAATCATGTAATAACCCAGCACGTCGTGCTAATTGCTGGTTCAATCCTAATTCAGCTGCCATGATTCCAGCCAAATGAGCTACTTCTAAAGAATGCTGTAAAGCGTTTTGACCGTAACTAGTACGATATTTAAGTTTTCCTAACATCATCACGATATCTTTATCAATTCTAGAAATACCCAATTCAAATATTGCATCCTCACCAGTTTTTCTAATTACTTCATTTAGTTCATTTTTTGTTTTTTGAACAACTTCTTCAATTCTTCCTGGCTGAATTCGTCCATCACGAATCAACGTTTCTAATGATAATCTTGCAATTTCACGACGAACAGGATCAAAACATGAAATTGTAATCGCTTCCGGAGTATCATCAATGATTAAATCTACTCCCGTAGTTTGTTCGATTGCTTTAATATTCCGGCCTTCGCGTCCAATGATTCTTCCCTTCATCTCTTCACTTGGTAAAGCAACTACCGAAACTGTTCTTTCTACTGTTTCTTCTTGAGCATAACGATTAATTGCATTTGCAATTATATCACGAGAAAGCATACTGGCTTTAGACTTTGCTTCCTCTTCCTGCTCTTTAATATAGGCTGTCATTTCTGTAGCAGTTTGTTGTTCAACTTGTTTGAACAATTCTTGCTTAGCTTCATTTGCTGACATCGCAGCAATTTTCTCTAATTCGCCAACTTTGGCATCAATTTTTTCTTTTAATTCAGCTTCTAGTTTCCCTAGTCTGGCTTCTCTTTCGTCTAATTGTACTACTTTTTGCGCTAAAACATCTTCTCTTCCCTGAATAGCAATATCTCTTCGATCAATTGTCTGTTCCCTTTGTAAAAGTTTATTTTCAAGTTCATTAATCTCTTGTCTTTGTTGCTTTGCTTCTTTTTCAGCAAGTAGTTTTAACTCATAAGCTTCTGTCTTAGCATCTAAAATCGCTTCTTTAACAAGATTATCTGCTTTAACAGTTGCTTCATCTATAATTTTTGCAGCACTTACGTTTGCTTTAGAAATTTTTAGTTTGTTAATGAAATAGTCAATAAAAAAACCTAAAGCTACAGCTAGAACATAGGTTAAAATAGAAACGGCATTAATTCCTGACATTATTTGCCCTCCATTTTCTTCTATGTAGTTTATTTTTATGAATATATGTATTCATTGCGCCAAAGGCACAATAGTATTGTATAATATTTTCAGTTTATTTACAATGAAAACTATTTTTACTTAATTTTTTTTCTTTAAATATCCTGAGCAATTTTTTTGTTGATTATACGCAGATATTTTATTAGAATTAAAATATCTTTGATTTTATCAAGCAAAAAAAGATAGCGGTATCATTTTTAAATAGTCATGTACATGATACTAGATGATATGATAAAATAAATAAGAAATGAGGTAATAAAATGGCAAAAACATTAATTTTAGCTGAAAAGCCATCAGTAGGACGTGATATTGCACGTGTTTTTAATTGCAATAAAAATGTCAATGGTGGCTTGGAAGGTAACAAATATATTGTAACTTGGGCTTTAGGACATCTTGTCACTTTAGCCGACCCTGAAAAATATGATAAACATTATCAAAAATGGGATATTAATGATTTACCAATAATCCCTTCAAAAATGCAGCTTGTAGTCATTAAACAAACAACAAAGCAATACAATGCAGTTAAAAATCTAATGAATCGTAATGATGTCAATAACATCGTTATTGCAACTGATGCTGGAAGAGAAGGTGAATTAGTAGCTCGCTGGATCATCAATAAAGCTCATATTAAAAAGCCAATGCAGCGACTATGGATTTCTTCGGTAACTGACAAAGCTATTAAAGAAGGTTTTAAAAATCTTAAAAATGCTCATGATTATGATGCTTTATATCATAGTGCATATAGCCGCAGTATTGCTGACTGGTTAGTAGGCATCAATGCTACTCGAGCCTTAACTTGCAAATATAATGCTCAATTAGCCTGTGGACGTGTTCAAACTCCAACCTTGGCTATGATTGCTAAAAGAGAAGAAGAAATCAGGAATTTCGTTCCTCGTAATTTTTATGGCATAAAAGCAGCAACTGGTAATATCAACTGGTCCTGGCACTCAAACAAAAATGAAACTTATCTTTATAACGAAGAGAAGATCGATCAAATAATTGATAATCTTTCCAAACAGCCTTTAAAAATCAATGAAATCAATAAAACAACAAAAAAGAAATATGCTCCCCAATTATATGATTTAACCGAATTACAAAGAGACGCTAATAAACTTTATGGCTTTTCAGCTAAAGAAACATTATCGATCATGCAAGATCTCTATGAATACCATAAAGTTTTAACTTATCCCCGAACTGATTCACGTTATTTAACAGATGATATTGTTCCAACTTTAAAAGAGCGTCTTGAAGCTAGTCGGGGTGGGTATTATGATCACATAATCAACAAAATTTTAGCTAACCCAATAAAAAAACAAGCTCATTTTGTAAATAACAGCAAAGTAAGTGATCATCACGCTATTATTCCTACAGAACAGCCAGCTATGCTAGGATCATTTACCGATAAAGAATTAAAAATTTATGAACTAGTTTTAAAACGTTTTTTAGCTGTTTTACTTCCACCATATCTTTATGAACAAACAGTTATTAAAGCTTCTATCAATCAAGAAAGATTCATCGCCAGAGGGAAAATTGAAAAACAGATCGGTTGGAAAGAAGTTTATGGTCAAATCGAAGATGAAGATAGCGATGATCAATCACTACCATCATTAAAACTAAATCAAACTTTAACTGTAAATGAGCTTACTAAAACTACTGGTCAAACAACACCACCAGCATATTTTAATGAAGCAACATTATTATCAGCAATGGAAAATCCGATTCAATTTACAAACAGTTCCTCAAAACAAATTAATACTACATTAAAAAACACGGGTGGTTTAGGGACTGTTGCAACAAGAGCTGATATCATCGAAAAACTTTTCAATACTTTCTTAATTGAAAAACATGGCAATGATATTAGAGTCACTGGAAAAGGCAGACAACTATTACAACTAGTACCCCAAGATTTAAAAGAGCCAGAATTAACTGCTAAATGGGAAATGGAACTAGCAAAAATCGCTAAAAACAAGCAGAAATCAAATGTATTTATTAATGAAATCAAAACATATACTCAAGATTTAATTACAGAAATCAGTGCCAGCGAAGCTAAGTTCAAACATGACAATCTAACCTCTAAAAAATGCCCTGAATGCGGCGAACTAATGCTTGAAGTAAATGGTAAAAAAGGAAAAATGTTAGTATGTTCAAACCCTGATTGTAAACATCGTGAAACTCTTTCAATTATTACTAACGCTAGATGTCCAAACTGTCATAAAAAACTTGAACTAGTTGGTAAAGGTGATAAGCAGCTGTTTGTTTGTAAAACATGCGGTTATCGTCAACATATGAACGCCTTTAAAAAAGAGCGCGAAAACAAGCAGCAGACAGCACGCAAAAATGATGTAAAAAAATATCTACAGCAGCAAAAAAAGCAACAGACAAATATTGAAGATTCACCATTTGCAGCTTTATTAAAACTTAAAGATGAATTAAAATAGTTCTTATCGTTTGATAAGAACTATTTTATTAAAGATCATATCTTATATTTTCAAATCAATAATAAAAAAATTAAGAATTTAATCTTAATTTTTTTATGCCTGTTCTAAAGATTTAATAATAGTTTGTGTAATTTCTTCCATGATTTCTGGGTGTGTGTTTAAGAAATTTTTAGCATTTTCACGTCCTTGACCAATCTTGTCACCTTTATATGCATACCATGCACCACTTTTTTCAACAATGTCTTTTTCTACTGCTAAATCAAGTACTTCGCCATCACGTGAAATTCCTTTACCATAGATAATATCTACTTGAGTAGATTTAAAAGGTGGTGCTACTTTATTTTTTACTACTTTGATATTAGTCTTATTTCCAACAATATCTGTTCCTTGTTTGATTGCTTCACTACGACGAATTTCTATCCTAACTGAAGAATAAAACTTCAAAGCTCTACCACCTGTTGTCGTCTCAGGATTACCAAACATAACACCAATTTTTTCTCTTAACTGATTAATAAAAATTATTGTACATTCAGATTTATTTAATTCGGCTGCAATTTTTCTCAATGCTTTAGACATCAAACGTGCCTGTAGCCCCATTTGTGCATCACCCATTTCACCATCTAACTCAACTTGGGGAACTAATGCTGCCACAGAATCTACAACAACTAAATCAATTGCACCAGAACGAACCAACGTTTCCGCAATTTCCAAGCCCTGTTCACCAGAATCTGGCTGTGATAAAATTAATTCATCAATATTAACACCTAAACTTTGTGCATAAACAGGATCGATAGCATGTTCAGCATCAATAAACGCTGCCCGTCCACCTTGTTTTTGACATTCAGCTATAGCATGAAGAGTTAAAGTTGTTTTCCCACTTGATTCGGGTCCATAGATTTCGATTATGCGTCCTTTAGGATATCCACCGATTCCTAGCGCCAAATCAAGAGTTAAAGATCCTGTAGGAATTACATCAACACTAACAGCAGCACGATCACCTAGCTTCATTACAGAACCTTTTCCATATTTTTTTTCAATTTGTTTAATAGCATCATCTAATGCTTGTGCTTTTTTAGCTTCTTCTTTATTTTCTTTTGTCTTTGCCTCTGCCATTTACTTACCCTCCTACTATTATATACTTTCTAAATTATTAATTTACTTTAATTTTTTCAATTAATTTTCTAACTACAAAATCAATTGCCTGTTGCTGAATTTCTTCACGCGTACCTTTTAACTTTAATTCGTAAATATTAACACCTTCGTATAAAATACCAATATATACTAGACCAACCGGTTTCCCTTCCATCGCATCTGGTCCAGCATTACCAGTAAAAGACACACATATATCACTATCCAATATTTGCTTCCCATTAATGCACATTAAAGAAGCTATCTCTTTACTTACTACACCATATTTTTCGATTACTTCATGAGATATTCCTAATAATCTTTCTTTTGTTTTATTTTGATAAGTTACTAAACTTCCTTTATAAACCTTAGAAATGCCAGGAATACTTCCTAGCATTGCAGCAAAATTACCTACTGTAAAACTTTCTACACTAGATATACTAATATTATATTTTATTAATGCTTTAGCTAATTCATCCATCACATTGTCTCCGTAAGCATTTCTTGATTTTTAATAAAATAATCGATTCCACTGATTACTGATATAATTGTTGCTACCCATGCTAAAATTGCAGCAATATCAACTCTCAATGCAGAAAAAGGAAAATTATTTACTAATAAAAAACCTAAAGCAATCATTTGACTGACTGTTTTTAATTTTCCTAATTTACTAGCTGCAACCACTACTTGTTTACTAGCTGCAGACATTTTAATAGCGTCAACTATCGTATCACGAGATATCATGATTATTGGGATAATAATGTTAATTGTACCATCACTTGCTAACAGTAAAAAAATTGTATTGATTAATAACTTATCAGCGATTGGATCGGCAAATTTACCAAAAGTAGTAATTAATTTATTTTTTCTGGCTATTTGTCCATCAAAATAATCAGTGATTGAAGCAATTATAAAAATGATCAATATAATGATATTTGTCAGGGCGATATCTGTTTGTAAGATATGATAGACAGGAACATTAATTCCTGCCACATCATAAGGAAACATATATATCAAAATTAATAACGGTACTAACAGCACTCTTGTAATCGTCAATTTATTAGGTAAATTCATTATTTCACCTGCGTTATCTTAAGGGTCTCACTACCCCCGTTATATTCACTTGGATCAATTTCTAATAATTCATCATTGATATAAAAACGATGTCCCATGAAATATCCAATTCTTAAATCTAAGTTTTCAAAAGTTTCTGCATCGAATTCTAATTCGATAGTGTCAGGAGTTGCATCTAACGAATTACTTTTATTAGCATCATTATAAATTCCGCTCTTGAATCCCTCATACTCTGTCCCATTTACTTTTAATTGACACCATGTACGCCCCACAAATTCAGCCTTAAATTTAATTTTTTCTTCTCCATCAGCTAATTTAAAACTATAATCCAATTTTCCATTCTTAGTTATTTCCACACTATTAGCTGTTGTTTGCCCATCATCTTTCTTATCATCATTTTTATCATCTTCGTTATCTTTTGTATCATTAGAATCATCTGTATCTTGAGTACCACTTTCATTATTTCCCTCAACAGTCGGCGTATTATTTTCTTTAAAACCATTGTTATCACTAGGTGATTTACTTGCAACAATCGAATACCAAACAACGAAAATAATCGCTACACAAACCAAAACAACCAAAGCATATTTAAAATATCTCATCAAATAACGATCTTCATAGACTCTTTTATTGGGAACTGGTTTTTTAGGTTTAACACCCTTTAAATCCTTAAATGTATCACTTACTTTCCCAGAAATAGTTACATTTTTTTTATTTTCTTCATCAGATCGTTTTTTTCTTTTATTTTGATTTATTTGTTCTAATTGTATCTCTTGAGTCAATGCTTCAAACTCAGCATCCAACTCTTTTTCTTCCATTCCTAAATACTTGGCAATTTTTCTCAAATACATCTTTAAATACAATTCATCGCCTTTATACTTATCAAATGCTCCTGATTCTATATCTTTCAAGACAGCTACAGAAATAAATGTTCCTTTAGCTAATTCCTCTAACGTAATTCCTCTAGCTTCACGCTCTCTTTTTACATGTTCGCTAATACTTTCCATGAGCTATCCTCCTTTTTCTATTTAATTAAAAAACCCATAATAAACATTTAAATTATATCATAATTATTATTATTGACAATAACCTAATCACATTTATTTTATGAAAGATTTTTAAAATTTATACATCATCTCTTTAAATCTGTTATCCCAAATAGATAATAATATTTTTTTATTAACTTTAAGTTAACAAAAATATTATATTTTATTAAAAAAACTGAATAGATTTAAATCTATTCAGCAATATCTTAATTATTATAGTAAAGATTCATACAATTTTTTGATTTCCTCAATATTTGTATCTCTTGGATTACCTGGACAGCAGGCATCAGCTAATGCTGATTCACTTAAGAAATCTAGATCCTCAGCTTTTACAATTTCTTTTAAGTCAGCTGGAATTCCAACATCAATTGATAATTGTTTAACTGCATTTATAGCTGCTTTTCTGTATTCTTCTTGAGTCATACCAGTTGTATCTACACCCATTGCTTCAGCAATATCTTTATATTTTTCTCCAGTATATTCTGCGTTATATTCCATAACTGTTGGTAAAATAATAGCATTAGCAACACCATGAGGAGTATCATATAAAGCTCCAAGTGGGTGAGCCATTGAGTGAACTAATCCTAAACCTACGTTAGAGAATCCCATACCAGCAACATATTGTCCTAAAGCCATACCTTCTCTACCTTCTGGTGTATTATCAACTGCACCTCTTAATGATTTAGAAATAATTTCAATTGCTTTGATATGGAACATATCGCTCATTTCCCAAGCACCTTTAGTAATATAACCTTCAATTGCATGAGTTAATGCATCCATACCAGTCGCTGCCGTTAAACCTTTAGGCATCGTTGACATCATATCTGGATCAACAAATGCAACAACTGGAATATCATGTACATCTACACATACCATTTTTCTATTCTTTTCAGCATCAGTAATAACATAATTTATAGTAACCTCAGCTGCAGTTCCGGCAGTCGAAGGAACTGCAAAAATTGGTGTACAAGGATTTTTAGTATCTGCAACACCCTCAAGACTTCTGACATCCTCAAATTCAGGGTTTCGATCAATAATACCTATTGCTTTAGCAGTATCCATTGATGATCCTCCACCAATCGCAATAATATAATCAGCACCAGCATCATGTAATGCTTTCACACCATGTTGAACATTTTCAATAGTTGGATTTGGTTTGATTTCTGAATACACTTCATAAGCCAATCCTGCTTCATCTAATAAATCTGTCACTTTTTGAGTTACTCCAAATTTAATTAAATCTGGATCTGAACAAACTAAAGCTTTTTGAAAACCTCTTGCTTTTGCTTCAGTAACAATAGCTTCGATTGCTCCTTTTCCATGATAACTTGTTTCATTTAATACAAATCTGTTAGCCATATTTTATAATCTCCTTTGTTTTATGTTGATTATATTTTATCATTCATGTGAAATTAAAAACAAGTTACAGATGAAAGAGTTTGTAACATTTCAAAAAATTATTATATATAACTAAATATTTATTTTTAATTTTCCATTTATCCAAAAAACAAGAACTAATATCAAACAAACTCTAGCAAAACTCTCATATAAGTTTTACCATTTGGACGAAATATCATTATTATTATTAAGTATCTTTGTCAAAAAAATGCTAATCTATTTTTATAACTCAATATTTTATTTCCCTATTAGATAACCGGCTTATTTGTTAAAAAAACTCACTTAACAGGAACGTATCCGCTATTATTCAGTTGTCAAAGTACTCATATTAAAGTATCTTTTTGCCTTTTTACTTTATAGACCATTACTACACTAATTTTTTATCATTTACAGTATTTTTTAAACAATAAATAAATGAAGTTATTTCTAATATTTCAGATATTTCTTTAGTAGTACTAGCCTAACATTTTTTATAATACAATAGTTAAAATCAATGCACTTGTTTGAGATAGTAGTGAAATAATGTCTCATTTTCTATTTCATCAAGTAGATCTGTAATTGATAAGATTTCTTTTTGATTATAATAAGATACTGTTGATTATCCAATTATTTAGTGAAAAAAGTAATCCAACATCATAAAAAAGTATATTTTTATCTTCATCAACAATATCATTATTGACAGAATCATTATGAGAGACGGTATCTATTTTATAATTTTGATCATTATTTAAAGATATAACATCATTTTGTAATAAAACCATAATATGTAAACCAAATAAAACTATTATAATCATTTTAAATAATAAATCTTTTTTCAAAAATTTTATCGTTTTCTTTTTCATATAACATTTCCTACTTTCTTTTCAAATGATTTTGAATAAACCTTATAACTATATGTGTCAATATTACAAACAAAGTAGATATTAATAAATACTCTATGATCAATCGAAACATACCTGTATTCTCATCAAAATATGCAAATCGAGTTAACAGAAATAAACTGATTTTTAATAAACATTATAATACCAAGTGCAGCGATACAATAAGGAACAGTAATGAATGTCATACTTGAACTATTTTCAAATTTTTCTTTATTGGTTTAATAATGGTTTGACTATGCAATCCTAAATGAATAGCCATTAAGATAAAACCCCAATTTGCTAAAACCATGTGTAACAATCTTGCTAGAGAAAGAGGCATGAATCTAAAAGGAAGAATTTCTAACATGGAAATGCCACTTAATACCAATATGATCACATTTATCAATAAAAGAAAATCGATCACTATATATATCATTTTGATGACTGAATATTTACCATGAAATATAGTTTTATACCACTTCCCATTAAAAATATGATGCAAAATAAATATAATCATACCTAATACGATATGAATCAATTCACCTGTCTTTTAATATCCCATCAAAAAGAATAATAAAATAAACATGACAATATCTAAAATTCTCTTTTTCTTCATAACCTCACATCTCTTTTCTAAAATAACTGTTTATAAATATTTCTATTTCAATATTTGACCATCTTTAAAAGCATGTCCTACTTGCTTTCCGATCTTTAGATAAGTATTATGAACTGCATCAAAGATAATAGGTTTTAATTTTGTTGGATCGATTTCATCATTTTCATCTAATATTCTCTCATCAGCACTCACATTAATAATCTTTCCTAATAATAGATGTGTTTTTTCATCATAACTTTCTAGCTGGCATTCTAATGTCATTGGCAGTTCCTCAAAAATAGGAGCATCAATGGTTTCACTCTTTGATATATGCCACTTTGTTTTTTCTAATTTATTAGGTACCGTGTTGGCTGAAACGATACCCACATAGTCACTTGCTGTCATTTCATCTTCTGTAGCCATACTAACTGTAAAAGCTTTTTTATTTAAAATATTCTTTACAGTTTTATGCCCTGCACTTAAATATAAAGCAATCGTTTCATAATCAGCAATACTTCCCCAAGCAGCATTCATTGCATCTGCCACTCCATTTTCATCATATGAACCAATAATAAATACTGGTTGTGGATAAATATATGGTTTTGCACCAAAATTTTTTCTCATGTTTATGTCCTCCTAATAATTGATTTTTGTATATACTTCTGTTACGACAAAGGATCAACGACTTCATTTCCTTCAACAATAGCAGTTGATTTGAGTTTTGTAAAAACAACCGTCGTTATGTCAACACCTGCTATCTTCAAATGCAATATGTTTATAAATGATCCTTCCTACTTTGATGATATCTATTTCTTCATACGTGTTAAAATGAATCTTATATGAACAAATAAAGCTTTTAAATCAGTGCTTTTCTTTAAAACATAACAATCATTGCATCCTAGATTTCTTGTATTTTTTTATCATTTTTACCTCCCATTCATCTTTCTTTATATCTTTATTTTATAAAGGCAATCAAAAAAAGTACAATATCAATTGTTTATTATATTATAACTATAATGCATAATAAAATAGACGATTAAAAGGTATTTAAACTGTATCAATGAGAATGATGAATCAAATCTATCAAGTTGATACTAAATCATAAATCGCTTAAAGAACCTCATATTTATTAACATAAATTAATATATATTTGTTAAATGAACAGAGATAAAATTTGAATTTCAAAATAGACTTTTAACAACAATTTAATGGCAAATATTTTATTAAAAAGTTACAATTTTTTAACAAACATATAGTAATTACTGCCATAGCCAACAAAGTCCATTAAAGAAATATTCTAAAGCATATTCTCCACTATGAACGCCATCTTCCTGCCATAAATAATATAAATTCCCATCAGCTTCATTATCAGCATATCGAAAAGTACCATCATCTACTTCTAACATTGCTTCTATTTGGCTCTTAAAAGAAGAATATGCAAAATCATCTGTTCCTGATGCCGCAAAAATGAAAAAATCATTTTCACTATATCCTGAATTTCTTACAATATCAGCCATATATTCCCCATCAGATGTCAAACTCCCACTAGAAGGCATAAAATAACGAAAATCTTCCAAGCAATATTGAAAAGTTCTCCATGTTGCTACTGAACCCATCGAAAATCCAGCAAAAGCTCGATGATCTCTTGATAGGCGAATTCCTTCTTCATCTATAGTTTTTGCAAAGGTACTATACGTACTTTCAACTGCTGGAATTAAATCATTTATTAATTCTCTATGATAATTTTCTGTTAAACGAAGTGCTAAACTATAATCACTGCTGTCATCTGAACTTGTATTATTGTATGTCGGACATACCACGATCATAGGCTGGATTTTTTTATTTGCCATTGCATTATCTAAAATGTTTTTAAATTCAGCAGGCTGATCAGGAGTTCCTAGATATGTTGTTTCGTCACTCCACCCACCATGCATCAAGTAAAAAACATTATATGTTTTTTCTTCAGTATAACCATAAGGTAAATAAACAACTGCTCTTTTATGCAACACTTGTTCATGTTTTTCATACGTCATTGATTCATATGTATCGTATTTTAATTCAACAAGTGTTCCTTGATACTCTGACACCTGAAAATATTCCTCAGGTATTTGCATAAGTTCTTTTGGAAATATTGCTTTTGTCACAGCATCATCATTCACTCTATAACCATTTGCTTCCTGTGATTTATTATCAGGACTTTCTATCATGTTAGAACGACATCCCATTAACAGTAAACTCATAATAAACAATTTCATTAAAAGTCTATATTTTTTCATAGTTATTAACTCACTTTTTATTTAATGAAGATATTCATTAACGATTTTTGCAATTTCATTTACAGAAAATATAGTCTCTATATCAATTTTCTTAATTTCATCTATAGAAATTTTTCCATCAAAATACATGTCAATACCAAGACTTTCGAATAGTTTTACCATTTGCCAGGCAGATTCTTCTACAGTTCCTTGATAATCAAATACATCAGAAAAATAACGAACAATGTCTTCATGATGATATTTTGCCATTGTTTCTAAAAAGCGTGGGAATAATGTCGTTAAGCTTTTTCGATAAGTAGCTTCAAATAAAACCTCAGGAATGAATTCTAGTTCATAAATGTCATATGCATAATTTTCCTCTTTGCCAAGACCTAAACGTCCTGAAGTTGAAACCGATGCCCCATAAAGAATAATACCGCGGGCATCTTCATCATAAGGATTCTCTTTAAGTTTTTTCGTTGCTGCTAAAACATTTTTTATGACAGAAATACCAATATCATAAGAAACTGGATTATGATCACCAATAGTCGAAGCTGATAACTGCACTAATGTCACTAATCCTGTATAAGCGGTCATCTCTTTATCAAGTGACATTGAATATTTTGGGACAAGAATAGCAACATCTGCCGCAATTCCATAAGCAGTCCCAAAATCACCAGTTCTTGCATCAGCTGATACTGCTCCCAAACCATATTCTGACCCACTAGAAGGATAAGTCGGCATTAAAATAAGCGGTAATTTTATAAGTCCATAAGGATTCTTTTCCCCTTTTATATAATCCCATAAATCATCAGCATGATAACTGCCAAAAGCAATCAGCTTTGCACAGTCCATAATATTAGCACCGCCTGCACCAATAATTAGTTCTATATCATTTTCTTTAACAAGCTGGATTCCTTTTTCAATAACAGCTAATTCTCGTGAAGCATTTGCAAGTTCAAAAAATAAACCTCCCGCACTTTCTACAGCTGTTTTAACATCATCGTAACAGCCATTCTTTTTTACAGAACCCCCACCATAAACAAATAAAGTTCTTTTTTGAGCCGTATACGTTTTTAAATCTGTTACTGGATCGTTGCGAAATAATAGTTTTGTATCATTTCTTAATTGAAAATCTTTCATACATCTTCTCTCCTTTTACTATTTATACCATTGATTTACATTTTCAGCCCATTTTCCACGAATTCCAAAGCCATGAGGATAATTGTCTAATACCTGTAATTCAATGTTTTTGTTTAATTGATGCAATAAATCAACTTGAGATTCAAACTGATTATAAAATGGATCTTTTGTTCCATATACATAATATGTTGGTAGTAAATCAAAATTTTTGAACATACTTTCATTTAAATCTGCAAAAGATAACTTTCCATAAAATGAATACCCCATGATTATAGCATTAGCTATTGAAGATACATTATCTATTTCATTAGGAACATACTTATCATCTAATGATTTTCCATTGACATTTTCACCAAACTCTAATACTGCTCTTCCATTGGCTATACCACCAGCCAAGAACCCTACAAGCGCTATTTTATTTTCATCTATTCTGTAATCCTTAGCATGATAACGAACAATTTTAACAGCTCTTGCAATATCTATTCCTGATTCTCTTTCTGTATATGGTTGCACACGATAATGAACAACAAAAAAAACATAACCTAATCGTGCAAATTCTTCAGCGACTTTTTTTCCTTCAGTGTTTTCTGATTGAAATATAAATGCGCCTCCAGGACTTATAAGCATGGCACCTTTAACTTTTGTTCCTTCTGATACTTGATAAATTGTCATATATGGTTCAAAATCTGAATCATCAAAATAATCTCTTATATTTTCGGTGTAATTCGTTACGGTTGGCATATTTCCTTTTTCCCATAGATAGATGACATCATTATCTGTTTCTTCACGCTGTTGACCCGAGTAATAATCATACACGTTGATTTCATCATCTACACTTTGTTTTTGTAAACACCCAACAAGACAACTGCTCATCAACAAACTCATCAGAATCAACTTCATCTTTTTCATAAATTTCTCCTTGATAATTGTATTTTAGTAAGAAATACCTGGATAACTCCTAGTACTTCTTACTAAATAATAGTTAGTGTCAAATCATTTTTTATCAAATTCTAATTCATTGAGCCAGCTTCTAACTGTATCTGTTTGATTCGATTCCATATCTCCTCCGCGAATAGCTAAACCATCAAGTATTGTTGCATTTGGCTCCAATTCTTGAATCGTTGTATATGTTCCACCATCACCCGATCCTTCATGAGTATTAAACGGAACGATGATTTTGCCACTCAAATCATATTGATCAAAAAATGAATATAATGGCATTGGTAAGGTATACCACCAGATTGGATAACCGACAAAAATAACATCATAATCATCAAGATTGATATTCATATCTTTTAATTCTGGTCGTTCATCATTGTCTCTTTCGTTTTCAGTATAATCAAAAAGTTCATCACCAGTTGGATAAGGTTTGACTGTTTCTATTCTTCTAAAATCTCCGCCAACCTCATCAGAAATCAATTTTGCAAGTCTTTGCGTATTTCCTGTTTCAGAAAAATAAACAACTAAAGACCTACTGCTATCCAGTTCAATACTGCCACTCCCTTCTTTTTGGCTTTCATTTTGAATATTGTCATCTATACCAACACTGCTGCCTCTATGAAAATAGAAATAATACCCTACTCCACATGCAATCACTACCACAATTACAATAATCCCCATCAATATTTTCTTTTTCATTTTTTATCATCTCCTTATTTATTTTCCAATACTGTCAAGCCATGCTTGAATTTCTCCTGGTGCCTGTTCCATATCATCTCTTGACATCGTAAAAGCATTTGTTTCGACTATTGCACTTCGTAATTTATTTTGAATTGTTGTTACGGTTCCAGCTAATCCACTTCCTCCATGCGTTGAAAAAGGAATCACTGTCTTTCCACTAAAATCATACAACTCAAAAAATGTATACATGATTTGTGGCATATCACTCCACCAAATTGGATAACCAACATAAATCACATCATAATCATCAAAATTGCCGATTGTTGTTTTGATTTTTGGTCTTGCATCTTCGTTTTGTTCTTCTCTTGCAAGCGCAACTAATTCTTCATGATTCGTTGTATATGGTGTCTCTGGTTCAATACGATATAAATCTCCACCAGTATTTTCGGCTATTAACATAGCAGCGTATTGTGTATTTCCTAATACTTCACCCTCTACAACAATGGCACTATTTTCTTCCTCTGTTGTCATTTCCTTATTAGGATCATCTGTTTCTGGCACTGAAAAATAGACAATTAATGACTTTTTATTATGACTGCCAGTAGTAGATGGGGTATCTTCAGTTATTGTTTCTTCATTTCGCGTTTTTTCTTCCTTTGATAAAGCTGTGTCACGATTTGAATAAAAATAAAAACTTGCTCCAGCCAATATGACAATAACAAAACTTATCATTCCTATCATTACTTTTTTATGCATCTTCTTGATCCTCCTTTTTGTGATATTGACATTTTTATTGATTTCATTACAATTATAGATGTCGGGAGTTACACACGGTCAATGCTTTTTATAAATTTTACAATATTTTTTGTTGACTGTGAGTTACACCCATGTTTTAAAATAAATTTAGGGGGTGTAATCAATGTCTAAAGAAAAACAATTGTACACTATGAAACAAGTCTGCCAAAAAACTGGATTATCTTATGACACTTTAAAATTTTATTGTAATGAAGGACTTGTTCCTAATGTTAAAAGAGATAAGAATAACTATCGAATTTTCAATGAAAATGATATAGCCTGGATCAATAGTTTATCATGCTTAAAAAACTGTGATATGAGTATTATGGAGATGAAAGAATATCTTCAATTATGTTTAAAAGGTGAAGCAACTATTCCTGAAAGACAAGTCATATTAGAAGCAAAATTAAGAGAATTAGAGCATAAGATTCAAAAAATAAACGATAGTATTGACTTTATTCATTGGAAACAGGAATTTTATGAAAATGTTTTAAATGGTAAAGTGCAGTACTTTAGCAACTTAATACAAAAAGAAGATGATGACTCATAATTTGTTATCATCTTTTTTAACGAAAAAGAAGAATTTTTCCAAATCCTTCCTTATATATTAATAGTCTCTTTTTTTACTTAATATATGCCATTCATCATAGTAGTTAATTTATAATCTTCAATAACCATAAAAGACTGTGTTAAAGAGCGTCCAGTAAAATCAGTTTTCAAAGCGCCTGGTTTTACAATCATTACCTTGATGCCTAAAGACTCGGTTTCTTTAATGCTTCTGTTAACGATTCTAAAGCATTTTTTATAACCAGATTCCATGGAAGCATGAGAAGAAACATTAACAATAATGCCTCTATGTTGTTTTCTCATGGATGATAAAACTTTCTTTATCAAAGCAACAAGACCCCATACATTTGTTTCAAACAAAGTAGAAATATCTTGCATATCGCCTTCTTCTACTACGACACAATAGCCATATCCAGCATTATTAACTAAAATGATAATCGTACCAAAGTATTCAATAGCTTTTTTATTGTACTGTTGATACTTTCATGATCTGTAACATCTAAAGCTGTTTGGGAATATTATTCAATTATATCTTTTATCTTATCTATATTTCTTGTTGTCACAACAGGATTATTTAATACTTCCTTTGCCAAGCTTCTTGCTAGTCTTGATGAGCAGCCTGTAATTAACCATGTTTTCATTTTCTACCATTCTATTTATAAACATTCTTTAAGAATTTCAAAAATTTCATCTCTGGTAAATTTTTTAGCACAACCCGCTGTTAAATTACATGTATCAGCGACTTTCCTTAACATTTCTACATCATCAATATTCATCTCTTTTAATGTTGAAGGAAGTCCCATTTCTTTAATGAAATCTGCCAATGATTCAATACCTGCTAAGGCTACTTCTTCTTCAGTTTTATTTTTATCATTAACATGCCATACAACTCTGGCAAGTCTTGCAAACTGTACTAAGCCTTCTTTATACATATGACGATACAATACAGGATGAATAACTGCCAACCCTTGACCATGATTACAGTCTGTATAAGCACCTAACTGATGTTCAATCTGATGTGCCTGAAAATCTGTCACTTTTCCTATTTTTAAGATACCATTTTCTGCCATAGCAGAGGCCCACATGAGTTCGCTTCTAGCTTCCATATCATATCTATCAACCAATAATTTTCTCATATTTTCAATAACCACCTGCATAATCGATTCATTGATTTGATCAGATAAATTGGGAACTCTTGGACTTCCTAAATAAGTTTCCATACAATGACTCAATGTATCAAACGCTCCTGAAATCACTTGTTTCATTGGTAAAGTTTTTGTATACCATGGATCAAGTATGGCAAAATCTGCCTGTGTCCCTACAATTGGTCCTTTCCATTTCTTTTCTTCATGTGTAATGACTGCTCCAGCATTCATCTCGGCACCAGTACCACTTGCTGTAACAATTGCTCCCATTTTAATACCATCTGTCGGATATTTCTTATCAACATACTCATAATCAAAAATATCCTGATTTAATTTTGCCTGTGCCGAAACGATCTTACAGCAGTCAATCACCGATCCTCCACCTACTGCTAAAATAAAATCAACATTCTTTTCTCTAGCCAGTTTAGCGCCTTCTTGCACTTTTGCATATGTTGGATTAGACATAATACCTGAAAAATCAATCACTTCTTTTCCGGCATTTTTTAAAATTTCTCTTAATTCATCATAAATTCCATTTTTCTTTACCGAACCACCACCATAAGCTAGCATTACAGTATGTCCTACTTTTTCCAATTCAAAAGGCAAATCATTCTTAACGGCATCTTTACCAAAATATGTTTTTGTTTTTAATTCATAATTAAATATATTCATCGTTCTAGCCTCCAATATTTATCTTCTTTAACCATTCATCTATTTCTTTTTCATTTGCCTGTTCCATTCTTAAGCCTTCAAGCACATGAGAATGAGGGCATATTTTTTGTATTGATTGAACACTTTCATCAATTGATGAACTTGTACTTGTACAAAATGGAATGATCGTTTTTTCACTTAAATCATAGTTTTCCAAAAATGCATCAACTGCCATGGGTTCTTTGTACCACCAAATAGGATATCCTAAATAAATAACATCATAATCATCTAAATTTTCTGGCACATTTAATAAACTTGGTTTAATATTTAAATATTTCTCTAACCAGGCTCTTAGAGAGGTAGCAAGAAATGGGGTTCTATAACTTTTTGAAACTTGAATTGAGGATAAATCAGCACCTGTCTTTTCTTGAATCATCTTAGCCGCTATTTCTGTATTACCTTCGATGTGATTATTTTTTAAATTTAAACTTGCATGGGTGCTAACGTCAATCTCATCATCATACTCTAAAGCATTTGATCTTGAAAAATAGATAATGATCGATCTTGAATCCTTCTCACCTTTAACAATGTTTTGTGTTTCATGATTTAAAGAATTTCCTGTCATACAATAAATAACGATGCCACCCATTACCAAAATAACAATACCTAATATAACTAATATCATTTTCCTTCCTCTTTTATACTTCATCATACTATCCCCATTATTTTAATTTTGAAGCTACTTCATCAATAACAGCCATCGCATTTAATGATCGAGGATAGCCAATATAGGGCATACATTGTTCAACAATCTGATACAGTTTTTCTTTATCATTTCCTACACCAAAGTTTCCCGCAGTATGTCCTCTTAACTGATTTTCACAACCACCCTGTGCTAAAATAAAACAAAAGGTTATCATTTCTCTTTCTTGGTCATTAAGTCCATTTCTCGTATAGTAATCTCCAAAACAATTAGAAGCTAACCAACGATTGATATTTTGTCTTGGTCCCGTATCTTTTTGTCTATCAGCCATTTGCAAACCAAATAATTCTACTTGTTTTGCAAGCCCTTTTTCAAATCTTGATTCTCTATTTGTTGTACTTTGAGCTGGTAATGGTAAAGAAATTCCATATTCTTTCATAATTTCGTTCGTCTTTAATAAATAATCAGATACTCTCCCAATACCTAAATAAGCGGCTGCTTGATAAACAGTTTCTTTAATAGCAACAGGATCAATATTTGAATCTAATGCTACATGAAGCATATGACAATATTCTTCCATTCCTTGACAGCCTAATAAGACCGATAAAATGCATAGCATTCTCTCTTTCTCTGATAAATTACCAGCATTTAGGACTTCTTCTTGTAAAAAGTTTTTAATAATATCTACAAATTCTGGATCAGTAGCCATAAATTTACTATTAATCTTATTAAATAATTGTGTTTTTTGTTTTTCCATATTTACCTCCTTAATTTCCTTTCTTTACTACAATGCAATTGTATCAACCGGTTGTAAGAACCGGTCAAGGGCTATTTTAAATTTTTTTAAATTTTATTTACACAATGAAATAAATCAACACAACTATAAAAAACTTATATAGTTTGATTTATAAAAAAATATTGATCATAAAAATCAGCAACAAGATCTTTACAAAAGTTTTACATAGTTAAATCAGACACTAAAATTATCTTTAATGTAACAAAAGATGAAGATTAATTATAAATTCTTCATCTTTTAAATTAAAATATGCTATTTATGTAGATGTATATACTGTTGTTAACCACCCATCAATAAAATAAGTAATCTCCTCAGTTTCAGAAATTTCATCACCACTAAAACCTAAACCAGGTAAAATATCTGCTCCTTGTATATATGATTGAATCGTACTTTCAAATAAATCATGATCCATTCCTCCTACCCAATAAGGGGCTACATCTAATCCAGAGAAATCATATTGCTCCAAAAAATTTATCATTGATTCACTAGGTTGATTATCTATTACTTCATTTCCTAATAATATCAAATCATAATTTTCTATTTGATAGTTTTCAGTACAACTAATTTCACAAATATCACATACTATTTTTCTTGTATCATAGAATTAAAAGTCTCAAGAAAACCACAAGCGTCATCATGCAAAATCAAAATATTTCTTTCATTTTCAAATATGATATTAGATTCTGCTTGGGATATTTTTTGAGTATTCAAGACACAAGCTGACTCGTACTGTTCTTTATTTTCAAAAGAAGTCACATCATATTTTAATAATATAAATCCTTGAATAATAACTGTAGTAAAAACAACTAACCTAAATACCACATCTCTTTTTAGAAATTTCTTTTTCATCAACGTTTCCTCATACTAAATAACATCTAGAAAATTACTGACTAACTTCATTGATCCATTCGCTGATTTCTTCTCGATCATTTTGAACACTGCTGCCACTTGTTGTATATCCATCTAAAACCGTAGCATTTGGACACAAGTCCTCTATCTCACTTATTGCATCAGAAAATCCTGAACCACCTGATGTATTAAAAGGAATTATTATTTTACCTGAAAAATCATATTCTTCTAAAAATGTATAAAGAGGCATTGGCATCCCATACCACCAGTTAGGAAAACCTAAATAGATAACATCATAACTATCAAAATCTTTAACATGTGATGCTAAAGCTGGACGTGCGTTTTTATTTCTTTCACCTTGCTGTTGATCAACTAACTCATCATAATCAGCTGAATATTTTGTTTGTGTCTCAATAAGAAATTTATCTCCACCTGTCTGTTCAACAATAACATTGGCGATATATTCGGTACTTCCAACAAGTGTATCACCATCTACGATCACACTTGCTGATGAAGAAGTATCAACATCACTAGGAAAATCAGTATTACCTACTCTTGAAAAATAGGCAACAAGAATTTTTTGATCTTTTTCTGTTTGGTTACTTGTAATTTCTTCAGTTTGCTTTGTATCATCCTGTGATGATGAAGAATCTTCATTTTGGGTATTTTGACATC
This sequence comes from Clostridium sp. Marseille-Q5894, assembly GCF_946902305.1. NCBI lineage: Bacteria > Bacillati > Bacillota > Clostridia > Eubacteriales > Clostridiaceae > Clostridium > Clostridium sp. Marseille-Q5894. The sequence continues at coordinate 136,133 of NZ_CAMPPT010000008.1, read as the reverse complement.
CGACCAACATCAATACCATAAGAATCATTAAAATCTTTTTCATTATTTATCCTCCTATTTTGTATTAAATGTTATATCTTCTTTTGAAGAGAGTTCATGAAATATTTTTAAATCTGATGTTACTTTTCCTACAACATAGACTTCCATCGTTAAATTAGGATTATCTGATTGATTATAGAAAATAGCAAGTGAGTTATTTGTGGGACAATAAGTAATGTCACCATTTTCAAAAGAAAGTTGTCCACTACCTTGTACTTCGATTGTTTCATCAATCGTGCCATAAAATTCTCTATTGCCATAATGAACCATTGAAACAGTAAGTGGTAACATCGTTTTTAATTGTTGTGCCATTTGACTATCATTTAATTGTCCATCTAATTGATAATCACCAATTTGTATACTTAATTGACTATTATCATTGATATTTAAACCAAGACCATCAAGCCATTGTTCTATTTGACTTTCAGATTCAAGGATTTCTTGAGAATCAATTGCAATTCCTTCTAACATATTTTTGCTTTTTGAATATTCCTGAATTTCGTCATAACTGTTTCCACTTCCATATCCATTATGGCTGCAAAATGGAATCACTGTTTTTTCACTTAGATCATATTTTTCCATAAACGAGCGAATTACTTGCGGGATTCCTGTCGCCCATACAGGATAACCTATAAAGATAATATCGTATTCTTCAATTTGTATATCCTGTTCACTTATTTGAGGTAAGGTATCTTGATTTTGTTCACGATGATTTTGATCAATAACTTCTTGAAAATCATCAGAATATTTTTCATCTACCTCAATCAAGTATTTATCGCCACCAGTTTTTTCTTGAATCAAATTAGCAACATATTCTGTTGTCCCTAGACGTTGATTTTTATCAATGACAATGCTTGCTGAAGTTGAAGCATCTGTATTTTCATTATAATCAGCATTCCCATATAAACTAAAATAAGCTATAAGTATTTTTGTCTTATTTTCTGTCGCATCGATCTGATGATTATCTAACGTGTCTTCTTGAACTTGACAGGCTGTTATGGTAAATACAAAACAAACAGCTAAAATAATTTTTATAATCTTTTGTGTCATATTTTCTTCTTTTGCCATAATTTTTCTTTTTCATAAATCATATAATCTATATCATCTAGTTTCTTTTGATACGAATGTAATTGTTCAAGAATCGAAACTCGAACTTTTTTTAAAGTGTCTGTTTGCGTATCTTTATTGGTGTAATATTTCACCAGTCCTTGATCATCCAAACCCAATTCCATTAAATTAACCATTTCTATTATTTGACGAACATCATCGTCATCAAACTCCATCTGCCCATTAATAGTAGATACATTATCCAATAGTCCTAATTTTTTAAATTTAAATATATCCTCCTGTAAAATGTAATAACATCTTGTTAAATCTTGAATATTCATTACAAATAAGTAACCCCCTTTCTTTATCTAATTTTATTTTAAATGCTAATATTAATTATGTCTAATACTTAGAATAAATGTATTTAATGCTTTTTAAGCATAAAATTTTAACTCATTATTGAAATAAACAAAAAAGGAAGCATTGAGATCATTGCATTAATCAATAAAATCAATTCTTCCATATTCTTTCTAACTCTAAAACAAGAACATCTTTTTATCTTATATATTCTTCAAAACCATTTGAATAGCTGATTTGATTATTTTCATCAATAAAACAACCATAAACATCATCCATTGAATTTAATAGTTCTATCCCTTTTTCTTTTCCTAATGAAAAACATACAGTACTTAAAGTATCTGCTTGTAATGATGTTTTAGATATGATCGTTACTGATGATAATCCATTTTCATAGCTATAACCAGTTTGGGGATTTAAGATATGATGATATTTTTGACCATTCAATTCAAAATATCTTTGATATACGCCACTAGTAACAACAGATAAATCATCTATCGTTAAAGTTAAAATAGATTGATCTATTTCTTGCGGATCTGTCAATCCAACCATAAACTGCTCATTGTTTTTATTTCCCACACACAATACATTGCCTCCTAAATTAATAATGGCATTATTGACATTTTCTTTTAATAAATAATCCTCGATCTTATCAGCAATATATCCTTTTGCAATTGCTCCTAAATCAATCATAGTATTTTCATTGAGATATGTAATCTTATTTGGGGTCAATATAATATTTTGATAAGAAACATTTTGCAAGTTTTCTTGAATCATATCTTGTTGAGGGAGTTCAGGCAGCTCCTTTTTAAAATCCCATAATGCTGAAATAGACCCAATCGTTATATCAAATTGTCCTTTTGATAGTTCACTATATTTTAAACCCTCTTTGATTACCGCATATAAATCATCTGAAATCATCTGTTCTTGTAATTTATTAATGCTATGATTGATTTTATATAATTCACTCTTTTCATTTGTTGATGAAAAAACTAACTCTAGATCATTGCAAATATCAAAGCAGTGATTTAAAATATCAGTAGAGTTTGAATCGTATAAAGTGATTTCAACGATTGTATCTAAACAAAACCGTTTATCTGATAGGGGTGTAGACTGACTCTGACAGCCACAAAGAGTAAGAAGTAATAAAATAGTGATTAACTTTTTCATAGTATGCCTCCTATTTCTTATTATAACATGGAGTATAAAAATGAAAAATAAAACCTTTAAATATGATATTATTGTCATTTCTTTCATCTTTATTATAATTATGGGCTTTTTTTTATTAACCAGATCTGATAATGGTCATTTGGTTAAAATCACAGTTAACAAAGAAGATTATGGTATTTATGACTTAAATGAAGATCAAACAATCAATATCAATGATGGAAATATTTTAATTATTAAAAATAATGAAATATATATGGATAAGGCAACGTGTCCTGATAAAACTTGTATACAACAGGGACATATTTCTAAATCAGGTGCCAGTATTATCTGTTTACCACATCAGTTAATCGTTGAAATCATTGATGGCAAGGATGGTGATCAAGATGTCAAAGTCTATTAATGTAAAAAGGATGTGTTATTTAGCCTTATTCTGTGCTATTGCAATTATTTTAAGTTATATCGAAACATTGATTCCTTTTCATCTTAGTATTCCGGGAACAAAAATTGGTCTTGCAAATATTACCACTATAATTATGTTATTCTGTTTTGGTTATAAAGAAGCTTTTTTTGTTATGCTGCTTAGGATATTTATTGTTGGTATAACTTTTACTAATCTTTATATGATGTTATATAGTTTAGCGGGCGGGATATTATCTTTAGCTATGATGGCATTATTTTATCAAACAAAATTATTTTCAAATTATACCATTTCTATTATCGGGGGCGTTTTTCATAATATAGGTCAATTATTAATAGCAATGTTTTTCTTTAACACATCAACATTTTTATATTATTTACCTTATTTATTATTGATTGGAACTATAACAGGTACAGTAATCGGTATAATCTCGCAAATTATTTATATAAAAACAGGAAATTATATTATAAAACAAAAATAACAATGTTTTCTCCTAAAAAGATTACATTGTTATTTTTTATTTAAACTATCTATTCTCTTTGATTTCTTTTGCTAAAAAATCAATAAATTTAGATACTGTAAAGCTAAATGATTGATATTTTTTCCAGACAATGAGCGATGTTGTTATGAGTTCTGGATAAAAAGGTCTAAAACATAATTCCTGATTAGCCGCATAATTAATTGAGCCTTCTACAACAACAGCATGTCCTATGTTATTTGAAACTAAAATAGACGCCGTCGTTGTTAATTCTGATATAGCTGCAAAATGAAGCTGATCATAGCTGCTGCCCATCCATTTTTTAAATTCATTTTGGGTTTCACTTCTTGAAGTATTAATAAGCGAAATGCCTTTTAGATCTTCAGGCATGATATATTCTTTTTGCGCCAAAAAGGAATTTTTCTTTGTGAGAATTCCATATCTTTCAACCTTATTCATTTTTAAAAAATTAAGTTTTTCTAAATTAACTGGTTCTAAAACAAAACCTATATCAACAAGTCCCTTATCGATATTTTCAATAATAAAATCGCTATTACCATTTCGCACATGAAAAGTCACTTCAGGATAAATATTCTTAAATTTTTGAATATATTGCCCCATTGTTTTTGTTGCTTCGGTAATTCCACAAGCTAAAACGATTTCACCTGAAACCTTATTATCTTGATGACTAATTTCTAATTCGGTTTTTTCAGATAGACTAACTATTTCTTCAGCACGTCTTTTTAAAAGCATCCCTGCTTCGGTTAATATGATTTTCCTCTTTCCCCTAACAAATAAAGCAGCACCTAATTCATCTTCTAACTGCATCAGCTGCCTGCTTAACGTTGGTTGTGTAATATGCAGAATTTCAGCAGCTTTGGTGATATTTCCTTCTCGAGCTACTGCTAAGAAATATTTTAAAACCCGTATTTCCATCATGATCACCCCTCATTTCTATTATTCTATCATTCAAAAGAATGTTAAGCAACGGAAAAAAAGATTGGAAAATATATCTTATTTTCAATCTTTTTATACAGTTATCGATATGCTTTTTCAAATATTATTCTACAATTTTCATGATTCAATTCGATTGGATCAGCACAAAACAAACCACCCATCGTCTCTCTCGCGTTTTTTGCAAGAGTGTCCATTTCATCATATACTATACCATAATCACTCATTTTAAGATGATCAACCTCACAAGTTTTCTGTAATTCAACTAATAAATCAACAAAGTCTTGTGGATCATCTGCATCTTTTTTCCCCAACGCTTTTGCTAGATCAATAAATCTTTGATCACAGGCATGCTGGTTTACAAAATATTGATAATATTCCTTACTGATCATGATCAATCCCGCCCCATGAGGTAAATTATGATGATAAGCACTCATGGCGTGCTCCATGGCATGTTCACTTGTACAACAGCTTAATTCCATAACGATACCTGACAATGTATTTGCAAAAGCCACATGACTTCTGGCTTCTAGATCATTTCCATTTTGATAAGCTCGTGGTAAATACTTGGCAATATTTTCTACTGCTTTCAGGGCATACATATCACTCATTTCATTGGCCATTTTAGAAATATAACACTCTACACTGTGAAATAATGCATCAAAACCCTGGTATGCTGTATATTGTGGTGGTACAGTTACCATCAATTCAGGATCAACGACTGCAATGACAGGAAATAGTGATTCATCCCCACCAAATCCTATTTTTTCATCAGTTTCTAAATTAGAGATAACACCCCATTGATCCACTTCAGAGCCTGTACCCGCTGTCGTGGTAATAGCAACGATTGGTAGTGCTGCATTAGTAAGGGGGTTCCCTTTTCCAGTTCCACCATTGATATAATCCCATAATGTTCCATCATTTGTCATCATCGCAGAAATAGCCTTAGAAGCATCTAAAACACTTCCACCACCTAAAGCAACAACAAAATCACATTTATTATCTTTTCCCATTGAAGCTCCGTTCATAACTGTTGTATGAAGGGGATTGGCTTCAATTTGATCAAAAATAATATAATCAACATGTGCCAATTTTAACTGTTCTAAAGTTCTTTCTAAATATCCATTGTCTCTTGTTGATTTTCCGTTAGAGATAACAACCAACGCTTTTTTACCAGGCATTTGTTGTTGATGTAATTCATTTAATTTTCCTGCCCCAAATAAAATACGGGTAGGAATATGCATTTGAAAACTCATTAAAATCACTCCTCATATAAATTTAAATCATTTAACCATTTTGTTAATTGTCCTTGTGAAAACCCATTAAGGACCGTTGTTTGATACCAATTAACATCATTCGAACAACTAACTTGCAAATATTTATCTGTTTCACCTGCACCACTTCCGCCAGAAGTTGCAAAAGGAACAATTGTTTTATCTTTAAAATCATAACTTTCTAAAAAAGTATTAATAATTGTTGGTGCAAGATACCACCAAATTGGAAAGCCTATAAAGATAACATCATATTGTTCCATATTTTCAATATCTTTGATTATTGCAGGTCTTGATGTTTTGTTTTTCATTTCAAGACTACTTCGTGAGTTAGGGTCATTCCAATTCAAATCAGCAGAACTATACGGAACCTCTGGCTTGATTTCATAAAGATCTCCTAATAATATCTCTGCAATTGATTGCCCAACTTTTTTTGTTACACCACTACATGAAAAATAAGCAACTAAAGTTTTCATTCTTTCCTCCATTTCTGTCTACATCACATAGACACAACACTTTATTCAAATTTTATTTCATAGTATTTCTATAAAAAGGATATATACTACAAAGTACTTAAAAAGAAATAGAAATAATATAAGCTTTTCACTTAAAATCATTTTATCAGTTCTTAATAATAATTCATCATCCAATAAATCTTTCAATTGATTAGTACCAATACTATTGAAACTGATAAAAAGTAAATATTACTCGAATCGACTATTACAATTAAAACTAGATAATTTTTTAATTGACTCAAAAATAGCACTTACTTTTCTTCTCTTTTGACATCTATATTATATTATGATAAACGATCAATACCTAATACCTATATTAAATTATTATAATGCTTTTAAAGCATATAAATTATACTTTATTACCTAGTTTTTATTTACAATAATAAAAGGCGAATCATCGCCTTTTAATTATATTTTATAACAATAATTATTTTGTAATTTGGAATGTTCTTGTTATTGGTGCAGCTAGATAATTACCACCTAAAGTTACAACAGTAACAACATATCTTCCTGGTTCAGTTGGAGGTGTAGTCGTACTTGAATAAAGACGGAATTTACTTGTCACACCAGTATATAAATAATGAATGTTACTTTGATCTTTTAACGCTTCTCCATTATAAGTAAGTGTTGCATTAAAATCAAAGTTTGCTGCCTGATCGACTGTCATCTTACCATTTTCAATTGTTTCATTCCACATCAATTTGATACCAGAAGCACGCATTTTAACAAGCAGCATTCCAACTCCAACACCAGTTTCATAGTTTTTATTGTCAGTTACTACCGTTGTTAAATATAAACCTGCTTTATTTGGGGTTCCAAAGGCTACATTAACTGAATCAACAAGTGAAGGTAATTTATTGATTACTTCTAAAACCTGTCCAAATACCCCTGTATCAATATTCAATTTATCCAATAAATCTAATAATTCTTGGGTACTTAATAATTGGCGTAATTCGCCTACTGTAATTCCATCATTCATAATTTCAGTAAATGTCTTACCATAAATTTTTTCAACGATTGGATCTAAGATCTTTAATACTGTTGTATCTGTATAACGAGCTGGTAAATTTAAATAGATAGCAGTCGTTACATTACTTGTTATACCAGCATAAATTTGATATTGATCAAATTTATCAACTGGATTTGTTGTTATAAAGTCTTCAGGAAGTACTTCATCAGCATAAATATTCGTTGAATGAACAGTAACTTTAACTGTAGCTTTATTAACTGAAACTGTAGTTTCCACAGTTTCAGATGGACGATAATCGCCATTTCCATTATATGAAATTCTAATCTTTTGTTCACCAGCACCCATTTGTGGATAAGTTAAAAGATTTACTTTTCCCCCTTCGATTGGTGCCCATTGTTTCACTCCACCATTAACATTATCTGTTAAAACATTTTCACCATAATATTCAATTGTAAAATCATCTATATCTAAAGTATCTGATTCTGGTAAGATTGATTGCTGCCAATCGATCACATTATTTAAAATATCTTGTTTCATTACCTGGCTATCTACATTATATGTAAAAGAACCGCCATCTTTACATACTATTTTACTAGCAAGTCTATTATCTGTTACGGTTACTTCTACAACAACAGATCCAGCTTTATAATCTAAATTGCCATTCCATGATAATCGTATTTGCCATGTTCCAGCACCAAATTTCTTTAAATTTAACACATCTTTATTATCTAAAGGCTGATAATTATCACCTAATCCTGTAGCACTTGCATTATATTCAACTTTAATATCACTTTCATTTAATTCAGGATCAGTTGAAGCAATAACAGTATTAATGATAGCTTTTTCTATTCCTGAATAATCATAACTTTGATCATCATTAAATACCATATCAATTTCATATGGACCCTCTTTTAAATTCCACTGCATTTCATTACGATCAATAAAGTTTACACTAACTTCTGCACTAACAGAACCATATTCATCATTTCCCGCAAATGAAACTTTAATAAGCTGTTCTCCCTCAGTAATTCCTGGATAGCTTATAAGATTTACCTTACCTCCCGCAAGATCAACCCATGCTTTACCTAAACTTCCTATAGCTCCTGTTGTAGCAGTTGCGTAATAACTAATTGTTACATCATCTAAAGTTAAAGCTGGAGTTGTTGAATCAACGATGGTATTAAAAACAGCTTCTTTTAATGCTTCATAATCAACAGTTAAATCTTCGTTATATGCAAGTTTAACGGAACAATCATTTTTCAAGATAATTTGTGAATCCAAATTCATCTTTTTAGTTAATATCACTTCATCTTCTGTTCCAGCTAAACGGATTCGATAATCACCATCACTATTATTTGCCAATGATGGATGTGTATATGTTGTTGTTACAAAAGCTACTTTCTTTTGAGAAGTAAATCCTTCGATCGATCCCCATGCATCATTTGTTAATAATCCATTTTTCCCAGTACAATAATATTCCCACTGTAAGCTTTGAACATCGATTTCTTCAAAATTACTAACTAATGCCTTTGCTAAAATTTCTTTAATAGTTGATAAATCATCATCTTCATGAATAATAGCTGTTCCGTTTTTCAATTGTGGTGTAACATTTTCTTGTTCGTTAATAATGGTTTGGTTTTCCAATGCAAATGTTGCATTCGTCATTCCAGAATATTGAATAACAAGAACAGCAATAAGTAAGCATAATAATACTTTCTTCATATTTTTCTCCTTCCTCTTTTTATTAAAATCATCTATCTACATTATATACTTCAATTTAAAAAAATATATATTTTTTAAACATTGACAATAAATAAGCTTGATTTTATCATCAAAATCAAGCCTTTTATTCATTTATTTAATTTCTTATAATTTTAATAGCATTCCTATAAACATCATATCTTAAACCATGATAGATCAAGATATAAAAATCTTCATTTAAATCCATAAGTGTATCTTGGGGTTCTTTGATTTCTAATCGTTCACCAATATCATATATCTTATTACCAATTTTAACAGCTTTTAAAAATTCTATCTCCATAATAAGCTCTCTCCTTTTACGTGAAAATATTAAATTCATAAAGCATTATATCACAAAAATGCTAAGATACCATTTATTTTTCATTATCTCTTTCTTTGATTAAAACAATTATCTCTTGTAATAACTTTATATATTTACTATTTTTTACATTTATTATTAAAAAATAAAACAATATATTAATATTCTCATTTTTAATGATTTATCTATTTAATCATATATTTAAAATAAAAGGTTCTAATTTCTTTGGTAAAGCCTCTATCAATAAAATAACGATTTCTTTAATACTTATAGGCATATCATTTAATATCCAGTCTACTGTCATATCAATCGATCCTTTACAATACATTTGCAATAAAAAATCAATATCTTTATCTACTTGATGCCCTAAGTTTCGTTCAATAATTTTTTTATAAAAACTATAAATACAACTAAAATCATAATTAATCAAATTATTGTAATCATTAGACTTAAATGCTTCTTTAAAAAAAGAGTGTTCATTTTGAATAAACTCAAATTTCAAACACAGCGCTTCATACAACGAACATCCATTTCCCATTTGCCGAAAAGATTTCAATACTAGTTTTTCAAAATACCAGTTCACCAAATCATATTTATCCATGAAATAACGATAAAACGTTTGCCTTGTCATTCCGGCTTTAATAACAATATCTGTCACTGTAATCTTATCTAATGGTCTATTTTTAATTAATTCCTTTATTGCCTGGGCAAATATATATTTTGTTTCATCATGTTTATTCATAAATATACCTCTTTTAATTTATTATAAACAAATATAAATATCTATACAAACAAAAAAGCTGATAAAATCAGCTAATGTGACTCGCTTCGTAAGCCAAGTTCTGTTTTTCAAACGATTATTTATCTATGCATACGCATCCGTCTTTTAGTTCAATTTCCTCAAGACGATTCCCCTACCAAATTTGGGTTTCTTCCTTGCAGAGTTTACCTCTTTTCAGCTAATCTTTCGATTAGAATAGTTTCTGTGGCACTTTATGGCTTATCGACCATACTAATGGTTAGGTCTTAGGCCTGTCGTTAGCTCACGCTACCATGACTTATTGATTCGTCATGTACAAACACTACAAGCATCGCAGCTTGTGGAAGCCTGGACTTTCCTCTACTTTCGTAGCAATCGTTTTCTACGAGTCTTCTTTATTTTACTTATTTTTTTTTAGAAAGCAAGTATAAAGTTATTTGGTACTATTTATTTTGATTAAATACTACTTTTTCTAATAAAGAAAGTCTTTTTAAAATATCCACATTAGTTGAAAGATTTTCTTCCATCGCATGGATATTGTCATCTTGAAGTGCTTTTTCACGTTCAAGTTTAGCAATTTTGATCTTTTGTTCATTTAAACGAGCTTCCAATTGATCTATTTTATCATACGATGCATTTAACATAGCAGCGAATGATTCATAATCTTTAACGATCATATCTAAAAAATGATCAACTTCTTCTGCATTATATCCTTTAAAATCAACTTTAAATTCTTTAGCAACTATTTTTTTTGGACTTAACATAATTTTTGGTTCCAAAGTAATCAACTCCTATCTATATAGTATATTGAAACAAAATTCTTGATTAAATGCAAGGGTTTAATATATTTGTCATGAATTTTAACAAAATATACAATGTTTAGGAAACTCGCAAGATATTATGATATTTTATTTTAGTTATGGTATAATACCTACGTAAAGTAATAAAAAGGAGCGATTATGGTTAATTATCCAAATATGAAAAAGACAACTATCCATCAAACCAAATTAATTGATGGAAAATTAAATACCCGTCATCGTGGGATGAATCTTGAAGAAGATTTAAATTTAACAAATAAATATTATCTTACTAATGGCATCGCCAATATTCACAAAAAGCCTACACCAATTCAAATCGTGAAAGTTGATTATCCCAAAAGATCAGCTGCCAGAATCGTTGAGGCTTACTTTAAGACTCCTTCTACAACTGACTATAATGGTATTTATAAAGGTAAATACTTAGATTTTGAAGCAAAGGAAACCAAAAGACAAAACTTTCCTTTTACTAATATTAGTGTTCACCAAATCAAGCATTTACAAAGTATTATTAATCACCATGGAATTGCCTTTGTTATTATTGCTTTTACCCACCTAAATGAGGTATACTTAATTGATGCCTCATACATGATTGAAGCATACTATCAGCCCAATCAAAAATCTATTTCTTATGAAGAAATTAAAGAAAAAGGCCATTTGATTGAGCAAGGATTTAATCCGCGTTTAAATTATTTAAAAATAATTGATCAATATTATTTAGGAGGTCTCAAAAATGACAGATAGCTCTACTACAAGACGTAAAAAGAAGAGATTAAACTGGAAAAAAATTTTTACTAGTTTTATCATTATAATTATTGTCATTTGTCTTTCTGGAGGATGTTTTTTCGCCTGGTCAGTATACAAAGAAACCGAAGACTTTTCTGCACAGCGACTTCTTTCTGGCGAAGCAAGCAAAATTTATGATGCTAATGGAGAACTAATGTATACATATGGTAGTGATATCAATGGTAAACGGGAAAATATTACTTATGAAGATTTACCGCAAGTATTAATCGATGCTGTAGTTGCCGCAGAAGATTCCCGCTTCTTTGAACACGATGGTTTCGATTTACCTCGTATTGCTAAAACGTTGATTACTAATTTAGCACATTTTAGTATTCGTGGTGGTGGTTCTACGATTACCCAACAAGTAATCAAAAAGTCATATTTCCCAGAAGAACAAAAAACTTATACGCGTAAAATCAGTGAAATCATTTTAGCTATCCAGGCAACGAAAGAAGTAAGTAAAGAAGAAATCATTACTTTATATTTAAATAAAATTTATTTTGGTCGCAGTACTAGTTCAATCGGTATTGCTGCAGCCAGCAAATATTATTTTAATAAAGAAGTATCTCAACTTACTTTACCAGAAGCGGCCTTATTAGCAGGAACTTTGAATTCACCTAGTGCTTATGATCCATATTACAATCTTGATTTAGCAACTAAACGACGTGATATCATTTTAAACTTAATGGTTGATCATGGTTATATCACTCAAGAAGAATGTGATTTAGCAAAAAAAGTAAAGATTGAAAATATGTTATCACAATCAAGTACCACTTCAGATAGCGCATTAGCAGCATACGTTGATTTAGTAACTGCTGAAGTAAAAGAAAAAACTGGTTTAGATCCTGCTGAAACCCAAATGAATATTTACACTTATTGTAATCAAGATGTCCAAAAAGAAGCTGCAAAACTAGCAAATGGTGAGACATATGATTACACTGATGAAGATATGCAAATGTCTGGAAGTATCCAGTCTACGCAAGATGGTCGAATTGTTGCAGTAATTGGTGGACGCAATTATAAACTTGGTGACAAAAACAAAGCAACATTGAAAAGACAACCTGGTTCTTCTATGAAACCGATCCTTGATTATGGTTTAGCTTACAAATATCTGGACTGGTCAACAGTTCACACAGTTGTTGATGAACCAACGACCTTCCCTAATAACTATACTCCTAAAAACTGGGACAATAGTTATCATGGTTCAATGCCAATTAAAGAAGCTTTAGTTAAATCATGGAATATTCCTGCAATCCAAACTTTCCAAGAAGTTTTAGAAGCCGCATCTTCTAAAAAAGTAATTGCTGATATGGAATCTTTAGGCATCGATATGTCTACAGAAAATGAAGAATTATCTCTACCATATGCTATCGGTGGTTGGGCAAACGGTACTAGTCCAATTGAACTAGCTGGTGCTTATGCAACTATTGCAAATAATGGTGTTTATATTGAATCACATACTGTCAATTATGTAGAAGTTCCAAGCACAAATAAAACTTATAATATCGATAAAGATATCCAATCTGAAGCTAAGCAAAGTATTGGTGAAGATGTTTCTTTCATGATCAGAGAAACTATGCTAAGTTATTCAGATAGTGGATATGGTAATTATGCATATTTAAGCGGTATTGATAACGTTGGAGCTAAAACTGGTACATCTAATACTGAAAGTGGTGCTAGTAAAGATTTATGGATGACAGCTTATACCCCTGACTATACTTGCTCAGTTTGGATGGGATTTGAAGAAAAAGCATTAGCAGCTGGAAAAAATACTTCTAAATACAAAGCTTATCCTGAAAAAGTAGTTGGTGAACTATTAAGTTACTTACAAGATAATACAACAGACAAAAAATCATACCCTGATAAACCTGATAGTGTTGAAGAAATAAGTATCATTGCTGGTGTATATCCTTATGTAAGTCCAAATGCAAGCACCCCATCTGATAAAATATATACCGGTTGGGCTAAAAAAGGTACTGGTCCTAGTGAATCAGCTGTTGAATATGATATTAACAATTTATCATCTTTTGATGCATCTCTTACTAATAATGGAAAGATTTCTGTCAAATTTAGTGAATATAACCCTGCAAGTGCAGCAACCGATGAAAATGCAACTGAAGCAACAAAAATGTATGGCGTAATTGAATACGTTGTCGAAGTTAGTGATCCAAACAGTCATGAAATTTTATATACTACAACATTAAGTCAGTCTGATGGCACAATTGATTATACGCCTAGTGATAAAGTTAATGTAACTGGATATTATCGCTTCCATAAAGCTCCAGGAAAAGTATCTAATAAAATTACCAAATCTGTAGGTTCAACTAAATCAGAAAACAAAATCAATTATTCAATTACTTCAAATGGAACGACCGTTACAAATGGAAGTACTACTTCTTCTAATACGGTTACGATCAAAGTAAACGCTCAAAACAGTTCTAATAACATTAGTATTCAATTCTTTACTCTTGATGGTAGTGAAATTAATGACGCATATACTTTTACTGGTAATGGTAGTAAAGACTTTGAATTGACACCTGGTGTTCAGTATCGTGTTAAAATCAGTGAATCTGATGGTACTAAAACAATTAGTGATACAGTTACTTTTACGGTTGGTAATTCTAATTCATCAACAGAATAAAAAAGGGACAAAATAAATTTTGTCCACCTGGATGATAGTGTATTTTAAATGCCTATCATCCTTTTTGGTATTATAATGATTTTAGGAGATGACTTTATGATCGATTTATCTATTCCTTCTGATACATTAGGCCTTTTTAATTTTAAGCAGTTTGTTAAAAAAGACGGTAAAAATACTTTTAAATATATCTTCTTTGACAATTACGACTATATCATTAATTTACATGATAAAGGCAAACTTAGGGATGTTTCTTTTGATAATGTTCAAAAAACTATCCTTTGTTCTTCTATCCATCTTGATTATGGTCTTTTTGTCGTTGCCAGAAATACTCTGGCTTCCCTTTTCAACAACAGAAAATATCGCAAACAAAAGCGTCTTGAAAAAAAGAAAGGTATCTTCTATCATAAAAAAGCAATAAATCTCAATATCTTTACAAAGATACAACTATAATGTGATTTTTGGTGCCATTGCCTCATTGCACACTTTTGGTAGACCTCTTGACTGAAATCCGCATATCCATGTTCTGGTTGTTGGCAATAGTAAAACTTTTGACGCGGGAATATAGGTTGGCGACGATACATCAACATTTCACATAATCGTTTCAACTGTCTGAATAAAGTGCATTTCTTTGACCTTGATTAGATAGTCCAGCGCAGAATACCGCCGATTCCACGAGAAAGCCAACACCATTTGTCGTTTGAAAAGTTTCTGCAGCTCATAGCTTTTCATATAGATCAGCAAGTCTATTTCACCGGTTTTCTCTACCACCGCGAAGGGATATATGGCGTACTTTTTCACCTCCATTTTGAAATATAAAAAGTCGAGGAACTTTCAAAATGAAAATTTCTCGGCTATTTAAAATATTACTTACTTTAAATTACATGTGGAAAACCATATTTACTAAACTGTTTTATGAATTATTTTTTATTTGGCATTCTTGTAACTTTGCATTTAAAAAATCAATTAGCTTCATAATTTTGGAAAGATTGAAAACAGGATCAAAAGCACCCATCTCTGCTCTTTCACTTTCAGATGCTTCATTTAGAATATCTTCGATTTCATTTTGCACAATTTCTACCTGTTCTTTATCCCATTCAGGATGATTACCTAAAAACACTCTTAAACTAAGCAATGTTTGTCCAATATAATTTATTGCTTCTGGATTTGAATTGAAATCCGACAACAGTCTTATATACTTGGAGATTTCTTCATGTGATTTTTGAGGCATATTATTAAACACCTCCATTACTTTTGCATGAATTGAATTAAGTTCGTTATCAACAGAAACCCTTATTGTATGCAAACCTTGCTTTCCAACTTTGGTTAAAGTAATTTTATCTTGAGCAATATCTATTATTCCATACTCAAAAAATTCTGCAACTATTCGCTGAAACTCCACATCAGGAACACAAAAATAAGGAGCATGATCTAAAAACAATGCATGATTGAATGCATAATGAATTAGGCTAATGTCGCTTTCAACCAATAAAATTGGACCAAAAATTGAAAATATTTGTGACCATGTCAAAGAAACTGGTATGGAAATATTCTTGTAATCATCCCACTTTGAATAGCCCCTAAAAGTGCGAATTTCATTCCATGGAAACTGCATAATGAGTTGCTCATATTTCTCTGATTGCTTTTCGTCCTCAAGCAGAGCTTTTAATCTATCATTTTCAATCCTTAAATCGTTTATTTGATTCAGTAAATCTGAATTTTCGTAGGATGCAACTCTCTCCCAACCAGGTCTTGGATAATCATTAATACAATTTACTAAAGCGATAACAACATTTTCAGAAAGAGCTGATGGATTATCCCAGCTAAAATGACTCACCATTCTATGATGCATCACCTTATCTCTAAATTTATTAAGTTTCCATTTGGCATCTAGTTCTATATCGGATTTGTTAACCGGAAGAGAATCAGGCTTGCTATGAATGCACGCAATTACTGGAATCCCTAAATTCACAGCATAATCAAACTCTTTTTCAGTGTAACTAATACCATCATCAGCTTGTGAACCGTATCTATTTGCTATAATGATAATATAGTAATCCGTTTCATCAAGAAGCCGCTTAATATAATCAAACTGTTCCTCGTTTGTTGAAACAAAATGTTCCATACCAACAGGAATATGACGAAGTTTAAGAATACTCTCTAAAACTGCTTGTCTCTCTAATTGTAAATCTGTATATGTGGAACTAATAAATACTTGATATCGTTTCATAGTTACTCCTCTAAACCTCAATTTTTAATCTTTATGATAATTTTAATATCCATCAGCCAATAGAAAATCTGCTAAATGTACGATCTTTACACCGTTGATATTACCTGCGGCGAGCTCGTCAAGCGTTACGACATACTTGGGATAGTGGTCTTTGATTTCAAGCAGATTGGCAATCTCGCGGTCAGATTCTTCCGGCAGATTGCGGCACACCTGCACATAGATACGCTCGTCGCGCCGTACCGCCACAAAGTCAATTTCTTTCGTTTCGTTCTTGCCGATATAGACCTCGTAACCTTTTCTGCGAAGCTCAAAGTATATGATATTTTCAAGCATTGCGGCAACAGACTTCGGATTGAAACCCATCATGCAGTATTTCAAAGAAGCGTCAGCAAGATAGAATTTCTCCTGCGTTTTCAGCACGGATTTACCTTGCAGATCGTATCGCTGGCAGCGATAAATCACAAAGGCTTTTTCCAGCCATTCCAGATAATTATATACCGATTCCACCGAGAGAGAACGTCTCTCACTTTTCAAGAACTTTACAATAGCATTTGCAGAAAAGGTCTTACCGACATTTTCAACAATATACTTTACAACACGGTTGAACAAGTCAAATTTCGTAATATTGTGCCGTTTCGTTATATCGCTGGTAATAACGGAATTATAAATGCCCTCGACAATCTGATATGCTGCGCTCTCGTCAAAATTGCTCAGCGCAACGATTGGAAAACCACCCATGCGAATATACTCTGCAAGCAATTCTTTCGGCGTGCGTCCGCTTGCCTTTTTGAACTCCATATATTCGGCAAAGGACAGCGTAAATACAGGGATAGAGATATACCGTCCTGAAAGATAGGTGGATATTTCACTTGACATCAGCTTAGAATTGGAACCAGTCACATAAATATCCGTATCAGCGTTTTCAAGCAGACTGTTTACAGCCTTTTCCCAACCTGTGATTTCCTGTACTTCATCAAGCAGAAGATAGTAACGTTTACCATCTGTCATTTTTTCCTTGATTCCATTGTACATATCTTTATCGGTCATACCGTCATCAAAATCTTCCGAAGTGTAGCGCATACTGATAATGTGGTCGGCAAGAACGCCACTTTTTATCAAATCATCCTGTAACATGTCTAAAATTGTGGACTTACCACAGCGACGAATACCCGCAAGGATTTTCACCAGTGGCACATCACGATAGGTTTTCAGTAAATCTAAATAATGGGGTCTAACGATCATACTAATGCCTCCTTTACTATTAGTATACCAAAAAACATATAAATAATTAATAGTTTTTACTTAAATTAAATAAAAACTTTTATATTTTAATTTATTTTTTGGTCTTATCATAAACTTTAATCATGTAAAAAGCAATTCAATTTAATGCCTCGAGCTCTTTCAGATATGAAATACAGTCGACATGTCCTCTAAAATATACCCGTTGGCATTCCATACCTTTTTCTGTTTTTCCAAGAGTACGAATATAGAGATTAGGACTTTGAATACGGTATTCTTTAGGAATATTCTCAATATTGCCATCGTAAATATCAACAAAACGATCGCCATTTGAGCGTACATAACCGTTGTTGGTAAATACTTTGCTTTCATCAAAACAAATATCCCACCTAAAATTTTCATAGTCGATATAATTTGAAAGAGCACCCAGAGTTTGCTTGTACCATAGTAGTTGCTTTGTTCAATCCAATAATAGCTAAGGTCGGAAGCATCGATAACACCTGGAAGATAGTCAAAACAGTCCATATTTTCGGTAAGGTTAATTAAGTTTCTAACACTGCCCTATTCTCCCAAGTCTAAAACCGCCTGCCAGAAATCCTCGCTTTCATCAAGTTTTATAATCTTTTCTACAAGGTAATTGAGCTCGCTTAAACTCTCGTATTCTCCAAGCAGGTCATAAATATGGAAATTATAGCACTTATAATTGGTTAATAGACACATTAGTTTCAAGGGCTTAAAAGATGATTCTACCGAAGATACGGGGAAGTGTTCTATGTCTATGCCCCAAAATCAAAGATGAACAAACTAAGAACGCTATTGAAAAATGTGTTCAATATATGACCAGATCAATAATATATGAAAGCAAGATAGTAAACTATGATGATGACAAAAAAGTGATTCACTGGTTTTATCACCGTCATTAAGATAATTTGCATATTACTTTCTCGAATTGTTTTAACTGTTTTATTATATTTATTAATTTAATTTGATTCGTTCCTGCCTTTTTTTGTTTATATAATGTGCTAATCAACATCGTGACCGAAAGATTCTTGAAGCAAAATACAGCTATAAGCATAGGAAAAAGGTAAACAAATGATTAATCTAACTGATGAAGAACCAGCAAAATTATTGAGGAAACCAGAGGTAATGATACCAATAAAATGCAAGAGATGTGGTTATAAAGAAGTACCGAAATGAATACTGGAAGAGTTTTTAGATGAAGAAAATCAAGGATACAGCTGTCAGTGTCCAAAATGCAATGGAACTATGATTAGGAAAAAATAATATTTCTAACACTTTTTTAGTCGATAAAAATATCCAGCCATTTCATGTACCCCTATGGTTGATATTTTTATTTTATACTTAAACGAATCGAAATTCCTATTAGATAAAAAAGAAGCTGGATTTAAAGTTCTTTCTTACTTTAGGGTAAACATTAAAAAGAGATTTCTTAAATAATTATTAAATATAATCATTTTTTGAAATCTCTTATTTTTAATTACCCATTATCGAATAAAAACCTGATTTAAAACAACTTCTTTTATTTATCATTGCAAAATCAAAAGCCCACGATAAAAGATTACTTATCTAAATATTTCTTTTTGATTGGATCTTTACACATATCATTTAATTTACACTCTTTACAGTTAGGATTTGTTGCCTTACAAAAATAGCGTCCAAAAAAAATAAACTGGTGATGCGATTTATTCCAGCGTGAGCGTTCGATTGAACGGCATAATTTCTTTTCGACCGCTAAAACACTATCATCTTTTTTAGCAAAACCTAATCTTTTAGCAATTCTTTCAACATGTGTATCAACCGCAAATGCCGGGATATCAAAAGCTACTGAACGAACTACATTAGCTGTTTTACGTCCTACTCCTGGCAAACTCTCTAATTGTTTCTGACCACTTGGTACTTTACCATCGTACTGTTCTATCAATACATTTGCCATCGCTAAAAGATTTTTAGCTTTATTACGATACAAACCTATCGTCTTTATGTCCTCTTGTAACTGTGATAAAGAGGCTTGACTCACTGCTTCTACTGTTGGATATTTTTTAAACAAAGTCTCTGTTAATTGATTGACCTTTTTATCTGTTGTCTGTGCTGATAACATCACAGCTACTAATAATTGAAAATCAGTTTCATGATTCAGCTCACAATATGCATCAGGAAACAATTCATCAAAATAATCTAATACTCGCCCTGTTTTTTCTTTATTCATTTTCCCACCATTTATACTCACTAATTGGAACTGTCCGTTTTGGTTCATCCTGTTCAATATAACGCTGTTTTACTCCTGTTTTAGCCCAATTAGAAAGTATTCCTTCAATATATCTAAAATTAAGTACTTGACTTTTAACAGCTTCTTTTAAAGCTTTAACAATCATTTCATCACTATAGTTACAATTCTTCCAATCTTTAATAATATTAAGTTCGATTGGTGATAATGCTCTTGCAAACTGTTCTTCAAAAATACTGATCAAATCAACTTCTGATGCTTTTTCTTCGATTTCTTTATTTTCACATAATAATTTTTTTTCAAGTTCATTTAAGCTAATAGAACCCAAACGATTACAAATCAGTTTTTTATTTAATAACGACGCTAAAACCTTATCCAGCTCTTGATTTGACAACACTGAATAATTCTGAATCATCTGTGGTGTTACAGTTTTAATACCAATATCTTTCAATGTATAAACAATCAATAAAATATGACATTCATTATCATCAATATTTAACTCTTTAGCTCTCAATAGTAACAAACGACTAATATCAACACATTTATTTTCTATTAATTCCTTTAACATAAATCTACCTACTATTATCAATTCGATAAGCCTTTATAAATTCACCACTGTCAATTCCATAAAAAGCATAAATCAATGAATCTTCACCACGATACAACAAGCTATAAACAAATATTTCATTTTCATAGCCTATCTCAACATCATCGGGGGTTTGCTTATATTTCTCTTTAAAAGCATCAATACATTCCTGCTGGTCTACAACATCTCCGCTATATGATTTAATAAATTTTTTCTTTTCATCAAATACAGCATACTGTTGTTTTTCACCTTTTTTTGCATGAATAATATAATAACTTTTCTCACCGTCATAACGATTAAAATAATCAGCGCTGTCATAACCATTTTCAGCAATAATCTCATTTTCAATCTTTGCAAGATCATTTTTGTGTCTTGAATATGGAACATGTACCCAAAGCATATAAAAACTAACTATAATAAAAACTAATATCAAAAAAGCTATTAGAATATTAAATCTATTTCTACGTAAAAATTTCAAAATTCCACCAACTTTCTATGCCTATTATACTATCAATTTAGCGATTATAAAAGAAAAATTGTATTAATATATCTGAACTGATAGCTCAAAAAAATCAAAGCCCTGCAGCTTTGATTTTAATGAATTAATCACGATCATTACCTAAAACGATCAAAACAATTCTAAGTAATGATAAAACCGTTGATAACATTGCAGCAACATATGTAAAAGCAGCTGCAGATAACATTGATTTGGCACCTCTGTATTCATCATTAGTCAAGTAATTAGTTTTCAAGATCTGTAACGCTCTCGATGAAGCATCAAATTCCACTGGCAGTGTAACAATTTGGAACAGCAAGATCCCTGACATCAAGATTACTCCCAGCCAGGCAATATTAGTATTTCCCATTAATAAACCAATAAATACGGCAATCCATCCTAAATACTGACCAACATTACACAATGGCAAGATTGCATTTCTAAATACTAATGGTCGATATCCAACTAAATGTTGAATGGCGTGACCACACTCATGACTCGCTACTGCTAAAGAGGCAATCGATGTACCATCATGAATCCCTTGAGACAAATTAACTGTTTTATTACGTGGATCGTAATGATCCGATAATCTTCCACTTATGCGATTGATTTGAACATCTCTCAATCCATTTCGATCAAGAATTTCTCTAGCTACCATCGCTCCAGTCATTTGTCTGCTATTAGGTACTTTTTCATATTTATTGTAAGCACTGCTTACTTTTAATTGAGCAACAATCATAATTACTGATCCAATGGCAACTAAAAGATAACCAATCATATAAGTTGATGACATTGGATAATAAAAAAACGGCATTTTTCTCAACTCCTTTGTTTCTATTATACACCTTATTATTAACTTATTATTAATAAATAACAAAAAAAGCAATGATTAATTCATTGCCTCTTTTAAACGATTACTTGGTTTAAATGTAACAGTCTTGCTGGCAGGAATAATCATTTCTTTTTGTGTCTTTGGAGATATTCCTTTACGAGCTTTACGATCATTTACTTTAAACGTTCCAAATCCAGAGATCAAAACTTTATCTCCTTCAATAACACTACGTGTAATTGTATTAAAAACTGTATCTACTAAAATCTCGGCATCTTTTTTAGTCAAGTTTCTTTCTTTAGATACTGATTCAACTAGTTCTTTCTTATTCATAACTACCTCCATATTCTAATACCTCGAAAGTATAACATTAAAAATTACCGATTTCAAGCACTTTTATAGGACAATTGCAATAACATTACTTTTCCCTTTATTTACTATTTTTGATAAAATATCATGAATTCTAAGACTCGCATTTTCTGGAATAGCATTCAGCTTGATATACATCCCTTCTTCAATTAAATCTCCTAATTTACGACCAAAAACATCACAATCAAAAATTGCTTGTTTATCGTTACCATTAGAATTTAAATATTCGATAAATGCTTCTGCTTGTTCTTTTGACCCGATTATTGGCTCAAACGTACTTTCAATATCTACTTTGATCATATACGTAGTTCCTGCTTTAGATACTAACTTCATTCCATAGCGCGGCCCTTGTTTAATAATTTCTGGTTCACTTAATTCAATTTCATCAAGTTTTGGTATTGCATAGCCATAGCCAGTTTGTTTAACCATTCTAATGGCATTAGAAAATCCTTCGTACTCTTTCTTGATATCAACCAATTCTTGGATAAATGTTAAAAATGTAGCCTGATCAAAACCTTTATCACCAATTATTTCTTCTAAAATTTCATTGTATAAACCATCACGCTCTTCGATTTTTAAAGTGGCACTAGATGTACTTGTGTCAATTCCTGTTAAATATGCTTTATCAACAAAATCATATTCACTAATGGCATCGCCAATTCTTTCTACATCTTTAAATTTTTTAATTGACTGCAAGGATTCTTTTAATGATGTATCTAATGTTTGTTTCAACCAATGATTATTAGACATCATTGCCAGCCATTTAGGTACTTCAATTCGTACTTCACTAATTTTAAATTCATATAAAGCATCTTTTAATAAAGAAACAATTTGCGGCTC
Source organism: Clostridium sp. Marseille-Q5894 (assembly GCF_946902305.1). Lineage (NCBI taxonomy): Bacteria > Bacillati > Bacillota > Clostridia > Eubacteriales > Clostridiaceae > Clostridium > Clostridium sp. Marseille-Q5894. Next base: position 113,022 of record NZ_CAMPPT010000008.1, on the reverse strand, counting down.
TTCCATATTTGTAACATCCATCGATAATACTGGTACATCGTATTTTTCTGTTAAACGTTCGTATTCTTTTTTACAAGCAGGACTATTTACATCCTTACTATTAATGATGACAATGAATGGTTTATCGATTTCTAATAACTCTTCAATAATACTGTCGGTTGCTTCATTATAATTAGCTCCTGGAATATCACAAATACTACCATCACTTGTAATTACGATTCCAATCGTTGAATGATCCTGAATTACTTTTTTTGTACCTACTTTAGCTGCCTGATCAAAAGGAATCGATTCTAAATACCATGGGGTTTTAACATAACGAATCCCCTGATCATCTTGATATCCTTTAGCACCTTCAATAACATAACCAACACAATCTACAAGACGGACATTGACTTTAAAATTTTCATCCATGATCATCTCTACTGCCTGATTAGGAATAAATTTTGGTTCAACCGTCATTATCATTTTACCCTTACCAGACTGTGGTAATTCATCGATTGCTCTTAATTTAGCATCTTTATCTTCAATATAAGGGATAACCGCCATTTCCATAAAACGTTTAATAAATGAAGACTTCCCGCTTCTTACTGGTCCTACCACCCCTAAATATATGTCCCCATCGCATCTTTTAGCGATATCATGTAAGATATTTTTCGTTTCCATTGTAAACTCCTCTCTTCGTCTTATTTATATGAAATCCACCTATATTTAGAACACATCTAAATACAATTTTGTTATAATAAGTTATAAAGGAGGTAATTTATGTATTCTTCACTTGAAATAGAAAATCAGTCGTTTGAAGATTTATATTTAAAATTCTGTGGGATGCAGGAATGTAAGCCTGATTATTCATATGGTCCTGCCATAAGACAAAACTATTTAATTCATTATTGTCTAAAAGGTAAAGGTGAATATCATGTAAATAATAAAGTATACTCTATTAAAGCTGGGGATGCTTTTTTGATCATGCCTAATGTTGTTACATATTATCAAGCTGATCATGATGATCCTTGGACCTATTTATGGATCGGTTTTGACGGCAATAAAAGTCGTTTGTATTTGAATCGCTGTAATTTAAATGATAATAATCTGGTCATTCATTGTGATTATCTTGATGAATTAAGAAAACTGACAATTTCGATGTTAGCTCATTATAAGCTTAGTTATAGTAATGAATTATATATTCAAGGACAATTATTTACTTTCTTTTCTTATTTAGCTAAAAGTGCAAATGTCAATTATAAAACAAATAAAACTAATTACAATCCTTATGTTGATAAGGCTATCGAGTATATTCAAAATAATTATCAAGATATGGTAACCGTAAATGAAATTGCTGATTATTTATCGATCAATCGCAGTTATTTATCAACGCTTTTTAAAAAATATCTCCATCTTTCACCACAAGAATTTTTATTGCGCTATCGCATGATCCAAGCTGAGGAACTATTGATCAATACTGATCTTACTATTAATCAAATTGCTTTTTCCTGTGGCTATGCTAATCAATTATCTTTTTCTAAAGCTTTTTCAAACACTCACAATCTAGCTCCTCGTGATTTTAGAAAGCAAAATAAAATGATCAACAACTCTAGAATGAATGATCCTCATGCCCAAAAATAGACGCTAGGCGTCTATTTTGCTTTAATAATATATAATCTAGATAAATAATCTCCATTAGTTCCATCATAAGTCTCACGATTTTCACCACAAGAACTGTCACTCGTAAGTAAGCCAAGATTCATCAATTCATCACCATAATGATCAGTTTCATTGATTGATACATGATACTCCTTATTAGGATCTAAACCTAATAGTTTAACTCTTCTAAAACCTTGATTAACTTCTTGTAATGGTCGATAATAGCCTACGATCGCAGTATTTAGATCATTTGAAACTACCATCCATACTGTTTCATTACCTTCGAATGGACTTTTTAAACGATAGAAAGTTCCAAACTGAATAATTTCTCGATATTCTTTCATAAACTTTATTTGGGCAATGATCTTATCCTGCTCTTCTTGACTTAGTTTATTTAGATCCAATTCATAACCAAAAGTTCCAAAATAAGCTACGTTTGCTCTAGTCTCAATTGGTGTATTTCTAAATACTTGATGATTAGGTACTGCCGATACATGAGCCCCCATTGCTGAAATTGGATAAACGTAAGAAGTCCCATATTGAATCTTTAATCTTTCAACAGCATCAGTATCATCACTCGTCCAGCATTGTGGTGCATAATACATCATCGCTGGATCAAAGCGGGCCCCACCACTAGCACATGACTCAAATAATACTTCGGGAAAACGTGATGTTAATTTTTCATATAAACGATATACTCCTAAAATATATTCATGCATTACTTTTCCTTGTGAAGAAGGACTATGAATACTTGAATAAACTTCACTCATACAACGGTTCATATCCCATTTAATATATGAAATTTGTCCTTCCTCGATTACTTTGGCCATCATCTCATAAATATACTCAACTACTTTAGGATTAGAAAAATCTAAAACATATTGATTACGACCATGACAACTATTTCGATTCGGTGTTTTTAATGTCCACTCTGGATGTTTGCGATACAAATCAGAATCTTTATTGACCATTTCAGGTTCAAACCATAATCCAAACTTCATATTCAAATCGTTGATTTTTTTAGCTAAACCACTAATACCATTAGGCAGCTTTTCCAAATTAGGATACCAGTCCCCTAATCCTGCTTTATCATCATTACGTTTTCCAAACCAGCCATCATCTAAAACAAACAGCTCAATTCCTAACTTTTTAGCAGTAACAGCAATTTCCATGATTTTTTCCTCATCAAAATCAAAGTAAGTTCCTTCCCAGTTATTAACAAGGATTGGTCTAACTTGATCACGATATCTTCCCCGCGCTAAACGTTTTTGATATAGAGAGTGATAAGTTTGCGACATCGCATTTAATCCTTTATCACTGTAAACCATTACTACTTCTGGTGTTTGAAAAGATTCATTACTTTTCAATTCCCAGCTAAAGCAATGGGGATGAATCCCCATCATAACCCGCGTTACATTATAAGTATCTACTTCAACCTGGGCTAAAAAGTTACCACTATAAACAAAACTAAAACCTAATACTTCACCATCATATTCATTACAATTTTCTCTTTTTAGAGCAATAAAGGGATTAAAATTATTACTTGAACAGCCCCGAAGTGAATAAATTGATTGGATTCCATGTTCTAATTTACGATTTTTAACATTTCTTTCTCTAGACCAGGCCCCTGTCAATTCAATCATTTCATAATTATGATCAGGTAGATCTAAAGACATACTCATTATCTGATTTAAAACTAATTTTTGCTTTCCCCAATTTTTAATATATGCATTTCGGCAAATAACTGGCAAATCTTCATAAATCGTATAGCTTAAAATCAATTCTGTCTGAATCACTTCATCGTATAAAGTTATTAATAAAGTTTGTGCTTCACTATCATTTTCTACATACGTAGCTGGCAAATCTGTTAATTTCGGCTTTCCTTTTATAATTTGATGATCTTGATATCTAAAATCAAGAATTCTACTACCATTTTCCTGAAGAATATCAATTGCCGGATGGCGCATATCGCCTGATCCATACACTGGATATTCTTGTTTAATATGTTCTAATGAAAATGTTAAGTCACCTTCAAACGTACATGATGCCATGGGTCTTGGTCTTGTTTCAAAAAGATGATCAAAGTTTTCTCGATCGTGAATGACTTTACCATAATATAATTGACCTAATTGATCATTTTTTAATACTTTAAAAATATAGCTAAGTTGTGAATTATATAAATGAAATGTTTGTGATGATTTATGAAATTGAATCGGCATAATTACCCTCCTGTAAATTTTTACTTTGATTATTTTCTACTACTCTATTTTCAACATCTTCTTCCTTTTTTAAAGAAAGAATATTCATAATTCTAGTCATATATTTACCATTTAATATATAATATTTTTTATAAATAATAAAGCTTATAATAACAAATATAATTGGTAATCCAATCATAATGATGCGCATACCATTGATCGTTGCAGCTGATTGAACTGCATCTGGAAGATAACCAGTAGCATCTAATGCAAAACCTGTAAATAACGTTCCCAAAGCTGCAGCAAATTTAACTAATAAAGTTTGAATTGAAAAAATAACTGATTCATTGCGAGTACCTAATTTATATTCTCCATAATCAACAACATCCGCTAAAACAACAGCTACCGTTCCTAACTGTAAACCAGATCCTAATTTTACACAAATTCCTGCAACAGCAGTTAAAATATAATTTTTAGGAATGACGATCCCTATTATTAATAAAATGATCAAACCAATAACGGGAATTCCACTTGCAAGGCCATAAACTTGTTTTTTAGACATTCGTTTAGCTAACTTGGGAAAGATGATCAATCCAAATATTTCAGCAAATCCAGCAAACATCGTAAAAATAGAGAAAAGACCTTTATCACCAGTAACATAGATAAAATAATAAGTTTGAACACCACTAATACAGTTCATCGCAAAATTAAAAGTCAATATAACAGCGATTGCAACTAGCAACTGATCATTTTTCTTAATAACCTGAATTATTTGTTTAAATGATGTTTTTTCAGATTTTTTTGTTTCTATCCGGTCTGCTGATCTAACATTTACTACAGTGATTCCGATCGTTACAATAAAAACAATTGCAATCACCCATGCAAAACGGGTAAATCCATCCTGGGCATTTCCTTTGCCTAAAAAATCCATGATTTGTAGACCAAAGCCACCCACTAATAAAGAACCGCCAATTGAAGCAAAAATTCTTGGAATAACTGCTATTTTATCACGTTCTTCAAGATCGGTAGTCAAGTTTGGTAACATTGACCAGTAAGGAATATCCATAACTGTATATGTCATTCCCCAAACAATATACATAACAGCTGCAAAAACATACAATGTTGTTCCTGATAATCCCCAATTAGTAAATAAGCAAACTAAAACAATCGCATTAACAACGGTTCCAATCACTAACCAGGGCCTGAATTTGCCCCATTTAGTACGGGTATTATCAACGATCATTCCCATTCCTAAATCGTTTATAGCATCCCAAAACTTAGCTAAGAAAAATAATGTTCCTACAAAAGCTGCTGATAATTTTAAAACATCAGTAAAATATAACATACAGTAAGTAAAAATTATGCCACAGCACATATCTTTACCAATGGCCCCAATACCATAAGAATATTTTTCTTTAAAAGACAATTTATCACTATTCATTGTATTATTTCCTTTCTATCGTTATAAAAGGGCTCTTAGCAGCAACCATTCCATATTGATCGACGGTTATGATGTCCCTTCTATTTAAACTAGTAAAAACAAAGGGTGTAGCATCAACACAGTGATATTTCTTTAAAATCATTGTGTCAAATTCAATTAACTTATCACCCTGCTTAACATTTTTACCTGCTTCAACAAATACTTTAAAACCTCTACCTTTTAAAGTATTCGTATCTAATCCAACATGAATCAAACATTCGATTCCACTACCTTTTAAAGCAATGGCATGCTTTGCTTCAAAAATAAACTCAACTTTACAATCATATGGTGCATAAACAATATTTCCAGTTGGAAATATGACGACACCTTCACCGGTCATTCCTTTAGAAAAGACCTCGTCAGGACAATATTCTAAAGGACTTACTTTTCCTTCGATCGGACAACATATTTTAAATTCTTTTTTAAAAATCCCCATATATAACCTCCGTTTAATTAAAATTCTGTAAGCGCTTTTACATTTTAAATTCTAACATCTAGATATATTATCTAATAGTATTGAATGTAGTTAAAATATGTCTTAATGTTATATTTTTATTAAAAGTACCCTTGATTATCTTCATTTATTTAAAGAAATATAAATCATCGCAAAAAACGAAGTTAACATTATGACATATTTATTGAACATTTTATCTAGTTTTAAAAAATAATATTTATCTTTAACTCTATAAACGTTTGTATTAGAATAAACAAGAGGTGAATTATCAGATGAATTTTTCAAAAAGAATGGATTTATTTCCTGAAAGTATTTTTACGGTTCTAGCAAAAAAAGCCGCCCAAAGAAAACAAAGAGGATTAGAAGTTATCGATTTTAGTACCGGTACACCTAATATCCCGCCTAATAAAAATATTCGTGAAGTGTTGTCTAAAGCGGCCTTAGATCCTAAAAATTATGTCTATGCAATTAATGATCTGCCAGAATTGATAGAAGCAGTGATCAACTGGTATCAAAGAAGATATGATGTTAGTTTAAATAATGATGAAGTCTGTTCTTTGTTAGGTTCTCAAGAGGGGTTATCACATCTAGCAATGACTTTGATCAATGAAGGGGATACTGTATTAGTTCCTAATCCCAGTTATCCTGTTTTTAAAGATGGTCCTTTAATTGCGGGGGCACGAATTGTTGAGATGCCATTATTAAAGGAAAATAATTATTTGATTGATTTTAATGCAATTGATAAAAAAGATGCTGCCTTGGCAAAATTTATGGTCGTTTCTTATCCAAATAATCCTACTTGTGGAATTGCTAATGATGCGTTTTATCTTGAATTAATTAAATTTGCAAAAGAAAATGATATCATCGTCCTTCATGATAATGCATATAGTGAGCTATTATTTGAAAAACCCGGAAAAAGCTTTTTGTCTTATCCTGGAGCAAAAGATATTGGAATAGAATTTAATTCGTTATCAAAAACATATGGCCTAGCTGGAGCGCGAGTAGGATTTGCTGTTGGTAATAAAGAAATCGTAAAACAAATCAAGACTTTAAAATCAAATATGGATTATGGTATGTTTATTCCTGTTCAGTTAGCTGCAATAGAAGCAATTAGTGGTGATCAAAGCTGTGTGGAACAAACGCGCAATGCTTATAAAATGCGTCGTGATGCTTTTTTAAGTAATGCAAAAAAGATTGGCTGGAAAATTGATAAGACAAAGGGAACGATGTTTATTTGGGCAAAAATTCCTGATAAATATTCTTCTTCAATAGATTTTGTCAATGATCTATTTGAACAAACAGGTGTCTTGTTTGTTCCTGGCAAGGCATTTGGTACATATGGTGAGGGTTATGTCAGAATTGCTTTGATTCAAGATATTGAAGTTATTGAAAAGACTTTTGCGATCATAGCTAAAACAGATATTTTTAAATAAAAAAGAGATTTTTGAAATCTCTTTTTAGTTACCTATATAATAGTTTTAATAATTATTTTATGGTATATATTGTCAATTTTTTTAAACAAAAGATGTTTGACTTTAAAATTATTTTTTTGGTATAATTATATTAGCAATTGGCACGATACAAGCTATAAATATGCTGTTACGAAACAGTCTATGCTTGTATCTTTTTTATTTTTGATGCAAGTTATAGACTTGCATCTTTTTATTGTTTGATAAATATAAAATGGAGGTAATTTTATTATGGAACAAACACAAACAAATGATTTTCTTGAAAAAGAAAGTCTTGGCAAACTAATGAAAAAATATGCAATTCCTTGTGTAATTTCTTTATTAGTTGCCGCTCTTTACAATATTGTTGACCAGATTTTCATTGCTAATGCGAGCTATCTTGGTTCTTATGGAAATGCTGCTAATACGGTAGTATTCCCGCTTACAGTAGTCGCTCTTTCGATTGCAATGATGATCGGTGATGGCTGCTGTACTTTTGTTAGTATTAGTCTTGGAGCTAAAGAAAATCAAAATGCTCATCGAGGTATTGGCAGTTCTATTATTACAGTTATTGTTGCAGGTATTATTTTGATGATAATTTATCTGCTTTTCCAAACACCAATTCTAACTGCGTTTGGAGCATTAGTTAATGATGAGACATACCGGCTTTCTAAAGAATATTTTTTCTGGATCACTCTTGGTATCCCGTTCTATATGTTTGGCCAGGCAATGAATCCAATCATTCGTTCAAGCGGTAGTCCAAGTTTTGCTATGGGAACACTTTTAATTGGAGCAATACTAAATATCATCTTTGATCCAATTTGCATTTATGTCTTAAATTGGGGGATGATGGGAGCTGCAGTGGCTACAATTTTGGGACAAATTGTATCAGCTATCGTCTCAGCTATTTATCTAGCTCGCATGCAGTCTATTAAAATGACTCCTGATAGTTTTAAATTTCGAGCTTCACTTATGAAAAAAATTCTGCCTCTTGGTATTACAAGCTTTTTATCACAAATTTCTATCGTTCTTTCTATGGCTGCGGTATTAAATATGGTAGCAAAATACGGCGCTCTAGATCCAATTTTTAAACAAGCACAATATGCCCAGATTCCCACAGCAGTTGTTGAATTGTTATGAAATTCTTCCAGATCGTAATTTCAATTGCAGTTGGCTTAGCAGCTGGATGTATTCCAATTGCGGGATATAATGTTGGGGCTAAACGAAATGATCGTGTTAAAAGTCTAATGAAATTATTACTTATCACAGAATTTATTGTTGGCTTGATAGCTTCTGCCCTTTTTGTATTATTCCCACACCAGTTTATTAATATTTTCGGGGCTAAAAATGAAAGTATTTATTATACTGATTTTGCTGTAAAAACAATTCGTATCTTTCTTTGTCTATTACCACTTTCATGCTTAAATAAAGGAACTTTTATCTTTTTGCAATCGCTTGGTAAAGCAAAACAATCAACTATCCTTTCAATGACTCGTGAAATCGTTTTTGGTGTTGGTCTACCACTAATATTACCGCTTTTTATGCAATTAGATGGTGTGTTATTCTTTATGCCTATTGCAGATGTTTTAACTGCTATTGCATCAATAGTAGTAATCATTAATACTAATAAGACTTTAGACCAGTTAATAGATATGTCAGAAACAAAAAATGCACATATTGAAAGTACAACTAATGAAACACCATTAACAGATTACATCATTACGATCGGTCGCTTTTATGGAGCTGGTGGAAGAAGTATTGGTAAAAAAGTTGCCAAACAGTTAAATATTCCTTATTACGATTCAAAACTACTTGAAAAAACTGCTCAAAATAGTGGCTTAAGCCATAAATTTTTACAAAGTATCGATGAAAAACCGATTGATAGCAGCATGTTATATTGTTCTGTTGGTTTTATGAGTAATGGTTATGAGTTAATTGCCAGTCAAGCTTTAAAAGCTCAAAGAGAAATAATTGAAACAGTAGCTACAAATGGTCCTTGTATCATTGTGGGGCGTTCTGCTGATCAAGTTCTTGCAGGAAAGCATAAAATATTTAGAGTATTTATTACTTCTAGTAAAGAAAATCGTATTAAACGTATTATGAAAAGAGATTCATTGACCAAATCAGATGCAAAGAAAAAAATATCTAAAGTAGATAAAGAACGGTCATTATATTATAACCAGCGTTCAGAAAAACGCTGGGGTGATGCAGCTGGTTATGATCTTTGTATTGATACAGACTGGTTTGGTATTGACGGAGCTACATCTTTAATTGTTGAAGCAGTTAAAAAACAGTAAAACTATTAACAATTAAAAAATAGGTACTTATAAAGTACCTATTACCATGGTCTTGGTGGACGTGGTGGCCTTGGACCGGGTGGTGGCGGAAATCCCGGATGCCATGGACCAGGTTGCCATGGACCAGGTTGCCACGGTGGTCTTGGTGGTGGTGGCGGTAGAGTAAACAGCCACCAGAACCAAAATGGCGGATTAATTAAACCATAAGGCTCCTTTTCTATGAAAATTTCATTTTGAAACGGATCCATTATAACACCTCTCTTTACTATATCTTATTCCAATTAATAATATTGTTATAGGCAGTTTAAATAAAACACCAATAATAAAAGACATCTTCAAGGATGTCTTTTTGGTTATTATTTTATTCGTACTAATTCTAAATAGCTAGTATCTCCCATAAGTCCTGGTGTTCCTCCCGTAACAAGAATCAATTCACCTGATTCAACACCATTTTCTCGAGCAATGAGTTCAGCATAGTCCATCATAACTGAACGTGTCGACATAAATTTACAGATAACGGGTTTAACCCCCCAATTGATTGCTAATGCTCTCGTTGTTTCCACTATTGGTGTAGCTGCAATAATTCGGGCTTCGGGACGATATCGTGACATTTTTCGAGCTGTAAAGCCACTTTCAGTAAATGCAATAATTGCCGCTACTTGAAATTTTGAGGCAATTTCTGCAACAGACATACAAATTGCTTCAGATGTATCTTGAGGCGCTGTTAAAATAGCTTGACGATGTAAAGCATCATAATCTAAACTTTCTTCTGTCTTTAAAGCAATCCGGCTCATTGTCATAACTGCTTCTTGAGGATATAAACCTGATGCTGATTCTCCGGATAACATAATTGCATCAGTTCCATCAAAAATCGCATTAGCAACATCACTTACTTCAGCTCGAGTAGGACGTGGATTTTGCTGCATACTTTCCAACATTTGTGTTGCTGTAATAACTAATTTTCCTTTATCTTTACATTTGCTAATAATTTCTTTTTGAATCAATGGAACATCTTCAGCAGGCACTTCTACACCTAGATCACCACGAGCCACCATGATTCCATCAGCTACTTTCAAGATTTCATCAATATTTTCTACGCCCTCACTATTTTCAATTTTAGCAATTATTTGAATATCAGACCGCCCATTTTCAATTAATAACTTTTTTACATCAAATACATCCTGGGCTCTTCTTACAAAAGAAGCAGCAACATAATTAAATGGCTGTCCACATCCAAAAGTTAAATCATCAATATCTTTGGCTGATAAATAATCAAATCCTAATTTAATTCCTGGAACATTAATACCACGTTTATTTTTCACAATTCCATTATTTGCGCACACACAAACAATATCGGTTCCTTCAACATGATCAACTAATAATTCAACTTGGCCATCATTTACTAAAATAAATCCCCCAGGTTTAACATCTCGATACAATTCTTTATACGTAATTGTAAATCGCTCACTTGTACCTTCAATATCTTCTTGACAAATAGTAACAACTTGACCTTTTTTAAATTCCGCTTTTCCCCCTTCAAAATCCCCTGTTCTAATTTCCGGTCCTTTCGTATCTAGTAAAATTGCTACAGAAGTATTTAATTCTTTATTGATTTCATCAAGTAATTTAATTTTATTTAAATGTTCATCATGACTACCATGAGAAAAATTAAGTCTCATTACATTCATTCCAGCTTTAACTAACTTAGTTAACATCTCTTTATTATCAGATGCTGGTCCAATTGTACAAACAATTTTTGTTTTACTCATTTTTTCATTTTTTAACATATTATCATTACCATCCTTTTTTCTCTTCATACAAATATTATAGCTGATTGAAAGTTTACTTGCGAGACTTTTTAACAAAATCAGCCTGCTCAAAAGTAAAAGGAGCTATCATGCTCCTATAATACTTTCATTCCACCATATTTGCGTACTTTTAATACATGGCATGAATCTTTACCAAAAACTTTTTCAATTTTCTCTTTATAAACAGGTACAAATTCATCTTTAACAAACGCCTGAATCGTTCCCGCAAATCCACCGCCATGAACTCGACAAACACCATTATCACCGATAATTTTTTCTGACATCGCTAAACCAATAGAAACACTTTGATTTTGCACATCACAGTTTGCATAAACATTTTGTAAAAACTTATAAGAGCTGTCACCAGAAGCTTTGACCAATTTTTTAAATTCTTCAAAATCTCCTGTATTTAATGCTTCAACTTGTTTTGCAACCCTTTTATTTTCTGCAAATAGATGAATCGCCCTTAACACTGCGCGATCTTGACAAGCAGCTCTTGCTCCCGCAATATCATTAAAAAATGCTTCTTCATCAACTTCACGTAAAAATTCTTTACCAAAATAATTAGCCACTTTTTTCATTTCACTAGGGATTGCTGCATATTCATCTGTCAAATCAGCATGAGAACCTTTTGTATCTACGATACATAAACTATGTCCAAACTTAGAAAAATCAACATCAACTTTAACAACAACCGGTTTTTCAACATCTTTAAAATCAATATTGATCAAACTTCCAACCGAGCTGGCACATTGATCCATGAGACCGCATGGTTTATTAAAATAAACATTTTCAGCATACTGCCCTACTTGAGCAATCAATACTGGATCAATTTTCATATCATTATATAATCCAGAAATAATCGTTCCTATGATCGTTTCAAATGCCGCTGATGATGATAATCCAGCTCCCATTAAAACATCACTAGTAATAAATGCATTAAATCCCCCTACTTCATATCCTAATTCTTTTAAACGCGCACATACCCCTCTGATCAAGGCTTCTGATGTCCCTACTTCACTTTCCTTTTTTTCTAAATCATTTAAATCAATTGGTGCGATATCAAAATCATCTGATAGCACTTTAATCGTATTTTCTACCTTTCCCACTACAGCAATCGCATCAAGATTGACAGCTGCCGCCAAAACACATCCATGCTGGTGATCAGTATGATTTCCACCAACTTCACTGCGTCCAGGAGCACTATAAATTTCTATTTCTTTATCTCCATATAGATCAATATATTTTTCGATTGCTTTGATATAACGAGCTTGATGATAATCTAATAAACTTTCATCAACATAAATGTCATTTAATAAATCGTTATATTTATTATTTTTTAAATCTTCTTTTACAATTGTTGCTTTAATCATTATTCAATCACCTCAAATTTATATGATGTAGTTTCATCATATGTTTCACCTTTCTTTAAAATTGTTGTTGGTTCTTTTTCAATATTTATTGCATCTGGTAAATTCTGTGTTTCAATACATACTGCATAGCGCCGTGGATAACTAATACCATATTTACCAATTCGACCATCTAAATAATTAGCTGTATATATTTGTGCTCCAGGAAGAGTTGTATTTACAGTCAATTTTCGACCTGTTGCTGGATGATATAATTCAGCTTGATTTTTATCTTGATTAAAAATGAACGGATGATCAAATCCAGCTCCTAATCTGATCTGTTCATCATCACTATCGATAACATCACCAATTCTAGTCATTGTATTAAAATCAAATGGTGTTCCTTTTACTTTAGCAAATTCACCAGTTGGCAAGCCATCAGGATCGATACATGCATATTTATCACTATGAACTAATAATTGATGATCATAGATATCTTCTTTAGCACCAGATAAATTAAAATATGAGTGATTAGTAATATTGATAATCGTATCTTCATCACTAGTAGCTAGATATCTAATTATTAAAGTATTTTTATCCAAAGTATAAATTGCTTTAAAATTTAAATTACCAGGATATCCTTCTTCACCATCTTTAGATAAATAACTGAATTCAATACTATCTCCTTCAAATTTATAGTCAAAAACTTGATAAGAAAAACCTTTGATTCCTCCATGTAAAGAATTTGGACCATTATTAATTGGTAATGTATATGTTTTATCATTTAAAGTAAACTTACCTTTACCAATACGATTAGCAGTTCTTCCTACTAAAGCCCCTAAATACGCATCTTTAGTCTGATAATCACTAAAATCATCATACCCTAAGACAACATCATCAATATTGCCATTTTTATCCTTCATTAATACTTTTATAATCGTACAGCCATAATTAGAAACGACCACTGTTAATTCATCATTTTTCATTTCTATCAAATCAATTTGCTCGTCAATTTTTTTTATTACTTGAATCATCTTATTCTCCTTCCAATACTAAATTAACAAAATTAGTTAAACCATCAATTCCTTGATCATCCATTTTAAATACCCCCGCATCCTCTAAAACCGTGACAAACTTGCTTGTTACTGCCTCTTTTAAGATTTCTTCAACATTTTCTTCACTAAAATCATAGTTATTAATTAAATCTTGGTACCAGTCGTAGTGCTTTTCTAATTCTGGATAATCATTAATATTCGCTTTGTTGAGTAAACAATCACCTAATAATTTTAATTCATCTTTTAATCGTGCTGGTAAAATAGCTAACCCCATTACTTCTATCAAACCAATATTTTCTTTTTTAATATGATGAGATTCTTGATGCGGATGAAAAATACCATCAGGATATTTTTCACTAGTACGATTATTTCTTAATACTAAATCAATTTGGTATTTATCACCTTTCATCCTTGCAATTGGAGTGATCGTATTATGTGGGATATCATCACTATAAGCAATAATATCTAAGATCGGTTCACTATATTCACGCCAGTAATTTAAAATATCATTTGATAATTGAATCAATTCTTCTTTGTTTTCTGAAGTTAGTCTAATTGTTGATAAAGGCCATTTTACGATTTCAATGAGCGTATGGGGAAATTTATCACACTTTAATGTTTTCAATACCTCAGCACTTTGAATCGGGAATTCGTATTTCCCCCCTTGATAATGATCATGAGATAAAATAGATCCTCCGACAATTGGTAAATCCGCATTTGAACCGATCATATAATGAGGGAAAATATCTAAAAATGAAAATAAATTCTTAAAAGTATTTTCATTGATTACCATCGGTTTATGTTCTTCATTAAAAACTATACAGTGTTCATCATAATATACGTATGGTGAATATTGTAAATAATAATTCCCAGTTTCTAATTTTAAGGGAATGATTCGATGCGTTTGTCTAGCCGCACGATTTAAATCTCCTTTAAATCCAACATTCTCTTTACATAGTAAACACTTAGGATAACCACTTGATTTAACTAATTTAGCTTTTGCGATTTCTTTAGGGTCTTTTTCCGGCTTAGATAAATTAATTGAGATTTCAATATTTCCATATTTAATATATTTTTTCCAGCGAATATTTTTATCTGTTCTACTTTTTCTGATATAGTTTGAGGCAATTGATAGTCGATAATAATAATCAGTAGCTAATTGCGGATTGATTTTATATTTTTGTTTAAATGTTTCAATGACTGTATGAGGTCGTGGCATGATACAGTTCATTATTTTAGTATCAAATAAATCTCGACTTGTAACATCATTTTCAATTAATCCTTTTACTACTGCTTTATCCAATAATTTTTCTAAAATTGGCGTAGCTAATGGAAAATGTTCGTTGATTCCTTCATACTCAAAATTATCTTCCTTTAATAAATCCAACAATAAATTTACTGAATAATCACATTCATCTTCTGTTATCATTCCTTTATCCAAAGCAAACTGGATCAATTGATTTATTTCATGATTCATATATTTTCTCCTCTCTTATAGACAGTTTTATTTTATCGTTTATATAGTAAATTGTCAATTATTTTCACTAAAATATAAGTAAATTTTTACCTATTAGTTGACTAAATTTTACTTAGTAATTATAATATAACTATAATAAATAATCATTATAGCTATTGCTGCAACGATGATAAAATTTACATACTAGATATCCTAAATTGCCATATATTATAAAAATAATTTCTCTACTGGAACTTTTATATTAACAAAAAATAGGGTATAATATTACAAAATAGATAAGGAGGAAAAGCATGGCTACAATTAAAGATATTGCCAATCTTGCAAATGTTTCTAGTGCTACTGTTTCACGAATTCTTAACAACGATAAAACATTATCAGTTCCTGAGGAAACAAGACGCGCTGTTTTTAATGCGGCCAAAGAATTAAATTATACAAAAAAAAGAAAAGCTACTAAAAATGATTTTACCTTGGGAATTGTTCAATGGTATTCATTGCAACAAGAAATTGATGATCCATATTATTTACAAATCAGACAAGGAATTGAAAATTTTTGTTTACAAAATCAAATTAGTGTAATCCGTACTTTTAGATCTGATCAAAATTATCTTGAAGCTCTAAAAAATGTTAACGGTTTAATTTGTATTGGTAAGTTTAATGATCGTGAAATCGTTCAATTTAAAAAAATTTCAAACAAAATTATTTTTTTGGATATGATAAGTCCAAATCATGAAGACAGTACAATTACTTTAGATTTTAATAAAGCGGTAACCGATGCTTTAAAATATTTAAAAGCTTTAAATCATAAGAAAATAGGTTTTTTGGGTGGAAAAGAATATGTAGATGATAGTGTTTTATACCATGATAATCGTAAAGAAGTATTCATTGATTTTTGTAATCAAAATAACATCATTTACGAACCATATCTATTGGAAGGAGAATTTTCTAATGAGTCTGGTTATACGATGATGATCGATATGATTAATCAAGGTGATTTACCGACTGCAATATTTTGTGCCAGTGATCCCATTGCAATTGGTGCCTTAAGAGCTTTACAAGAACGCAACATTAGAGTTCCTGAAGATATTTCATTAATTGGTTTTGATGATATTAAAGCTGCCAGCTTTACAACACCACCTTTAACTACAGTCTTTGCACCAGCTGATTTAATGGGAGAATATGGCGCTAACATTGTATATAATCTTTTAAGTAAATATTCTTCACCTACACCAGTGCAAATAACTTTACCTTGTGTTTTAATTGAAAGAGAATCTTGTAAAGAAGTCGATTAAAAATCGATTTTTTTATTTGAAAAAACATACTAGGAGATTCTAGTATGTTCATGTCATTGATAAAGTTATAGATTGATCACAAATCTATCACTATCATTAGTCTACTTTTTACATTTACAGTTTTCTCAAATGATGTTCTTATTCGTTCGCAAACCTACTATCACATAAAACGCTTATCTTTCATGAAATAAATATTTAATTATTTAATCTACTAAATTAACATTTGCTACTATATATTTTTAAGGCAGTAAACAATTTTATTTGATATTGTAACATCTATTTTCATATGATACTCAATTATAAATTCCTTAACTAACTATTAATTTATAGTAACTTTATATTTAATAATTTTCTAGGTATTATGTATATAATTTGGAGATGATTAAATGGACTATACTAAACTTGGAAATAATATTAGAAAAGAAAGATTAAAACAAAATCTAACAATTGAAGAACTAGCTTACAAAGCTGACATTACACCTAATTATTTAGGTAAGATTGAAAGAGCACAAAGTAAGTTAAGTTTAGAAGTACTTATAAAAATTGCAAATGCCTTAGGTATAACTTCTGATGATATCTTATCTCATGAATTTCAAAAAGTATCTAAACATTCTATCGATAAAATAAACAAGAATCTTGCTATCTTAGCACAAAAAAATAGTGAAGATATTGAATTATTAAATGTTATCATTGATTTTATTATTAATAAAAATAGTTAAAATATGACTATTATTTAAAAGAATCATTACAGTGATTCTTTTTTTATTTTCTTGTGAGCATATTATTTGTTTTTATTTTTTTTCTATGTTAGTATGCAATTAGTTAGTTGTAACTAACTAAAAAATTTATTAAATAAAAGTAATAATAATTTAATAACAGGTTAAAAATATTTATGTAGAAAAGGAGAAATTATATGTCATTAATCGGAAAAGAAATTACAGAATTTGAAGCTCAAGCCTTTCATGAAGGTGAATTTAAAACAATTAAAAAAGAAGATTTATTAGGAAAATGGAATGTTCTATTTTTCTATCCTGCAGATTTTACTTTTGTTTGTCCTACTGAACTTGAGGATTTAGCAAACAAATATGAAGAATTTAAAAAAATTAATTGTGAAATTTATTCAGTATCATGTGATACACACTTTGTTCATAAAGCATGGCATGATACTTCAAAAACAATCAAAAAAATTAATTATCCAATGTTAGCTGATCCAACTGCTAAATTAGCTAAAGATCTAGATGTATATATCGAAGCTGATGGTTTAGCAGAACGTGGAAGTTTCATTATCAATCCTGAAGGTAAAATTGTTATGTATGAAGTGATTGCTGGTAATGTAGGTAGAAATGCAGAAGAGTTATTTAGACGCGTTCAAGCTTCTCAATTTGTTTATGAACATGGTGATGAAGTTTGTCCAGCTAAATGGAAACCTGGTGAAGCTACACTTAAACCATCATTAGATTTAGTAGGATTAATTTAATGAATAATTTTTATGATGCTATTATTGTTGGTGGCGGTCCTGCGGGACTGTCAGCAGCAATATATCTAGCTAGAGCAAAATTTTCAGTTTTAGTCATTGAAAAAGAAAAAATTGGTGGACAAATTACAATTACTTCAGAAGTAGTAAATTATCCTGGTGTATTTAAAACCAGTGGTCAAGAATTAACAGATAACATGAAAAAGCAGGCCCAAAGTTTTGGTGCTGAATTTATGATTGCAAATGTCAAACAAGTTAAATTGGAAAATGATATTAAAGAAATTATTTGTGATAAAGGAACTTTTAAAAGTGTTGGTGTCATTCTAGCGACGGGTAGCCATCCTCGTAAATTAGGTTTTACTGGTGAAAAAGAATACCAGGGCCGAGGTGTTGCATACTGCGCAACTTGTGATGGTGAATTTTTCAGCGGAAAAGACATTTTTGTAATCGGTGGTGGTTTTGCTGCCGCTGAAGAAGCTGTCTTTTTAACTAAGTATGGTCGCAAAGTAACAATCATCGTTCGTGAAGATGATTTTACTTGTGCTAAAGGAGTTGCCCAAAAAGCTAAGGATCATCCAAACATTGATATCCACTACAATACAGAAATTGTTGAAGCTAGTGGTGATGTTAGTTTAAAAAAAGCTATTTTTAAAAATAATAAGACTAATGAAACATGGACTTATGAAACTGATGATACTTTTGGAATCTTTGTTTTTGCCGGTTATGAACCAGCAACTGCTTTATTCAAAGATCAGGTTAAATTAAATGAAACAAATAATTTGGTTGTTGATCAAAATCAAAAAACTAATCTTGATGGAGTTTATGGAGCTGGTGATGTATGTGTCAAAGAATTGCGTCAAGTTGTTACTGCTGTAAGTGATGGAGCTACTAGTGCTACAGCTTTAGAAAAATATATTCCTAAAATTATTTCTAAACATGGTTTAAAAACTAAAAAGCAAACAGCTCATGTTGAAGAAACGTCTGTAGAAAATAGTGATGGTTTTATTTCCGAGGAAATAAAACAGCAGTTAACACAAATTTTTAGCAAATTAGAAAGAAATTTAGTAATAAAATGTTCTCTTGATAACTCTGCATTTAGTGATGAAATAAAATTATTTATAGAAGAATTCTCATCTTTAAGCGATCGCATATCTTACCAATTATTAGAGGGTGAACCAGCAATGGACTTTTATGATGAAGATGATAACTATCTAAATGTTTCTTTCCATGCAGTTCCTGGTGGTCATGAATTTAATTCATTCATTATTGCAATTTATAACACAGCTGGTCCTAAACAGCCTTTAGATAAAGAACTCATTGATACGATCAATAACATTAATAACAAAATTGATATTAAAGTACTTGTTTCCCTATCTTGTACAATGTGTCCTGATGTAGTTATGGCAACTCAAAGAATCGCCAGTCAAAACAAAAATATTACAGCTTCAATGTATGATTTAGCTCATTATCCAAAATTAAAAGAACAGTATAATGTTATGTCTGTTCCTTGTATGATTATAAATGATAAAGATGTTTATTTTGGTAAAAAAGATATCAATGAAATTATCGATATCATTAAATAGCCAGTCATAGGACTGGCCAATGGAGTCAACTTAAGAGGTTGGCTCTTTTTTATTATGTATCTTCTTTGATATCTTATTTTCTAGATTTTTAATTGCTGAAAATGGAAGCTATATGGAAATTTCTCATAATGTTTATCGTATGAATGATTTTGTTACTAATAATATGTTTGATGTTAAAAAAGTATAGGCTAAAACTGGTAGACTTTATGATGTTGTCAAAAGACTATATAGAGAAATCCAATTTTTATAAGTAACAGATTTCATTTATGAAATCTGATGATGAATGGACAGAAGTAGAAAGAGATCAAAAATGGCGAAAAGATTTAGATTTTCTCCTGAGACTATAGAATCAAGAAAGAGTGATCCACTATTAAAAATCAGGATTATCAAAAAATTGAGTATCCTGACAGTAAGGGAAAATAACATATGGAAATTTTACTAATCTTGATGATAAAGAATTCATCGCTTCAGAAGTCATCGCACTATATGTTATACGCTAGGACAATAAGGTGTCCTACAAAACTTTAAAAACAATCTGAAAAATAGAAAAACATATAAGTGAAAATAGCAATGTTGCTCAAAACGATATATATGCAAAAGTCTTGTTTCATAATATTTTAGGAATCATAAAAAAGAGATGACCTATTAAATAATAGAAAGATAGATAAAAAGTATGTTATCAACATAATACAACTGTATGAAATGATCCATGGCAAAAAAAGTTAAAAAAGAAAATAGTCAGTATAAAGAAGTTAATAGACAAAACAAAAGTGCCTGTTCGCCCAAACAGACACTATCAACGATGGTAACGCATCTTAATAACACCGCCAAGTTACCGTTTTAGACTTGATGAACGCAATAATTCAAACGATATAAATCCATGCTTATGACTGTGTGAATATATATTTATTATATTACAATTTCATAGAAAAACGTAAAAATAAGATAAGATATTTTGCATTTTTGATTACTAGAAATACTAAATTATCTGTATATTTCATAATAGATATTTCACAAAAAATAAAAAGAGTCAGCATAAGCAGTATCTCTTATATTGACTCCATTAACCAGTCTTATGACCGGCTATTTTACTAAATAATTTCCTAATGGTGTTTTCATGTGTTCAACGACATAACCACTGCCACCACGATTTTTTACATCTTCAACCATTGTTGTTATTAAAATAGGATTATCGCTATTAGTTGTAGTAATCGTAAACCATCCTAACTCTGTTCCTGTTGTATCACTTTGCGATGCCTTGATTTCTGCTGTCCCTGTTTTCCCTGCTAATTCAATATTTTCATGATAAATAGCATGCCCAGTTCCATTAGGATCGCTGATGACCCCAATTAAAGCATCTTTGATCGTATTAGCTGTTGCTTTTGTAAATGCAGATTCGATCCATGGTTTTTCTGGCTTTTCATCCATAATTAAATATGGCTGATTAATTGTTCCTTCATTAATAAAAGCACTATAAATTGATGCTAATTGAACAGGATTCATTAATAATTCACCTTGTCCATAGCCACTGTCAGCTAACTGCTGATCATTAAACTCACTATCTTTATTTTGATACTGTGATTTATTTAATGCTAATTCAAAAGGAATTTTATCACCTATTTTTAATTTATCATACCCTGCAATTAATTTATCTTTACCAATTTCAACTGCAGTTCTCGCAAAATAAACATTATCAGAATAAATAATTGCATTCTTTAAATTATTAGGAGTTGGCGCATGTAAAGTAGTTACATAATAATTACCCCAGCTAGAATCTTTTTGCCATTTATCTTTAGCCCCTAAATCTTTATCAGGATCAATTGCTTCAGCATCTAAACCAATAGCTCCAGTAATTGGTTTCATACTTGAACCAGGTACATAAGTTGTTCGAAACCGATTCGTTAGAGGTTTATTTACATCATTATTTAAAGCATCCCATTCATCACTACTAAATCCTAAAATAAAATCATTGCTTGAAAATGATGGGGTTGAAACTAGAGCTAAGATTTCACCAGTTTCAGGATTCATTGCTACTGAAGCACTTTTATCATTTTGATATTCATTATATAGATCCTTTTGTAAATCAACATCAATTGTTAATTTGATATCTTTTCCATTTTTAACTTCCTTACTTGCAATAGTTTTTATTTCTTTACCATCTTTATCAACAATAACGATTTTTTTACCATCACTACCTTTTAAATCACTTTCATAAGCAGCTTCAATTCCACTTCGTCCAATTAATGAAGTTTCACTATATCCTTCACCTTCATGCTTCTCTAGATCATCAGCATTAACTTGTTGTAAATAACCAGTCAAATGAGAAGTAATTTCTCCATAAGGATAATAACGTACATAAGCCGTATTAAGTTTTACTCCTTTTATTGTTAATAACTGATTAGCTAAAGCTCTTCCGGCATCATCTTTAGCTATTTCTTTTAATGGTACAAAAGAATCATCTTTGATCCATGAAGCGCTCATAATTTTTTGAATACTATCTACTGACATATTTAAAAGATTCCCTATGGCCTGATAATCACTTTCACCATTTAATTTACCCGGTACTAAACCTACAGAATATGCTTCACCAATAGTTGCTAGTTCTTTATCATTACGATCCAAGATTTTCCCACGACTCGCTTCATCAGTTAAAACTCTAACTTTATTTTCTCCTTCAATTCCATCAAATAACATTTTTTCATTAAAGACAATTTCACCATCTTGCACTGTAGTTTTATTATCATAGCTTACTTTTCCTGCAACAGTATCCATTGATAAAGTATAATTAACTTTCCCATCTTCAACTTCATTAATTTTAACTTTAATATTTTTAGCTTCGATACCGTCATAGATGTTTTCATATCGACTTTCAAATACATCTTGTGAGGTTTGTGACAAAGAACCTTTTGTTAACATTGCATACATTTTTTTATAATCTTTTATGGCTAAATATGCATAATAGTCTTCGACTAACGCGCCTGCATCTTCTTTTTTATTTAGAAGAAAGAATACTAATCCAATAATAATTAAAATACTAATTACTCCGATAAATATAACTTTCTTCTTTCTTTCTGCTAAATTCATTTTTCTCCCTCTTTCTCTATACCTTAAAATTATGCATATATATTCTAGCACATTTTATCCTTAACTATATAGTATAAATATAATTAAATTAGTAAAAAATATTATAGTAATTTAAAAATTTAATTTTCTATGATTTATTGATGATCAAATGTAATTTATTTATATTACATATGTCATAAACCTTTTTTTAAATATTTACAATTTTTTAATCAAATGCTATACTAATAAAAAATTTTATTTTGTTGTAATTTGGATTTTGTGCATATAATATATTCGATTATAGAAAGGGGTAAAATGATATGAAGAAAATTGTATTATTATGCGATATGTTTCATGATATGACTATTACCAATGATTTTTTAGTAGACAAGATGAAAGAAACTTCCAAAAAAGATTCTATTGAATGTGAAATTTATGCCTATCCTATCCAAAATATTTATGAAATAGCCAAAGATGCTGATATTATTTTTCTTAGTCCTTTTACTTATTTTAAATCCCATATGATTGAAAAATTGGTTGATTGTCCAGTGGAAAAAATTGGTATGGGGGCATATGCAAATGCTGATGCTAAATACGTACTTGATCGTGCTTTTGCAAGAATGGCTGAACATTGTGTTATTTAAAAAGACCTATCTAAGGTCTTTTTTATTATTTTATGAATATTTTTAAATTAAAAAATATGCTTACACCAAAAGCGTAAAACGTTATTATTGCTTGAATCTGGTTGATGTTATTTTAGTACGATAATTATCATAATATATTTTTAAAAACCCCTCAGCAAATCATTTGTTAAAGCAATGCTTAATATTAATTCTATTTTATATCTAGCTGTAATTGTCTATCCTTATTTGAAGCAACTATCCGTTCAGTAACTTTATCATCATTTTTTAAATTCCCTATCAGCATCAAACTGTCTTCATCATGCTGTTTTATATTTTGATCGACTATCGGATGATTACAGGCATAACAATATGTACAGCCATGGCTACAACAGCTATATGCTCCTATATCAATACTCGCTAAACAAGAACAATTAGCTCTGTTTTGATTTGGTTTAATTTTTAAAGAATAACCAATTAATTTTTCAATATAGGTCTTATCTATACAGCTGCCCTTAGCTATTCCATATTGTTCTAAGTGGTATTTTTCACTGCAGGTTTGGATATGTAAACCATATTTAGCTGCAATTACACCTAAATGTTTAGCTAAATAATAAACTTCATCATCTTTTAATTCATTAAACTTACCAATAATATTTTTATAAATATCTAGAAAACTAATAATAACTGTATTTGTATATAGATGTAATAACTGACACATCTTTTCAAACATTATTAAATGGAATTCTTTATTATAGCGCTTGTTTAATAAAATTGGATCATAGCGCCAAATTATTTTATCTTTGCCTATTTTATTACTTAAACTAATAAAAGTTTTGATAATTTCTAATTTAGGACGTAATCCTGGTTCAATATCATAATCATAAGGCGTAATTGTAATCATAAAATAATATTTATATCCTAATTGATCGATTATTTTAAGGTATGGCATAATATTTTGGGGATCTTTAGTACAAAAAGCAATACAATCAACTACATCTTTACTAATTTTTATTTGACTTACCTGCTGATGATGATAAGGATTTCTAACTAATACATACCCTGCTTTTAAACGGTTAACAAACCACTGAGGATATAAGGCACATATATCAGTTCTTCCGGAAACTTGTAGAATCATTATTTCTCTCCAACGATAATAACATTTCTTTCATTTTAAGACCCCCAGCATACCCAACTAGCTTATTATTGCTTCCAATTACACGATGACATGGTATTATGATCATGATTCGATTATGATTATTGGCATTGCCTACAGCACGATATGCCTTAGGATTATTGATTGCTTTAGCTATTTCTTTATAACTTCTTGTTTGTCCATAGGGAATCTTTTGTAATTCCTGCCACACTTTCATTTGAAATGGCGTACCTTCATAATCTAATGGTAAATCAAACACTGTTCGTTTGCCTTGAAAATATTCATTTAGCTGTGTTGCAGCTTTTTTTATTAGTTCTGTTTCTTCTTCAATATAATCGTAAATTTTATTTGTTGTAACTGCATATATCTTATTATTTCTTTCAATAATATATATATTTAGTAACATTTTATATTGATATCCTTTTAACATTTGCATCACCTGTTCCATTCTAACATAATATTTTTTAAATATTAACTATTAACTTATATCATTTAAAAAATATTCATGATATACTTTAAATTCGAGGTGGTTTTATGAATGAACAAAAACTTATTAATTTGATTGGAGAAATTGGAAGACTTTTATTAAAACATGGTGCTGAGATCTACCGTGTTGAAGAGTCACTACTTAGAATGTGTAAAAGTTATAATTATGAAAACGTTGAAGTATTTGCTTTACCATCTTATTTTACATTAACAATCGAAATGCATGATAATCATACTTATACATTATCTAAACGGACCCAACAAAATCGCGTTAATTTAGATATGATCTATGAACTTAATAATCTTGTTCGTTATGTTTGTGATAAACATCCTGATTATGATTGTCTTAAAAATAAATTAGATAGTATTAAAAATATGCGTTTAAATATGCCTTTAATATTTTTAGGCTATGGATTAGGAACAGGATTTTTCACTACTTTTTTTGGTGGTCATCTAAACGAAACGATCGTTGCAATGTTTATTGGTTTCATTTTATACTTTTTTATTTGGTTAATGGAAATATTGGAAATCAATAATCTTGTATCTACGCTTTTATCCAGTATTGTTTTATCTTCTTTAGCCATTTTTAGTTATAAACTGAACTTGATCAATAATTTGCAGTCTACCATCATTGGCTGTTTGATGATCTTGACTCCTGGAGTAGCAATTACAAACAGTTTGCGTGATATTATGGGCGGTGATTATATTTCAGGAATGGCTCGTATGCTTGAGGCGTTATTAACAGCAACCTTTATTGCCGTTGGGGTTGGTATTATGATGCTCGTTTTAGGAGGTTAGTATGCAAGGATTGATTGAATGTTTAAGTGCTTTTATTGCCAGTATTGGATTTTCTTTTATTTTTAGAATTCATCATAATTTGCGCTTTGCTATTATTAGTTCCTTAGGTGGTACTTTAGGATGGTTTGTTTATCTAAATACTGGTGCTTTACATAATGAAATAATGAGTTATTTTATTGCTATGGTAGTAGTTAGTTTGTATGCTGAAATTGCAGCGAGAATATATAAAGCGCCAGCCACGATTTTTTTAATTATTGGCTGTTTCCCCTTAGTTCCTGGAAAAGGCATTTATCAAACAATGCTTTATTGTACTCAAGGTAAAAATATTCTTTTTTTAGACAGCTTTATTCATACGATTGCTATTTCTGCTAGTTTAGCGCTCGCAATTATGATCGTATCGACAATCTTTAAAGTTATTAAAAAATTATCTGTTTCTAAAAGATAATAATTGTTATTATAATTTGTAAAAGTAGGTGAATTTATGAAAATTTTGGGATTAATAGTTGAATATAATCCTTTCCATCATGGTCATCTTTATCATTTAAATAAAGCTAAAGAAATGATAGATCCTGATTTTACAATTGTTGTAATGTCAGGACATTTTGTCCAGCGCGGTGAACCAGCTATTAGTGATAAATGGACTAGAGCTAATGTTGCAATTAAAAATGGTGTCGACCTTGTAATTGAATTGCCTTTTGTCTACAGTGTTCAAAGTGCTGATTATTTTGCTCATGGAGCAATTGAATTACTTGCTAAAATGAATGTTACAGATATTGTTTTTGGCAGTGAAAATGGTGATATAAATATTTTTACAGATATTGCTTATACTATTAAAAGAAACAAAAGCCAATATGATCATTTAGTTAAACAACAGATGGATCTTGGTTTGCGTTATCCTGATGCTTGTAATCAAGCTTTATCAATATTAATGAATAAAACGATAACTACACCTAATGATTTATTAGGTTTAGCTTATGTAAAAGAAGTTATTGGTCATGATTATCCAATTAC
Organism: Clostridium sp. Marseille-Q5894; assembly: GCF_946902305.1. Classification (NCBI taxonomy): domain Bacteria; kingdom Bacillati; phylum Bacillota; class Clostridia; order Eubacteriales; family Clostridiaceae; genus Clostridium; species Clostridium sp. Marseille-Q5894. Next base: position 86,335 of record NZ_CAMPPT010000008.1, on the reverse strand, counting down.
ATTACATTGTATTAAAAGAACCAATGATTTTCATAGTTTAGAAATTGAAACAATAAGTTCTGCAAGTGCTATTCGGCATGCTTTAAAAAATAAAATTGATATTGTTGATCAATTTTGTAATTATAATGATTATCAAGAATTTTATTTCTTTGAAGATTTTTTTCCATTTTTACGTTATAAACTTTTAACAACAAATAGTAGTCAACTTAAAAAAATTCATTTAGTTGATGAAGGAATCGAAAATTTGCTTAAAGATAAAATAGTGACCTGTAAAAACATGGAAGAATTGGTTTTAAGCTTAACTTCTAAACGCTATACCCGTTCTAGAATTCAACGGATGTTGATTCATATTTTAATGAATAATACTAAAGATGAAATTATAAAAGCTATGAATTTAGATTATGTTAGAATCTTAAAGATGAGTAATAACGGTCAAGCTTATTTAAATAAAATAAAAAAGAGCAGTGAATATAAAATAGTAACTAATTTTTCTAGTCACTATCATCCTGCTCTTGAGATTGAATTTAAAGCTACTAAATTATTATCATGTTTATCTAAAAATCCTCGTAATTTAATTATGCTTGAATATAAGAGTATTCCAAAGACCTAAACGGTCTTTTTATTTACGAAAAGATGCAAAAAAACCTTTCTTTTCATAAGGAACTTTTTCTATCGAAACAACTTTATATCCAGTAGCATCAATAACTTTCCTTAGTTCATTTTCATCAATATCGTCTACAGTAATAATCTCAGTTTTATTTTTGCTATGTGAGGAAGTAACTTTTTTTATGGTAAAAGACTTTCTTATTGCATCGTTAATATGAGTCTCACACATTCCGCACATCATGCCGTCAATCTTTAATATAATTTTTTGCACTATAATCACCCTTTCAAAATAATTTTAAACATCTCATTTATCCTTGTCAAATATTATATATCTTTTGATTTCAGAAAATCGAAATACTGTTTATTTTTAGTAATTATCCTGTGTCGTTTTTTTATATAACACCAAACAAAAACAGACATAATTTGTCTGTTTTTTATGAGTATTTAAAACTCTATATAGAATATGAACTTTACATTTCACAAGTTAGAAAATCCAAATTATTTTAATTTATCAAATTATCATAACTATTTATCCGTAATCAATTTGATTTTCGTATTTTTTTTGAATCTCTTTATGTAACTTTTCAACTATTTCATTATCTTCAGCATTTTTCATTTTCAATTTAGTACCATTGATTTCAGAATTTGTTAATGGAACTTTACCAATTGTAACGGCAAGAGGTATGTAATAACCTTCATCTGCTAATCTAAGATATAATATATATTTATTTCCTTTTAACATATTAGTATATCCAGCAATATGTAATATTTGATTATATTTTTTATCATATGCCTGATTTTCAAATATCGTGATTTCTTTTCTTGATTCATTTACTTTATTACTTATGATTTCATCAATTTGAAAAGATGAATATGTATAAGCAATTTGATAAACATCATTTTCATCATATATAACATCTGATTCTAATTCCTTGACTTTTGTCCCAATAACTATTAAGTCGCTAGCATTTTCAAGCTCTTCAACTGATTCGTATGAATCAGTTTTAGCACTAACAAACACATCTTCTACTTCTTTTGAATCAGCTGTATTTTTTTCATTGTTATTGCAGCCAGAAAGCGGTAATAAAATCATTAGTGCTAGAGTACTAAGTAAAATTTTAGTTTTCATCATAACTATCCCACCTTTTTATAATTTATATTTAGCCCTAATTCCTAAAATATAGATAAGCTTTATTATTAAAACCAAGGGCTCTCATTACCGATACTGATTTATTTATTGTTTGAGTATGATCTAAAGTCCCACTTCATGTACGACAGTTTCTCTTTGCCAAGCAAGGCTTGTTTTAATAAATGCACTGTAATATACAATACTAAATTTACCTGTACTTTTAAAAGTCGTAACACCATATGTTCCATTATCTTGATCAACAACACTACTAACTATATTAGAAGACAAACCGTTATTAAAGGTAGCAAACTTTATTCCTGTACTAGTCCATTTAGAATAATAACTTATTGCAGAATATCTAGATGTACTAGAGTATTTTGGAAATTAATGACTCCTGTTTTCCAATACTAATATGTATCAATATTTATAACGTTAAATAAAAAGATTGATATTATGATTAATATTACAAAGCATTTTCTATTTTTCCCTTTCTCAATATTATGAAATAAATACGTAATTACTTTTCAATTCCTTTTTTCGTATATAACTTATTTCTTGCTTAATTCTAATAAATGTTATACTGATTATCGAAATTTTTATCTTTTATATATTTCTTTATCAATCAAATTATATCAATGAAATCAACTATTTTAAAATGTTATTATAAACAATTCCTCCTTAAAAAACACCTAATTATCCTATGTCTAATAATATCCTTTTTCACCATAAATTCATATGATATAATGAAATGTTAGTTTTAAATATAGAATACTATAACTCCATCATATAGTCGTTTTATCTATTTTGATAAAATATAAAAAGAACTATCATGATCGACAGTTCTTAAAATGAATATTTAAAGAGTAACTAAATATTTCTTGATAAATCTTCTAACCTCTTAATACTGCTCCAAATTCTTTTTTTACAGCCTCAAGAATTTTTTCCATTACAGCATTAACTGTTGCTTCTTCCAACGTTCCTTTTGGATCTTGGAAAATTAAGTTGATTGCCACAGATTTTTTACCAGCTTCAATATGTTCTCCAGCATAAACATCAAAAATCTTTGTTTCTTTAACTAACTGTTTACTAGCTTGAACGATCTTACGGCAAACATCATAAGTTAAAATATCTTCATCCATAACTAATGCAATATCACGACTTACTGATGGATACATTGGAATATCTGTAAATTTAACTTTACTTGTCTTTAAATTTAAGATACTAGTTAAATTTAATTCAGCAACATATACATCTTTTACATCATATTTCTTTTCCATCAAAGGATGAATATTTCCAACAACACCTACTACTTCTTTTCCTATCATGATATAAGCAGTTCTACCAGGATGATAGCATTTATCATCTTGACTTGCACGAACTAATTTATAACGTGATTCTTCGATCCCTAAATTTTTAAAGATAGTTTCAACAAAACCTTTTACTAGATAATAGTCTGCTTTATATGAAATTTGTTTAAATGGTAAACCATTATATTCACCACAGCAGGCAATAGCTAGATTTTGTAACTCAGTATCTTTAGAATATGTCGTTGATAATTCAAAAATATTTACATCTTTAATATTATGAGACTGGTTGTAATTAATTACTTGTAATAGTGAACCGATCACTGATTTTCTTGTTACACTTCTTTCTTCTCCCAGTGGCATTGCCAATTTAACGGTCTCATTTGTATGGAAAATATTAAAATCATCTACCATTGTTGGTGAAGTTAATGAATAAGTAAGAGTTTCGTGTAATCCCTGATCCTTTAATAAATTACGAATCATATATTTTTTTGCCTGCACATCAGTTCTTTTACCAACTGTCATTGACATTTCTGGTAAAGTTGATGGAATCTTATCATATCCATACATTCGGGCAACTTCTTCAATCAAATCAGCAGCCATCGTAATATCATTACGATAAGTTGGAACTTTGACATTAAATTCTTCATCATCAAGAGTAAATTTAAAATTTAGTGAACTAAAGATATCTTTGATTTCATCTGTTGTTATCTTAGTTCCTAATAATCCATTAACTTTTGTTGTTGTTACTTTTACATAACGTGTTGCAATTTGAAGATCAGTTGTAACACTTTTATAAACTTCTTTTGCATCAGCTAATTCTACTAATAGATTAGCACATCTTTCTAAAATATTTAATGAATTGGCTGTGTTTAAAGCACCTTTAATATAATGCTGTGATGCATCTGTCAATAAATTTAAACGTCGTGCTGTTTCTCTTAAAGCGGCACCATCAAATGTAGCAACTTCGATAACTATATTAGTTGTATTTTCATCTATTTTGGTACTATTTGAACCCATGACTCCGGCAACACATCCAATACCATCATCGGTAGAAACAATGACATCGGTTGGTTCAATTTTATACTCTTCACCATCTAGCATCGTTTCTTTACAGTTAAATCCAGTTTTAATTACAAATTCTTTTCTATTCAATTTATCGTAATCATACATATGAATCGGTTGTCCCGTTTCCAACATTACATAGTTAGAAATATCAACAATGTTATTGATTGGTTTGATACCACTTGCCATCAATGCATTTTTTAACCATTTTGGTGATTCTTTCGTAGTTACTCCTTTAACTAATTTAGCCCCAAAGAATGAACATAGTTCTGTCTCGATTTTAACACTGATACCACTACCATCAATACCTGAAGGTGTAACTGCTGGTAAATTAACTTCACGTCCTAACAAAGCTGCAACTTCATAAGCAAAAGATGTTAATGCCATACAATCTGAACGATTTGGTGTTAAACCAACTTCTAAGATCGTATCTTTTAAACCAAGATATTCTAATGGATCTTCACCAATTGGCGCATCATCATCTAATACATGAATTCCTTCTTTATCCTCTGGTTTAAGTAATCGCTGATCTAAACCAAGTTCAGCAATTGAACAAATCATCCCATTAGATTCTTGACCTCTAATTTTACTTTCCTTAATGACAAAACCGCCACCCAAATCACAACCTGGATTAGCAACTATAACTTTTTGATTAGCTGCAACATTTGGAGCTCCACAAACAATTTGTTTCACTTCACCTGGTCTTACTTCTACTTGACAAATATTGAGATGATCACTATCTGGATGTGGTATGCACTCTAATACAAGACCAATTGTCATATTATTACCATTAGCTAAATTATGCATTCCTTCAACTTCTAAACCAATTGAAGTAATCTTATCAGCTAATTCTTTAGGATCTTGATCATCAACTTTTACATATTTATTTAAAACATTTAAACTAATATCCATTCTTCTACTCCTTTCTACCAAATTGACTTAAAAATCTAATATCGTCATTATAGAAATTACGGATATTATCAATTCCATATTTAAGCATTGCTACACGTTCAATTCCTATTCCAAATGCAAAACCTTGATATACTTTTGAATCAAAACCACACATTTCAAGTACCTTAGGATTAACCATACCCGCACCTAGAATTTCAATCCAACCTGTATGTTTACACATTGAACAACCTTTACCATTACAATTATGGCATGAAATATCAACTTCTACTGATGGTTCAGTAAATGGAAAATATGAAGGACGCAAACGAACTTCGCGTTTTTCCCCAAAAAACTTACGAGCAAATACTTCTAATGTTCCTTTTAAATCAGCCATAGTAATATTTTTATCTACAACTAAACCTTCACATTGCATAAATTGGTGAGAATGAGTAGCATCATCATCATCACGGCGATAAGTCTTACCTGGACAAATAACTTTAATTGGCCCTTTACCTTTAGCTGCCAACATAGTATGTGCCTGAACTGGTGATGTATGTGTACGCATTAAAATACTTTCATCAATATAAAAAGTATCTTGCATATCACGTGCAGGGTGTCCCTTTGGTAAATTCATTAATTCAAAATTGAAGTAATCACTTTCTACTTCAGGTCCTTCTGCAATTTGATAACCCATACCTAAAAATAAATCTTCTAACTCGGCAACGATTGCTGATAAAGGATGTAAAGATCCTTGATCTAATTTATAACTAGGTAAAGTGATATCGATTTTTTCTTTATTGATCTTATCTAAAATTGCCTGTTGCTCTAAGATATCTTTTTTATCTTCAACAGCCTTCGATAATTCCTGTTTAACTAAATTTGAAGTTTGACCAAATAATTTTCTTTCTTCAGGGGCCATATCTTTCATCGATTTCATCGCTTCTTGAATCGGTCCTTTTTTTCCAAGGTATAAGACACGGATCTCATTTAATTCTTTTAAAGATGAACAGTTATCCAATTTAGCCAACGCTTCTTCTTTAATTTTTAATAATTTTGTTTCCATATTTCCTCCTAAAAATATAAAAAATCGTTCCAATAGGAACGATTATCTCGCGGTACCATCCTAATTCATAATCCTAAGATTATGCCCTTAATTAACTGTAACGTAGTTTAAACGGCGAGGATTAGTCGCACTCCAAGGTGAATTCAATAGTTCTATTGTTAGAAGAATTTCACCAAATATCTTCCTCTCTAAAACAACTTTCCTACCTACTAGTCCTTATCATCGTGTTGTTATACCTAATTATTATAACGTGTTTGATCTCTTTTGACAATAGAATTTATTTATATTTAAAATAAAAAAAGAACCGGCAGCTTGCTATTTTCGCACCGCAGTACTATCTTCGCCGTTATGATGCTTAACTTCTGTGTTCGGTATGGGTACAGGTGTGTCCATCATGCTATCGCTACCAGATCTCTTCTCTTTAAGCAATTCCTTTCGAGAATCACTCAAAACCGGATAATAGTTCCTTCCATTTGCTCGTCTCCAACCTTCTCTTTAGGTTAAGTCCTCGACCTATTAGTATCAGTCCGCTTAACATGTCGCCATGCTTACACTCCTGACCTATCTACCTTATCGTCTTTAAGGGGTCTTACTCACTTGCGTTTTGGGAAGTCTCATCTTGAAGTGGGTTTCACACTTAGATGCCTTCAGCGTTTATCCCTTCCATATTTAGCTACCCAGCTGTGCCACTGGCGTGACAACTGGTGCACCATTGATATGTCCATCCCGGTCCTCTCGTACTGAGGACAGATCTTCTCAAACTTCCTACGCCCACGACAGATAGGGACCGAACTGTCTCACGACGTTCTGAACCCAGCTCGCGTACCGCTTTAATGGGCGAACAGCCCAACCCTTGGAACCGACTTCAGCTCCAGGATGCGATGAGCCGACATCGAGGTGCCAAACCTCCCCGTCGATGTGAACTCTTGGGGGAGATCAGCCTGTTATCCCCAGGGTAGCTTTTATCCGTTGAGCGACGGCCTTTCCATTCAGCACCGCCGGATCACTAAGCCCGACTTTCGTCCCTGCTCGACTTGTTGGTCTCGCAGTCAAACACCCTTTTGCCTTTGCACTCTGCGCTTGATTTCCATCCAAGCTGAGGGTATCTTTGGGCGCCTCCGTTACTCTTTGGGAGGCGACCGCCCCAGTCAAACTGCCCACCTGACACTGTCCCGTCACCAGTTTATGGCATCCGGTTAGAACTCCAATACACGAAGAGTAGTATCCCAACAGCGACTCCTCACACACTGGCGTGCATGTCTCTTCGTCTCCTACCTATCCTGTACATCCTGCATCAAAGTCCAATATCAAGCTGCAGTAAAGCTCCATGGGGTCTTTCCGTCTAGTCGCGGGTAACCTGCATCTTCACAGGTACTAAGACTTCACCGAGTCTACAGCTGAGACAGCGCCCAAATCGTTACGCCTTTCGTGCGGGTCAGAACTTACCTGACAAGGAATTTCGCTACCTTAGGACCGTTATAGTTACGGCCGCCGTTTACTGGGGCTTCAATTCAGTGCTTCGCTTGCGCTGACACATCCTCTTAACCTTCCAGCACCGGGCAGGCGTCACCCCATATACGTCGTCTTTCGACTTAGCATAGAGCTGTGTTTTTGGTAAACAGTCGCTTGGGCCGTTTCACTGCGGCTCATATCTCTATGAGCACTCCTTCTCCCTAAGTTACGGAGTCATTTTGCAGAGTTCCTTAGCTATAGTTCTCTCGCTCACCTTAGGATTCTCTCCTCACCCATGTGTGTCCATTTTCGGTACGGGTTACTGTATGATTAGCACTAGAAGCTTTTCTTGGAAGCTTGCTTCACGCTCTTCTGTACTCGCCTTAGCTTTCCATCCGCTTCACGCCTTCGCCTTTCGACAACCGGATTTGCCTGGCTGTCAGCTACCTCGCTTGCACCTGCTTTTCCAGCTCCAGGATGCGCTAGCCTGCTCCGTCACTCCTTCATTCATACCGTAAGTACAGGAATCTCTACCTGTTGTCCATCGACTACGCCTCTCGGCCTCGCCTTAGGTCCCGACTTACCCAGAGCGGACGAACCTTCCTCTGGAAACCTTGGGTTTTCGGTGCGCGGGATTCTCACCCGCGTTCCGCTACTCACACCGGCATTCTCTCTTCTATACGCTCCACTGCTCCTTCCGGTACAGCTTCTCCGCCTATAGAACGCTCCCCTACCACTTACATCTCTGTAAATCCATAGCTTCGGTAATATACTTAGCCCCGGTAAATTATCGGCGCAGAGTCATTCGACTAGTGAGCTGTTACGCACTCTTTAAAGGATGGCTGCTTCTGAGCCAACCTCCTAGTTGTCTGGACATCTCCACATCCTTTTCCACTTAGTATATATTTTGGGACCTTAGCTGATGGTCTGGGCTGTTTCCCTTTTGACAGTGGACCTTATCACCCGCTGTCTGACTGCCGAGCCTGTCTCTGTGACATTCGGAGTTTGATTATATTCAGTACCCCGGGATGGGGCCATCACATATTCAGTGCTCTACCTTCACTTGACCTCTCTCTCGACGCTAGCCCTAAAGCTATTTCGGGGAGAACCAGCTATCTCCGAGTTCGATTGGAATTTCACCCCTAGCCACAACTCATCCGCCAACGTTTCAACGGGGGTCGGTTCGGTCCTCCATCGGGTTCTACCCCAACTTCAACCTGGTCATGGCTAGATCACTCGGTTTCGGGTCTACGACATGCAACTTTCGCCCTCTTAAGACTCGCTTTCGCTTCGGCTCCGCATATCCTGCTTAACCTCGCTCCATATCGTAACTCGCCGGTTCATTCTACAAAAGGCACGCTATCACCCTTTAACGGGCTCTAACTTCTTGTAAGCATATGGTTTCAGGTTCTCTTTCACTCCCCTCCCGGGGTTCTTTTCACCTTTCCCTCACGGTACTGGTTCACTATCGGTCACAGAGTAGTATTTAGCCTTGCCAGATGGTCCTGGCTGATTCCGACAGGATTCCTCGTGTCCCGCCGTACTCAGGTGCTGTCTCAAGCTTCCTCACTATTTCGACTACGGGGCTCTCACCCTGTTTCGCCGGACTTCCCATTCCGTTCGTCTATAATGTCTTCTTGCTCTTTCTCGACAGTCCTTCAACCCCGATCCTTGGATCGGTTTGGGCTCCTCCCCTTTCGCTCGCCACTACTTAGGGAATCATTTCTTTATTTTCTCTTCCTTCAGGTACTTAGATGTTTCAGTTCCCTGAGTCTCGCCTCTCTGAAGCTATTTTTTCACTTCAGGATACCCGGTCTCTACTCCGGGTGGGTTCCCCCATTCGGATATCGACGGCTCTTCGCATGCTTACTGCTTACCGTCGCATTTCGCTGTTTGCTGCGTCCTTCTTCGCCTCTCTGTGCCTAGGCATCCGCCATACGCTCTTTCTTACTTTACCTATTGGTGTTCTTGATCACTTTACTATTTACTTTCGTCTCTTCAGTGATTCTTTTCTTAGTTTTCGACTTCTCTAGAAAGACCTCAATAATCTTCTTATCTCGATCTCTTCTTTTCTATCGCAAATTTCTTCTATTATCCAGTTTTCAATGATCTCTTTTAAGCAATACTCCTCCTGAGCATCACTCAAAACTAAACAGTATTAATGAAACTTCACTTCTCTTCTTTCTCCTTAGAAAGGAGGTGATCCATCCCCACGTTCCCGTAGGGATACCTTGTTACGACTTCACCCCAATCATCAATCCCACCTTAGACAGCTCCCTCCTTGCGGTTAGGCCACCGGCTTCGGGTGTTATCAACTCTCATGGTGTGACGGGCGGTGTGTACAAGGCCCGAGAACGTATTCACCGCGACATGCTGATTCGCGATTACTAGCGATTCCAACTTCATGTAGTCGAGTTGCAGACTACAATCCGAACTGAGAATGGTTTTCTGGGTTTCGCTCCACCTCGCGGCTTCGCTTCCCTCTGCTCCATCCATTGTAGCACGTGTGTAGCCCAGGTCATAAGGGGCATGATGATTTGACGTCATCCCCGCCTTCCTCCAGCTTGTCACTGGCAGTCTCGCTAGAGTCCCCAACTTAATGATGGTAACTAACGATAAGGGTTGCGCTCGTTGCGGGACTTAACCCAACATCTCACGACACGAGCTGACGACAACCATGCACCACCTGTATCCCATATATCTATCTCTCCATCTCTGGAGCCTTTATGAGTATGTCAAGACCTGGTAAGGTTCTTCGCGTTGCTTCGAATTAAACCACATGCTCCACCGCTTGTGCGGGCCCCCGTCAATTCCTTTGAGTTTCATTCTTGCGAACGTACTACTCAGGCGGAGTACTTACTGCGTTAACTGCAGCACTGAGATTTGACTCCCAACACTTAGTACTCATCGTTTACGGCGTGGACTACTAGGGTATCTAATCCTATTTGCTCCCCACGCTTTCGGGACTGAGCGTCAGTTGCAGGCCAGATCGTCGCCTTCGCCACTGGTGTTCCTCCATATATCTACGCATTTCACCGCTACACATGGAATTCCACGATCCTCTCCTGCACTCTAGCTGCCCGGTTTCTATGGCTTACTGAAGTTAAGCTTCAGTCTTTCACCACAGACCCTTGCTGCCGCCTGCTCCCTCTTTACGCCCAATAATTCCGGATAACGCTTGCCACCTACGTATTACCGCGGCTGCTGGCACGTAGTTAGCCGTGGCTTCCTCATAAAGTACCGTCACTCGGATACCATTCCCTGTATCCGCCTTTCTTCCTTTATAACAGAAGTTTACAGTCCGAAGACCTTCCTCCTTCACGCGGCGTTGCTCGGTCAGGGTTCCCCCCATTGCCGAAAATTCCCTACTGCTGCCTCCCGTAGGAGTCTGGGCCGTGTCTCAGTCCCAGTGTGGCCGGTCACCCTCTCAGGTCGGCTACGCATCGTCGCCTTGGTGAGCCGTTACCTCACCAACTAGCTAATGCGCCATAAGTCCATCCTCTACCAGTGCCTTGGCACTTTTAATAAACTTACCATGCGGTATCTTTACCTATGCGGTCTTAGCTATCGTTTCCAATAGTTATCCCCCTGTAAAGGGCAGGTTACTTATGTATTACTCACCCGTTCGCCACTCGGGCATTGCTGCCCGCGTTCGACTTGCATGTATTAGGCACGCCGCCAGCGTTCATCCTGAGCCAGGATCAAACTCTCCATTGTCTCTTTATCTTTACAATCTTTCGTTTGTTTAGCTCTTCTTTTTCTCTTCTATCCGTTTCCGGATCCTTCTTTGACGTGTGTTTCTTAATTCTGTTTAGTTTTCAATGATCTCTCCGGCTTCTTTCGCCGACTCGATTATCTTACACTCTTTTCTCTTTTTAGTCAATCTTTTTTTTACTTTTTTTTCTTTTTCTTCGGGTTACTTTATCCCTTCTCTTGAGTGCCTCCTTAATTTACCATATCTCTCCCTCTTTGTAAATACCTTTTTTCCTCTTTTTTCTTTTTTTTATTTGCATAGTATAAAAAAATTAAAATCTAAGAATTAAATTATAGCTGATATCTACTTATATATGAAAAAAGTTCATAGAAATCATATTATATCGTTACCAAACTTTATAAAAAAGATCTCTATAAACAACTTATATTTTTTTCTTATAATAATCAAATTTAATTCTATAATACCGTTTATCAATTTTATACAGTTTGGCATTTTTATTTAAAGTAATACATTATAATACTTCCCGCTACTGCTGCATTTAATGATTCAATAGTTTTTATAGGAATATATCCTATTTGATCACATTTTTCTAAAATTTCTTTATTTATCCCATTACCTTCATTTCCTATAACAAATGCCATTTTCTTACAAGCATCAATCTTGTTTATATCTTTACCATTTTCTAAAGCACTGCCAACAACAGTGACGTCATTGGCTTGTAATTTAGAAATAATTGTCTTTAAATCACCATAAATACAGCTAATATGAAAATTAGCACCCTGCATGGAGCGCAGTAATTTATCATTATATAAATCAACACATCGATCAGATAAAATAACTTGATCAAAAGAAAATGCTAATGCTGTTCTAATTAAAGTACCAATATTTCCTGGATCCTGCAAATCATCTAAAATCAAATAACGCTTACCATCTATTAACTTTTCTTCTTTTTTTATTATACATTTTGCCATTATTGATTGTGGTGATTTAGTAAAAGCCAATTTCGCCATAATTTCATCACTAACTTCAAGAACCGGTAAATCACCACTGATTGCTTTAGTTGAAATTAGTAATTCAACCTGTTTCGCTTTCAATGCTTCTTCAACTAAATGCTCTCCTTCTATCAAATAATAACCTGTTTCATCACGATATTTCTTTTTCTTTAATTTCATTAATGCTTTAATTGTATTATTAGTACTTGAAGTTATCATATTCCTATCTCCTTTAATCTTTTTTCTCTTATTTTATAATCTGATAAACGTTTTCCAATTTCTTGATAAAATAATTTTGAATGATTAGGCTGGATGAAGTGACATAATTCATGAATGATCACATAATCAATTAAACTTTTATCTAAATGTACTAAAGCTAAATTAAAAGATACTTTATTTTGCTTTGAAAAACAAGCGCCCCAGCGTGATTTGTATTTTTTTATTTCAATTTCAGGCATTGTTAAATCAAACCACGTATTTAAATAATAACAGATTTGTTTTACTAAATAATCATATAAAATATTTTTCAATTCATTTTCAATTATTTCTTGAATTTTATGATGATAAACATAAATTTTATCTTCATGAATTGCTGCTTTATACATATTCACATCTTTTAAAATAATTTGATACCGGTAATTAAAAACATACACATAGCCATTATCGATATAATTAAATTTTGAAACATAATTATTAGTTTGTTTCAAAATAATATCTCGATGATCAAGTATCAATTTTTCAATCATTTCAATTGGAAAATTTGATGGCGCATTAACTACCAGCTTACCAGAAATAATCTTCAAATAACAATTTTTAATTTTTTTTATATTTAATTGATATTCAACAACTTGATTGTTAATTTCTATTTGCTTTATTTCCATAACTTCCTCGTATAAAAAATAATATTTCTCCCATAATAATTTAGGAGTGATAATATGGATATTCGTAATGCATTATTAACTAAATTACATAACAGTTCTTTTAATGAATTAAGAGAAATTATCAATGAAGGTATAGCTTCTAAGGAAGAAACGATTCTTCCAGGATTAGGAGTATTATTCGAAAAATATTATAATTCTTTAAATAATACTCAGAAAGATGAAATGATAAATTCTTTATGTAATTTATTGAAATAGACTCATTAAATGAGTCTATTTTTACGATATTTGAACTCTTCTTTTAAAGATCTCAATAACATGAATAATACTAATAAAATAAAATTGACCCTAAACAACTGATTAAATTGAACTACTAATAAAATAACTAATATTATCAATGGTAAAAGAGTTCCATAAGCAATTACTTCTTTACCATTTATTACAACTTTAGCATGTTCTTTATTTTCTTTTCTAAACGTATCAATAATAATTTTATACATTTCAAATAATAAATAGTTTAATATCCATAACAGCAAGAAATAAACTGTAGTATAAAAATTATCAGAAAAAATCTTAATAACAGCTCTAGTACTTGTCATATTAAAATAATTCATAAAATCATATACAAATGAACATATCGTAATAATAAATGTTGCAACAGCATTTCGCACCAAATAAAATACAATAAAGTCTTTTTTTATTTTATCCATAATAATCACCTACTTGACGAGTTATTAAATCAATTGAAAAAGCAAATTTATCATTATCATTACTAAAAATAATTACCACACTTAATTCTTTATTTTTAAAATTCTCTTCTTCTAAATAATATGATCCATAATCATTAGCGTTAATTAAATCTTTACTATTTCCACTAATTTTTTTAAAAACAACATAATTATCATTATCATCTTTATCTTTCTTAGGATCTTTTAAATAACGATATTCTAAAGATACTTTAGGATATTTTTTTATAATATCTTCATCGTTTGTTTTTAAACTTCCCAGCCGCATCATTTTATTTGAAATACTAGCATTTTCAATTCGATATTCTTTATTAGAACCCTCTAATTGTTCCACAGGGGTAATTTCTAAATCTAATTCACTGACAACTTCATCATTTACTTTCACTGTTAAATTAGCTTTTTCAACATCACTCAATTTGATTTTATTATCCTTAACCTCTTTTTCAATTACATAGCTTAAGTTATCACTAGAATAATTATTTAAATTAACTTCATACTCATATTTTTCTTTATCATTTTTTAATACTACTTTAACATTAGCAATAGCCCCTTGTTCAATTAAATCATTATTTTTAAAAATTACCTTTCCATCCCCGATAGAAAAAGTTTTTTCATTACGATATGCTTCAATATTCTCAACTTTCAAATCATCATTTTCACCATTTAACATATAATCGTAATAAACTACTTCTCCATATGTTTGAAAAATAAAATTATCATACATATAAAATAATGTTATTGAGACTATCAAGGTAAATATAACTGTCATCAATAAATTCTGCTTGTTTTTTTTACTCATATTTCATCACCTGTAGTATATTATATCTTATTTTGATTTATATAGAAAGCAAAACAGTTACTTACAAAACGACAATAATCATAATGGGATTGCATTTTTCAAAAATATCAGCCATAGTTTTATCATTTGAATTTTTTGATTTTTTCCGTAAAAAAGAACTGTTGTTTTTATCAACAGTTCTTAAAATTGACTATTCTTCAATTTTCTTTCTTTTTAATAACGTTACTACAGCTCCTGCTAATAACATTATTGCTGTTATTTGATTAATTTCTTTAGTATCACCTGTTTTTACAGTGCTATCTTTAATAGTATCTCCTGACTGTAATGGCATTTCTTCTTTTTCTTTTAATCCTTCGATGCTTTCTTGTAGATTCGCTATTGCTTCTTCTACTACTGCATATCCAGCTCCTTTATTTTCTAGAGCGTTTTTAGCATTTTCTAATGCTTTTATCATCGCTTGCCATGATGCTTCAGTATAATTTGCTTGATTCAATGCTTCTGCTTGTTTAATCAATTCTGCCAATAAATCTTTATTTGGTTTCAATCTT
The DNA here is from genome assembly GCF_946902305.1 of Clostridium sp. Marseille-Q5894. Lineage (NCBI taxonomy): Bacteria > Bacillati > Bacillota > Clostridia > Eubacteriales > Clostridiaceae > Clostridium > Clostridium sp. Marseille-Q5894. Next base: position 71,147 of record NZ_CAMPPT010000008.1, on the reverse strand, counting down.
AATTCTAAGAACGCTTTGATCAAATCAGTATACGTTTCTTCTACTTCATTTTGCATCGCATTTTCATCAGCCAATACATCTTTTGCTTCAGTCAATACTGGTAACATTGCATTCCATGATACTTCACTATAATCAGCTTTATTTAATGCTTCTATTTTGTTTACTAGATCTTGTAATAATGTCTTATCGCCTTTGTAGAACTCTAATTTCCACATCACTTGAGCTAAACGATCAAAAGCATTATCTACTATTTCTTGAGTAACTTTTTCATCTGCTAAAACAGCTTTTGCTTCATCTAAAGCAACTCTAAATTCATTTACAACAGCAGGAACGACTTTATCTAAATCAGCTTCACTAACTTGACTAGCAATATCTACTGCTATTTCTAAAGCACCTTTATAAACTTTATCTGTAATATCAATTTTTTCAAGAGCTGCGATTGCATCATTAAGCATATCTAAAGCTTCATCGATTTGTGCTTGTGATGTTGCTGTATTTAGTAATTCAGTCGCATTTGCAAGAGCTTCTTTGAAGGCCTCTTTTGCAGGTCCATCTTTGTATAGATCCAAATTCAATCCACTTGCTTCAGTTACTAATTGACTAAGTTCTTCTTTATCTAAAATAACAACCTCTTTCAAAGCCATCATCGCATCTTTAAGAGTATTAGCTGCATTATCTATTGCTTCTTGATTTTTAGCAGTAGATAAAGTATCTTTAGCTGCCTGGTAAGCTGCTACAAATGCTGTTTTCTCTGCACCATCTTGATATTTAGAAAGATCTTGATTAATTAAATCTGCTGCTGAAATCTGTTTTTCTAACTCACTAAAGTCTAGAACAACTACTTCCTCTAATAATCCTTCTGCTCTTTCTAATTCAATTTTAGCGTTATCAACTGCTGTTTGAGTAGCATTTTCATCATCTAAAACAGCTTTTGCATTATCTAAAGCCACTTTAAATCCAACCCATGAATCTGCAGTGTAGTTACTTTCTACATAATCTTTAAATTCATCGTATTTTGCTTGTAATCCACTTTTATCAACATCTGCAGTATTTTCAACTGTAAATCTTAATTCTGCCCATGAAGCATGGTCATTATAATCATTACCATTAGTATCAACCTGCATGATGATATTGCTCTTACCTGTTACGTCAATATCGATCTCTTTTGAGCGTAATGCTTTCATTTGACCAGAATTATAAATCTCTTCACCATCTGCAAATACTCTAAAGATTACATCAGCACGATCATCTCCAGTAACAGTTTGATTAGAATTGATTCCAATAATCCCTTTCAAATTAGTATAACCCTTACCAGCTACATTTACTCCAACTCTACTTGGCGCATGAACTCCAACACCTTTAGTAAAATCAGTTACAACACCATCTACATATAATGAAATTGGATTAGCATCACATACATCTCTGCTGTTTGCAAAATATCCGCCTTCATCTATCGTCCATTCCATATCTGAAACATACATTTCATTTACTTCTCTAAATGTAATTGTATAAGTTTTTGTAACACCATAACTAGATGTTGCTTTGATTACTACCACCGCTGGTAGACTATCTGGCTGATTAAATTTTTCGACAACAACATTACCATCAGTAGTAACTACATCTACTACAGGAAGTTTATCATATGAGCCTTTTAATAACTTAACTTCATATGAATCTTTATTGACATCAAATCCATCAAGTTCTACACCATCTACTAAAATAGATTTAATTGGTAAACTTGATTGGGTATTTTTATTACTTTGTTCCATTAGTGTATCTACATCATCAGTAGCAATTGGAACAATTCTAAATGTATGTGAATAAGTTTGACCTTTTTTGATCGTATATTGATCTAATGGTCCTGGTCCACAAGCTGCTCCACCTAATCCACGTTGTACTTGATCAACATTAAGAACGATATGGTCAGATTTTGGAACTTGATACATATGACGATTACCGGCCATATCTTCATCTTCATAACGTGATACAGAACTATTCATATCATCTTGAGCCGCAATCATGAAGCCAACACCAGCATCATTAGTTACTGCAGCCCAACGAACATCAGTTCTATTTCCGTTTTCTTGCGGTTTCAAATATTTATTTTCTGCATCTATTGCATCAACAGTTGTTTTATATACATCAATCAATGCTCCAGTATTTCTATCATTGTAATTTTCAAATGGCCCGCGACCATAATATGTATAATTACTAAATTCTGTTGGAACATTTAATTTCATTCCGATTCGTTTTAATGAACCAGAAATCGTAGTCGCTGGAGTAACAGTATTAGTAACAACGACTTCACCATTACCATAAATTTGATAACTGATCGTATTAGGCGAATCACTTCCATCCAGACTTCCTGTTACTTCAACCTGTACTAAATTCGCGCCTTTTGTTACTTTTACATCAGATACATTGAAATGATCTTTTGTGTTTATAAGATTTGCATCATCTGATTCATACATATCATCATCAATTGGTGCCCGATAATAATTAGGAGTAGGTCCCTCATTCATTATCGTCTTACCAGCAAATGTATAATTTGTGATATAACCCGTTGTTTTATCTAATGACAATGCGTAATCGTTACCATTTACGTTACCAGTAATATTTAATGCTTCATCCGTTTCTTCAACATTACTAAATTCATTGTTACCATCAATCGCTGGTTGAGCAATTGTAGTAACATATGCTAAATTCAATTGTTCATAAGCAATAATATCACCAGCATGACCACTATAATCACCAGCCCACATTTGATCTTCTTTTAATGTAACTTGGAATTCTAAGAAATAATCTCTACCTTCTACTTTTTCAACATCTGGTAAATCAACCGTAATTTCTTTTTGCGATAGAGCTGCTAAATCTTTTTGTTCTTCAGATAAAGTACCTTCTTTTAATACTTTATTATTTTCTTTGAACTGCCATGAAACATCATATTTATTTAAATTAGTATTTAAGAATTCGTTAACAACGCGTACTGTACCATTAGCAGCTTTTCCATCATTATAGAAGTTTACTTCTTGGAAAACTTTTTTAGCGTCTAACACTTTTGCCGAAATTGTACGATCTGCATTAATAATACCATTTCCACAGAAATTGCCATCATTTACCCGCTGGTCATTCCAATCGCCACCATATCCCCAATATGTTTTATCTTCATAATTAGTTCCAGTAGTAGTTATTTTGCTATTAGCAAAATCCATTGCGTAAATTACACTTTCATCAGTTTCACTGATATTATCAGCTGCAATTTCATCAGCAGTTAAAACTCGATTCAAAACTTTAACACTATCAATTGCACCATTCCATGTACGACCAGAATTTTCTGGATCATAACCTACACCGATGCTTAAACTATTTGTATCAAATGGTACTGAGGCTTTATTTGCTAACTCAGCTTTCAATTCACCGTTATAATATAACTTATAATTACCATTTTCATCACATGTTGCAGTTAAGTGCTTCCAATTACCATCAGTAAAATCACTTGGAATAGCCATTGTAAGAGTACCAGCGCTCCATCCATTAACAAAGAATTCAATTGATTTCCCTTGAGAAATCTTTAGGTTATAACCACCAGTATCTCCTTTTGATAAGATTGCTTGATCACCACTTGTTCCATCTGATTTTACCCAAGCATCTAAAGTAAGACCTGTGCTGGAATTAGCTGTTAAATCTGTTTTTGCCGGAAGAGTAACATAACCATTTACTGCTTTCGTTCCATTTCTACCTTCAGTTAATGAACCAACAACTGTCCCAACTGTATTAGTTTTAGTATCTGTAACTGTATAACTTTCAGTATTAATTACTTTTGTTTCGATAGATTGATCGATCCAATCCCAAACAAAACCACCTTGAGCATTCTCATAACTGCGGAATACATCCCAATATTCTTTTAAGTTACCTAATGCATTTCCCATTGAATGGGCATATTCTGATTGGATATAAGGTAATTTGTTACCTGTATTTGTTACTTGTGAAATAACACTAGATACTCCCCAATATTGTGAGCTATAAATATCTACCATCGATTCTTCACGCGTAGCACCATAACGATTTTGGCGTTCATATTTACGGATACGACTTGGATCTCTTTGTAAGATCCATCTCGTTGAATTCCAGAATGGGAAATCATCTGTAAGAGCATAATTTGTATAAGTTGCCTCATTTCCCAAAGACCAAATCACTACTGATGGATGATTTTTATCACGCTCAACCATATTTTGAGTACGACTCATGACCGCATTGTTCCAAATACCTGTATTAGGTAAATTTGAAGAAGTTGCACCAATATGTGTTTCAATATTTGCTTCATCACACATATAGATTCCAAATTCATCAGCTAAATCGTAAGTTAAAACATTATTTGGATAATGTGAAGTACGAATAGCATTGATATTATGTTCCTTCATCATCTTTAAATCTGTTACAATTTCTTCTTTACCAATTGCTCGACCTTTATCTAATGATGTTTCGTGACGATTTGTTCCACGGAACATAATCTTTTCACCATTGATCTGCATTTGTTGTTGACCAGCATCATTGATAACAACGTTTTCAATTTTTCTAAATCCAATTCTTTGTACTGCTGTTTCAATAACTTCACCTTTACTATCTTTCAATTGTAAGACAATTCGGTACAAATTAGGTGAATCTGCAAACCATTTCAATGGATTAATAACTTTTGCACTTCCTGTTTTTTCAATTCCTAAATCATCAATCAATTCTTCGAGATCTTCTTTTGCAGGATCTAAAGTATATTCCATTTTAATCGGTTCTTCTAAAATCGGATCATCATTTTCGTTTGAATAAAGCTGTGCTTCAACTGTATAATCTCCGCCTTTTTCATTAGCAAGATTTCTAACTGACGCATCAATAGTTAATGTTGCATCTTCATTATTTTCATCCAATTGTTGTTTAATGAAGAAATCTCTCAACTCTACTGTATCTTTAGAATATAGATAGACATCTCTAAAAATACCACTCATACGAATAAAATCCTGATTTTCTAGATAACTTCCTGTTGACCAGCGATAGACTTGAACTGAAATCGTATTTTCTTGTCCAGCAATACTACCATTAGCATCTGTGTTTAAATAAGGGGTAATATTATACTCATCGGCAGTATAGCTGTCTTCACCATATCCAACTTTTTGTCCATTTACATAAACATAAAAAGCAGACTCAACACCTTGGAAGGATACAAATACTTGTCGTCCATCCCAATTTTCACTTATTTTGAAATTACGTTGATAATGACCTACACTATTATTTACTGTAGGAGCATGAGCATTAGCAGCATCCAATTCAACATCTTCAAAATTTTGCCAAGGATATCGTTGATTACTATAGATTGGCGGTTCATATTTGAAGCTGCCATCTTCATTTCTAATTGTTTGAATATTACTTGGCACGTTGATTTTGTCCCATCCTTCACTGTCCCAATCAATCGTATTATCATCTGGGTCACTAATACGCTGTGCTGGATTTTGAACAAATTTAAAATCCCATTCACCATTTAGAGACGCATAATAATTCGATTTTGAAGGATCTTTTGATAATGCAGACTTTTCATTATCCATTCCAACTTTAGCATCATGATATGGAATAAAACTAGAACGCGCATATTCTCGATTTTCTTCAACGATTTCTAATTCATCATACCATGATTCTCCTTCATATGGACTAGCAGCACTGACTAATATTTGTCCTGAGGTTGCAAGACATCCAATAGTCATCGCACTAACCAATATGGAAGGTATAATCTTCTTCATTTCTTTATCCTCCTCCTTTTCCCTTATATTAGTTATTTTATCAGTTAAAATTTTAAATTGTAATGCAAAATTTTATTATTCATAGGAAAGAATTTATTCTCTATATTTGTAATAACAATTAAACATAAGATTTTTTGGTTAAATAAATTTTAAAATGCAGTAAACAAAAAAAGCTGAATAAATCAGCCTTCTTATTTTACAGTTACTAATTCTAAATAACTTGTAGTTCCTCCAACACCTGGTGTTCCTGCTGTAATTAAAATTTGTTCACCTGGTTCAACACCATTTTCTTTTGCAAGAATCTGTGCGTATTCTATTTGAGAGACACGATCTCCCATCCATTTACAAACAACACCTTTTACACCCCAGTTTAGTGCTAAAGAACGAGTTACAGGTTCATTTGGTGTAGCAGCAATTATCATTGATTCTGGACGATAACGAGATACACGTTTAGCAGTCGAACCACTTTCTGTATATACTACAATCGCAGAAACTTTGAATTTAGATGCAATTTCAGCCACTGACATACAAATAGCTTCTGAAGGATCTTCTGGTGCTGTTCTAATAGCTTTTCTTAAAAATGACGCATAATCTAAAGTTTCTTCTGTTTTTAAAGCAATCTTAGTCATTGTCATAACTGCTTCTTCAGGATATTTACCTTGAGCAGATTCACCAGATAACATAATCGCATCAGTACCATCATAAATAGCATTAGCAACATCGCTTACTTCAGCACGTGTTGGTCGTGGATTTTCCTGCATGCTGTCTAACATCTGAGTAGCAGTAATAACCACTTTACCTACTGCACGACATTTTTTAATTAATTTCTTTTGAATCAAAGGTACATCTTCAGCAGGCACTTCTACTCCTAAATCACCACGAGCTACCATAATACCATCGGCTACTTTTAATATTTCATCCATATTATCAACACCTTCGCTATTTTCGATTTTAGCGATGATTTGAATTTCTGGATGTCCATTTTCAATCAATAATTTTTTAACATCTAAAACATCCTGCGCACGTCTAACAAATGATGCTGCAATAAAGTTTACCCCTTGTTCACATCCAAAAGTTATATCAGCTGTATCTTTTGGTGATAAGTAGTCAAATCCTAATTTGATTCCAGGAACGTTGATTCCACGTTTATTTTTAACTACACCATCATTTGCACATACACAAACAATATCAGTTCCTTCAACATGGTCAACTAATAATTCAACTTGACCATCATTTACCAAAATAAAACCACCAGGTTTAACATCTTGATATAATTCTTTATAAGTTATTGTGAAACGATCACTTGTTCCTTCAATATCTTCTTGACAAATAGTAACAACTTGTCCTTTTTTAAACTCAGTTTTACCACCTACAAAATCACCTGTTCTAATTTCAGGTCCTTTAGTATCTAATAAAATTGCAATATTTTTATTTAATTCTTTACTTAATTTACGAGCTGTAATAATTCTTCCACCATGTTCTTCATAATCACCATGGGAAAAGTTAAGTCTCATTACATTCATTCCTGCAAGAATTAATTTCTTTAACATCTTTTCATCTTCACTTGCAGGTCCAATCGTACAAACAACACGTGTTTTCTTTTTTCTTTCTTTCAATTCAAATACCATACCTAATATCCTCACCTTACATTAATTTATATTAACGAAGCTTCATTGCATCTTCGTAAATACCAAAATCTGTCTTACGCTTTTGAGATAAAGTTTCTGTAATATCTAAACCTTTAATTTCTCCATGAACTTCACTCACACAAAGTCCACCTTTACCTGCTTCTAATAATTCAACCGCATATACCCCCATACGTGAAGCAAGTACACGATCACGTGCTGATGGACGACCACCTCTTTGCATATGACCTAAAACATTTGCACGAGTTTCAAAACCTGTTTCAGCTTCTACTTTTTTTGCTAATTCATGAACATCAGTAATATGTTCTGTAATAACAACGATTGCATGTTTTTTATCTGATTTTTTAGAAGCTTTTAATCTTTCGATCACTTCTGCTTCATCATAACCAATTTCACTAGTAATGATCATTTCTGCACCAGCTGCAATCCCCGCATTAATCGCTAAGTCACCACAACGACGTCCCATTACTTCAAGAATAGTGCAACGTTGATGTGAACTTGATGTATCTCTTAAACGATCCAAAGCATCAACAATTGTATTTAAAGCTGTGTCAAATCCAACTGTGTAATCTGTATTTGGAATATCATTATCAATCGTTCCAGGAATTCCAATACAGTTGACCCCCATCTCAGTAAGTTTTAAAGCACCGGTATAGCTACCGTCCCCACCAATAACTACTAATGCTTCCATACCTACTTTTCGCATTTGCTCAATTGCAGCTTTTCTAATTTCAGGATCTTTAAATTCCGGAAAACGTGCTGATTTTAAAAATGTTCCCCCTAAGTTAATAATATTTCGTGTACTGTGACGATCAAATTTAATAAAATCACCTTCGTACAAACCCTTATATCCTAAACGAACCCCGTATACTTCGATTCCTTTATTCAAACATGTTCTTGCTACTGCTCGAACAGCCGCGTTCATTCCCGGAGCATCTCCACCAGATGTTAATACACCAATACACTTAACCATTCTTTCTCCTCCTTATAACCTCTATTTCCAAGACATTTTAACACAAAAAGATTGATGTTTCCATCAAATCTTTAATATTTTAAATAAAACATTAAGATTTTTTTATCGTAGATCTTTACCCTTTAATTCTATTGGAATGCTGATTGCTTTTATTCTAGAAATCAGCCGTTCTACCCTTTCTTTATCGCCGGTTTTTAAAGTATATATTTTTTTTAACTTTTCCAAAGAATATTCACTTGTAAAAAAAGTAGCTTTTTCATTTTGAAGTCGATATGCCAAAACTGCAGAAAGAACTTCATCACGTGACCATGATGTAACACTTTCGCCCCCTACATCATCAATAACCAAATAATCAAGATTTTTCATCAGCTCGATTGAACTATTTACTCCTTCATTACCAAAAGAACTTTTTAGATCCATTAAATACGTTGGAAAATGAATAAAACCGCATTTATATCCTTTAATAACCAAACAGCGAATTAAAAATCCCATAATAGTACTTTTTCCACTGCCACCATCACCATAAAGATAAAAACCTTTATGAACTGGATTTTTTATATAATCACTCATCATCTTGATAATTGCTGTACCATTGCCTGTAGCATCATTTTTTAATGTTAAGTCACTTGGCTTAGTAAGCAAAATACGGCTACTAACATTTTTGAGTAAAATACTATTTAAAATATTCTGTTCATCAAAATATGTTTTTCCATATTGACAAGGTGTTAATGATAATTTGATTTCACCATCTTGATAGTTAAATTGTCGTACCATTCCTTTAGAAACCTTAGTACATTCCTTTAAAGACCGACATCCTTTGCAAATATCTAGATCCTCTTTATAATCTAAAAATTCAATCCAATTTTCTTCAATATCATGACGATTCAAATGATATTTTTCTAATATCTTAACTATATTATTATCATTTAATAATTCATTAATACTATTTTCTTTATTTTTATTAAAACTTTCATCATTAATAAATAAATTAAGACCCTGGATACTTTTCATGCTGTCCTCCTATTCAAACTGGCTCAAGAACTCTTCCAACTCAGTTTCATCAATATCTTTATCATCAACCATACTTATATTTTCTTCTTCAAGATCACTGTTATTACGACGATATTTTAAATACAAATTAGCTTCATCCATAGCTTCTTTAACCGTTTTTATTTTTTTACGTTTCCACTGTGAAGCACGTGATTGCATAAATGCTCGTGATAAAACATTGTCGCATTGTGACAGCGTTAGCTCAATCAAGACATTCATTACTCCAGGTTCTAAATATAAAGATGTCATGATAGATTCAACAATTTGCAAATCATGTTTTAATGGTTCTCTACCACCCTGCTTATCTTTTAAAAGCTGATAAGGATTGATACTTTCTAAATAACGAATATGCATATTTAATGGATCATCACCATGAGAACTTTTATGAGCTATAGGCTGTTTATGATATATTTCATTAAATTTTTCAGGCATCATTAAATCATGATGATCACGGCAATTTTTTATTAATAGTTTATGTACTAATTTATCATTTTGAATGCTGTCTTTGACAAGTCCCTGCATATCTAATGCATTGATACTATACAATGTTCCCAGCTGTTTAATGATTGTTTCATCATCACTTGTTATTATGCTTCTTTTTATCTGATAATCTTTTAATCCTTGATAAAATAGTTCCAAATCATACTCACTTTCAATTTTACCATAATCGCTGTTAAAATAATCTTTCTCGACTAATATCTCATTACTTCCCTCTAATAAATTTATATCAAAAACATCTGTAAATTTAGCAGTAACATTATCATAACTTTGATCAATATTTACAGCTGATGATTTAAAACACAATTTAGTGCGATACAATTCTTCTTCACCTAAACGCTGTAATAACAACGGTCCTAAAATAGTATGATTAAAAATCTTAGCTGGTGCTAATGGCGTTTTGATAACATATAAATAGATTCTTTTATTTTCAATATCTTTTTTATATTTAGCTAAAAGTCCAATAGCTTCTAATTTCAAACTCGCTTCATTTATTTCTGCTAGTGATAATCCTGTTATTTTGGTTAAACGACTAAAAAGACTCGGAGCTTTAGTTAAAGTAAGTTGATCTAATTCTGCATAAAGACTTAAATATAAACTACATGCCATGTTCCCAATCAGTGGTTGATATAATAATGATATCGAACGCATATGAATACTGTCAAGGGGATAATTAGCATTAACTGTATACAGATCTGACATCATTGATCCATTCATACTATCTTCCTTTCAATAGAGCTTCAATTTGTATATATAATTGTTCTAATCCTTGATTATTATCTAAAACAATATCAGCACGAAGTCTTTTCTCTTCAATGCTTATTTGGTTTGCAATAATAACTTTGGCATAAGCTTCATCAATGTTATCACGTTTCATCAATCTTTTTATTTCTTCCTGTTCGTTTAAATATACCACAATTATTTTATCACATAAATACTCTAAATTATTTTCAAATAATAATGGAATATCTAAAAAGATAAATTTTTTATCCTGATTATCAGCGATTACATCTTTAATTCTTTTTATCACATAAGGATGAATAATATCTTCTAGATCCTTTTTAGCTTTTCTATCGTTAAAAACAATTTGTCCCAAAGCTTTACGATCAATTGGTCCATCAGCTAAATTAAATCTTTGCTTCGTCCTATTAATACAATCATCATCAATAGTTAAAGCATCATATGCCAATTTATCACTATCAACTACTAAATAACCTTTTTCTTTTAAATAATTAGTTACAGTACTTTTACCAGTTGCAATACTGCCTGTGATCCCTAATACTTCCACTTACATCTTCTCCTTGATCATTTCTAGAATTTTAGCACAATTTAAACTATTATCAAGACTCATGATCTTACTTTCTAATTTATCTCTTTCAAGCAAATCATTAAAGTGAGCTATTTCACTATAAAAATCATCGTAATCATAATCAAAATGTTTATTAATAATTTGCCCATCATTTAAGATAATTTCAATATCTAAAGGGCGATGTAATGGTTTGACGATCATTTTACCAATACTTCCCGTAAAAATAGCCCGATTTTCTTTTTTGCGATCCATCGCACATTCAACTATTCCAATTTGATCATTAAATTCAATTCTAGCATTAACATAACTATCGACACCACATTCATGATGTTTAGACGTTACTGTTAAATCACTTATCGCAGCTTTAAAAAAATCATCTAAATAACTAATATTATAGATTCCTAAATCTAACAGGCAGCCCCCTTGTTTAGGATCAAATAAATAAGAATTAGGATCATACTCTAAATGTTCACTGCAAAATGAAGTTTCAATTTTTTCAACTTCACCAATTATCTTATCTTCGAGTAACTTTTTTGCTTCTTTATAACATGGTGTAAACTTATTTTTCATCGCTTCCATCACTAAAACTTTTTCTTTTTTAGCTAATTCTTTGATTTCTAACATCTGTTGACTATTTATTGTTGCTGGTTTTTCAACTAGAACCCTTTTATGAGACAAAATGCTTTTTTTAATCCATTCATAATGATAGTAATGTGGTAAAGCAATATATACAGCATCAATATTAGGATCATCTAAGATTTCTTGAAAAGAACCATAAGCTTTATGACATGGAAATTTTTGTTTAAACGCATTAGCCTTTTCAAGACTGCGACAACTTACAGCTTCTAAACAAGCTCTTTTATCATTGCTTAAAGCTTTACAAAAGCGATGGGCGATTCTTCCAGCACCAATAATTCCCCATTTTATCATTTTATCGCCTCCTTTTTTGACAATGTTTACAATAATACGTTCCTCGACCTTTGATAGCCTCTTTCGTTATATCACCACCACAAATAGGACATTTCTTTTGTAAATGAGCCTTTAGCTTCACTTGGAACAACCCATCAATACCATTAGCACTAAATGAGTGAATCGTCGTACCACCTTGTTTGATGGCTTCATTTAAAATATCAGAAGCTGTTTCCTTTAATTCCACAACACTTTTTTTAGTTAATTTACAAGCTGGCGTATGAGGATCTAAATGCATTGCAAAACATATTTCATTAGCATAAATATTGCCTATTCCCGCAATTATACTTTGATCTAAAATGGCATGTTTGATTGGTAAACGGCATTTATGTAACTTTGTATATAGCTCTTTAACATCGGCCTCAAATGGCTCTGGTCCAAGTTTCGAAAGAGGCAGTTCATTTGCATAATTATTTAAATCAACTAATTTTATCCGTCCAAATTTACGCGTATCATTATAACGAAGCTGTTTCCCGTTATCGAGATTGAAGATAATATGATCATGCTTATTTAAGGGCATATCTTTATCAACATAGTGGTATTTCCCTTCCATCCTTAAATGTGAGACAAAAGCTATGTCATCCAATTTAAAAATCAGATATTTTCCGATCCGATCAATATCATTAATTTTTTGATCACTAACTGCTTTAATAAATTTTTCAGGATCATCTTCGATAATCTTAGGATAAATAATATCTACACTTGTAATCTTTCTTTCTAATACAAAGTTTTTTAACGTCCTTCTGACTGTTTCAACTTCTGGTAATTCTGGCATCTTTTTCACCTACTTTAACTCATACCAATTTTTTGCATAAGTCCCTTCTGCTTTTAATTCAACTTCCATACTAACAGCATGTTCCATTCCCTCTTTAACAATATTCATGACATCTTCTAATTCATCTTGATATACATCAAAAATCAATTCATCATGAACTTGTAAAATCATTTTTGATTTTAATTTTTTTTCTTTTAAAGCCTGATCAACTTGAATCATCGCTAATTTTAAGATATCAGCAGCTGATCCTTGAATTGGCGAATTCATTGCTAAACGTTTGCCAAATTCCTGACGTACATAATTCTTTTCTTTGATTTCCGGAATGTAGCGTTTACGATTTAGAATCGTTGATACATAGCCTTTTTCTTTAGCCATCGCAATTGACTGATCCATATACGTTTTAATCTCTGGATAAGTGGCAAAATATTTTTGAATAAAATCCCGAGCTTCTTTTACACTTACTCCAATTTGTTCCGCCAGCCCAAAGTCACTCATTCCATAAATAATTCCAAAATTAACAGCTTTAGCATTTCTTCGCATTTGTGAAGTAACATCTTCTTCAGGGACTCCAAAAACAACACTTGCAGTATGACGGTGAATGTCTTTATCTTCATTAAAAGCCTGAATCAAAGATTGTACATGAGCTAAATTTGCAAGAACTCGTAATTCAATTTGGGAGTAATCAAATGAAACAAGATAATCATTTTCAGGAATAAAAGCTTTTCTAATCAACTTTCCTTCTTCTGTTTTTACGGGAATATTTTGTAAATTAGGATCGGTTGAAGAAAGTCTTCCCGTTTGCGTTAATGCCTGATTATACATCGTATGGATCTTTTTATCAATAAACACTTGATCTTGTAACCCCACTATATAAGTTGATACAAGTTTTGTAAGCATCCGATACTCTAAAACCTTATCAATAATAGGATGGATATCCTTTAATTTATTTAAGACATCAACAGACGTTGAATAACCGGTCTTGTTTTTTTTAGCATGTGGCAGCTGGAGATCTTCAAATAACACTTCTCCTAACTGTTTAGGCGAAGAAATATTAAATTCTTTATGCGCTAATAAATAAATATCCCTTTGCAAAACATCGATTTGCTTAGAAAAATCAGCTTCTAACTGTTTTAAAACCGTTAAATCTATTTTTGCCCCTTGAAATTCCATTTCTGCTAAGATTCGTGAAACCGGCATTTCAACATCTTTATACAATTCATACTGTTCCTTAGCTTTAAGTTTTTCAATAGCCTGATCCTTTAAATCATAAATTGCTTTTGCTTGTTTAATCAAGTGTTTAGCAAGTTCTTCAGTTTCAGGAAGATGTTTTTTGGCTCCTTTGCCATAAACCTGTTCATCATATAACACATCATAGTATTGATAAAACTCGCAAACACTTTTAATTTCATCTTTTAATGATGGATTGAGAATATATGAAGCTAACTGCAGATCAAATGTGTACCCTCTGAGTTTTAAACCGTTCCAAGCACAGGCATTAACACATTTTTTAATATCATAACCATATTTTTCAATCTTCTCATCTTCTAAATATGCTTTAAACTGCTCACATTTATAAGCATCATCAAAAGAAATATAATAACTGCATTCATCGTTATAAATAGCAAATCCTAAAACTGGTGATTTATGATAATTAGTATCATAAACACTAACAACCAAACTAGCTGGTTTATCAATTATTGGTAAGTGATCAACGATTTGCACTTCAATTTCATCTTTCTTTTCCACTTGATGACTTAAAGACATTCTTTTTAATAAAGAATTCATATCATAGCGTCGATAGAAATCAGCCAACTCTTCATAATCATGACCTTCATAATGCCATTTTTCTAAATCTAATTCGATCGGAACATCTAAACAGATCGTTGCAATCTGTTTAGAAAGAACACCAAGTTCAATATTAGTTCGAACTTTTTCGCCCATTTTTCCTTTTAGATCAGCCATATGCTCTTGTAAATTTTCAATTGATTCATATTGATGTAAAAGCTTTAATGCTGTTTTTTCTCCAATTCCAGGAATTCCTGGAATATTATCAGCAGTGTCGCCCATCAACCCTAATAGATCAGTCATTTGTTGAGGCTGTAACTGGTACTTTTCATAAAAGCTCTCAGGTGTAATAATTTCATATTCATCGCTTTTTTGCGGCTTTTTATACTGATAAACAGATTCATTAACAAGCTGCATCATATCCTTATCATTAGAATAAATAGCAACTTTTAAGCCGGCATCTTTAGCTTTTTTAGATAAAGTTCCAATAATATCATCACCTTCATATCCCTCAAGTTCTAAATAAGGAATGTTATGAGCGCGCAAATATTCTCTAACCATTGAAAACTGACAAATCAGCTCTTCTGGTGTTTCTTTTCTTGTTCCTTTATAATTTTCTAATAATTCACTTCTAAATGTTTTCCCTTTGGCATCAAAAGCCACCACGATATATTCGGGATTTTTTCTTAATAAACTTTCTAAACGATTAGCAAAACCATATACCGCATTTGTCGGTACACCATCTTTATTGACCATCAAGTTTCCCATTGCTGCTGTTGCATAATAACAACTAAACAGCCAAAAATTTCCATCTATTAATACAAATTCTTTCATCCTCTATCCATCCTTAACGTACATTTTTAGCCTGGTTTATTACCAGCGATAATTTATCGCGGAAATTCACTTTTCCTTCAATCAAACAAATTTCTCCACGAACTAAGATCTTTTTTAAAACCTGAAAACTACTTGCAAAAACAACTCCATCAATTTCTCCAGTTTCATCATAGCCTTCAACAAAACACATTTCCTGCCCTTTTTTATCAACGATAACTTTTACCCTCGATAAAGCCATTATAACTCTAACCGGTTTATTAAGATAGTTTTTCAATTCATTTATGCTGATAATTTCCTGCTTTATATTTTCTTTTATCAAAGCGATTGGATGCATTGATAAATAAACTCCTAAAACAAGTTTCTCTTCTTCTAAAATTTTCATTCGATTATCTTTAACGATCGTTAAAATTGGCGGTTCATCAATGCCAATCGAATTCTTTAACTGCACATACTCCGTAATCTTATGTAAATTTTCCTTGATCGTACTACGGTTGAGCTTAAACTCATCAAACGCACCAGCCATGATCAAACTATCGATCATTTTACTATTAAGTTTACTTGACTCCATCCGGGAAACAAAATCAAATATATCTTTAAACAAACCTTTCTTTCTTTCTTCAACGATAGCAAGATATCCCGCATATCCAACGTTTTTGATTGCTAAAAGGGAATAACGAATATTACCATCTTCAACTTTAAAACGATTAGTCGAATAATTGATCGATGGTGGTAAAAGCCTAATTCCGTATTTTCTACCCTCTTGAATACAGCTTATCTTACTGCTGTCACTGCTTTGTTCATTAGATAATAAAGCACTAAAAAATTCTAAAGGATAATTAGCTTTTAAATAAGCTAACCAGTACGCTACGTAACCATAAGCAACTGAATGCGACTTATTAAAACCATAATTAGCAAATTTTTCAATCAAATCAAAAACTTTATTACCTTCCTCTTCACTAAAACCGTTATTAATCGCACCAGTTATAAATTCACTTTTCATCGAAGTCATTAAACTAACGGTCTTTTTCGATACGGCTTTTCTTAAAATATCAGCTTTAGCTAACGAAAATCCAGCTACTTTTCTAGCAACCTGCATGATTTGTTCCTGATAGATCATTATCCCATAAGTTGAAGATAAAATTGGTTTCAAGCATTCCAAAGGATATGTAATTGGCTCTTGACCATTTTTGCGGGCAATATAAGCCGGGATATTAGCCATTGGTCCCGGTCTAAATAAAGCAATGGCTGCAATTATATCATCTAAACAATTACACTTCATCTTAATTAAAAGATTTTTCATTCCTGGTGATTCTAATTGAAAAATACCAAAAGTATCACCACTACTAATTAATCGATATGTTTTTTGATCATCAAGATCAATTTCATTAATATTAATTTTTATATCATAATTTCTTTCAATATCTTTGATCATATAATCAATTATCGTTAAATTCTTTAATCCCAAAAAATCCATTTTTAATAATCCTACTTCTTCGATGTAATCTTTCGAATACTGGGTCATGATGCCATCATTCGGTCCCTTAACTAAAGGAACGACCTGATCTAAAGGATCATTAGATAATACTACTCCGGCTGCATGCGTAGAAATATTTCGTGGTAATTTCTCAACAGTAAAAACAGCAGGCATGATTTTTAGCAAAGCGGGATCTTTGTTGACCATAGATTGAAAATTATATGATGTTTCATATACTTCTTTAGCACTCTTGCGATTTTTATAATTAGTGGGAATATTTTTAGCTAAGAGCTCTAATTTCGGTAAAGGAACTTTTAAAACTTTACCTAAATCTTTTATCGCTACTTTAGGTCCATATGTTGAAAAAGTAACAATTTGCGCCACATGATCCTGACCATATTTATTAGTAACATAGGTAACTATTTCATCACGCCGATCATCTTGAAAATCAATATCAATATCAGGCATGCTGATTCTTTCTTCATTCAAAAAACGCTCAAACAACAAATCATATTTTAAAGGATCAACATTGGTAATTCCTAAAACATAAGCAACTAAACTGCCAGCTACAGAACCTCTTCCAGGACCTACTAAAATTTTGTTTATTTTAGCATATCTAACGTAATCAAATACAATTAAAAAATAATCATCAAAGCCCATTTTAGTAATCACATTTAATTCTTTTTTTAATCTTTCCAAATAAATCGTTTTGATCTGTTCACCTTTAAAACGTTTCTTTAACCCGACAACACATAATTGATGCAAATATTCACTTGCTTTACCATTTTTAGGAACGGGATACTTAGGTAAATGCATCTGATGAACGGGAATCGTCGCATTACATAAAGTAATAATATAATTTGTATTTTCAATATATTTTTTATCAAAGATACTTTCCATTTCATAACTTGACTTAAGATATAACTGGTCAGTTACTGGAACGTGATCTAACTCTAAAGTCGATCCTTTAGAAGATGCCTGTAACAATTCTAATGTATAAGCATCTTTACTATCGAGATAACGAACCTCATTGGAAACACAAACGGGAATATTTTCTAACAGAGACAAAGCAATCAAACGTTCATTTATTTTTTTTTGCATAGCAAGGCCATGATCTTGTAAACAAACATAGAAATATTTAAAACTTTTTTTAAATAACTGTAAATATTTCAAAGCCTCGGATTCTAATTCCTTTAAAAGCAACCGTTCAATTATTCCTTCTTTACAGGCTGATAAAACAAATAAATGCTCCTGGTATTCTATCAATTTTTCTAATGCAGCTGCTTTATTAGCATTTCGCGATATATCACTCGCTAGATGTACTAAATTAAAATATCCCGTTGTATCTTTAGCTATTAAAATCAAAGGATATATCTCCTGTTCAATTTCAATACTAGCTTCGATCCCATAAATAGGTTTAATCCCGTATTTATGACAATAGCGGGTAAACTCCATAGCCCCGAACATATTATTTTTATCAGTTAAAGCTAGTGCCTCTAAGTGGAGATCACTAGCTTTTTTACATAAGTCTTCAATTAAAATCGTGCTATCTTGAAAACTATAAGAACTATATACTTGTAAATGACCTAGCATTATCCCCACATCCTTTCAAATTGTATTGTACCACCAAATAGTCTATTTAAAAATGATTATTATAGAATTGCCCGAAATGAAAATAAAATAATCATGATTGCCAAGTATAAACAAAGACACATATAAAGCGTATCAAAAAAAGCAAATGTTGTAACTGCTAAAAGCCAGACTCTAAAACAATATAACGCCAAAACATAATAATGATACTGAACTTGTAAAACACAGAACCTTTTTTGCCAGCCAATAATAATAATTGAAAGTATGGCAGCAATCAAATGAAAGGGAATGATCCACAATGGGCATATTACCTGCATCAGTAAAATTATACCACAAATAAATTGCAATTTTTTAATTCGTATCAACATATAACCACCTATCGTATTATATGAAATTTAATAAATAAAATGAAAAGAAGTGGATAATCAAAAGATTATTCCACTACATTGCATGCTTAATAAGTGCTTTTGCTAATTGATCAGGACAACTCGTTGGCTTACTGCCACAGCGAATTCCTTGTAAACGTTCAACAATATCAGTCACTTTCATTCCTTTTGCTAAAGCTGCTACACCCTGAGTATTTCCCGAACATCCTCCAACAAACTTGACATTATTAACGATACCATTATCAACATCAATAATAATTTGTTTGGCACATACTCCTTGAGGTTGAAATTTAATTTCCATCATGACCCCTCCTTACTTATAACCATTATAATTATAAATAAAAATAATGCAACTATTTTACTTTCTAACTAACTTTACGATCGTAGTCAAGTATGAATTATGACATGATGAATCTAACGCCACGATTTTTTCTAATCGATAATTGTTTTCTAATTCAGCCAAATCTTTAGCCAAGGTTGAATATGACTGACAACAATAGATAATTGTTTTAATTTTTGCAATCTTAATACTATTTTTGATCGTCTCGCTTAACCCAAAACGTTCATTTTGAATTATCAGTGTATCATAGATTTTCTTTTTAGCATAAATAACGATTTTTTGATCAAGATCACCAGCAATAAAAGTAATATTCTCTTTACGCTTATTATTTATTTTAGCATCTTCAATATGATATTTTTTCTCATCGATAGCAACCACTTCTTCTTGATCTAAATTAGATTCTAATAATCCTATTCCACAATTTAAAGAAATGATTTTTTGACTATCTTGTAACATCGCTTTAATACATTGAATTTGTTTATGATATACAGCAATATTTTCTGGTAATTTAGACTTTGCTGAAACTAGATACTTTTTATCATCATTATATAATTCCAAATGACTAGGACCGTATAACTTTGTATAACCGGAATCATCAAACTCTTGATGTTTAGAAGTATTAATAGACATATAAACACTTGCAACATGTGGTATTTCAGTAATTTGACTTACTATTTTACGATCAATTCCATCACGTCCCGTAATAAAAACTAACTGAATCTGTTTATCAATCAATTTTACTTTAATAAATCTTAAACCTGTTTTAAATTTATCATTATAAATCTGACATTTATTACTCGTTAAAACATTTTCTAAAGCTACTAATGTTTCATTGATCAAAGGATGCTGTTTAAAACATTTTGTCATCAATGTTAAATACTTGCTATCACGCTGATAAATACCAAATGTAATCTTTCCCTTAAATTCAACGATTGGTAAATTGACACTAGTAATAAACCCTTCTTGTTTGGGTGAAGCAATAACATCTTTAAAAACAGTTTTGTTTAAATCATATTGGGTATATTTTCTAATTGCCTCGCGAACAGCTTCCTTTTTAGCTGTTAACTGCTTGTAATAATCTAAATGCAGCAAAGTACATCCCTGGCAATTATCATATGCTTTACATCGAGGAATAACACGACTTTTTGATCGTTTAATGATCTTGATCAGCTTTCCTTCATAAAATGATCTTGTCTGCTTTGTTATTTCAACTACAACTTCTTCTTCTGGCAAAGCCCCAGGAACAAAAACAATCTTTCGATCAATATATCCAATTCCTTCACCATTAATTCCTAACTTTTTAATTTCTACATTTTTTTTCATCCTACAATTTCCTCTTCATTTTCAACTTCATCAAGAATAGTCACTTTTAACTGTGCAATTCTATTTTTATGCATTTTTACTATTCTAAACAATACATTTTCTATTTTTACTTCCTCATCTATTTCTGGAACTTTTGAAATCTCTCCTAATACCAGACCACCAATTGATTCAAAATCTTCAGAATCAAAAGATGTTTTCAAACGATCATTGACTTCATTTAAATTCAAACTTCCATCAACCAAATATTCATTATCACCTAAAGAAATAATTTCTTCCTCTTCTTCTTTATCATACTCATCATCAATTTCACCAACGATCTCTTCGACAATATCTTCAAAAGTAACGATTCCACTCATTACCCCATATTCATCAAGAACGATCGCTAATGTTGCATGCTCTTTACGCATCAATGCAAAAACATCAGATACTTCATTAAATTCATAAACGACAAAAGTATCTCGCATATAATCTTTCACCGAAAACTCGTCAGGATCAATATTAAAAAATAATAGATCTTTAACATTTAATACACCAACGATTTCATCAAATGATTCACTATGTACAGGATAACGTGAAAATTGACTGCGCTGATAAATTTCCATCAATTCCTGATAAGAACAATCATCAGCAATACTTTCAACATGTATTCTTGGTGTCATAATTTCCTTGATTTCAGTTTCTCCAAATTCAAAAACATTATGAATCATTTCTTTTTCTTCTTCTTCTAAAACCCCTTCTTCATGACCAACAGTCACGATCGTTTTTAAATCTTCTTCGGTCATTGTTGGTCCATTATCACGATTACCGCCTAAAACCTTAATAAAGAAACCAGTAATTATGTTTAAGAAAAATACTACTGGTGTAAAAATAAAGCAGGCAAAAGATGTAAATCGTGATAGAAACAAAGCAATTGCATCAGCATTTTTAGTAGCAAATGATTTTGGGGTGATTTCACCAAAAATAAGTATTGTCAAAGTTACAACACCGGTTGCTATCGCGACTAAAGTACCAGAATCTCCAAAAAGAGAAATTACAAATGATGTCGTTAATGAAGAAGCGCCAATGTTCACTAAATTATTTCCTACTAGAATCGAACTGAATAAACGATCATCATTAGATAACAATTTTTCTACAATTGCTGCTTTTTTATTTCCTTCTTCTGCTAGATTACGCATTCTTATTTTATTAACAGATAAAAAAGCTGTCTCTGTACATGAAAAAACGCCTGAAAAAATAATTAAAATGACAAATATTATAATATTGACTATCTGGGTCGGGTCCACAATAAATCTTATCTCCTTATATTCATTAATTTTATCATTATCATAGTATAAACTATTTAAAAAGTCAAATTATGTTCATTTGAATCTTATATTTTAAATAAATCATAATTTTTAGGATAAAAAAGTATAGTAATTATTTGATTTTAATCCACAACAAATAAAAAACAGGCAAATAAATTTTGCCTGTTAACCTAACATAATTACGATCGTAGAACCAGCCTCTACATATTCTCCTACTCGTGGTAATTGATCGATCACCTTATCACCCTCACCAATAAATTTGAATTTCAATTCTGGATTACTCACTTCTTTTTTTGTTTTACCAATATAATTTTCTACTTTAACTGTTTTAGTATCTGTGATCGTATAAGCTTTTTGGCGCTGTGAAGAAACCTTTTCGATTCCCATGCTTGGTAAAATATCCACTAACATCTTTCTTGCAATCGGAGCAACAGTCGTTCCCCCATACTGTACACAATTTTTAGGATTATCCATAGCTACATAGAGAACAATTTGTGGATCATCAATCGGTGCAATTCCAATAAAAGAAAGAATATAACCACCATCTACATAACTACCATTTACTGCTTTTTGGGCTGTTCCCGTCTTCCCGCCAATTCGATATCCATCGATATAGGCATTTTTACCCCCACCATCGGTTACTACTGTTTCCAAGGCATCACGTATTTTTTTAGAAGCCTCTTCACTAATAACCGTCCGCAAAGCCTCAGGCTGCTTTTCATAAATAATATCATTAGTATAACTGTCGATTATTTTATCAACTAAATACGGCTGATATAATGTTCCCCCATTTACACAGGCACATACAGCTCTTACCAGCTGCATTGGTGTTACTGAAATTCCCTGGCCAAAAGCTACAGTTGCCTGTTCTAGTTCATTAAAAGCATCATAATCAAACATGATTCCTTTTGATTCTCCAGGCAGATCAATTCCCGTTTTTTCCGTCAAACCAAATTTCTTTACATACTCATATAATTTATCTTTTCCAAGACGTCGTCCTATTTCTACAAAACCAGGGTTCGAAGAATTTTGTAGTACTTCCCTAAAAGTTTGCAGCCCATGACCGCCTTTTTTCCATGACTTGATTCTTGCTCCACTAACAATTTCATATCCCTGATCATAATAAGTATCTTTATCCATATCAAATAAATTTTCATTTAATGCTGATGCAAATGTAATTATTTTAAATGTTGATCCTGGTTCATAAGTCTTCCAAATCGGAATGTTATGATTATAAACATCTTTATCAGCATTTTGGTAATCATTAGGATCAAAATCCGGCTTACATGCCATCGCTAGTATTTTACCAGTAGCTGGTTCCATCGCTAGAGCCCAGATCCCATCAGGATCATATGTGTCATAAGCATTATTTAATTCCCGTTCAACAATATCCTGAATGTCACCATCGATCGTCAACTGTAAGTTAAAACCACTAGTTGGCGCACTATAAACACTGGGATACAATGTCAAAGGATTACTCTTAGCATCCATATAATAATCGATACTACCATTATTCCCATTTAAATAACTATCATATTTTAGTTCTAATCCTAACAGCCCCTGATTATCAATTCCTACAAATCCCAATGTTTGGCCCAAATAATTACCTTTAGGATAATATCTTTTGGTATCCTTGATTAAATAAACTCCAGGTAATTTTAAACTGCTTATTTTAGCAGCAACTTCATCATCTAATTGTCGTCCTTCTGGCTGGATCCGTTGAATAGATACTTTTTTACTTAATTTTTCCTGCATGACTTTAACATCAACTTCCAAAATATCTGCTAATTTTTCAGCTGTCATCGTAACATCTTTAATTTGACTAGGAACAACTACTAATGACGATGTTGTTAAATTGGTTGCTAAAACGTTATTATCACTATCTAATATCAAGCCGCGGTTGGCTTCAACAGGAAAACTTCTTTGCCACAGATCTACCGCTTTATTATAAATATTTACACGATCAACGATTTGAATATAACCAATTTTTAAAATTATTGCTATTACAATAACGACCGTTATAATTTTTACCCATTTTATTTTATGTTTAGTTATTTCATATATCATCTTAATCACCTCTATAATATATGAAAAAAGTAAGGTCATTAGACCTTACTGTAATGTAATAGTTAAAGCATCACCGCTATGTAAAATTGTTCCTTCTGGTAAACTTTGACTGGCAACAAGACCATTTCCACCATCAATACTAATGTTTAATCCCGACAAGGAGCCAAACGTCAATACATCTTTACGCGACCAGCCTGTGAAATTTGGTAATGTAATATCCGATGATTCGGTTTTAATGAAAACACGATCATTTTTAGTGACTTTTGATTTAGCTTCAGGAAATTGTTCGATAACTGTTGAACCATTTCCAATCACTTGGACATTTAAAGTTTTTGATTCTAATTTTGATTTTACAAAATTAACACTTTGATTTATATAGGAATCTAATTTATATTCTTCTGTTGCTGTTTCATTATCAGCAGCATTATAAGAAGAAACGATAGATAAAGCTGTCGGTACTACATTTTTAATAATATTAGCCTGATGCGTAGTAGTATCATTATCAGGACCTTGAAAAACAACTATCGAGATAATTTGAGGATCATCGTACGGCGCCATTCCCGCAAATGATTTAGTATAATCAGTCGTTGAATAAGTACCATTTTCACCTACCATTTGCCCCGTCCCGGTCTTACCAATAATTTGTACACCGTTATCTAAAGCAAATTTTCTAGCTGTACCCATACTTTCATTTACTACTCCTTTTAATAGGTCACGCACTTGCGCTACTGTTGAAGATGAAAATATTTTTTCAGAAAATTGTGTCTTTCCACTATATGTAACTTCATTATTTTCTTTATCGACGATCCGATCAACTAAATATGGTTCAACCATTTTACCATCATTAGCAAAAACACTGTAAGCACGAAGTAATTGTAACATTGTAACTGTTGAACCCTGACCAAAACCTGTTGTTAAATAAGCTGCCCGGCTCTTATCGGTTTCATACAAGGCCACTCCTGAAGCTGATTCAAACCCATCGATATTACTAGATTGAAAGAACCCTAATTTTTCATATGTATCAATAAGATCATCTCGATTAGTATATCCTTTTTCTAATAAGTTACAAATAGCAACATTACTAGAACGATAAAAACCTTCATCATAACTAATACTTCCCCAACCAGCACCATTATTATGGTCTCTGATTGGTCGACTACCACCATAATCATATTTACCAGATTCATATAACGCACTGCCATCGTATAAGCCGCTTTCAATTGAACTTGCATATACGAATGATTTAAATACTGATCCACATTCATAAGCTGTATCAAAGAAAAAATTCTTATAATCTTCAATATTACGTTCATTAGGATTAAATGATGGATAACTAGATAAAGCTAAGATCTTACCAGTTTTAGCTTCCATGATCACTGCAGCTGCTTTCGTCGCCTGCGCCCCACTAGCTTCAACAGCTAGTGAATAATCCAAATCACGCTGTAAAGAACTATTCAAAGTCAAATAGATATCTTGACCATTAACGGCATCCTGCTGTTTTAATATTCCATTAGGCAAGATATATCCTTTAGCATCTTTTTGATAAACTTTGTATCCATTCTTTCCTGCTAAAGTATCATTATATATTGCTTCTAATCCCATCTCACCAACAAGACTTTTAACATTATTTTCTTCAACACTTTTAGCATAACCAACGATATAACTACAAAAATCTCCTAATGGGTAGTTACGAGAAGTCGCTTCTTCAAATTCCAAACCTGTTAATTTAGTCTCTTCGATCTGCTTCTTTTGGTTAGCACTTAAATTATTTCCATAATTTCCAAATTCTACTTGATATTTTCCTTTATCAATAGCTTCCTGCATTTTTTGCGCCATTTCTACAGGATCCATACCAATAATTGGAGCTACTTCATTAGCAGTCTTTGTAACATCCGTTACGTGCGCCTCTTTATTAGCGTAACCTGGTCTTTTACTAGAAACGACCGCAATTAATTTGAATTTTTGAACATTCGTTGCAATTACTTCATTGTCGCTAGTATAGATTTCTCCTCTAGTTGCATATTCAACGGTTTCCACTTTACCTCTACTTTTAGCAAAAGCTTTAATATCACCACTGCTAATCAAGTGTTTACCAGTTACACCTAAGTATACAATATTTACAACTAAAGAAAAAATAACTAGTGCAAAGACAACATAAGCTATCTTTGCACCTTTAAACTGACTCATTATTATTCAGCCGGCGCCTCTGTAGTAGAGGCAACTACAGATTCATTGCTATATGTATAACCTTTTTCACCTGCAATATCATTAAGACGTGAAAAAGATGCTAATTCTTGTTTTAGCATTTCTAAACTATCTATTTCATCTTGGAGCACTTTGATTTCTTTTTCTATTTGCTGTGCTTCTTGATTGCAAGAGGACTCCAATGATCTTACATAAGTGATTCCAAAAATGAAGATAACCATTGAAATGATTAAAAATCTTTGTGAAAAAGCTTCAAACTTTGTTTTCTTAACTCTATGTCTCATAATTACACCCTCTCTATTACTCTTAATTTTGCGGAATGGGCCCGATGATTTATTTCTAATTCTTCTTTTGAAGCAATAATTGCTTTTTTATTTACTAATTTATATTTAGGTAATAAATAATCTGGAATAATTGGCAATCCTGGTGGCACATCTTTTAACTTTGTTACGTCATTAAAAGTATATTTACAAATCTTATCTTCTAAACTATGAAAAGTAATCACCGCAATTCGTCCACCACTATTTAATAAAGCTAAAGAATCTTTCAACGCCCGATCAAATACGTTCAATTCATCGTTCACAGCAATTCTTAGCGCCTGAAAAGTTCTTTTAGCGGGATGCCCACCTTTCCTACGAGCGGCTGCCGGGATTGCTTCTTTAATGATTTCAACTAATTGAAACGTTGTTTCAATTGGTTTGTTTACTCGCGACTGCTCAATTTTACGCGCGATTCTTTTAGCAAATTTTTCATCAGCATATTTAAATAGAATTTCTACTAACTGTTCATACGACCAGGTATTAACGATCGTATAAGCATCAAGAGAATTATTAGTATCCATCCGCATATCTAATCTTGCGTCATAATTATAGCTAAACCCTCTTTCACCAGTATCAAATTGAGGTGAAGAAACTCCTAAATCAAATAAGATTCCATCTACTTTTGTTATTCCTAAATTACTTAATTCTGCTTTAATATTAACGAAATTTGAATATATGATCGTAAAATTATCACTTATTTCACTAAGTCGACTTCTAGCTGCTGCAATTGCCGTTTGATCTTGATCAAAGCAATACAAGTGTCCTGTAGTAAGACGTTTTAAAATGGCACAGCTGTGTCCTGCTCCACCTAGTGTACAATCAACATAAATCCCATCTTCTTTTATATTCAAACCTTCCACTGCTTCATTTAATAATACCGTTACATGATCAAACATTATTTTCTCCTATAAATCAAATCCATCTAATGACTCAGAAATTTCATCAAAATTATCTTTATTTGTATCATAATAGTCTTCCCATCGTGCTTGATTCCAAATTTCAACATGATCGCCAACACCAACTATGATACATTCTTTTTCTAATTTGCCTTCCAATCTTAAAACATTAGGAATATTAACTCTTCCTAATTTATCAAATTCACATTCACTTGCTCTAGAAGTGATAATTCTTACAAAATTACGAGCTTCTTTTTTGGTTTTGGGTAACGTTTGTAATTTTTGATAATAATCATTCCAACCTTCTTGGGTATATAAAGCTAGACAACCATCAAAACCACGAGTAATAACTACACTCTTACCACATTGTTCTCTTAACTTTGAGGGAATAATAAGGCGCCCTTTGGCGTCGATATTGTGTCTAAATTCACCCATGAACATTTTAATCACCCACTTTTTAACACTCAGTAACATAAATTAACACTTCGTACCACCATTATATACTTTCTAAACCATTTTGTATAGACTTTTCTTCAAATAAGATATTTTTGGATATTTAAACAAAAAAAGGACCAATTAACGTAAAACAACGTTAATTAGTCCAATATTTTTATTAAAAAAGCCCTTTTATGCTATTTCTTATAAAACTTTTTGCCCTTTGTAAGTACCGCAATGTTTACAAACTTTATGAGACATTTTGTATTCACCACATTCTGGACATACAACTACAGCTGGTGCTGTAAGCTTATCGTGAGTTCTTCTCTTATTTCTTCTTGTTTTTGATACTCTTCTAAATGGTACTGCCATCAGTATAACCTCCTGTTTAATCTTTAAAATAATCTTTTAATTTAGCTAATCTAGGATCAATGTATTCCTCATTATTTTCACTAGCATTGCTACTATCTAATATTCTCCAACCTTTACCTTCTGATTTAATATTAGCATCATCTTTGACTACTCTCATCGGCACTTCAAGCATAATATTTTCAAATACCACGGGAGTAAGATCAACAATATCTTTCTTCACTTCGTGAACATCTTCAAGAGGTGCCGGTTTGTCAAAAGCAAACACCTCTGTTGAATTAATCTCAAAAGGATACTCAACATCCTCTAATGTCATTGCACATGGAAGAATCATCGTCCCCTTGATATTAAGATCAACATATAAACGTTTATCTTTTAAATCAAGATTACCGGTTCCTGAGACAATAATGTCCTTCAAGTCATTAATTTGTGCATATTGGTCAAATAATTCTGAAGGAAAAGTAAGTCCTTCTTCAAATTCAAATTTTCCACGATGCTTAACAATCCATTGTAAATTGTATTTCAAAATAATCACCCTTCTATAACCGCAATGACAATTATATATAAAATAATACCATAAGTCAACCTAAAAAATACTTGTTTTTATCGTTTATTTTACACTAACATCTTATACCATCTTATCAATATCACGAGGAATTTTATTAGTTTTGATCATTGAAACTAATTTATCAATTTTCCCTGGACTGATTGATTTATTAGTCACTTTTGCTACCGAAACAATAAAATCGCGAATATCATTTTCATTATTCAAATCTTTAGATTGTAAATCATTGGCTAATTTTAATATTTCACTTTTATTAACATTAGTCTTCTTTACAACCTTATCTAAAAAAATATCTTCATCTTTCATATTATCACCACTATATAATATGAAAGAATTCAAATAACGTTACCCTTCTATCTTTAATTCCCTTTTCATCAATTGTTGAATTTCACGCTTTGGTTCATGATTATTATATAATACATTATATATTGCATTAATAATTGGTAATTCAATATCATCATATTTTTTAGCATCTTCATAAATAACTCGACAAGTTCTTATTCCCTCACAAGTCTTTTTGTTATTTTTCATAAAAGATCGGGCATCATTAGTTTTACCAATTTCAAGTCCAGCTTGAAAATTTCGCGAATGAATCGATGAACAAGTAACGATCAAATCACCAACCCCAGTAAGTCCCATATACGTTTCTAATTTTCCACCTTTTTTCATTCCGTAACGAACCATTTCAGCTAATCCCCGAGTTATTAAAGCTGCTTTTGTATTGTCACCATAACCAAGACCACTTAACACTCCGGCAGCTACCGCAATTACATTTTTAATTGCCACACCATATTCAGCTCCGACTTCATCGGTCAAACGATACACTCTGAAATAGTCATTAGAAAATAATGTCTGTACATCTTGAGCTGCTTTTTCATCCAAAGAGACTGCACAAACAGTTGTTAACATTCTAATCACTACTTCTTCTGCATGACTAGGACCAATCAAAGAAACGACCGGATTGATCAAACTTTCGTCCAAAACACTGCGGATCGTATCTGACATCCGCATATTTGTTCCTAGATCAAATCCTTTAGAAGCATTGATAACTGTAATCTTTTTCTTAATAAAAGGTTTTACCTGCTGTAATGTTTCTTTAACAAATTGGGTAGGAATCGTAATCAATAAATAATCTATATCTTTCATCGCTTCTTCTAAATTATTAGTTGCTTTAATTTCCGTTTCTAAAGACACATTTTCAAAAAAAGCACTGTTTTGATGATTGATATTTATATCATCGATTTGATTTTGATCGATTCCATACATCATTATCTCATTTTGATTATCGATTAAAACTCTACTTAAGGCAGTAGCCCAGCTGCCTGTACCTAAAACTGCAATTTTACACATTATTACACATCCTTATATTATTGTATGTATATTATAACAAACATCTTTTCAAAGTACACTACTAATCTCTTTTTCGACAAATAATGTGAATTGGTGTACCTTCAAAGCCAAAAGCTTCTCTTAAACGATTTTCTAAATAACGTTTATAACTAAAATGCAGATATTGAGGATCGTTAACAAATAAAATAAAGGTAGGTGGGCAGGTACTTACTTGATTTGCATAAAAGATCTTTAGTCTACCACCATTAAAAGTTGTTGTTGGATTGATTGCCTGAGCATCAACCAAAACATCATTTAAAACACTTGTTTGAACTCTTTTATTAGAATTAGTATAAGATTCCTGGATCATCGGGAATAACTGTTGAACTCTTTGATGAGTTTTTGCTGATAAAAAAATGATTCGTGCATAATCTAAATACTTAAACTGCGTGCGTAATTCTTTTTCTTTTTTCTGCATCGTTTTTTCATCTTTTTCAATCAAATCCCATTTATTTACAACTAAGATCACGCCTTTACCAGCTTCATGAGCATATCCAGCAACGTGTTTATCTTGTTCAATGACCCCACGATCCCCGTCGATCACAACAACAATAACATCACTTTTTTCAATTGAAGATAAAGCTCTTAAAATTGAATATTTTTCAACGTTTTCATAGACTTTACCCTTTTTTCGCATTCCTGCCGTATCAATGACCCGATACTTTTGACCATCTTTTTCAAAAGCAGTATCAATAGCATCACGTGTTGTTCCTTCGATATTTGAAACGATGACCCGCTCTTCGCCTAAAATTGCATTAGTAAGAGATGATTTACCAACATTAGGTCTACCAATGATCGAAAAACGAATCTCATCTTTATCAAATTCTTCTTCTGTGAAATCCAATTTTTTAATAATTTCATCTAATAAATCACCGATTCCAATTCCATGGCTTCCAGATACGGGAATTGGATCTCCCATCCCTAAACTATAAAAATCATAAATATCATTAATAAAAGAATTATCATCAATTTTGTTAACGGCTAATAAGATCGGTTTTTTTGTTCTTTGTAATAATCTTGCAACATATTCATCTTCTTGAGTGACACCTTCACGACCATTAACAACAAAAACAATCAAATCAGCTTCTTCAATGGCAATTTCAGCCTGCATTTTAATTTGTGCAGTAAAAGATGCATTCTTAAGTTCGATTCCACCAGTATCAATCAATCTAAATTCTTTTGTCAACCATGTAGCTGTTGCATAGATTCGATCTCTAGTTACACCAGCAACATCTTCAACGATAGAAACTCTTTCCCCAACAATTCGATTAAATATTGTAGATTTACCAACATTTGCTCTCCCTACGATTGCAACTACTCCAGCCATCTTATCCCTCACTTTCCTTTTGTTTAACTAATTTTAATACTTCATCGACTACTTCTTCAATCCTTAAATCTGAAGTATCTAAAACAATGGCATCATCAGCTTTTTTTAATGGCGAGATTTTACGATTCATATCTTGATAATCTCGTTGTTCAATATCATTTTTTATAGTTTCTAAATCAGCAGGTAGCCCCCGCTGTTTATTTTCTAAATAACGACGCATAGCTCGGGTTTCCACACTAGCACTTTGATATATTTTAAGCTCAGCATCAGGCAAAACAACAGTTCCAATATCACGACCGTCTAAGATTACACCACCAGCCTTAGCCATTTGACGCTGCTGCTTAACTAAAAATTCTCTAACATCCTGATAACTTGAAACTTTACTTGCTGACATCGACACTTTATCTTGACGAATTTCACTACTAACATCACAATCATTTAAATAAACTCGGTTTTCACTATCCATTGTAATCTTAATATCTTTTAAGACTTCAGATACAGCTTGTTCATCACCTAGATCAATATTGTTTTGTAAACAATAATAACCAACACAGCGATACATCGCTCCTGTATCAATATATACATAATCTAATTTTTTCGCAACAATTTTAGCGATACTGCTTTTACCAGCAGCACTTGGTCCATCAATTGCAATTGAAATCTTCTTCATATTATCCTCCCTCTTTCTTGAAAAAAACTAAGGTGAACCTTAGTTTAAAAGAATAACTGGTATCCTATCATACCACATAAACAAATAAATACAATAACTAAAAATATAATTACATAATTTAAAACATTAACAATACGATCATTTTTCTTTTTCTCGACCACTTCAACACGGCTCCCATCATCTTTTTCTTTACTTTCAGTTTGGACAACCGTTTCATTTTTAATCGTTTTTATATTGTCATCTTTTTCTTTTTGCTGTAAAGCTTTTTCTACTTCACGCTGATCTTTTTCCTTGATTTGGCGTAACATATCTTCTAAAGAAGCAGTTTGTTCAGGCACATCATCCTCATTTGGCTCATCTTCAAAAACATTTGTCTCTTCTTCTAAGATGATCTTTGCTTTTTTGGCATCTTCAGCCGGTGACATGCTTGCTAAACGCTCCATCAAAGTCATCTTCTTTTTAGCTTCTTTATCTTCTGGCTGTTCCGTGTTTTCTAAACTCTCAGCTTCTTTATCAGGATTTACAAAATATCCTTTAGAAAATTGAGAGGTGGCAACATTGTCAAACTTATCAATTCGAACTACTTGTTTTTCTGGTTCTCTAATTTTATTTAAAATATCCATCCTTGTATTGTATTGTGCTTCTTTTCCAACACCAGCTTTAGCACTGCGCAACGCTCGATTGATTTCTTCACTGCTTTCTTGGCGCATCTGTTCAAATGTTTTAGCTTCTGTTAGTGTATCTTCGATTTCTTTTTTTTCATCTTTATTTCCAAAAAGTCGATTGACAGATGTTAAAAATTCATCTTCTTCATCAGTATCTATCACCGCGTCAATTACATCATTCATACTATCGCGAGTTATTCCTGCTTCATCTTTCAAACCACTTCTTAAATTACGATATTTATCAATTCGTGAATTAACCACTCTTAATCACCCTTTCAACGAACATTATAGCATACTTTTTAGGTAATTCCTTTATAAAATAATGGAAAATATATTTAATTTAGGCTATAATATGAGAGTACAAAAAAGGAGGAATTTATAATGGCTAAAATTACAGTAAATGATTCTTGTATTGGTTGTGGGGCTTGTACAGCTGTTGCACCTGATGTTTTTGAATTAGGTGATGAAGGTTTAGCAGTTGTAGTTAGCGAAGATAACACTGACGGAGCTAAAGAAGCTGCTGAAAGCTGCCCTGTTGAAGCAATCGAAGTTGAATAATTTATTAAAAACCAATCGTTTTGATTGGTTTTTTTATATCTTATAAAGACTTTAATAACATTAACGCTGTTGCTTTATTTGAGGCTAATGGAATATAGTGCACATCACATAATCTCATCAAAGCATTTATATCAGGTTCATGGGGTTGCGCTGTAAGTGGATCACGGAAGAAGAAAACCATATCCATTTGGCCTAAAGCAATTAAGTTTCCAATCTGCTGATCGCCACCATATGGTCCTGATAAAAAACGTGTTACTTGTAAATCGGTATTTTCCATAATCTTTTTACCAGTTGTCCCGGTACCATATAAATTATGTTTTGCAAACAATTTTTCATTTTCTTTAACAAAATCGATCAATTCTGTTTTCTTTTGATCATGTGCTATCAAAGCAATATTCATCTTATCCCTCCTTGAATTTAGATTCTATCGGTCTTACTACATAATAAACAATAGCACTAATAACTCCTTTAATAAAGTTAAATGGGAAATAAATTATAAAAATCGCTTGTCCATAAGGAGATAAAAAATTTAAAAACCCAGGTATAGAGATATTGGTTCCATACTGCTGATTAAAAGAATTTATATCTAATGCAAAAGGTAATTCACTATACCATGTCGGTTTTTGCATTAAATATGTTGGTGTTACAAATAAATAGTTTAATATAAACAAAACAATTGCAAAT
Source organism: Clostridium sp. Marseille-Q5894 (assembly GCF_946902305.1). Classification (NCBI taxonomy): domain Bacteria; kingdom Bacillati; phylum Bacillota; class Clostridia; order Eubacteriales; family Clostridiaceae; genus Clostridium; species Clostridium sp. Marseille-Q5894. The sequence continues at coordinate 36,958 of NZ_CAMPPT010000008.1, read as the reverse complement.
ATTAACATCGTTATAAACATATTTATAATATATGCCAGCCATTCTTTCTTTAATTTTAAATTTTGTGATAAAAAATAATAAACACAACAAATCGTCAAAGAAGCAATCAATGCTGTAATTTGACCAATTGCAATTGGACCAACTGGTCCTTTAAATAATATTGAAACTAAAAATTTACAAACACAAACAAATAACGCCGATTTAAAGCCCAGCATTGAAATTGCCATGATCACGACAACCTCTGATAAATCCAAATTCAGCCATGGCGCAAAAGGATATGGAATTTCCAATAATCCCAATATCATTCCTAAAGCAGCCAAAGCAGCTGATAAAACTAATTTTCTTGTCTTAGTAATTTCCATAATAATCTCTCCTTAAATAAAAAAATATCATGAAAATACTAATCTCCATGACAAAAGTACATATATCATTAACTAATAAATGTCATTCTTCCATCCAGACTTTACTGTCGGTGTAGGAATTTCACCTACTCAGCTTGCGCTCGCGGACTATACCGCCGGTCGGGAATCACACCCTGCCCTGAAGACTTTCTTTTCTTTTAGAAATATATCATATTTATCTTTCATTTACAACAAAAAGGTGCTGTTTTTACCAGCACCTAATAAATTATTGTTCTCCTAAAGTTACTTGAACTGTTTTTTCACTACCATTACGATTAATTACTACAGAAACTTTATCACCTGGTTCTTTTGCATATAATGCAGTTAAGAAACTCTTATAAGTAGTAATTTTTTCACCATCAAATTCAACGATAATATCGCCTTCTTGAATACCAGCTTGACTAGCTGCTCCACCACTACTTACTTTAACAACGTAAATACCATCTGTTAAATCTGTATTGATACGATAGTAACGTAATTGATAACTAGAATATCCAGATAAAGAAACACCAGAAATTCCAAATTGTGGTCTTGTAACTTTTCCGTTTTCAATAATTTGTTCAACACTTTTAATTACATCATTAATAGGTAAAGCAAATCCCATTCCTTCAACTGATGTATCAGATAATTTCATTGAAGTAATTCCGACTAATTCTCCAGCCATGTTGACTAAAGCTCCACCACTATTACCTGGATTAATAGCAGCGTCAGTTTGAATAACGTTCATATCCCAATCATCTTGACCATCATCATTTAAATCTACAGACACTGTACGATCTGTTCCACTAACAATACCTTGAGTAACAGTACCAGCATATTCAATTCCTAATGGACTACCAATTGCTAAAACTGTTTCTCCTTTATCTAATAAACTTGAATCACCACATTTAATTGCACTCAAATCAAAATCAGCTGTTAATTTTAAGACTGCAATATCACTATAACTATCACTACCTAAAACAGTTGCAGAAACTGATTCTTGGTTAGAAAAAACAACTTGGACTTCACTTGAGCCATCGACAACATGAGCATTAGTGATAATATAAGCTTCTTTACCATTAACGCGATATACTACACCACTTCCGCTACCACTAGCAGTTCCATTTGAATAAACTAATACTCCGACAACACTATCACTGACTTTATCAATAACATCACTTGTAGAGCTCTTAACATCATAATTAACTTGCTCAACTTTTGCTCCGCTACCTGATAAAACATTTGAACTACCATTATTCAATTGTGTAAACATAAAGACATTAACGCCTAATGAAACTACAACTAAGATTACTAAAACTATTTGGAATAATTTAAAATTATTAGATTTAGTAATTCTATCTTTATTTTTTTCTATTCTTGTTTTCATTGGCTCAGGACCAGATGATGAATTTGGCATTTCAATTTTATCATCAATCACTTTATCTGATCCATAGTTAGATGCCGCTTCATGTGAGACATTTTCATCAATCACTTTTTGAGTTTCATATCCTTTCGATGTATCTTCTTTAGTTACTTCCCCTAAAGTTTCTTCTGATTTAAAGTTAGATATTACTTCCGATGATTCACTTTCTTTTGATATATCATTTTCAATCATATCTTCTTTTATTGAAGCTTCATTACCTTCTAAATTAGACGCTACTTCTTGAGTTTCATTTTCTTTCAATACATCTTCTTTAGTTACTTCTTCTAATTTAAAGTCTGATGTTACTTCCGGTGATTCACTTCCTTTTGATATATCATTTTCAGTTACACCTTCTTTTATTGAAGCTTCTAAATTTGACACTTCTTCTTGGCTTTCGTTTTCTTTAGTTACTTCCTCTTTTGTTGAAGTCTTTTCAGCTTCTAAATTAGACATTGCCTCTTGAGTTTCTTTAGATTCTAGCGGTCTATCTTCAACTGTTTCTTTTTCATCTATTAATTCATTTGTACGATTTTTATCTTCCATCTTGAACACTCCTTTACTTTACAAAACCATCATAAATAAATAATTTGTTCAAATTATTTTTATATTGTGTGAAAAAACGGTTTACTTGTAAAGGATCTTTATTTTGTCTCTAAAATCGGCAAAGTTATTGAAAATGTTGAACCAATTCCTAGCTCACTTTCTACTTCGATCGTACCATTATTTAGTTCTACCATTCTTTTTACAATACTTAATCCTAATCCTGTTCCAAGTTTTTTGCTTCTAGATCGATCAACTTGAAAGAAACGATCAAAAATCAAAGGTATATCTGTTTTAGAAATTCCAATTCCTTCATCCTGTACTTTGATCATTAAATTTTGATCATCATCATACGCTTTTATTGAAATAACACCAGAATTAGAATACTTTATTGCATTAGAAACCAAATTATTAAGAACTGTTTTAATTATAGTATCATCCAACATCAGATCATGAGATATTTTAGTTTGATAAATCAATGACAACTGTTTATCTTTAGCAAGCGGTTCAAATAATTCTACTGTATCTTTTATTAATAAATTTACATCAATTAATTTTGGTGATAAAACTACTCGAGGCTGTTCTAAACGTGAAAGTTCCAAAATATCTTCAATAATATTTTGCATGCGATAACTTTCCTTTAAAAGTATACCCATAAATTCATCAAAAGTTTCTTTATTTTGAATTCCTTCCTTTTTTAAGATCTCAACACTACCAATAATCGCACTCATTGGTGTCTTTAATTCATGAGAAATGTCAGAAAAGAATTGTTTTTGCATTTTTTCGATTTCTTTAACTTGAGAAACATCTGTAAACAAAATAATACTGCCATCAAAAACAATATCATTTCTAAATACTGGTGTCGTTTCAATTTGATAATAGCGCTCATCAATCGTTATAACAGTTGAAAACTTACGTTCAAAGATATAACTTTGATCAACAACACTTAATAACTGTCCCTTAAAAATATCTTTATAATATTTCCCTCGCAAATGTTTTATATTAAATGCTTCTCTAAAACTTTGATTTGTAAAAATTATAGTTCCTTCTTTATTAATAAAAATCATTGGTAAATTCATTGTTTTAATTAATGAATTAAGTATTTTATGATTAAAATCTTTTTCTCCTTCAACTTCTCTTATCTCATTTTCCTTTTCACGACAATAAAAATCGATTTGATGTAAATATGTTGAATTTGTATCATAAATAATATACAACACTACCAATGTAAAACCAGCTAAATAAATAAATGCATAGCTAATATTCCATATCAATAAGATACAAACAACAATAAATGAAAAAATAACTTTTTGATAATTTTTATTCATCTTTTTTCACCAGTTTATAACCAACTCCTCTTACAGATTGAAAACAAGCTTGACTTTCTTTTAATTTAGATTTCAATTTAAAAACATGAATATCAACTAATCTAGTATCACCATCATAGTTAAAATTCCAAATTTTCATTAATAACTCCTGCCGTGACAAAACTTCTTCTTTATTATCCAAAAACATCTGTAATAGATCATATTCTACTTTAGTAAGATTTATTTTATTTTCACCAACATAAACCTCATGCTTAGTTAGATCCATTTTTATATCCAAATATTTTAAAATTCCTTTAAAATGTTTATGATAACGACGTAAATGGGCTTCTATTCTGGCAATTAAAATATTAGCTTGAAAAGGTTTCGTCAAATAATCATCAGCACCCGATTCAAGTCCCAAAATTATATCATCTTGATCACTTCTAGCAGTAAGCAGAATCATTGGTTTGATATAGCCGCTATCACGACATTCTTTAATGATTTTTATCCCATCTTTATACGGTAGCATCCAATCCACCAAAATCAAATCATAATCATTAGAAAGAATTTTTTGACACGCATCTTTACCATCATAAAGACTATCTACCTGATAGTCTTTATTTTTTAATTCATGACTTAATATTTTATTAATAGATATATCATCTTCAATAATTAATATTTTATTCATCTTTCCCTTCATACCTTTCAATAATTCTTTGAACAACAGGATGTCTTACTACATCCATCGCTGTTAAATGAACAAATGAAATTCCTTTAACATCTTTTAAAATTTTTAATGCTTTTACTAACCCCGATTCAACTCCACGTGGTAAATCAATTTGTGTAATATCTCCCGTAATAATCATTTTTGAATTAAATCCTAGACGTGTTAAAAACATCTTCATTTGATTATCTGTCGTATTTTGGGCTTCATCTAAAATAACATATGCATCTTCTAAAGTACGTCCCCGCATATAAGCAAGAGGAGCAATTTCAATCACTCCTTTTTCAATTAATCTTTCTGTCTGCTCTAAACCAAGCATATCGTGTAAAGCATCATACAATGGTCGTAAATAAGGATCGACTTTTTCTTTTAAATCACCAGGCAAAAAACCTAAATTCTCCCCTGCTTCTACAGCTGGTCTTGTAAGAACGATTTTCTTTACAATATTATTTTTTAAAGCATCAACAGCAAAAACCACAGCCAAATATGTTTTTCCTGTTCCTGCTGGTCCAATCCCAAATACGACATCGTTTCTTTTTAAAGCATAGTAGTACTCCTTCTGTCCTAAAGTTTTAGGATATATCATCTTGCCACTTGCCGTTTTAGTAATTCTAACATTATATAATTCATTAATTCTACTTAAATTATCTTCTTTAGCTAATTTCAATGCATAGACCACATCTCTACGAGTAATATTGATTCCTTTAGAAATCAGCCCCAGCAAAGCAGCAATCACGTTTTTAGCTTTTTTAAAATTATCATTATTTTCTCCAGTTAAACTTAGTTCATCACCACGAAGTGATATTTCTACTCCTAAAGCTTCTTCAATCATTTTAAAATTTTCATCATGATTTCCACAAAAATTATTTAATTGAGCTATACTATATTCTTCTAATTTAACTTGTTCTGTCATTTAATTCTCCTCTTTTGTTGCAATATCTTCAATTAATATATATTGCATTTTTAATACTCTCTTGCCATCAATTATACCATAAGATAAAACTTTTTCTCTATCTATTTTATCAATAGTACCTAATTTAGCACGAATTGTATATAATAAATAACTAAACCCCTCACCCTCATCCATTTTTTTCTTATCAATACTCGCTTCATAATCAATATAAGTATAAGCTTTGATGATTCCTTGAGTCTCTATTATCTTATCAACTTCACTGGTAGAAGTAATTGTATTAGATACTAATAAATCGCCTTTTTTTACATAATCATTAACTTTTACCATAATATTGCCGCTGCTTACATCTATCTCCTGAATTACACCATCTTTACTAGCATATATATTTTCAAAACTTTTTTCCATTTTTTTAGCACTAACACTATTAGTATATTTAATAAATAGAACACTGCCTTCTTGATAGATATTCAAATAATCTATTTTTCCTTTAAATTTTTCTTTCATATCATCATAAATATCATTCAACTGTTCATAAGAGCGTTTTTTATCACCAATACCGATATGATTATCAGATAAAACCTCATTTACTAATTTTGTCGTACTTGGATTATTCCCAATTATTTCTACTCTAAAAATAAACTGATTGCATAAAAAGATAGTTAAGATAAAACTAATAACTCCAATCATACTCAATTTACGATAAAACAATAATAATAAATAATATAAGATTCCTACACTTTTTATAACTGTTAAATGATATTTTCTAACTTGTATTCTTTGATAAATAGGAAGGTAAAATCGATATGTAAAATCATCGATTTTATTTAATTGAAACACTGTTATACGATCATCTTTAAATGACTTTAATAAAGTAATAATATCCTCTGTAACTACTTCATATAAATCATATCCAAATTTCATATAAACCTTAAGCAGTCAATCTTCCCATAAATAATAACTTCTTGATCACTATAATATCTAATTTCTAAATCTTTACCTGTTACTCTAAGAATATTATTCTTCATCTTTATTTCAATAATGTTATTTTCTAACAGCATCAAACACTCATAAAATTTAATTGATAAGCATTTATTTTCCATATATATCATCAAATCACCTATCTAATTATATGATTTATTTTTAACTAAATGCGTTTATTTCAATTAAATTCTCTTACAAACAAAAAAGGGCTTAAAAGCCCAAATTTTTTTATCTTTTACCTTTGTTGTTTTTTCTTGCTGCTTCAGATTTTAATTTTCTTTTTAAACCTGGTTTAACATAAAACTCTCTTTTACGAGCTTCTGCAAGGGTTCCTGTTCTAGAAACTTGTCTTTTGAAACGACGTAAAGCATCATCTAAAGATTCATTTTCTCTTACTACAGTTTTTGCCATCGAACTATTCCCCCCTTTAACTCTAAAGTACGTACCTATTATATATATATTTTTCGTTAATTGCAAGAAAAATAAAGAAAAAGATGAGGTAATGTTTAAAATTAACCACATTTTTGTCATTATTTAACATTATTCTTCTATTTTTTCATCCCCCTCTAATTCTTTTAATAATTTCATAGCATACTTATAATATTTCATTTTACTGGAATTTAAATGAATTGCATAACCAATATCTTTTAATGCTTCTTCATATTTTAATAATCGGGACAATGTCATTGAGCGGCTATAATAATAATCATCTTTTTGCGGTAATAATTCAATTGCCTTATTTTTATCTTCTAATGCTTCATGAAATCTTTTTAATGTATGTAAAAAGATTCCTCGACTATAATAATATTTTGATTCTTGGGGAAATAATTTTATTGCTTGATCAATTTCCTCCAATGATTTTTCATAATTTTTATTTTCAAATTCTTCCCAACTATGACGATAATGAATTTTAGCGTTTTGACGCTCTATATATGTATATATATCATCTTTTTGAAGTATATTTTTCTGATTAGATTGATTATTTTTTATCTCTAACGATTCTTTTAACTTATTAAATTCATCTTGATATTTTTGACACCGTTTTTCTGTTTGAAGCTTCATATATTCAACCGGATCATTAAAATTTGCTTCTTCATGAAATTTTTCAGCGATTTGAAACATTATCTCATCAAAGCCATCTATTTCCACTAAACTCCCTTTGTTTTTTCTTACAACATTATATACTCTTTCATCTGGTTTATCACCAACATAGCACCAGTAAATACCCTCTTTGCATAAACCTGATTCCTTTTCCAGCAGCGACATTAAAGTATGATCACCACCTGCATAACCAATAACGATTGGAATATATTACTTAAGAACTTTTTTCAAAACACCTTCCCAATTTTTCGCTAGAGCATCCATATCTTTTCTTCTATTTAAAGGATTGAAATATAAACTGCGATGAATCTTAGCTACTACTGGTCTTTTAAATTCACCAGAAATATATGGCGCTAAACTTTCATGACTTACTACTTGGGGATGCTTATCCGTGTATATTAATAGAGCATCTTCAATCAGCGAATCAAAATTAGTAGTTATAACTAAATGATTTCTCGTATTCGCAAGTAAAATTGCAAGTGGAAAATAGCCATAACTTGGTGTTTTACCTTCTAATTCGTTTTCCAAAAAAGAATATCCATCATTCGTTCTTCCCGCAAAACGTAAATCAAAAAGATCAAAATAATCATCATTTTTAATAGTATAATCCTGGTTAAAAAAACGCTTATATATATCTCTACCGTATTGGGGATCTAAATCATCAGCACATTCTTTTATATATTCACTGCCTCTTTCATCAGCCCATAAATACTGATGCCACTCTTTCATCAATTGTTCACCAGTACGAATCCCAGAACTTCTAGAAGCTCCTGCTCCTAAAATAAAGCAATATTTTTTACCTGTCACACTATAGCCTTCATATATTTGATCTAGAAATCTATTTACCATCATAATAATTTCTCCCTCGTATATAATTACTTGATTATAGTAATTATATCAGATTTTAACTATCTTATCATCTAATAAAAATCTCTACTTTAATAGTAGAGATCTTTATTATACTTTCTTACCGACAACTTCAGCTATCTTACTGATTTGTTTTAATAACTTCTCATATTTCTCTGGTCTCAATGACTGTGGTCCATCACATAACGCCTTTTCAGGATCGTTATGCACTTCTATCATCAATCCATCTGCTCCACCTGCTACTGATGCTTTTGCCATTGGTTCCACTAACCACCATTTCCCTCCAGCGTGACTTGGATCGATTACGATTGGTAAATGTGTTAGTTTCTTCACTACTGGAATTGCTTGTAGATCTAATGTGTTTCTTGTATAGCTTTCAAACGTTCTGATCCCTCTTTCACATAATATTACGTTTGGATTCCCGCTGGCCATGATATATTCTGCCGACATGATCCATTCTTCAAATGTTGCACTTAATCCTCTTTTTAATAAGATCGGCTTTTTTGTCCCTGCTCCTACTTTCTTTAATAAATCAAAGTTTTGCATATTTCTTGCTCCAATTTGAATCAAATCTACTTTTTCATTAAATTCTTCAAGATACTGTGCATCCATTAATTCTGAACAGATTGGCAGACCAGTTGCTTTTTTAGCAGCTACTAAAATATCAAGTCCTGAAGATCCCATTCCCTGGAATGCATATGGTGAAGTTCTTGGTTTGAAAGCTCCACCGCGTAAAATATTAGCTCCGGCTGCTTTAACAGCTTTTGCAACTTCAATTACCTGTTCTTCACTTTCTACCGAACAAGGCCCTGCGATCAACGCTAGATTTTCACCACCGACTTTAACTCCTGAAACATCGATAATCGTATCATCTGGATGAAATGCCCGATTCGCTAATTTATATGGTTCTGATACTTTCATAACCTTTTCAACACATTCTTCTACTTCAATTGCTTTAGGATCAATTTTAGTCGTATCACCTACCATTCCAATGATTGTTTGAATATCCCCTTTAGATACATGTGGTTGAGCTCCTTTAGCTACAATTAAATTTTTAATTTTTTCAATACCTTCATCACTTGTGTGTGGCTTTAAAACAATAATCATTTTCTTTTCCTCCTATAAATAAACAAAAAACTCGTCCTAATCAAAGGACGAGATAACTTCGTGGTACCACCTTTATTCACTAATAGATCACCCTATCAGCCTCATCAAGTACGCTATTTATTATATAGTTCATACTCTGACACTTTAACGGGTGTAACCGGAGATGCCTACTCAATTCAACATTCTACTCCTTGATGTATTCAACTATTTATTTGGATACCGTCACACCAGCCCGGTACTCTCTTTGCCTAAATGCCTAGTCTACTATTTCAATTCATCGTATTTAATCTATAGATTTATGATACTCATTATTCGTTTAAATGTCAATTAATTTGCTATTTATTTTAAAATAATCGTTCTAAAAATTTTCTTACATTACTAGCAGCATCCTCTTGGATTTCTATAATTCTTGCTCCTCTACTTTTAGCAACTTCTCTTAAATCCACTGCAATCGCTGTATGAAATGAACATCCAATTACTAAAAATATATCATCAGGTTTTAAACTATATACCATCTCATATGCTTTTTGATAATTTGGAGCGGGATCACCATATAATACTGGTTTATTATACAACGACCAGGCTACATCCATTTCATCATCTTCCGGCAATCCACCATGTAATTCTAATGCATCACTTCCAGCAAGCTTATGTAACCCATCTATATTCATAGTAATAATTGGAATATTATACTCTTTTAAAGCATAATGGGCATCATTAGGCTTTGCTCCATTCATATTAGCTTTTAATTGTTTGATTACTTCGTTATATTCCTCGTGATGAGTTTGAGCAAAATTTCTAAACAATTTTTCTCTAACTTCAGGCTTTTCCATGAATGTAGGAATATTGCTTTGTTTACTAATTCCTGCTCCTGTAAAAGCTAAAATCTTCATACATATCCTTCTTTCTGTTATGAAGTGACCTTTGTCAAGTGAAAATTACACATTCATAATAAAATTATTTAATTTTATCATCAATGGCATACAAAAGCCCCAAAATACTAGATTTATCGACAGTTAACCACTCTGTTATACGGAGATTGGCTACTCCAAGGTTAATGGTTCGTCAAATAAGTTCTAACTATCTATATACGTGAATCATCTATAATTTATGATATTCCAGATCGCGACTTCTTTTATATCTTATTTATGCCACAAAGAAAGGACCGTAGATAACTAAACCTGCTTCTCCTTTTTTGAGGCTTTTCTATGCCATTGATTTTGTGTTCTTTTTTTCTCGATTTTTGTCCTCCATTTCTTATTTTTTCTTTAAATTTTCATAATTGTATAGAAAACATCTTTTTACATCTTCTATATTCTTCCTGTTTCCATTCCCCATATAAATCCTGCTAGTTCCCTTGCCACTGCCATGATAGCTACATTATATGGTTTCCCTCTTAATACCATCCTTCTAAATCTTTTTTGTAATCTTTCTACTGCCTTATCTGCATATGCTACGATTTCATCCTCCTGTCCTTTTTGTCTTTTTTTCAACGCTTTTGATTTCTTTCCAACTGTTCCTCTTACTAATGCCTGTGTACATTCTACCAGTGTCTTTCTAACCATCGCATTCCCCATCTTGGTGATTGGTGTATTGCTGTATTTCTCCGCGCTCGAATTCTCTCCTGGAAGCATTCCCAGATTCGCCATAAATGCCTTTGCTGTTGGAAATCGCTGAAAATCACTCACTGTGACATGTATCTTCATTGCTGATAATGTATCTATTCCTTTGAAACAGGAAATTTTAGAAACCGGTTCCTTATATTCCTCTTCTTTTGAAAACTCTTCTATCCTTTCATCATATTTTTCAATACGTTCATTTAAATAATCATAGACTTTTAAATATTCATTTAATGTTTCTCTTACGATTACTGGCAATTCTATCGTTTCAAGCCATTTGATATGGGCCACTGTCCAGTTGCTTTTCCCCTCATATCTTAATCCTCGTCTCAATACCAATGCACTGATCTGCTGTTTGATTCTCTTTCTTGACTGGATGACATCTTCTCTTAGACCTATATATTCCTTGATTTCATTGTCATGTTCTGTTGGTACATGAACAGCTTTGTATGAATCGTGCATAAGATTAGTGGCAATATTAAAGGCATCCATCTTATCATTTTTTACTTTTTTATTTTTGACTGATCCATGCATTGTTGATGGTGCTAATATAACACATGGAATATCATGGTATGCAAGTTCATGATATAAGGAAAATCCTAAACATCCAGCTTCATATCCTGTTAAAATATCCACCTCATTTTCTTCACTCATTCTTTCTTTAGCTGACTTAATAAATTTAAGAATATTCTTTACTTCAGCAGCACATTTTGTCTGTGCAATAACTTCTCCTGTTGATGAATTGATTCCACATAAACTGTACGTATTTTTATGGACATCCATCCCAATATAAATTATACTTTTCATAGTGACCTCCTATTGTCGTTATGGTATCGACTTTCATAATTTTGTTTTTTTACTAATCTTATTATGAATCGTAATCCACTTTTTGACAACTTAGGAGGTCACTTCATATTATCTATTGTTAATATTAAAATCTTATATGATCAGCATAGCACTTTAATTGAATTTTTCAAACAAAATCATCGCTTTCTTTTTCAATGTCAAAGATAATTATTTTAAATAATTTTATATCTTTTCTGATTTTTTTAATCCATGAACATTAATCACATGTTCTTTTTAACATTTTATTTTCATTTATTATTGTACTAAACAAAAATAATTAAAACATTTTATAATAATCCCTAATGATTTTTTAGATAACGATTATCATAATATAAACTTACTTTTAAAAACTCCCCATATTAATCGACACCCTAAAGCATAAAAAGATTGAATTCTATTAGCATAAATATAGATTTCAATCTTTGATCATCGAATAAAAACTGATAATACTTCTTACTATTAAAAGTTGATTATCCAACGTTATCTTGATCATTTTAATAGGTAATTAAAATAATCTCAATTTCTGACATACGCTTTTAAAACTTTGATTTCCTCATCTGGATCTTCTGGTCTAATTGTAAATTGTTTTACACTTGCAGGAATAATAACAGTCTCAACATAATGTAAGATAAACGGATCAAAGGCATTTATAGGACTTTCAATCACTGCACTTGTTCCTTCTACCAGATTTAACATATTAACTCCATCATTTGTTTGATGAAAAGTTTTTGTACGACTTGTTATAACTCTGGTTTCAATAAATTCTAATTCATGTAATCCTGTTTTAATTTCGGTATAGTCATCATTATTTTCAATAAGTTCAAAATGATTAACTAAATTATCTTTCACCCATGTTGTTGTACGATTCCATTGAATATTCTTTTTGCCATCTTCAATATGAATCGGACGGGGAAGACCATCTAATCCTAGCCGATCCCAATCCCAAAGTTTAAATGTAAAAATATATGGTGTCGCACTAACTTCCAAAACCATACAATTTGCTGATGAACAATGAACTGTTCCAGCGGGAATAAGATAATGATCATGTTTTTTTGCTTCAAAAAAGTTGATATAACGTTGTACATTGAATGATTCTTCGCCAGCTTGAGCTCGTTTTAATTCATTGATCATCTCTTATTTTTGAATATCTTCCTTTAGCCCCAAAAAGACTCCGCCACCTTCTTGACAATCCAAAATATAATAGCTTTCATCTTGAGTATAGGTCATCCCAAAATGAGATTTAATATATTCAGTTAAAGGATGAACCTGCAAACTTAAATTTTGTCCTTCCATAGTATCAAGAAAATCAAATCTAATCGGAAATTCTGCTCCAAAACGTGCAAAATTCTTTTCTCCTAATAAATTTTCTGGTTGATATTGAACAACATTCATAGCTGGTGTCTCAATAACAATATCGCCATATTTCAAATAAAGGCTATTCTCTTCTGGAACACCGTCAAAACTCCAGGCAAAGTTATCTTCATTTGAATCTAATCCACATACTTCTTTCATCCACTGTCCACCCCAAACACCAGGATCAAAATATGGGACTAATCTAAATGGTCTTCGACTTATTTGTTTTAATCCTGCTCTAAAAGCTTCACCAGAAATCATCTTAGGTTGATCAGCCTTATTTGTATCTAAATAAAAATCAATTTCATCATATAAATCACGTTTAAGTTTATCAGCTATTCTCCATTCAATAAAGAAACCGCGTTTATATTTTCTTAGAATATCTTCATCATTATTATGACATTTGAAGTTTGGCATTCCTTTACGGTATCTTAATTGAATTTCCCATCTTGCCAAATCTGCATAAACGAGAAGATCACCTTTTGTAATTAAACTTGCTCCAACACCATAAATAAGGCAAATTCCAGCACAATTACTCATCTGTGTTTGAAATATGCTTCTTTTTTTCTCATCAATAAAATCCCTCATTTGTCCATAGTACATTATTCCTCTTACACGATCATCTGTTAAATGCTTCGACATCATAGAGGTTAATACTGCCTCATCATAGAACATATCAGCACTTTTAATAACACGATCAGGTTTTAATCCCTTTATTAATGCTGTTAATACTTCTTCATCGTTTACACCTGGATAACAATCTACAACTATTATTTTTTTATCACCTAAATGTTCTAAGATTTTCTTTGCAATTGCTTCATATCCCTCAATCCCATCATCATATCCAATAATATTTGTCACCGGATACTTATCATAATTCGATTTTCTATTTAAATAACGCAAAATATCACCATTCCTTTCTTTAAGTTTTATTTTTAACCTGTCAAAATTTAACAGCCGTGCCATTGATTATTTTAAGTTAGCTGAATTTTTCATACTATATTTTTAGTTCTAATATTATTACAACGTACTTAACTAATAATAATCGATAAAATTATACCATTTTTTTAACGAATTATTTTAAATATTTTCAAATAAAACATCAATAAATAAACTAGTTAAATGACCTCAGCTTTTATTTATTAAAACCACATTTAAATATAGTGATATTTATCTTTCTTTTTGATAAAGAAAAACAACGTAATAATTAAAGCAAGTACTTCAGCAATAACTACAGATAGCCAAATTCCATCTAATCCTAATATAAGCGGTAAAAACAAAACAACAATAATTTGAAAAACCAGCGTTCTTAAAAACGCTAAAATAGCTGAAATCAAGCCATCCCCTAATGCTGTAAAAAATCCTGAACCCCAAATATTAAAGCCACTAAGCAAAAAAGAAAAAGCATACAGTCTAAATCCATGACATGTCATATCAAATAATTTTTGATCATATGCAACAAAGATCTTTGCTAATGGTGAGGCAAAAATTTCAGCTAACCCTGTCATCATAACTCCAGTTAGAGCAATAATTATTAAACTTTTTTTAAAAAGATTTTTTAATTCATTATCATTTTTTGCACCATAATGATAGCCAATTATCGGAGCTGTCCCTATTGAATAACCAATATAAATAGCTGAAAAAACAAAACTTGCATACATAATCACCCCATAAGCCGCAATTCCATTTTCTCCTGCAATTTTCATTAGCTGAAAATTGTATAAAATATTAATTATTGAAGCAGATATATTGGTCATTAATTCTGACGAACCATTGGTACAGGCTTTTAATAAAATCCGTTTATAAAATCTTGTCTTCACCAGTTGTAAAAGACTATTGTTCTCTTTGATAAAATAAACAATTGACATGATTGCCCCGATAAACTGCCCAAATATCGTTGCAATCCCCGCTCCAGCAAGTCCCCATTTAAAAACCACTACAAATAAATAATCTAAAATAACATTTGTCATTCCTGAAACAAGTGATACTTTCAAACTCATTTCCGGCTTTTGCGCTGTCACAAAAAAACTCTGAAAAATAATTTGTAACATAAATGCAGTTATTCCAGCCGCTAAGATTCGTCCATAAATAATACAATCTAAAAGCATCTGCGCACTAGCCCCGAGCATTAAAGCAATGGGTTTCATAAAAATAATTGCAGTTATTGAAACAATGATGCCTATCACTGCTGCAACATAAATAATCATCGAAAAATATTCTTGTGCTTTTTGTTTTTTCCCCTCACCTAATGTAATTGCAACTACAGCACTGCCACCTGTTCCTAACATAAAACCAACAGTTGAAATCGCCATCATAAAAGGATACATCATATTTAATGCTGCAAATGGTATTTTCCCTACAAAATTGGAAACAAATAAGCCATCAACAATACTATAAATAGATGTCAATATCATCATTGCAATCGAGGGAATAGTAAAACGTAATAATCTTTGAAATGTGAAATGATCAGATAATTGTATTTTCATAATTGCGTAACCTTTTCTTTAAAAAATGTTAAATATTTTTTTGTCAATCTTACTAATTCTCGTCTTTCTTCAATGTCCATTTCCTCAAAGGCTGCATTTTCCATTAATGCAATTGGCATGATTTTTTTATTCAACAATTCATGACCATATGATGTTAAATAAATTCTTTTATCTTTTTTTACTTGTTTAATATAGATTACATCATCTTTTTCTAACTTTTTGATTGCTGAATGAATTGTCTGTTTACTAATTGAGCACATTTGACAAATATCTTTTTGTAAACATCCCTCACCATTTTCCAATAGAAAAAATAAAATAAAAAAAGCACTGTCTGATAAGCCGATTTGTAAAGCAATCTCATGATAAAAATTATCTGCTTCTCGATATAAGCAAAAATATTCTTTTAATTCTTGATTCTGTTTAAACATACTGCCTCCTCATAGTCTGAAATCATACTTATATATTAGTACGATTTAGGACTATAGTCAATATCATATAAAATTAAAACAGCTTATTTTTAAAGTATAAGCTGTTTTAAACTATTCTATCCAAAAAATAATTTTCTGCTTTTTAAATTATTTGTATTGATCCAATAATTGAAAGAATCGTAAAAATCAAAATCAATATTCCCGCCCAGTTTTTAAAATAATTTGTCACCTTAAATTCAATTTTATATTTGCTGCCATTTCTATATTCTCTAATAATCAAAATAATAGCAGTTATTATTACAATAATAATTATTGCATTCAAAAATATTCGAAAAAGTGCATTATTGATATCCGCCAATTGAGCAACCGCATTATTTATTATATGAATTGAAATTGCTGGAACAATTGAATTGCTTTTTAATGTTAATTGACATAAAAACAGTGATGTTACAAAAGCTGGTATTGTTTGAGGCAAATTCCCATGTAAAAGCCCAAATAAAATCGATACAACAACAATCGCAAATACATTTCCATATTGTTTTAACTTACCTAACATAATTCCTCTAAATAATAATTCTTCGGTTATTGGAGCAACAATAATCGTACTAATACATAAAAAAATATTCGTTACAAGATCATATTTAGCCAAAAATTCTGGAGTATCAAATATTATAACTCCTGATAATAGCTCCATGATATACCCTATAATCATACTAGCAAGCCACGCGGCTCCTAATGTCATTACTACAAATTTCAAATAAGTTAAAACATCAAAATTTTCATCTGTTTTATAAGATATTTTTAAAGAAAATTTTTTTTGATAACGTTTTATTACATAATATGTTGCTACACATGACGAAACAATGAGTGAAAAATAAGTGGTAAGATCTTGATCAAATCTCATCGCTAACATAATTACCCCAATAATCAATGCTAGTATTTCTGCCAACAGCATCTGTATAATAACCATCACACTCAAACTCTTGGCATCTTCTTTAAAGTTTATCTGTTCATCCATATCCCAAATTCTCCTATATTTATATATTTAATATCATAATATCATGATATTAAATATATATCAACAAATTGCAAATAATCTAAATCTTTTATACTATAAAAGAAAAATTGACAAAGTATTGATTTAAAAAATTAACTTTGTCAACATTCTAATAACCCAATGCTATTTTTTTAAATATTCACATACACGCCTTAAATCTTCTCGAATAGGCAGATGCTGTGGGCACATTTTTTCACATGAACCACATTTTTTACAATTTTCTGCTTTCTTTTCTACCGGCATGTTTTCAAGATTTTCTTTTGATTTATGATGTTGATTATAAACATAAGCATTATTCCAATGTTTAAAATTAGCAGGGATATCAACCCCAAAAGGACAAGGCATACAATAACCACAGCCAGTACAGCCATTTTGCGTTTGTGATTTCAACGTATCCTTAACATTTTGAATTAAAACCAATTCATCTTCATTTAGATATCTAAAATTTTCAAATGTTTCTAAATTATTGATAACCTGTTCATAAGTTGACATTCCACTTAAAACAACCTTAACATTTGGCAAACTAGCTACATATCGAAGTGCCCATGATGATATACTAGCTTCAGAATCATAATTTTTAAACTTTTCTGTGATATCTTCTGGTAAATTTGCTAATGCCCCGCCTTTAATTGGTTCCATTACAATTAAAGGAATATTATATTTTTCTGTTAATAGATATCCTTTCATTCCTGCTTGAATATCCATATCTAAATAGTTTAACTGTAATTGACAAAAATCCCAATCATGATATTCTAAAATTTCTTTAAAAACAGGATATTCATCATGAAAACTAAATCCAAAATAACGAATTTTTCCTTCATCTCTAAATCTTTCACATAAATCTAAAATATCATATTCTAATACTTTCGCCCACTTATCCCTATCTAAAGCATGTAATAAATAAAAATCAACATAGTCAACATCTAGCCTTTTTAATTGATCTAAAAATATTTTTTCAGCTTCCTCTTTACTAGAAACATTCCAAATTGGTAGTTTAGTAGCTAAAAAGAAATCTTCCCGATTATATTTCTTTAGAACCTTGCCTACAAATGGCTCACTATCACCATTATGGTAAGGGAAAGCTGTGTCAATATAACTTACACCAGATGTAATCGCCTTATCAATCATTTTTTCAGCTTCATTTTCATCAATATTACCATCTTCATTCAAAGGAAAACGCATACATCCAAAACCTAATAACGATGGTTCAATTCCCAATTTTTCAAATCTTTTCTTTTTCATTTTTTCTTCCTCCACATTCCTACACAATATTATTATACTGCTGAAATAACATTTTTACTATAATTAAATATTCTTAAGAAACTACTATATGATCATATGGTATTATATAGATATTAGAGGTGTTTTAAATGAAAAAAAATTGTATATTATTTGACTCTACTTTAATTATTTTATCAATATTATCAATAGGATACTTTGTCCTCGTTATTGCAAATTCGCGTTTTATTCCAGCATATCTCGCTTACCCAATATTTTCTTTTATCACTGGATTTTACGGCAGCTATGAACTAAAAACACATTTTAGTATTTTATCTAAATTACCACTTAAATTAAATTATATCATTAAAGGAATCGGAATTTTTAGTTTATCCATATTTATAATAATCGAAGGATCAATAATACACGAAATAAGTAATCAATATAATGAAGCAAGCGATTATATAATCGTATTAGGAGCCCGCTTGAATGGCAGTACTCCATCTAATTCATTAAAATATCGCTTAGATGCTGCCATTGATTACCATCAGACATTTCCAACAACACCAATTATTGTTAGTGGCGGTCGCGGTAATGGTGAAGAAATCAGTGAAGCCAAAGCAATGAAAAAATATCTTGTTGATAAAGGTATTAATGAAAGTTTAATTATTGAAGAAGATAAAAGTACAAATACAAACGAAAATATCATTTATAGTAAAAAAATTATTGATTCATTAAATAAGAACAACTACAGTGTGACGATCATAACAAACGGCTTTCATTGTTATCGAAGCAAACTGCTTGCAAACAAGCATAATTTAACTGCTCATACATATAGTGCTAAAGAAAACTTATATACAGCACCACATTATTACATAAGAGAATTTTTTGGTTGTCTAAAAGACATTCTATTATCTTAAATATTCCAAAAAAATCACATAATTGTTTATATTTATTATAGTATTCTATAAATGGAGGAATAAAATATGTTTAGTAAATTATATATTACAATTAAATCCGATAATGAATTTGATGACAGTATTATCGATCCTATTTCTTTTATTTTAATCGATTGGGGAGTTGATGGTAATTTAATTGATTGGGATATATATCCAAATCGAGCAAAATTAGAAATTAGCACAGACGATAGGAATTATAAATCATATAGTATTACTTACCAGGGAATGAATTCTATTATGGAATTATGTTATAAAGATGAATTTGTAATGACTATAATTGATAATAACGGCCCATCAGAAACATATACAATGTATTTTAGCGAACCTAACTCAATTAACTTTGCTACTGATATATCTGAACTAATAGATTAAAATATTTTAATTTTTTTATATTTTCTCTTTACATTTGATAAAATATTAGATATAATCATTCTTGCGTTAAGCACTAATAGCTTAATGATGAATATATGGCGGACGTGGTGAAGTGGTTAACACACCAGATTGTGGCTCTGGCATTCGTGGGTTCGATCCCCATCGTCCGCCCCATTTTATTTTAATCGAAAAATTTATAGCATAGATGACACTGTATAGCTATATAAAATTTAAAATTGTAATATTTTCGTCCAGCATTTATTGCTGGGCTTTTTATTTTATATAAATATGCGTGATTTATTCCTCTTTATTAGTAGAAAATTATTTTTTCTATTTAAATTTGTAAAGTCGAAGAAATACTATTTATCTCCGACTTTCTTATTGCATTTTTCTATAATTAATGATTATTAAATAAAATCATGATAATTATATATAATGCCCATTTTTTATAATAACAATTGTGATAGACCATTAGTAAGCATGTATTAATTACGCAAATACTTGATAATTCAATTCTTGATATTTATTATTTTTTATTCATAAATATTTAATCTTCATTCACACTATCCATAGTTTCTGCTAATTTAGTTAATTTAATTGTAGAGTAAATAGAATAAATTATTCTAATTAAATCTACTATTATAAAAATAATAAAAAATACATCCATCTCATTATCTATATAAAAGATCAATAATAAAAATACAATATCTATTATCAATCCAATAATAATCTTTTTGTTTATAAAATTTTTTTTCACTAAATACCCCACCTTTTAAATACAGTCTAAATATTAGTGTTTATTGTAGTTTAAACCCTAGTTGTTACTGTTTTCCAATTTACATTAGGATAAGTGTTACATTGTTGTGAATGTGCAGGAAGACAATTAGGATTTTTATGTAAAAACGACTCTGCTTTATATTTTACATTTGGTTGAAGAGAATTTAATATTTCTTTTGACAGCGTAGAACAAACATCTTCACCACTATCCACCATTTTAGTAGTTTCAACTACCGTTTTTACCACAGGCCAAATACTATTTTGTGATTCAAGACTTAATTCATTTAATTCTGCCATACCTGCAGGTAAAGATTTTAATTCTTCATATATTACATTTTCATTATTTATTGGTGTTTGATATATTATTACTCCATCATTTCCATTTGATATTATTATCGTTGCTATATCATTTTCTATAAAATAACTCTCCACCCTATCAAGATTGATTTTTTTATTTTCAACCTCATTTATTGTTTTAATAAATATATTGAATAATAATTCATCATCACTAGCAGCAAGTACTGCTTATAGATAAAAAGAAACTAAAGTTAATGCAAATACAACTAATGTAGTTAAAAATTTTTTCACACTTATTATCCTTCCCTTACTTGTTTATTTACAATTTACCAAGGATAGTGTATGAAATAGGAATATGCCCATCTCAATTGTATTATGATATATCATCCCCTTACCTTTCTTAATTATATTATACTATTAAGTGTAAAGTTATAAAACTTTTTTCACAAACAAGTTATCCTTGAAAACAAGCGAATTATCCATGTTAATGAATAATTTTTTATACAGTAAATTAATGTGCTATAATAAGATGCTTTTTTATCATTACTATTCACAATCGTTAAAAAATTCAAAAATCCAATTAAGAACAGGCAAATAGATACAATATTAAAATAAATTTCATACTTGATAATGTATCAATTTTAGGATTCTTTACTTTTTTATTTATTATTCTGTTTAAATTACTAGAATCCATTTTTGAAAGTTTAGAAAGGTTGTAAGTTGAAATATTTTTTTCTTCCATAATAGCTATCAGTGCTCAAATATTCATAATTTTCCTCCTCGTTTTGATATATAATTTTTTGATTTTAATAATATGTTATTTTTATGCTTCAGCGAAGCTGAATAGAGAGCTTACTTAGCAAAATTGCCAAGTAAAAATGATAAAAAAGAAATTGAAAATATTATTATAAATAAAAAAAGAAGCTAAGCTTCTTTACATTTCCATTTCATCAATATCTGTATTTATTTCTACAAATTCAGTAGACTTATGTAAGTTCCTTTTCTTGATTATGCCATCAATCATTATATTCATTTGTTCTATTCTTTTTTCAAATTCAATTGACAATTTATCTATTCGTTCTGAATTCATATCCGTATACATTTGATATTTTTTTAATTTTTCTTTGAACTCAATAACAATACCGTCTAATTTACTTAAATCAAATCTAGAAGGATCTTGTATATAATTGAGGTAATCATTAAAGCTTTTATTTACATTTGAAAAAAATTTACCATAATCATTAGTAAAGTCAATTTCATATGTTAATTTTTCGCATTGCATTGATTGTCCGTTATCAAAAATCGGTACTACTTTAGACCATTCTAACGTCTTTACATTTCTGATTATTCCATAATTTTTCATATGTCTATCTTTATTTAAAATTAAGCTATCAAGAAAAAACATATTTTCAATTTCTTGCCTTGCATTAGAAACATTATGTTCTTCTAATATTTGAATGTAATGTTCAAAATCACTAATGTGGTTTTCTTTCTTTTTTGATCTGTAAACATCAATAGCAGTTATTATCTCTTCATCATCTTTTATAAAGTTAATGCACTTGGACACTATTTTATTATCGATAATATCAATATCATAATGACAGTGTTCAAATCCTAATCTTTCACATATGGCAGATGCAAGCCATTCATTGATTGGCTCTTGTCTACTTGCAGTGTAAGTACTTTTAACTAGTATTCTATTTTTACCTTCTATTATCCATGCTTTTTGGAGCATACCATCTGTTGTATTGTTTGGAGAATATATCTCCGGTTTAATATTTTGAGATGAACTTAAAGATACCATTAAATATCCTTTGTATTTAAAATCATTATTGAAAAAGTTTATATCTTCCCAACTAATATTTTCATTTTCAGGTTTTATCCAGTACTGGTCGCTTAATGATAGGGCATAAGCCTTATTTAATAATTCATTAGTGGAAGAAATATTTAGACGTTCTAATAGTCTTTCTATATCTTTTCTCCAAGAAGGAATGCCCCTTCCCTTAAACCAATTGTTTAGTTCTTTTTTTAGATTTTTGGATTTATCTTTATAAGCGTTATATAAAGATAAAGGAGAATAATCAATATTGATAATTTCATAGATATGGGAGATAGTATTACTGTCTTCATCATATTCCATGTAAGTTATTTTTTTATTTTGATTCATTAAATAACATTTCATCGATATAAACACCTCTCTTGATTTTTCTTATTATATCATGATATGAGTTGTTAGGTAATTTATTTTCTGTATTATTTTGTCAGTAGTTATTAACCATAACAATTTTTTTACTTTTAATGCTTTAGCGAAGCTGAATAAGGCGCCTACTTGGCAAAATTGCTAAATAGGAGTTATAAATAAATATATCAATTTTTACTTAACAATTTTGCTAAGTATTGCATTTAATTTGTTATCAAAATGTTCATATAATGAATTTTGTGCATCAGCGTGTTTTGTTGAATAAAGTTATATAATATTTATTAAATTTTTTTCAATTTTATCATTTATAAAAATGGATGAAGTTATTAAGATCAGATTTACAAATAAGTAAATCAAATAAAAAAACCATAATTAATGCCTATAATCGCAATCATGTAAAATTAAATATAAAAAAATGTATAGAGTTTGGCGAATGATTGTTACTGATGAAATAGAAGAATTAACACATGAATGAAAGAGAAAACAAATATGCATGAATTATTATTAATATTTTAAAATCGAAATTGGTACAAATAATAATTTTCTCTTTAAATTTTTATTTACAAAAATTTAAAAGAGCTCTTTTCGAACTCTTTAACTACGATACATCATATTCATTTTACGAATTTCTGGCTATTCAAATAATTTAGGGGTCTCAACTTTAGGGGTCTACTTTGGGGGGCAACTTTAGGGGGATGGACTTACAAAATATCCATTAAAAAACAACAGCTAGAATTAACTAGTTGTTGTTTCTTTTTCTAGTTCCTTTATCATTGATATTGTCTAGATACTATGAAAGGAACTATATGAATAATGATATCATGAATTTTTTAAATATTGAAGATAAAGATATTATCATTACCAAAGTTTTAATTAATGAAAATGTTAAAGAAATCCATTTGGAAAAATCTCTTAAAGTTGAATATTGTCCTGCCTGTTCTTCTAGAATGCATTCAAAAGGCAGATATATCAGAAAGATCAATCATCCAATTTTACAGGACGGTTATCAGTTGATACTTTATGTTACTCAAAGAAAATGGCGATGTACCAATCCTCAATGCAATCTTTACTTCAATGATCAATTTAACTTTATCAGTAAATACAAACAGTCTTCCAATATTACCCCTTATATGATCCTTAACGAAATGAAAAACATTCATATCACTACTGCTGATGTGGCCAGAAAATATAATATCTCTGATACTGCTGTCCACTATATTTTTCTTCAGTATTTGGATATTAAACGTCTTCCTCTGCCTGAAATCCTATCTGTTGATGAAGTATTTTTAGATATAGACTACAGACATCGCTATGCTCTGGTCCTCATGGATTTCAATACCTTAGACATTGTCGATATTCTCCCCAACAGATGGGAAGAAACAACGAATGCTTATTTTTTGTCTATATCTTTAGATGAACGCAAAAAGGTCAGATATCTTATCTGTGATATGTATAACCCCTATATCAGCTATACAAAACGCTATTTTCCTAACAGTATAGCTGTTATTGACAGTTTTCATGTTATTTCTTGGATCCTTACAAAAATCAACAGCTATATCAATGACATCAAAAAGAAATTTCTGGTAAGAGATAAAAAACTCTATGAAGAATCCTGCAAAAAGCATAACAGACCCTTAGATTTTAAAAACATGCCTGCTTCTAAAGAAGTGTATTTACTCAACAACTTTAAATGGCTGTTATTAAAAAATGTAGAGAATATAGATTATCATGATAGACCAGAATATAATCATAAGCTCAAAGCCTATTTAAACACTTATGACTACGAAAAAATGTTTTTTCAACTAGATAATAATCTTATGAATATAAGACGTCTAAAGGAAAAATATATTGAATTCAACAATACAAAAGAAAAGGATTTAAACAAAGTCGCTGTTCTTTTAAATGATCTGATTATTCTTTATTCTCATTCATCATTAGCTATGTTTAGAGAATTTTCTGACTTATTAAAAAAACATAAACAGGAAATCATCAATTCTTTTATTTATATCACTGATAATAATGGTAACGAAAGGTTGTTCCTTTAAACCTGTTCATATATTTTTTAGGTTGCCCCCTAAAGTGCCCCCTAAATTTCAACGGACTTTTTTTTAGCCCCCTAAAGTTGACCCCCAAATAATTTGGCTTTCCCCCTAAATTATTTGGTTACCCGAATTTCTTCTTTAATCTTATCCCTTAATTCTAACGGTTTAAAAACTTCAATATAGTTAGCTAATTGTAAAAACCATCCTACAAGACTTTCATCATAAATAGCATTTTCAATCGAAATATCTACAAATTGATGAAATTGGTTAACTATAAAAGCACTCTCTTTAAAACGATCACGCAACATTTCAAAAACTTTATTACTATTAACTGCATATACTCTAATTTGTAAATTTACTAAGACGTTCTTTGCAATATGTAGAGGATCATTAAACTGCCAAATTTTATCCTTAAATGACGCAACTTTATTTTGGACATATTTAGGCGTTCTTACCACCCTCAATTCAGCCAAACGATCAATACGATAATATTCTAATTCTAAATTCTCACCACTATTAATATGATATCCCACCATATAAAGTTGATTATCAATAATATCAATATTAGTTGGAAACATCAAAACAGCTTTATTAGCTATAACTTCTTTTAACTCATTTTCATTTACAACATAATCTAATCGTTTAAATGATACACAAGCAAAATTATTTACAGCACTAATTATTTTATCTAAATAAGTAAGAGTGTTATTTTGAAAATCTTCATCACTTAAATCATCTAATAAACGATATTGATTGATTTTATGTAATGATGTGTCCGACAATACCTTTTCAATTAATTTAGAATTACTTTTTTTATCTAAACATAAACACTTCCGTAATAGCCTTGTTAATACAATTAATTCGACATCATTATAAAATGTCTTTTCAACAAATGCACCCCTTTTTTGCTTTGTAGTATACTCAATTCTTCCACTTTCAGAAGCATTGAAAGGTGCTAATAATTTATCTTGATGATCATTAATAATATCGTTGAATGATTTTATCGATTCAATATCAGCCTTAATAGTATTACTTGATATGCTAGTTCCTAACTCACCTATTCTTAAAATCAGCTCATCTCTAGAAAGAGCATGATTTTCATCCGTTAATCTCTTTAAAAGATATTCTGTTAACAAAATTCTTGTACCATTGCTAATATCTCCCATACATTTTCCTCCAGTACTTTAATTCTACTTTATCTCTTCAAATATGTAAAATATCAACTGGTTATATACATTAATTTTTTGGTACATTTAAAAAAATAATAAATAAAAAATTCAAAATTTTGAACTTTCTTATTAAAAATAATTATTCTTCTACTTAATTACTTTTTAAATTTATATACATCTTATATTTAAAGATGTATTAAATGATGCCAGATTAAATATTTATCATTCTTTTTTACTATAAATTAATCCTCAACATTCCTTTTTGACCAACTATTCACATTTAACCATTATTTTACAATTACTGTACATTAGTTATAATCACTCATTATCAAAAATAAAATTGATCCGTCCAATTTCTAATACAAAATAAAAAAGAGATTTCTTATTCGCTGATAAATATACAGTTTTTGAAATCTCTTATTTTTAGTTATTGATAGTCAAAATCATCTCTTATCTTTTAAAATTTATTCTATTACCAAAATACAGTAATTGATTACTATATATTAACTAGAAAAGCGTTCCCTGCTTTCCCCAATTTTGATACTCATCAAATGAAACATATATATCTTTAGGATCAATATTAGTTGTATCCTTGATCATTTTTATTAGTTCTTCAGTGAATTTCTTTTTAGCTTCAAAATCAATTGATTTGTATAATTTTATAGCTATCATCATACATGGAATATCTTCACCTCTAAAATACATAATTTGATTATCTTCTAAATGAAGCATTAAATTTTCCTCTTTTTTACCAGGTAAGATCGTAATTAATTCACCTGTCTTTTTAGCAATATCATTCTCTTGTCTAAGAGTTAGTTTATGATTTGTCGTAAATGAAATAAATGGCATATTTATCTTCTAGTATATTATAAATAACCACTGCATTAGCTATCTATAAATATACCTTCTCCTTTCTATCAACCATTTAAACCGTGGCTGATTACGGTAAAAAAATATAAAGAATTGAAATATATGAAATAAACCCATATTTATGATTTTAACAACTTTAAATATTTTTACTATACTTCATCTTTAAGTATGCTGAGTTTTAAGTTTGTAACCTATATTAAATTTTATAAATTAAATATAGCAGTTATTACATCATTAATAAAAAATTTTACTTTTAAAACAATAAACTTATTTAACTCACTATTTAAATAAGTATATTAAAACACACAAATATCTTTATTATTAAAGTCATTATGTGCTCTATTAAAATATTGCTTATACTAATTTCTAAGACTAAACAAACATATTAATTTCTAAAAAAGATAACTACTTAAATTTTCAAAGTTTTCACATACTTCTAGCTAATTCAAATTATCAAACTTTTCATAAAAACCATTCGAATCCTTATCATTAGCTCTTTATATAATTTTGCTATATATTATTTTAACATGTTTTTAATCTATTGTTAATAAGCATTTAATCTCAATATTATAATTCATAAATTCTTCTTATATTTTAGTTACTAATGCATATCCTAAACAAAAAATCAAAGCATTTACCTAAACAATTTGCTTTATCTAAAAAAATGTGGTAATATAAAAGGGCAAAAGTAGCAATATAATTTTCAAAGTATCACAAGTATTAGAAGATTGTATTCCTTTATGTACCGGCGCAATCCAATATTTGTGATTTAGAGTTACATAGAGTATTTCCTTTTTGCACATCTTTCAAGGAGGTACCAGTGAATGAGTACAGGTAAAGTTAAATGGTTTAATCAGGAAAAAGGTTTTGGATTTATTACTAATGATGAAGATGGAAAAGATATCTTCGTACACTTTTCAGCTATCAATGCTGAAGGATTCAAAACTTTAGAAGAAGGTCAAATCGTTGAATTTGACATTAACGAAACTGATCGTGGACCACAAGCTCAAAACGTAACAGTTAAATAATTTGGGCAAAATGAACCCATTGGGTCATGTCATTAAATTGGCATATAGAGAAATTAGTTAAACTAGTTTCTCTTTTTTATTTTAATAAACATAACTTAATATATTCTATTTTGTAATTTATGTTTTAAGATATTTATTGATTTGTGAATATTTCAAAAATTATTTGTATCAAAAATATTAAATTTTTCTTTTAATAATACTTATTAGATTATTGATCTTTGAATATTTATTAAAGCATAATTATTTAATATATGATAGAATAAAAAGTACGGAGGTTTAGTAAATGAAAATATATCGTGGTTTAGAATACAGTTTAAAAATAAAAAAAGTAATTATTGATAGTATAAAAGCTGCTAAAAATAATCCTTTTTCAGAATATTATTTTATTGTTGATGATCCATTATTTTTTGAAGAAGCTTTTTTTAAATATACTGATACTTTGTTTAATTTAAAAATTATTAATTATAATAATTTATTGAAAAAGCTCTTAGATAATTATCATCTTTATCAATATGAAAAATTATCTATATTAGAAAAAATATTAATTACTAAAGAATTGATCGAAGATTCAAATAATCTTTTTAATACAGAAAATAAGATGCATTTAATTTATGAGTTAATAAATATATTTGACTTATTTTACCTAGAAGAAATCAACGACCCACAATTAAATAATTTACCGCTACTATCTAAAGAAAAAATAACAACGATCATTAAACTCTATCAACTGCTTTTAAAAAAAATTCCTGATTTTAAATGTTATCAGTATGAAAAATTATTATCTAATAAAATAAATAATAACATTGCAAATAATCACTATATTTTTATAACTGAAAAAATATTAAACAAACGCTGTTTTCAATTAATAAAGGAAATCGATAAATACTGTGATGTAACTATTTTAATCAATGACTGTAATGATTCTCGTGATTTAAATACCCCTTTTAAAAAAATTAAAGGTGATGATTATTTCGATAATTTTGATTCTTCTTATCTTAATCATTTAAACAACTATCTATTCTCGCTTCAAGCCCCAAAATTTCCTCATAAAACACCTTTATACAGCTTAGCACAGACAACCCCAAAAGCTCAAATTGAAAGTGTCGTTTTAGATATCTATCAAAAAATCGTCGATAATAAAATGCATTATCATGATTTTGCCATATATTATCCTAATCAAGAATATTTAGAGCTGCTTACTGAAACTCTTGATAATTTTAATATTCCTCACAACATTAAAAAAACAATTATTTTCAAAGAATTTGAAGCTTGTTTATCATGGCTTAAATATTGCTGCAGTAATGATGATAATGATCTGCTTGAATTATTGGAAACAAAAGTTATTAATGGCTATAGTGATTTTAATTATTTAGATATAATCAAAAAAAATTATTTAGAAACTGGTGTTATTGAAGATCCTTTTACAGCAAAATATAATTTTACTAATTGTTGTACTTTAACTGATTTTAGCTCTGTAATGCTATCGTTTATAAAAAATGAAATTATTTATAGTCAAAATCAGGCTGCATTGATCAATTTTTTTAATAATTTAACTAGTTTACAAACATTTACAATAAAAGATTTTTATTATCTTGTTGAAAAATTAAAACCGGTTTTAAAAGAAGATAAACAAATTTGTAGTGACCACCTCTACTTATTAAATTATAATCAATGTTACAGCGGCATTCTTGAATGTTCAGATATATATTTAGTTGGTGTAAACGAAACAATTGTCCCAGCTCAGTATAAAGACACTGGTATCTTATTAGATCAAGACTATCAAATATTAAATTTGCCTGACTTAAATTATCAAATTGGTCTAAATCAAAATAATATTTTAAAAGCACTAAACAGTAATACCAATTTTACTGCAATTTGCTTTAGTAACGCTACTATTGATGGTCAACCATTATTAAAATCTTCTTTATATAATCAATTAACACAAATGTTTTCTATTACAAAAATCGATCCTCAAAACGATTATTTACATCATAGCTTAAAAAACAAACTATATCTTTTAAATAAACAAGATCCTGATTCTAAACAATTAAACACCATAATCAAACATTATAAACAAAGTAACAATCAACCAGATCATTTATCTATTCCTTTATTTTCTTCACAACTTTCATCAAGTAAACTAGAAACATATAACAGCTGTCCTTATAAATATTTTAATCAGTACGGTTTAAAAATTTATCCATTTAAACAACCTCTTTTTCAAATCAATGAAATTGGAACTATTACTCATTATGTTTTAGAAAAAACCTCACCATTATTTAAAGATAGTCATGCTGTGCAAAAAATTGATCATAGTTATATAAAAAAACTGATTAATAAACATGTTGATGAATACATTGACATTAATGGTTTAAATGATAAATTAAAATATGGTACTAATCATTTTATTATTACAATGATCAAAGAAGATTTAATTAATACTATAATTGTATTAATTAATCAAATGAAAATTACTGATTTTAAAATTATTAATAATGAAGTAGAAATAAATTATAATTATCATGATTTTAAATTTAATGGCATTGTTGATCGCGTTGATCAATATAATAATTATTTAAAAATCATCGATTATAAATCCAGTAATAAAGATCTTGATATTTCTTTAGCTATCCAGGGATTTAATATTCAGATGCTGCTATATTTGGACGCTTTAACAAAACAAATGAAGCTAGATAAAGGCGCGTTACTATATTTTAATACTAAAAAAAGAATTCTTGCCAGTTCATTAAAAATAACCGAGGAAGAAAATAGTATTAACTTTTTTAAACAATACAAGATGAATGGTTATGTAAATGAAGAAGTAATCGAAGCTATTGATAATTCTATCGAAAAAGAATCGACGGTTATTAAAGCTAAGTTTGTTAAAAAAGACGATTGTTATAAAGGAAATATTTTAAGTAGTTTTTCTTTTGAACGTCTTCTAGCTTATGTCAACAAGCACATCCAAGAATTATATCAAGAACTTATTTCCGGTAATATCCAAATTAATCCTAAGGGAAGTGATGATGCCACGACTCATACCAAAGTAAATCCATGTAACTATTGTAATTATCGAAGTCTATGTAATTTTGATGTTTTCTATAATGACTATACATTAGTAAACACTGAAAATCTTGAATATTTAATCAAGGAGGAAGTTAATAATGTCGATTAACTCATTAAATGATGGCCAATATGAAGCTGTTATTACCCGTAACTGTTCAATTCTGGTTTCGGCACCTGCTGGTTCAGGAAAAACAAAGATCTTAGTAAATCGTATCATGGCCTTAATTGAAGAAGATGCTTATAACGTGGATGAACTACTAGTTTTGACATTTACTAATGCTGCTGCCCTAGAAATGAAACAGCGTTTACAAACAGCATTAGAAAAACGTCTTCAAGAAAATATTTCTGAATCACTAAAAGTACATTTATTAAAACAAAAGCATTTATTACCTAAAGCTTATATCACTAATTTTCATGGCTTTTGCAGCACTTTATTGAAACAGTATGGTTATTTAATTAATTTAAACAGTAAGTTTGATATTTGTACCGATCCAGTTATTATCAAACACCAAATTCTTGATCAATGTATTCAAAAATGGAGTAATGATGAAGCTTTTATTGAATTTATGAGTACATATTTTCCTGAATATTATTTCAGTAAATTTAAAAATGCTATTTTTAAATTTGAAAATCTAAGCAACACCATTTACAATTTTGATAATTATCTTGAAGAAATTAAAACCACGATCTATCAACATATCATCAATGGTAATGATGATGCCTATAATTCTTGGCCAATTAATCAAAAGATTATCGAATTATTAAAAATGCAGGCTAATATGGGTTTAAATAAAGTTTATGAACTAGCCGCTTTTGCTAGTGATCATAATTTATCATTTTATTATCAAAACCCTTTTGGTCCTGATAAACCTAAAAAGGCTGATTTGCCAAGCCCGTTTGACACACATCTAAAGTACTATCATGATGTTATTGAAGCTTTAAATAGTAATCAAATAGATAAAATAATCATCGCTAGTAATGCTACTTTAATTAAAAGCTATGATAGTAGAGGGTTATTTAATGATGATAATGAAGAATATAAGACAGAATATAATCGTCTTAAAAATAATATTGTGAAATTTTATAAAGATAAATTTAAAGATCTTGTTTATGATGATTTTGATGAATTTAAATCAACTTTATCATCATCCATCGTTCCTTTAGAAAAACTTGTTGCTTACTTAAAAGAATTTAAACAAGCTTATAGAGAGTATAAACAAAATCATAATATTTTGGATTTTAATGATTTAGAGGCTAATGCCTTAGAATTATTAGAACCAAAATATGGTATTGCTGATTTATTATATAAACAGTTAAAAGAAATCATGATCGATGAATATCAGGATACTAATCAAATACAAGAAACTTTGATCGATAAGATTGCTGATTTAAAAGAGCCTAAAATAAATCGTTTTATGGTTGGAGATATGAAACAATCAATTTATCGCTTTCGAGAAGCTGATCCCGAAATCTTCAATGAAAAATATTTAACTTTTAATCACCTTCCTAATACAAAAAGAATAGATCTTAAATTTAATTATCGTTCTAATAAAATTGTTCTTGACAGTGTTAATTATATTTTTAATCAAATTATGGATACCAACATTGGTGGTCTTGATTATTATTTAGATGAGAGTGCTAAATTAAATTATGATTTTTTAAGAAAAGAAGGTGCCCAAGAATTAAGTGACTTATCTAAAGTAAAAAAACAAGCGACAAAACGCCTTGATGAAGAAACACGGTTTACTAGTGAAGTACTTCTATCATATCAAACTAATACAAGTTCAGGTGACGCCGAACTTGAAGCAAAAATGGTTGCTAAAAAGATCCAGGATATTGTCGGTAAGCTTGAATTAGATAATTTTGATAAAACTACGCGACTTACCAATTATAAAGATATTGTCATCTTAATGCGCAACACTCGCAGTTTTATTGCATTTAAAAAAATATTTTCGCAATATAATATTCCTAGTCATATTGTTTTATCCCAAGGTTTTTTACAAGCTCCCGAAATAATTAGCATTATCAATGTTTTAAAAGCATTTGATAATCATTTAGATGATATTGCTTTTACTAGTTTATTAAAAGGAAATTTTGTAATTAGCTGTTTTGATGAAAATATGCTCGCTGCTATTAGAAGCGATGATAGTCTATCTATGTATGATAATGTAATAAAATATATTGAAACAAAGCAAACGAATTATCAAAACCTAGAAAAATTCATTGATTATTACCATGGTATGCGCCAATATTTTAATCAACATACTGTAAAAGAAGGCCTAAATAAATTTTATCAAGATAGTGAATACTTAAGTTTTTTTGCCTCTTTAATAAATGGTGTTCAAAGGATTGCAAATCTTGAATTACTGCTTCATAAAATGGAAGAAATGAAAGATGATTCTTTACATACAGTTGTCACTAAATTTGATCAAATGATGAAAAATGGTGTAAATATGTCTCCAGCAATGGTTGCCAGCAATGATGATAATGTTGTTTCTTTTATGACGATTCATAAATCTAAAGGATTAGAATTTCCTGTTGTATTTGTTTCAAATCTTCAAAATAAATTTAACCAGCAGGATGCCCGAGAAAGAATCATCAGTGATAAAAAATTAGGTATTGCAATCAAACCGCGCTTAAAGCAACAGCTTGAGCCTTACCAAAATGTTGTCATCGAATATGAAAATAAGTATCGTAAAATAATCGCCAGCTATCAGACTAACGAAGCTATAAATGAAGAAATGCGCATTTTTTATGTTGCTTTAACTAGAGCCTCTCAAAAACTTATTTTAACTGGTTTAATTAAAGAGCCCCAAGATATCATTAAATGGCAAAAATATGTAATTAACAATTATAATGACATGATTATTAATTCCCGTTGTCAAGACAAAGTGATTCTATATGATAATGCGAGAAAACAGAATAGTTATTTGGACTGGTTGGGCATATCTTTAATGTCCCATGATGATATTATTAATCAGGGTCTTAACAAAAAATTATTAAATAATCAAAATACTGACGAAATAATTGATGAGATCAAACATAATTTTCAAACTATCATGATTAATAAAAGTAAAAATTTAATTCAGGAAAATACTAAACATAGTAAATTTTCAATTACAATATTTAGCCATGAAGAAATTGAAAGACAAATCATCATCACCAATAAAAAAGAAACAATTTTTAATTTAAACGACTATTACCGTTACAATAATTTTAAATATCCTTACTTGATCAATTCAGATAAAGCAATTGCTGTCACGAGAAAAATCGAAGATGGTGATCGCATCTTTGAAGATGTAAGCTATGATATCGATGATTCTAATATTGCTCCAACTACGCGAGGTACTATTATTCATAGTGTTCTTGAACATCTTGATATTAAACCTGATTTAGATTTAGATACCAATCTAACTTATTTAAAAGAATCTGGTCTTTATGATGCAGAATCATGGCAAATAATTAATAAATATTATGATTATTTTAAAAATTTTGTAAATAGTGATGTATTTAAATTAATGTGTAATACCAAACATCTATATAAAGAAAAAGAATTTTCAATGTTGGAAGATGGTCAAATTATTCATGGTATCTTCGATGTCATTTGCATTGATGATAATGATGTTACGATCATTGATTATAAAACCGATAATATTAAACAAACCACTTCTGATGATATACTGAAATCGTTACATAAACCACAAATGGATTATTATAAAGAAATATTAGCTCGTGTTTTTCCACAAACTAATATTAAAGCAATCGTATATTATCTACATATTAATAAATATGTTATCTTGTAGTCATTCTGTTTATCAAAGTTGTGTTACTATCGTAATTATCCAATAATGTTAAATTCATTTAATAGATAAATAAAAATGATTTATTTTTAAGATAGGTCAGTAATCATAAAACTGAGTAATATCACACAATTATATATTTATCACAAGAAGATTTAGCTCAAAATTTATGTTACATGATAGACGATTTCTAATTGTGAAAACAAAAAAGTTATCCAGATATTATGAAAGAAAATTTTGAAGAATTCCAATATTGTTGTTTAAATTGCCAACAATATTAATTAGTTTATCTTACGCCAAAAAGGGGCTGTAACGAGTAAATAATTATTTTACAGCTTCATAAAACAAAAAAAGCGCTCAAGCGAGCGTTTTTTTGGTATAATATTTTCATGTCAAATATTAATATTAACACTTCAAATTATAACTCATTTCAATCTTATTTGCTACTGGATTTTTCTTTTTCTTTTGAAAAAGATGTTCCCCATGATGATATTTGTAGAACTGTTTTAGAAGTCGCTCGGGAGGTAAATATAAATAAGTATGTCGACTTCTCTCACAGAAATACACATGGTTATGATTCCTTTATGATGTTCGTTTTAGTTCTGCTTGCTAAAGCTGAATACGGCTATGCTTCTACCAGACGCCTTGAACGTCTTTGTAAAACTGATATTAGATATATGTTTATCGCTAAGAATCAGTGTCCCAGCCATATGGCTTTCCAAAGATTCATCAATGATGATTTAAAGATGTCTATCGATGATATTTTTTATGAAATCAACAGGTATATTGTAAAAAAGATGAATATCAATACTGATGTCCTATGTATCGACGGGACTAAATATGAAGCTAATGCTAATAAAAATACTTTTGTTTGGCGTGCTAATACGATCAGAAACAGAACTAAACGCTGGAAAAAGACTAATCAGTGTATTGACAGAATCAATAGATATTTTAAGAAAAATAATATCAATCTAAGATATTCATTACTAAAAGAGCCAAGTATCGATTATTTATTGAATATCAGTGATAGGATAGAAGAATACATGAAAGATGAAGATATTGATTTTGTACATGGCAGGGGCAAAAGAAGAAGTGATATTCAAAAATTATATGATGAATTAAAAGAACACGCGATGAAGATGTTTGAATATACAATTCATATGGACATTCTGGGAGAAAGGAACAGTTTTTCCAAGACAGATCCTGATGCAACCTTTATGCATATGAAATATGATTATTATAATCATACAAATGTATTTAAACCGGGATATAATATCCAAATAGGCGTGAGCGATGGAATAATTAGAAATATTTATATCAGCAGTGACGGTAATGATATAAATACATATATACCATTTATGGAAAAATATTATGAAGCATATGGATGTTATCCTAAGAAAACACCGGCTGATGCAGGATACGGAAGTTATGAAAATTATGCATACTGTAAAGAACATAATATCGAGTTGTATATGAAATATAGTGGATATTACAAAGAGAAAGAAAAAACAAATGATAAAAACAGATTTAAAAAAAACCATATGAAAAGGACAGAAGAAGGAGGATTCATATGTCCGGCAGGACATGAATTTGAATTAGAAAAAGTCACAATTGATGAACGAAGTGATTATGAGAAATTAAATTTTCTGTTTAGAAATAAAAACTGTGAAGGGTGTCCACTAAGAAGCAGATGTACAAAATCAAAATCAGGACGAACAATTAATCATAACTACCAGTTAGAGGAATATCAAAAAGAGGTCAGAGAGAATCTGGAAAGCGAAGAAGGAAAAAAACTAATAAATAAGAGAAGCAGTGAAACAGAAGGAACATTTGGTGATATAAAAACAAATCAGGGATATGGAAGATTACGACGGAGGGGAGAAAATGGTGTAAAAGAAGAGTGTTGTTTAGCGAATTAATTTAACTAACTTTTTTCAAATTAAATTAGACAGTATTAAATGTAAAATCATCACGATTAATTAAATTTGTTATACTATTTTAGACAATATCCGCACTTTATTTTATACT